>NZ_JBIUAP010000005.1:59298-446447 GCF_044547525.1 Promicromonospora sp. NPDC052451
GTACGCCGCAGCGGACCGACCTCGCAGACGCAGACGCCGCAGCGGACCGACCTCGCAGACGCAGACGCCGCAGCGGACCGACCTCGCAGACGCAGACGCCGCAGCGGACCGACCTCGCAGACGCAGACGCCGGCGTTCTGACCAGTGTCAGAGCTGGGCGCGGAGGTTGGCGCCCTTGGCGTGCGCCGCCTTGCTCAGGTCCGCCTGGAACGCCTCCATGCGCTCCCGCAGCACCCCCGCCTCGGCGTCCGTGCCCGACGCCAGGATGCGCGCGGCGAGCAGCCCCGCGTTGCGCGCCCCGCCGATCGACACCGTCGCCACCGGAACGCCCGCCGGCATCTGCACGATCGACAGCAGCGAGTCCATGCCGTCGAGGTACTTCAGCGGCACCGGCACCCCGATCACGGGCAGCGGCGTCACCGACGCCAGCATGCCCGGCAGGTGCGCCGCGCCGCCCGCGCCCGCGATGATCGCGCGCAGCCCGCGCCCCGCGGCCTCGCGGCCGTAGTCGATCATCTCGGTGGGCATGCGGTGCGCGGAGACCACGTCGACCTCGACCGGCACGCCGAACTCGCCCAGCACCTCGGCGGCGGCCCGCATGACGGGCCAGTCGGAGTCCGATCCCATGACGATGCCGACCTGCGGGGTGGTGCTCATGCGTTCGCCCTCTCCTCGGTGGTACCTGCGGCCTCGCCGCCGGTGGTCTCGTCCGGCTCGGTGCCGGTCGCGCCGCCCGCCGAGGTGCTGCCCGCGCTCCCCGCGGGCGTCTCGCCGCGCAGCAGCGCGGCGGCCGCCACGGCCCGCTCGCGCACCGACTCCAGGTCGGTGCCGCTCACGTTCACGTGGCCCAGCTTGCGGCCCGGCCGCACGCCCTTGCCGTACAGGTTGACGCGCGCCTCGGGGTACGCGGCGAGCACGCCCGGCAGGGCGTCGGTGAGCTCGTCCAGCGTGGATCCCAGCACGTTGGCCATGACCGTCCAGGTCGCCGTCGGCTCGGTGGCGCCCAGGGGCAAGTCCAGCACGGCGCGCAGGTGCTGCTCGAACTGGCTGGTCACGGCACCGTCGATGGTCCAGTGCCCGCTGTTGTGGGGGCGCATCGCGAGCTCGTTGACCAGCACCGTCGGCGTCCCGTCCGGGCCGGGCACCTCGAACATCTCGACGGCCAGCACGCCGGTCACGTCGAGCCCCTCGGCCACGGTCGTCGCGATCTCCCGGGCGCGGGCGTCCAGCGTGGCGGACAGGCCCGGCGCGGGCGCGATCACCTCGGAGCAGACGCCGTCGCGCTGGATCGACTCCACGACCGGCCAGGCCCGCACCTCGCCCGACGGGCGCCGGGCCACCAGGGCCGCCAGCTCGCGGGTGAAGGGCACCTTCTCCTCGACGAGCAGCTGCGGCCCGCCGTCGGCCACCGCGGCGAACCAGTCGGCGACGTCGTCGGGGGACGTGACCACCCGGACACCCTTGCCGTCGTACCCACCGCGCGAGGTCTTGACGACGGCGCTGCCGCCCACCTCGTCGAGGAAGGCCGCCAGGGCGGCCCGCCCTTCCTCGGGGGACGACGCCGGCAGCGGCGCCCACCGCGGGCACGGCACCCCGAGCTCGGTGAGCCGCTGCCGCATCACGATCTTGTCCTGGGCCTGCACCAGCGCGTGCGGTCCGGGCCGTACGGGCGTCCCGTGCTCGATCAGGTCCGTGAGCAGGGCGTTCGGCACGTGCTCGTGCTCGAACGTCAGCACGGACGCCGCCTGTCCCGTGGCGGGGGCGATGAGCGAGCGGATCGCGGCCTCGTCGGAAGCGATGCCCACGGGCGCGTCGGTGACCACCTGGGCGGCGGAGGACGCCGGGTCCTCCACCAGCACCCGCAGCCGGATGCCGAGCTCCCCGGCGGCCGGCGCCATCATGCGGGCGAGCTGCCCGCCTCCCACGACGGCCACGACGGGCGGCCCGGACTCACGGATCTGTGGTGCACTCACGTCGGTGAAGCCTACCGGCGCCCGCGGCCCTTCTTCTGACCGAGGGTCGAGATCTTCGATCCGACCGGCAGCACCTGGTGCGGGTCGAGGGTCTTGGGCACGCCCGACAGGAACACCGAGAACACCGGGGGCGTGCGCTGCGTGAGCTGGAGGTTGCCGCCGTCGGCCGCGACGAGGTCCCGTGCCAGGGCGAGACCCAGACCCGTGCCGGCACCGGACGTGACGCCACGCTCGAAGATCTTGCCCGCCATGTCCTCGGGCACGCCCTCGCCCTCGTCCGTGACCTCGATGGCCATGGCCCCCCGCTGACCCTCGCGGATCCGCAGCGTGGTGGTGCCGCCGCCGTGCTTGAGCGAGTTCTCCAGCAGGGTGGACAGCACCTGCGCCAGGGCACCCGGGGTGGCCAGGACGCGTGCCCCGCCGGAGTCCTCGACGTTCAGGTGGCGGTCGGCCCGTTCGAACGACTCGCGCCACTCCTCCTCCTGCTGGAGGAACAGCACCGCGACGTCGACGGACTCCGTGGTACCGCCCTGCGCGCGCCGCGACCGGGCGAGCAGGTCGTCGACCACGCCGACCAGCCGCTCGACCTGCTCGAGCGAGATCCGGGCCTCCTCCTGCACCTCGGGCTCGCTGGAGGTGAGCGTGATCTCCTCCAGGCGCATCGTCAGCGCGGTGAGCGGTGTGCGGAGCTGGTGCGAGGCGTCGGAGGTGAACTGCCGTTCCACTGCGAGCCGGGCCGCGAGCCGGTCGGAGCTGCGGGCGAGCTCGGCCGCCACCAGGTCGATCTCCTCGACGCCGGAGGGGTCGAGCCGAGGGCGCACCTGTCCCGCGCCGAGCTGCTCCGCCGAGGCGGCCAGGTACACGAAGGGCTGTGCCAGCCGGTTGGCCTGCCACGCGGCCGTCACGGCACCAGCGGCGAAGGCTCCGACGCTGCCGAACACGACGAGCACCACGACGTTGATCGCCTTGATGTACGCAGGCCAGGCCGACACGGAGATGACCACGCCCATGACGGGCTGCTCCTCGGAGGCGAGCCCCCGGTCGATGGTGGCACCGACCACGGGCTCGCCCGAGACGAGCTGCTCGCCGTTCGGCTGGTTCACCGTCACGTACGCGACGATGTCGTTGGGCTGCGGCTGGACGGCCCGGTCCAGCACGGACTGGTCGACGAAGCCGGCCTCGGCGGCCGAGCGGTTGCGCTCGTAGGAGTTGACGGCAGAGGTCAGCAGGTCCTGCGCCCGGGTCTCGACCCGCTGGACCTCCTGGTCGTAGATGTACCGGGCACCGAAGATCGCGAGCGGGATGCCCAGGAGCAGGACGGCTACCGCCACCGCGGCGATGGTCGCCTGCAGTACGCGGGCGCGCATCTGGCTAGCTCGCCCCGATCTCGAAGCGGAAGCCGAGACCGCGCACCGTGGAGACGTAGCGCGGCGCGTTCGCGTCGTCGCCGAGCTTGCGGCGCAGCCACGACACGTGCATGTCGAGGGTCTTGGTCGATCCGACCGGGTCCGAGCCCCAGACGTCGCGCATGAGGGTGTCCCGGACCACCACGGAGCCGGCGTTCTGCACGAGCACGCGCAGCAGGTCGAACTCCTTGGTGGTCAGGTGCAGCTCGCGGTCGCCCTGGAACGCGCGGTGCGCGGAGACGTCGACGCGGACGTCCTGCGCGTGCAGCTCCTCCTCCTCGCCGGTCTCGCCGTGCGAGCGGCGCAGCAGCGCCCGCACGCGCGCGAGGAGCTCGGCCAGGCGGAACGGCTTGGTGACGTAGTCGTCGGCCCCGGCGTCGAGGCCCACGACGAGGTCGACCTCGTCGGCGCGGGCGGTCAGCACCAGGACGGGCACGGTGAGGCCGTTGGCCCTGATCTCGCGCGCGACATCGAGCCCGTCCATGTCGGGAAGGCCCAGGTCCAGAACGACGATGTCCGCACCGGTCGAGCTCTCGATCGCACCTTTGCCGGTTCCTTGCACGACGACGTCGTAACCCTCACGGGAGAGCGCTCGTGCCAACGGCTCGGCAATGGCCGGGTCGTCCTCGGCTAGGAGTACGTGAGTCATTTCGCCATCGTAGGGCATAACCGACGCTACGGCGCCATCCTGACACCGATGTGATGACCGCCCACCGAATCCTTTCGGCTGAGGTAGCCATGGCGCAAGTGCTACCACGGTATGACGCGCCCGCGCAACGGTTCGACCTACGCTGACCTGCATGGGGTGGTACGAGCGGTGGGCACAGTGGTCGGAACGGTATCGGTTCCTCATGGACCTCGGGCTCACCCTTCTGGCGGCCCTCGTGGCGATACCGGGTGCACTGTCCCTCTACGCCCACCGTTTCGACCCCACGTCGATCGTCGTGGCCTCGCTCCTGGTGCTCGCCCCGCTCCCCTGGTGCCGCACGCGCCCCTTCACCTCGGCCGCCGCCGTCTTCGTCGCCTGCATGGTGCAGCTGTGGGTGTTCGACCTCCCGGTCATCGCCGCCGACGCCGTCGTGGTCGTGTCGGTCTACTGCGTCACGGTCTACGGCTCCCGGCGGGCCTACCTGACGGCCGCCGGCCTGGCCGTGATCGGCGCGGTGGCCCTCGGCCTCTCGGTCGCGGTGGCCCCCGAGAGCCTGTTCCTGACCGTCCCCACGCTGGCGATCCTCGCGGCGTCCTTCGCGTTCGGCCTGGTGCGCCGCTCGCGCCGCACGATGCTCCTGGCCATGCGCGACCGCGCCGAACGCCTGGAGATCGAGCGCGACCAGCAGGCGCAGATCGCGACCGCCGCCGAGCGCGCCCGCATCGCCCGCGAGATGCACGACATCGTGGCCCACTCCCTGTCCGTCATCATCGCCCAGGCCGACGGCGGTCGGTACGCCGCCGTCGCCGACCCCGCGGCCGCGCAGCGCTCGCTGGGCACCATCGCCGAGACAGGGCGGGCCGCGCTGGCGGACATGCGGCGGCTGCTCGGCGTGCTGCGCGACGACCAGCCGAGCACCATGACCCCGCTGGGGCTGGTCGCGCCCGACGACGCGCCGGCCCGGGGTTCCGGCGTGCGCGCGAGCGGGGGGCCGGCGGCCGGCCCGGGCCGCGTCCCGGCAGCCGACCCCGGCGCACGCACTCGTCCCGGCACCTCGGGCGGCACGGCAGCCGGCCGCGCCGAGACCCCTGGCACGGCCGCCCCGCTGCGCCCGCAGCCCGACGCCGCCGACATCGGCCGGCTCGTCGAGCAGGCCCGCGACGACGGCATGCGGGTCTCCTGGGCCCGGGTCGGGGTGGAGCGCCGGCTGCCGCCCGGCGTGGGGCTCACCCTGTACCGCGTCTGCCAGGAGTCGCTCACCAACGTGCGCAAGCACGCCGGCCCCCGGCCCGCCGTCACCGTGCTGGTGCGCTGGGGCGAGGAGGAGGTGGAGCTGCGCGTGGACGACGACGGCCGCGGCCTGGCGGCCGACGGCTCCGCCGCCCCCGACGAGCCCGCGCCCGCCCCGGGGTACGGCCTGCTCGGCATGCGCGAGCGCGCCGAGATGTTCGGTGGCACGCTCTCGGCGGGGCCCCGCCGGGGCGGCGGCTTCTCGGTCCGGTTCGTGGTGCCGATCCCGCGGGCGTCCGTGAGCTCGTTCGACGCGGGAACGGGCGAGGAACCTGGCCGGGACGCGGGGGCGGCCGTCCCCGACTCCCCGGGCGACGCGGCGCCCCGGGACCCGGCACCGGAGCGGCCGGCCCCGGCCGACCCTGCGGACGCCGCGGGCACCGCGGACGCCGCGGACGCCGCGGACGCCGCGGGCTCCCCGGGCACAGCAAGCTCCCCGGGCACCACGGGTTCCCCGGGCACGGCGGACGCCGAGGCCGGCGGCCCCGCCCCCGGCGCTACCGGCGACCCCGGCGACCCGAACGACCACCCGACCCGTGACACCCCCAGCACCGACCTGCACGACACACGAGGAGCACGATGACCCAGCCCACCGGTACCCCCGACGGACCCGTGCGCGTCGCGCTGGTCGACGACCAGCCCCTGGTCCGCGCGGGCCTGCGCATGGTCATCGACTCGCAGCCCGACCTCCAGGTGGTGGTCGAGGCCGACGACGGCCGGGACGCGCTGCGCCTGCTCGGCGCGACGGCGTCCGACGTCGTGCTGATGGACGTACGCATGCCGGGGATGGACGGGCTGTCCGCCACGCGGGCGCTCCTGGCCGACGGCGGCCGCGCCGCCGCGGGCGACCCCCGCGTGGTGGTGCTGACGACGTTCGACCTGGACGAGTACGTGCTCGACGCGATCCGGGCCGGGGCCAGCGGCTTCCTGCTCAAGGACGCCCAGCCGGAGGAGCTGCTCACCGCGATCCGCACGGTGCACCAGGGGGACGCGGTGATCGCGCCGTCGTCCACGAGGCGGCTCATGGAACGCCTGGTCACCACGCTGCCGCCGGAGGAGGCCGCAGGCCAGCAGGAGGCGCTGGCGGGCCTGACGGGCCGCGAGCGCGAGGTCCTGGTGCTCATGGCGCGGGGACGGTCGAACACGGAGATCGCCGCAGACCTGTTCGTGGCCGAGGCGACGGTCAAGACCCACGTGGGCCGCATCCTGGCCAAGCTCGACGCCCGCGACCGCGTCCAAGCCGTGGTCACGGCCTACGAGACCGGCCTGGTCCGCCCCGGTACCTGACGTCCCGAACCAAGCCTCCCGAACCGAGCCTCCCGAGGCGCACCTCCCGGGCGGCCGCCCCTCAGCGGGCCGACAGCGCCGTGACCGGTGCCGTGCGGGTGGCCGCACGGGCCGGGGCCACCGACGCGACCAGGCCTGCCACCAGCGCGGTCACGGCGACCGTGCCGACGGCCGGCCACGGGACCACCAGCGGCACCTCGCCCAGCGTCGACAGCGCGGTCGCGGCGCCCGCCCACCCGTAGACCAGGCCCAGCACGATGCCGAGCACGGCACCCACCCCGGAGATCACCATGCCCTCGATGGCGAGGGTGGCCCGCAGCTGCGCCTTGGACAGACCGATCGCCCGCAGCACGGCGTTCTCCCGCGTGCGCTCCACGACGGACAGCGACAGCGTGTTGGCCACGCCGATCAGCGCGATCACCACGGCCACGGCGAGCAGCCCCACCACGATCCCGAGGATCACGTCGACGATCCGCTGGTAGGAGTCCCGCTCCGCGACGATCCCGGTCACGGACACCGCCTCGCCCGTGGCGGACACCGCCCGCTGCGCCGCCGCGACCACCGCGGCGGCGTCGTGGTCGTCGTCGACGCCGGCCCAGACCTGGTCGGCGGCCCGGCCCGGGGCGAAGGCCGCGAGGTCCTGCGGCGTCAGGTAGGCCCGGTCCGAGAGCGTGCCGGTGTGCACGACGTCCAGCGTCACCGTGCCCGCGCCTCCCCTCAGCGTCAGGGTGTCCCGGCCCTGCAGCCCGTGCGCGGTCGCGACCCGTTCCGGCACCACGACGACACCGAGCCGGAGCCGGGTGGCGTCGCCCGGCGTGTTCAGCACCGACCGCAGTGCCTCCGGGTCGACGGCGGCGACCGGGACGCGCGCCCCGCCGTCGGCCCGCCGGGCGGACAGGGTGGTGACCTCGGCCGTGGACCGCACGCCGTCGACGCCGTCCAGGGCGGTCCGCACCGGCGCGCCCACGCCGAGGGCCGGTGTCAGGCCCGCGACCTGGAGGTCGACCGGGAACCGCGAGTCGAGCTGGTGGTCCATGGTGACGCGGGCGCTCGCGGCGCCCGTCGTCATCATCGAGACCAGGGTGACGCCGACGAGCAGCGCGGTGGAGGTCGCCGCCGTGCGACGCGGGTTGCGCAGCGCGTTGGCCGAGGCCAGGCGCGCCGCGGGCCCGGCGACGTCCACCAGGCGGCCGAGCCCGGCCGCGACCCGCGGCAGCCAGAAGACCGAGCCCGCGACGACGCCCACGAGCGACATGGACCCGCCGAGCACCGCGGCGAACAGCCCGACGTCGATCCGGCCCGACATCCCGAGGGCGACCCCGGCGACCAGCAGCGCCAGCCCGCCCACGCCCGCGATCCCCGCGAACGCCGACCGGGCACGGCCGACCCCGCGGGGGTCGGGCCGGACGTCCGGGGACAGCGCCGCGAGCGGGGCCACCCGGGAGGCGGCCCGCGCGGGCGCCAGCGCCGCCAGGAGGGTGACCAGCAGGCCCACGGCGAGCGGCAGGAGCAGCACGGGCGCGCTCAGCGAGATCGTCCGGGGCAGCGCCACGCCGAGGTCGAAGGCCGGCGCGACCAGCAGACCCGCCTGCACGAACAGGGACCCGGCGACCAGCCCCACGACCGATGCGACGACGCCGACCACCGCCGCCTCCAGCAGCACGGTGCGGTAGACCTGGCCGGTGCTCGCGCCGACGCACCGCAGCAGCGCCAGGGTCCGCGCACGCTGGGCCACCAGCACCTGGAACGTGTTGGCGATGACCAGGCCGGAGACCACGAGGGACACGCCCGCCAGCGCCAGGACGAAGACGAGGAAGATGATGTTCTGACCGTCCGAGATCCCCGCGACCACGTCCTCGGCATAGGCCTCGGGCGTGGTCACGCCGGTCGCCGACGGCACGGCCGCCACGAGCGCGTCCCGCGCGGCCGCGACGGCCGCTGCCCCGGCCGGCTCGGCGAGGGCGACCACCACGGTCCGCAGGCCCGGCACCGTCCCGCCCGCCTCGCTCGCGAGCCTCCGCTCCAGCGCGGCCGGCGAGACGACGGCGACACCGCCGCTCGCCGCGTAGGCCCGCAGCGGGTCCTCGACCAGGCCGGACACCGTCAGCCGCTCGGCACCCGCCCGGCCGCCGTCGTGCTCCGGGCCGTTCTCGTCCATGGCCGGCTTGGCGCCCGGCAGCCAGCGGGTCGAGGAGACCGTGTCACCGACGCCGACGCCGAAGAGCCGCGCGACGTCCACGGGCAGCGCGATGCGGTCGGCCCGGTCGGGCCACGTCCCGCGGGCGAGCACGAGCGGCGAGAGCCGCGGGTCGGACGGCGCCGCCAGCAGCGACTGGTACACCGTCCGCCCGTCGTGGTTGAGCTCCGCGTAGGTACCGCGCAGCCCGTCCGCCGCGGCCACGCCGTCGACCGCCCGCACCGCCTCGACGTCGGCCCGCGTCAGGGTGCCGGCGCTGTCGAAGACGACGAGGTCGGCGTCGGCGTACTGCGCGGCCACCTGCTCGTACGTGGTGCGGGTGACGATCCCGCCCGCCAGCAGCGTGGCGGTCACGAACGCGGTGCCGATGACGACGGCGGTGCCCGCGGCGGCCAGACGGCCCACGCTGCGGCGCATCTGCCCGAGGGCGAGGCGGACGGACGGAGAGTTGGCCGTGCCGGTGGCCATGGTCGGCCTACTCCGCCGCCAGCGCCGCGACGGGGCGGGTACGGACCGCCGCGCGAGCCGGTACCACCGAGGCGATCAAGCCCGCGACGAGAGCGACGCCGAGCATCACCGCCACCTCGGCCCACGGCACCACGACCGGCACCTCGCCGATGCTGCCCAGGGCCGCCGTGGCGCCCGCCCACCCGTAGACCAGGCCCAGCAGGACGCCCAGCACGGCACCCACACCGGCGATGAGCATCCCCTCGACCGCGAGCGTCGCCCGCAGCTGCCCCTTCGACAGCCCGATCGCGCGGAGCATCGCGTTCTCCCGCGTGCGCTCGATCACGGACAGCGACAACGTGTTGGCCACACCGATCAGCGCGATCACCACGGCCACGGCGAGCAGCCCCACCACGACGCCCAGGATCACGTCGATCACCTGCTGGAACGACTGCCGTTCGACGGCGGCGCCGGTCACCTCCACGGGCTCCTCGGTCGCGGCGACGGCGTCCTGCACGTCCGCGAGCGCGTCGACGGGGTCGTTGCCCTCGGCCACGGCCGCCCACAGGGCGTTCGCGCCCACGTCCGGCGTGAACCCGGCGAGGTCGAGCGGCGTCAGGTACGCCTGCCGGGTCCGCAGGTCGCTGCCGACCACGTCGAGGGTCACCTCGCCGGCCGGGCCCGTGAGCGTGATGGTGCCGCGGCCCGCCAGACCGTAGTCCTCGGCCACCTGCTCGGGCAGCAGCAGCGTGCCGCCCCGCAGCGGGGCGACGGCGTCCGGCGTGCTCAGCACCGACGACAACGCCTCGGGGGTCGCGGCGACGACCGGCAGGACGGAGGACCCGGTGTCACCGGCGACGTCGGCGACGAGCGTGGTCACCTCGGCCACGGCGCGCAGGCCGGCCACGCCCTCGACGGCGTCGGTCACGGCACCGGGGAGGACGGCGGGGTTCCCGGCGTCGTCGGTGGACGTGGCCGCGACCTGGAGGTCGACGGGGTACTGCGCGTCGAGCTCGTCGTCCATGGTGACGCGGGCGCTCGCGGCGCCCGTGGTCATCATCGAGACCAGCGTGACGCCGATCAGCAGCGCGGTGGCCGTGGCCGCCGTCCGGCGCGGGTTGCGCTGGGTGTTGGCCGCCGCGAGCCGGGCGGCGGGCCCGGCCGAGGCGACGAGGCGGCCGATGCCGCCGGCGACCCGGGGCAGCCAGAACACCGCACCGACGATGACGCCGATCAGCGACACGGAGCCGCCCAGCACGGCCGCCAGCACGCCGATGTCGGCGCGGCCGGCCGCACCGAGGACCACGCCGCCGGCCAGGACGGCGAGCCCGCCGAACGTGGCGAGCCCGGACACCACCGCCCGGAACCGGCCGGCGCCGCGCAGCGACGGCGCGTCCGACGGTCGCAGCGCGGCGAGCGGGGCAACCTGGGCGGCGGCCCGTGCCGGGGTGAGCGCCGCGACCAGGGTCACGAGCACGCCCACGGCGAGCGGCAGGAGCACGACGGACGCGCTCAGGGTGATGGTCTCCGGCAGCGGCACGCCGAGGTCGAACGACGGCGCGACCAGCAGCCCGGCCTGGACCAGCAGGCTCCCGAGCAGCACCCCGGCCAACGAGGCCAGGACACCGAGGAGCACGGCCTCCAGCAGCACGCTGCGGTAGAGCTGACCGGTGCCGGCCCCGATGCAGCGCAGCAGCGCCAGGGTGCGGGACCGCTGCGCGACCAGCACCTGGAACGTGTTGGCGATGACGAGTCCCGCGACCACGAGGGCCACGCCCGCGAAGGCCAGCACGAACACGAGGAAGACGATGTTCTGGCCGCCCGACATGCCCGCGACGGCGTCCTCGGCGTACTCCTGCGTCGTCATGACGTCGCCGGCCGCCGGCACGGCCGCGGCCAGCGCGTCGCGGGCCGCCTCGAGCGCGGCCCGGTCGCCGGGCTCGTCGAGCGCGACGACGATCGCCGGGTACGCCTCGGTCGCTCCGGGCTCCAGCTCGTCGGCGAGACGCTGGTCCATGGCCGCGGGGGTGATGACGCCCATCCCGCCGCTCAGCGCGTAGGCCTGGTGGGGGTCGTCGACGAGGCCGGAGACCGTCAGCTCCTGCGTGACCTCACGGCTGTCGTGGTACTCGGTGCCGTCCTGCGCGGCGGTCGGCTCGTCGTCGGTGACCCAGCGGGTGGAGGAGACGGTGTCGCCCACGGCGAGGCCGAGGCGTTCGGCGGCGTCCACCGGCAGGGCGATGTCGGCCGGGGCCGCCGGCCACGCGCCGTCCGCGAGCTCCAGCGGCGAGAGCCGCGGGTCGGAGGGCTGGGCCACGAGCGACTGGTAGATCGACCGGCCGCCGTGGTTGAGCTCCGTGAAGGCGGACCGGACCGCGTCGGCCGCCGCGACGCCCGCGACGGCGCGCGCGGCGTCGACGTCGTCAGGCGTGAGGCTGCCGGAGTCGTCGGACACGACGAGGTCGGAGTCGGCGTACTGGGCCGCGACCTGGTCGTAGGTGGTGCCCGTGATGACGTTGCCGACCAGCAGCGTGGCCGCGACGAAGGCGGTGCCGATCGTGATCGCAACCCCCGCGGACATCAGGCGTCCGGTGCTGCGGCGCATCTGGGCGAGGGTGAGGCGTGCGGTGGGGTGGCGGGTGGTGGGTGTGGTGGGGGTGGTCATCACGCGCCCGTTCGGGTGGTGGTGATGGCGGGTTCGAGGGTGCGCAGGGCGTCGAGGCCGGCCATGGCGGATTCGGGGGTGGGGTCGGTGATGTCGCCGGCGATGCGTCCGTCGGCGATCAGGACGACGCGGTCGGCGTAGGCGGCGGCGGAGGGGTCGTGGGTGACCATGATGATGGTGCGGCCCAGCTCGCGCACGGAGCGGCGCAGGAAGGACAGGACCTCGGCGCCGGAGCGGGAGTCGAGGTTGCCGGTGGGTTCGTCGGCGAAGACGACGTCGGGCTGGGCGATCAGGGCGCGGGCGATGGCGACGCGTTGCTGTTGTCCGCCGGAGAGCTCTCCGGGGCGGTGGGTCAGGCGTCCGGTCAGGCCGAGGGTGTCCACGAGGGTGGTCAGCCAGGTGTGGTCGATGCGGCCGCCGGCGAGCTCGACCGGGAGGGTGATGTTCTGTTCGGCGGTGAACATGGGCAGGAGGTTGAACTGCTGGAAGACGAAGCCGATGCGGTCGCGGCGCAGGTGGGTGAGGGCTTTGTCGTTGAGGGTGGTGATGTCGGTGGTGCCGAGGTAGGCGTGTCCGCTGGTGGCGGAGTCGAGTCCGGCCAGCAGGTGCATGAGGGTGGACTTGCCGGATCCGGAGGGGCCCATGATCGCGGTGAAGCGGCCTTGTTCGAAGTCGACGTCCACGCCGTCCAGGGCCTGGACCACGGCCTGGCCACGGCCGTAGGTCTTGGTCAGGGAACGGGCCCGCACGGCACGGGCGGCACCGCCCGGGGCCGGGGCCGGGTGACCGGCCGGGACGTACACAGTGGTGTCCACGTGATTCTCCTCGGTTCGTTCCTGCGGGACGGATCGTCGCTGCGGGGTGCTGCCGGCCGTTCGCGCTCGCCGCGCACGGCCGGCCGCGCCAGCGGACCGCCGGTGGCGGCTCGCGCCGGGTGCGGCGGCCGGGGCACCGTGCCCCGGCCGCCGGCCGGAAGTGGTCCGGCCTTCCCGGGTGGACCCCGGTACGGCCGGCACCACTGAACCTACGGAGACGCCGGCACCGGGTACATCGGGCGTCGGCCTGATCCTTCACCCATCGCGTCATCCCCTGGTCGTACGCCTCGTCGGCCCCGGGTAGGGGCACTCACCCAGGGGTTGTGCCGTAGCGAGCGCGACGAGACCCCTGTGGAAACCGGGGTCGTGCACAGGTCTCCCCACCTCGTCCGGGGCACCGCGACGCACCGCGCGAGGCTGGACGACATGACCCGAACCCTGGCCCCCGCCGACGCCGTGCGGGTGACCGTCCACCCCGGCGAGGACGTGCTGCTGCGTCCCGGCGCCCGGCTGGGCGAGCTGCGCGCAGACCTCGCGGCCCTGACCCGCCGCCCGGAGCTGCGGCACGCCCCGTTGTCCGTCGACGGCGAGCGGCTGGCCGACGACCGGGTCGTGGGCGAGCGTCCGCTGCTGCCCGGTGCGGTCATCAGGGCGGAACGCCCCGGCGCGCCGGAGGCCCCGCCCCCGGCGGGCCCTCTGACCGGCGCCGGCTCACCCTGGCTCGTCGCCCGCGTCACCGGGTCCGACGCCGGGACGGTCACCGGTGCCCCGGGACTGCTCGCCGCGCTGCGTGCCTGGGGGCGAAAGGGCGGTCGGTCCGTGGTGCGCCGGTCGGGCGGTCCCGCCACCTGGCTCACGCCCCGGGCGGACGCCGCGGACCGCGGGGTGCCGTGGCTGTATCCCCTGCTGCCCGTGGTGGCGTCGCTCGGCCTCGCCGCTGCCCTCCGCCAGCCGCTCCTGGCGGCGTTTTCGCTGCTCAGCCTGGTTGTGGCGGTACCCCAGCTCCGCCAGGCCCGACGCCGCGGCGCCGCCCCGCCCGCCGCTCCGGGCCGTCCTGGTCCGCTGCCGGGGCCCGCCGCGCTCCTCGCCTACGCCCACGCCGCACTCCACGTCTCGCCGGGCGCCTGGGCCACGGCCCGGCAGGCCTGGGCCGTGACCTCCCCCGGCGTGGCGCAGCCCACCGGCCCGCTCGACATGGCACCCGGGCCCGGCGCGCACCTCCTGACGGCACCGCACGACGACCCGTGGGAACGACTCCTGCACGACGGCACGGTCGCCGTGCTCGGACCCCCGGACGCCGCACGGGCCGTCGCCCGCGCGCTCGTCGCGCGCCTCGCCGTCCGCGGGGCGCGGGTGCTGCTGCGGGGTCACGCCCCGGGCTGGTCCTGGGTCCGCTGGCTACCACCCGGCGGCCCGCTGGTGCTCGTGACGGACGGCCCGGCCGGGCCCGCCGACGCCGCACCCCGGCCAGGGCCCGCCGACGCCGCATCCCGGCCCGGGCTCGTCGTGTCGGTCGGCACCGTCCCGGCGGGCTGCCGCGCCGTCGTGCGCGTGCTCGACGCCCGCCGGGTCCGGATCACCGGGCCGGACGGCGCGACACGGACCGTGCCTCTCGTGGGGGTCGGCGCCGACTGGGCCGAGCACCTGGCCCGGCTGCTCGCGGGAGCGGCCCGGCTCGGCCGGACCCCTCTGGCGCCGGGCGACGGCCTGCCCGTGGTCGTCCCTCTGGCCGTGGTGCACGGCCTCCCCCGGACGCCGGACCCGAGCGCCCTCGCGAGGCGGTGGGCCGGTGCGCACGGCTGGGCGGTGCCGCTCGGTGTCGGCGCCGACGGTACGACGGTCCGCCTCGACCTGGTCCGGGACGGACCCCACCTGCTCGTCGCGGGCACCACGGGGTCGGGCAAGTCGGAGCTGCTCCAGACGCTCGTGCTCGGCCTCGCGCTGACCCGGCCGCCCGCCGACCTGGCCCTCCTGCTGGTGGACTTCAAGGGCGGCGCGAGCCTCGGGGCGTGTTCCGGCCTGCCGCACGTCGTGGGCCAGGTGACGGACCTCGACCCCGGCCTCGCCGGGCGGGCCCTGGCCGGCCTGCGGGCCGAGCTGCGGCGCCGCGAGCGCATCCTGGCCGCCCACGGTGTGCCCGACGTCGCTGCGCTACCGCGTGGGACGCTCCCCCGCCTCGTGGTGGTGATCGACGAGTTCCGCGCCCTGTCCGACGACCTGCCCGAGTTCCTGCCCGCCCTCCTGCGTGCCGCCGCCCAGGGGCGGTCGCTCGGGGTGCACCTGGTGCTCGCGACCCAGCGACCGGGCGGGGCCGTGGGACCGGACCTCCGGGCCAACGTCAGCGCGCGGGTCGCGCTCCGGGTCACCGACCCGCTGGAGTCGCGTGACGTGCTCGACGACCCGGTCGCGGCCCATCTGCCCGCCACGTTCCCGGGCCGGGCGGTGCTCCGTCTGGGATCGGCGCCGCCCGTGGTGCTGCAGTGCGCGCACGCGGGCGCGGCGGTCCCGCCCGAGATGCCGCTGGTCCGCCGCGCCCCGGCCGGTGCCGGCCGCCCCCTGGCCGGGCCCGACGACCCCGGCAGGCACACGGTCGGGGGCAGCCGCACAGCACCCGGGGCGATCGCGCCGGACTCCGCGACGCTGGTGGTCGACACGGCCCGGCAGGCGGCGGCCACCCTGGGCCAGGGACCGAGCGACCCGCCCTGGCTCCCGGCGCTGCCACGGCGGGCCACCGTCGCCGATCTCCCGCCCCGCAGCCGGCGCGACCGCCATGGCCTCGTGGTCGCCCTCGGGGACGACCCGGACCACCAGCGCCGCACGACGGTGGTCTGGGATCCGGCCGACGGGCACCTGGCGGTGCTCGGCCGGGCACGTTCGGGGCGCACCACGGCGCTCGTCACGGTCGCGCTCGCCGCGCTGGACCGGGGCTGGACGGTGCACGCCGTCACCCGTGACGCCGCAGGTCTCGCCGCGCTGCGCGACCGTCCCGGCTACGGCGGTACCCACGAGCCGGACGATGCCGGGGGCCTGGCGAAGATGCTGTCCGGCGGGTCGCCCGACTCTGCGGGCGCCGCGCGCACCCTCGTCGTCGTGGACGGCGCGGAGGAAGTACGCGGCGCGCTCCCGGCGGCGGCGCTGCGCTCCGGCGCCGCGTTCGCGCTGTCCGCCGACGGCCCGTCGGTGGGCGGCCTGGCGGCCCGCGTGGGGCCGAGGCTCGTGCTGCTGGGCACCGACCGCGCGGCCGACGTCGTGCTGGGCGCACCCGTGCCGCTCGCCGGGACGGGCGGTCCGCCCGGCCGAGCCGCCTGGTGCGGTCGCGCAGGCCCGGTGCTGTGCCAGGTACTCGAGCCCCTGACCGGTCCGCCGGTCAGTCGGCGGAGCCGGTCTCCGACGTCGCCGCGACCACGGACGGCGTCATGAGCAGGACACCGACCGCGACGGCGATCAGCAGGGCGACCCAGCCGCCCGCCACCGCGATGCCGGTGCCGCTCCCGATGGCCGCGACCGACCCGATGATCTGGAAGAGCTGCCAGGTCACGACGGGTCCGCGACCCGAACGCCGGCCGATCAGAAGTGCACGGGCGGACACCACGAGAACCCAGCCGACACCCAGGAGGAACACAACGAGAAAGAGGCTCACTCCCACCGACGTGGAACCACCCGTAAGGAGTTCACCAAGTAACACCACGGCGAATGCCAGGAGGCCGATCACCTCAACGACCACGCCGATCACGAGGGCACGGAGAAACGCCGGAACACGAGGTGCGAAAAAGGCTTTCAGTACGGGCACGACGGACTAGGATACTGGTGGGCGGGCAATTCACAATAGTGTGACGGATACCTCAGGGTTCACGATCGAGAAACTTCGCCGTAACCCCTTGTGCGAGCGTTCACGAGCGTGTGAACCTAGATGCAGCAATCCACACACACCTCGAACAGACCCCCGTCGGTCGCCGCTGGCGCCAGGGATCGGAAAACGATCCACCCCAGAACTGAGCGCCCCACACGCACGACGACGATGCTCCCACGTGGCGAGCCGGACGGCGGGTAGTTCCTTCCAAGGAGTACGTGACCATGGACTGGCGCCACCGCGCAGCATGCCTCGAAGAGGACCCCGAACTGTTCTTCCCGATCGGCAACACGGGCCCCGCCCTGCTGCAGATCGAGGAGGCGAAGGCCGTGTGCCGTCGCTGCGACGTCGTCGACACCTGCCTCAAGTGGGCGATCGAGTCCGGCCAGGACGCCGGCGTCTGGGGCGGTATGAGTGAGGACGAGCGCCGCGCGCTCAAGCGCCGCACCGCCCGCGCCCGCCGCGCCGGCTGACACCCCGCGACGCTCTGTGTGAGCCGCGCCTGAGCACTCCCCCTCCGCTCAGGCGCGGCTCACGTCTTTCCCGGCCCCGTCGGTCGCCCGCAGCACGAGCTGCAGCTCGACCTGCGTACCGCCACCCTCGCGGGCGGACCACTCGATGGTCCCCCCGAGCTCGTTGGTGACGAGCGTCCGCACGATCTGCGTCCCCAGGCCGCTGCCCGGGCCCCGCCCGCCGCTGCCGCCGTTCTGCGGCAGGCCCACGCCGTCGTCCGCGACGATCACACGCAGGTCGGCGTTGTCCCGCTCCACGCCGATCTCGACGGTGCCCGAGGACCGGCCGACGAACCCGTGCTCCACCGCGTTGGTGACCAGCTCCGTGAGCACCAGGGCGAGCGGCGTCGCGTCCTGCGCGGGCACCATGCCGAACGATCCGGTGCGCACCGTGCGCACGGACGTACCCGCCGAGGCCACGTCGGCCGTCAGCCGCAGGGCCCGGCCCACCATGTCGTCGAGCTCGACCTGCTCGTCGAGGGTCTGCGACAGGCTCTCGTGCACCAGGGCGATCGTCGACACGCGCCGCATCGCCTCCTCCAGCGCCTCCTTGGCCGCGGGCACGTCCATGCGCCGCGCCTGGAGCCGCAGCAGCGCGGCCACGGTCTGCAGGTTGTTCTTGACCCGGTGGTGGATCTCACGGATCGTCGCGTCCTTGGTGATGAGCTCCCGCTCGCGACGGCGCAGCTCGGACACGTCGCGGCACAGCAGCACCGCCCCGATGCGCTGCCCGCGGTCGGTCAGCGGCATCGCGCGCAGCGACAACGACACCCCGTGCGCCTCGATGTCGGTGCGCCACGGTGCGCGCCCCATCACCACGAGCGGCAGCGACTCGTCCACGGGCTGGAGCTGTTCCACCAGCTCGGCCGTCACCTCGACGAGCGACTGCCCCACGAGGGGGCCGATCACGCCGAGCCGGTGGAAGCACGACAGGGCGTTCGGGCTCGCGTACAGGACCTCGCCCTCGGAGTTGAGCCGGATCAGGCCGTCACCCACGCGCGGGGCGCCGCGGCGCGAGCCGGTCGCCGCGTTGGGCAGCGGGAACTCGCCGCGGGGAATCATCGCCACGAGGTCGTCGGCGGCCTCGACGTAGTTCAGCTCCAGGCGCGACGGCGTACGGCCCGAGCCGAGGTTGGTCTGCCGCGCGACCACCGCGATCGCCGTGTCCTTGTGGACCACCGGGATCGCCTCCTCGCGCACCGCGTACGCGCCGAACCAGCGCGGTTCGCGGGCGCGCTGCGCCTTGGCCTCGTCCATCGCCCGTGCGAGCTGCGGGCGCTGGCCCTCAGGGGCGAAGGAACCGACGATGTCGTCGTAGTGCACCGTCGCACCCGTCGAGGGGCGGCACTGGGCGATCGCCACGAACCGCCCGTCGTCGGTGGGCAGCCACAGCACCAGGTCCGCGAACGCGAGGTCCGAGACCACCTGCCAGTCGCCGACCAGGAGGTGCAGCCACTCCACGTCTGCTGGTTCGAGGTCGGCGTGCTCAAGGATCAGGTCACTCATCGCGGACACGCACCCCAGCCTATGCCGGAACCGTGCCATGGCCTGCCGAGGGGCAGACGTGTACCCGCCGGGGGCCGTGGGCACCGCGTCGGTTAGAGTTCCACCACCGGCATGCCCCGTCGCCGCGAGGAGGAAGCCCGTGCACCTGACAGTGGACCTGACGTTCCCCGCGAACATCGACGACGTCGCCGCGATGCTCGCCGACGAGACGTTCGTCCGCTGGCGCGCCCAGCGTTCGACCGGATCCGTCAACGGCGTGGTCGAGCAGGCGGACGTCACCGGGACCGCCGCCGCAGGATTCACCGTCGTGGTGCGGCGCACCCTGCCGACCGACATCATCCCCGTGCAGGCCCGCCCCTTCGTCGGCGCGCACCTGGAGATCCGGCAGGCGGAGGCCTGGGAGGCGGCGTCCGACGACCGGCGCACCGGCACGGTGGCCGTCGAGATCCTGGGCGCGCCCGTCCGCGTCACGGCCACGGCGAACCTCACGACGCAGCCCGACGGCGGCACGCGGCTGACCTACGCGGGCGACGTCCGGGCGACGGTGCCGCTGTTCGGTTCGGTGATCGAGGAGGCCGCGGTCTCGGCGGTGCGCACCACGCTCGAGACCGAGGCGGAGGCCGGCCGGGACTGGCTGGCAGGCAGGCGCAGCGGGACGAGCTGACCGCCGGCTCCGGAGGTCCGTGCGGAGGATGCCGGATCGGGGCCCTGCCGTCGCACGGGGACGTTGTGCGAACATTCGTGTCTGATGTGCGCATTTTTGTGCTCTCATATCGCTCTCACAACGTGACACGCATGCGTCCTGACCACTGAGGAGTCCCAGTGCCCAGCAACATCAGATCGGTTCGAGGTCGCACCGCGCGCCGGCGCGCGGCCCTCGCCGCGCTGACGGTCGTCGTCCTGCCCCTCTCGGCCTGCGGCTCGCTCCTGGGGCAGGACCCCGCGGGCGACGGCGGCGCCGACGGTCCGATCACCCTCACGGTGTCGACGTTCAACAACTTCGGGTACACGGACGAGCTCCTCGCCAAGTACACCGAGGAGAACCCGAACGTCACCGTGGAGCACGTGGTGGCGCCGACCTCGGACGAGGCCCGCCTGCAGATGCTCAAGGCCTTCACCACGGGTGACGGCTCCGAGCTCGCCGACGTGGTCGCGGCCGAGGTGGACTGGATGCCCGAGCTCATGGAGCACTCGGACCTCTTCGAGGACCTGACGGACCCCGAGGTCACCAAGCGCTGGGTCGACTGGAAGGTGGCGCAGGCGACCACTCCGGACGGCAAGCTGCTCGGCTACGGCACCGACATCGGCCCGGAGGCCATCTGCTACCGCTCCGACCTGTTCGAGGAGGCCGGCCTGCCGACCGACCGCGAGGAGGTCGCGGAGCTGCTCGGCGGCAAGAACGCGACGTGGGAGCGCTACTTCGAGGTGGGCCGCCAGTTCACGGCGCAGTCCGAGGCGGCCTGGTTCGACGGCACGACCGGCACGTTCCAGGGCATGGTCAACCAGCTCCCCGCGGCGTTCGAGGACCCGGCGACGCAGCTGCCGACCGACCTGGCCATCAACAACGACGTCCGCGTCATCTACGACCAGATCACCGGCGCCATCGCCGACGGTCTCTCGGCCGGCCTGGAGCAGTGGACCCCGGAGTGGACCGCCGGGTTCCAGGAGGACGCCTTCGCGACCATGCTGTGCCCGGGCTGGATGATGGGTCCGATCGAGTCCTACTCCCCGGGCGTGCAGGGCTGGGACGTGGCCAACGTCTTCCCCGGCGGCGGCGGTAACTGGGGTGGCTCCTTCCTCGCCGTCCCGTCGGCCGGCGCGTACCCCGAGGAGGCGAAGAAGCTCGCCGCCTGGCTCACCGCACCCGAGCAGCAGACCACGGCCTTCACGACGGCGGGCGCCTTCCCGTCGCAGATCGCGGCGCAGGACTCCGAGGCCGTCCAGGGCTACGTCAACCCCTTCTTCAACAACGCCCCGGTCGGCAAGATCTTCACGGCGCGGGCCCAGTCCATCGACGGCGCGCCCTACAAGGGCCCGTACTACTTCGCGATCCGCGACGAGCTCAACAACGCGCTGGCCGCCGTCGACGCCGGCAACAACAGCCCGGAGATCGCCTGGAACCAGGCCGTCCAGAGCACCGGGGACATCCGGATCAAGCAGTGACCGAACCAAGGTTCGCCCGTTGCCCGCCTTGACACGACACGGTGGGCGGCGCAACGATCTGTGCCCGTGGGAGCGCTACCACACCTGAGTATGGAAGCGCTCCCAGTACCGGTACGCCGCCGTGCCCGCACGCGACCGCGCCGAGCTCGACCCGTAGCACCCAGACCGCACGACAAGGGAGTCCCCAGTGCTGAGCAGTACCCGACCCATGCGGCGCCCCGTCGCCCGTACCCTCCAGGCGACCGCCGGCGTGGCCGCCGTCGCCCTCGCGCTCACCGCCTGCGGCGGCGGGTCCGACGAGGGGGCCGCCGAGGAGGACGGCCCCATCACCCTGAAGGTCGCGACGTTCAACGACTTCGGCTACACGGACGAGATGCTCGCCGAGTACACGAAGGAGCACCCGAACGTCACGGTCGAGCACGTCAAGGCCGCCACGACCGACGACGCACGCAGCAACATGACCACCAAGCTCGCCGCCGGCGGCGAGGGCCTGGCCGACATCGAGGCCATCGAGGTCGACTGGCTGCCGGAGCTCTCGCAGTACCCCAACCTGTTCACCGACCTGGCCGACCCGGAGCTCGACGGCCGCTGGGTGGACTGGAAGGTGCAGCAGGCCACCACGCCCGACGGCAAGGTGATCGGTTACGGCACCGACATCGGCCCGGAGGCCATCTGCTACCGCTCCGACCTGTTCGAGGAGGCCGGCCTGCCGACCGACCGCGAGGAGGTCGCGGAGCTGCTCGGTGGCGAGGACGCCACGTGGGAGGACTACTTCGAGGTGGGCAAGGACTTCGTCAAGGAGTCCGACGCCGCCTGGTACGACAGCGCCGCCGGCACGTTCCAGGGCATGATCAACCAGCTCCCCGCCGCGTTCGAGGACCCGGAGACGGGCGAGCCCACCGACCTCGCGACGAACACCGACGTCAAGGACATCTACGACGAGATCACCGCGTCGTCCGGCGACCTCTCGGCCGGTCTCGAGCAGTGGGGCGACGACTGGGTCGCCGGCTTCCAGGCCGACGCCTTCGCCACGATGCTCTGCCCGGCCTGGATGACGGGCCCGATCGAGCAGAACTCCGGTGGCATCGAGGGCTGGGACATCGCCGACGTCTTCCCCGGTGGCGGCGGCAACTGGGGCGGTTCGTTCCTCACCGTGCCGGCCTCGGGCGAGCACACCGAGGCAGCCAAGGAGCTCGCCGCGTGGCTGACCGCTCCGGAGCAGCAGACCAAGGCATTCGAGACCTCGGGTACCTTCCCGTCGCAGATCGAGGCGCAGGAGTCCGAGGCCGTCCAGAGCTTCACCAACGAGTTCTTCAACGACGCCCCGGTGGGTCAGATCTTCTCCACCCGTGCGCAGTCGATCGAGGGTGCCCCGTACAAGGGCGCGCACTACTTCGCCATCCGTGACGAGGTCACCAACGCGCTGAACCGCGTGGACCTGACCAAGTCCCAGTCCCCGGAGGAGGCGTGGGACGAGGCCGTCGAGAAGGCCGCGGCCCTCGGCTGACCCGTAGCGACACCGCAGGCCCGGGCGCTGCCGACAGCGCCTGAGCCGCACCGCCGACGTGCCGGGCACACAGGTCACCCGCGTGACCTGGGTGCCCGGCACGTCGCAGGAAGTGACCACCCGACGACGACGCGGCGGAAGACCGGGAAGATGACATGGCTGTCCTGACACCTCAACGATCGGCACCGGGCTCCGGTGCACCGCGGCGCGAGCCGCGCCGGCTCGGCTTCTCCCAGCGGCTCGGCCGCTGGGACGTGAAGCTCTCGCCCTACCTGTACATCTCACCGTTCTTCGTCCTGTTCGCGGTGACCGGCCTGTTCCCGCTCGCGTACACGGCCTACGTGTCGGTCCACGACTGGAGCCTGCTCGGCGGGCAGGGCGACTTCGTGGGCCTGCAGAACTTCTCCGACGTGCTGGCGCAGCCCACGTTCTGGAAGAGCCTGGGCAACACGCTGTCCATCTTCGTGCTGTCGTCGGTGCCCCAGGTGATCGTCGCGATCACGATCGCCGCCCTGCTGGACCAGAACCTGCGCGCCGCGACGTTCTGGCGCATGGGCGTGCTGATCCCCTACGTGGTGGCGCCCGTCGCCGTGTCGATGATCTTCGGGCGCCTGTTCGCCGACCAGTACGGCCTGATCAACTCGATCCTCGGCGTGGTCGGGATGGACCCGGTCGCCTGGCACGGCGACCGGCTCGCCAGCCACCTCGCCATCGCCACGATGGTCAACTACCGCTGGACGGGCTACAACGCGCTGATCTTCCTCGCCGCGATGCAGGCCGTTCCCCGCGACCTCTACGAGGCGGCCGTGATCGACGGCGCCGGCCGCGTGCGCCAGTTCTTCTCCATCACGGTGCCGCAGATCCGCGCCACGATCATCTTCGTCGTCATCACCTCGACCATCGGCGGCCTGCAGATCTTCGACGAGGTCCGCATGTTCGACGTGTACGGCCTCGGCGGCCCGGACCAGAACTGGATGACCACGGTCGTGTACCTCTACGACCTCGCCTGGGGTGACCAGCACAGTCTCGGGCGCGCCTCGGCCGTCGCCTGGCTGCTGTTCCTCCTGATCGTCCTCATCGGCCTCGTCAACTTCCTGGTCACGCGGCGCATCTCGACGTCGGACGCCGCCAGGAAGGCCACCCGCACGAGCAGCACCAGGGGGAACGCATGAGCTCCGTCGCCGTCACCGCCCAGACCGCGGGAGCGGGCGCCGCCAAGGCGGCCGCTCGCCGCCGGGCCCGGAAGGCCGCCGGCGGTCCGAACCGCCGCGCCGGCTGGATCGTCTACACCCTGCTCGGGATCGTGCTGCTCGTCTCGGCCTTCCCGCTGTACTTCACGCTGCTGCTCGGCTCGTCCGACCCGGTCGAGATCTCACGCAACGCGGTGCCGCAGTGGCTCCCCGACCTGTCGCTGTTCACGCAGTTCCGGACCGTCATCGAGTCCACCCAGATCAACTTCTGGAAAGCCCTGGCGAACTCGCTGATCATCGCGATCCTCGTCTCGGTGTCGGTCGTGCTGTTCTCCACCCTGGCCGGGTACTCGTTCGCGAAGCTGCGCTTCCGCGGGCGCGGCCCCCTGCTGGTGTTCGTCATCGCGACGATGGCGGTGCCGACGCAGCTCGGCGTCATCCCCATGTACATCCTCATGACCGACCTCGACTGGATCGGCAAGCTCCAGGCGGTCATCGTGCCGGCCCTGGTCACCGCGTTCGGCGTGTTCTGGATGACGCAGTACCTGTCGGAGTCGCTGCCGTACGAGCTCATCGAGGCGGCCCGTGTGGACGGCGCGTCGATGATCCGCACGTTCTGGAGCATCGCGCTGCCTGCCGCCCGGCCGGCGGCGGCGATGCTGGGCCTGTTCACGTTCGTCCAGCAGTGGACCAACTTCTTCTGGCCGTCGATCGTGCTCAACTCGGAGAACCCGACACTGCCACTCGTCGTAAAGTCGCTGCAGTCGAACTACTTCGTGGACTACTCGTTGGTCATGGGCGGCGTGTTCCTCGTGACGCTGCCGCTGCTGGTGATCTTCGTCTTCGTCGGCAAGCAGCTCGTCGCAGGCATCATGCAGGGAGCCGTGAAGGGATGACCCAGATGACCCGCGAGCTCACCCAGAGCTTCAAGACCGACCCCGCCGCGGTCCGCGTGCCCGCGCCCGGGACCGCCCTGCCGTTCACGCCGAGCGCACCGCGCACCGCGCCGTCGGCCAACGCGTCCGGCACCGTCACCTTCCCCGAGGGCTTCCTCTGGGGGGCGGCCACGGCCGCCTACCAGGTCGAGGGTGCCGCGCACACGGACGGCCGCGAGGACTCCGTCTGGGACGTGTTCGCGAAGGTGCCGGGCGCCGTCCTGAACCAGGACGACGGTGAGGTCGCGTGCGACCAGTACCACCGCTACCCGGCCGACGTGGCGCTCATGAAGGACCTCGGCATCAAGGCCTACCGGTTCTCGACGTCGTGGGCCCGGGTGATCCCGGGCGGGCGCGAGGTGAACCCGGCCGGCCTGGCCTACTACGACCGGCTGGTGGACGAGCTGCTGGGCGCGGGCATCCTGCCCTGGCTCACGCTCTACCACTGGGACCTGCCGCAGGCGATCGAGGCCGAGTCGAACGGCTGGGTGAACCGCGACACCGCCTACCGGTTCCGCGACTACGCCGTGACGATGCACGAGGCGATCGGCGACCGCGTCGACGTGTGGACCACGCTCAACGAGCCGTGGTGCGCCGCGTTCCTCGGCTACACGGGCGGCCAGCACGCGCCGGGCCGCCAGTCCCGCGAGGACGGCCTGGCCGCCGCGCACCACCTCATGCTCGCCCACGGCCTGGCCGTGCAGGCGCTGCGCGAGCGGGCGCCCGACGCGAACCTGGGCATCACCCTCAACTTCGAGGTCGAGGACCCGCTGGACCCGGACGACCCCGCCGACGTCGACGCCGCGCGCCGGCTCGACGGCGGGTTCACCCGCATCTTCGCCGACCCGATCCTGCGCGGCGCCTACCCGGCCGACGTGCTGGAGGACGTGCGTGAGTACGGGCTGGAGCGGCACATCCAGGAGGGCGACCTCGAGATCATCTCGACGCCCATCGACTCCCTGGGCGTGAACTACTACCACGGCAACGCCGTGTCGGCGCGGCCCGCGGAGCACCCGCTGGACGGCGGCGCCCCGGTGACCCGGCCGTCGTCGTCCCCGTTCCCGGGCGGCGACGGCGCGTACACCCACCCGCGCGGTCTGCCCGTGACCGCCCAGAACTGGGAGGTGCAGCCCGAGGGGCTGACCCGGCTGCTGCTGCGCCTGCAGCAGGACTACACCGGCCCGCGCGGCATCGCCCTGTACGTGACGGAGAACGGCAGCGCCTACGAGGACGTCCCCGACGCCGACGGGTTCGTGGACGACCAGCAGCGCCTGGAGTTCGTCGACGTGCACCTGCGCGCCGTCAAGGACGCGATCGACGAGGGTGCCGACGTGCGCGGCTACTTCGGGTGGTCGCTGCTCGACAACTACGAGTGGGCGTGGGGCTACGGCAAGCGCTTCGGGCTCGTGCGTGTCGACTACGAGACGCAGGAGCGCACGGTCAAGGCGTCCGGCCGCTGGTACGGTCAGGTCGCGCGGGCCAACGCCGTTCCGGACCGGCCGGCGCGCCCTGACGACGACGGCGACGACAAGGCGGTTCCCCAGGCGTGACGACCTCAGGCCCACCCACCCTGGATGACGTGGCACAGGCGGCCGGGGTGTCCCGGTCCACTGCGTCGCGCGCCATCAACGGTGGCCTGCGCGTCTCCCCCGAGGCGCAGGCGGCGGTGGACGACGCCGTCGCCCGCCTCGGGTACGCACCGAACCGGGCCGCACGCTCGCTCGTGACCCGGCGGACCGACTCGATCGCCCTCGTGGTGCCCGAGCCGGACCAGCGCATCCTCACCGACCCGTTCCTCTCCGGCACCCTCGCGGGCGTCAGCGAGGGGCTGGCCGGGACAGACCTCCAGCTCGTGCTGCTGCTCGCCCGGCCGGGCGAGCAGCGCGGGCGCGTGGGCCGCTACCTGCGCAGCGGCCATGTGGACGGCGTGATCGTGGCCTCGCACCACCGGGGCGACCACCTCGAGACGGAGCTCGGCCCGGCGGGCCTGCCCGCGGTGTTCGTCGGGCGCCTGTTCGAGCCCGACCCGCAGTTCTCGCGCGGCCTGCGCTACGTGGACGTCGACAACGTCACCGGCGGCCGCCTCGCCACGCAGCGGATGATCGACCGCGGGCGGCGCCGCATCGGCACCATCACCGGACCGCTCGACATGCCCGCCGGTGTGGACCGGATGACCGGCTGGCGGGACGCCCTGCGCGACGCCGGCCTGCCCGACGACGCGATCGTCGAGGGCGACTTCACCGTGGCGGGGGCGGCCGTCGCGGCCGCCCGTCTGCTGGACCAGCACCCCGACCTGGACGGGATCTTCGCGGCGTCCGACCTCATGGCCGAGGCCACGCTGCGGGTGCTCGCCGAGCGCGGCCGGTCCGTGCCCGGCGACGTCTCGGTGGTCGGGTTCGACGACCTCGGCATCGCCGAGACGACGTCACCGCGCCTGACGACGGTGCACAACCCGGTGGTCCAGATGGTCGGGGCGGCGACGAGCATGCTGGTCGACCTGGTCGCGGGCCGTCCGGTCCGCGACGAGCGCCGCATCTTCGCCCCCCGCCTCATCGAGGGCGACTCCGCCTGAGGCCCGGCTGCGGGGACGCCGCGCGCGGCCGCACCTCGCCGCTCCCTGGGATGACCCTGCCCGCTCAGCTCGGTTGCTCTGCGTAGACATCGTCTACACAGAGCAACCGAGCTGCGGGAGAGACACCTTCCTGCGTCCGCCTACGCGGTGCGCTGGTGGCCGTAGCGGTGCATCGTGCGGCTGACCGCCTGCTCGCGGAGCATCGTCAGCAGCTCGCGGCGGCCGCTCGCCAGGACCGGGCCGTCCAGCACCGTGACCGAGCCGAGGCGGCTCGCGGCCGCGTCGCGCAGGCCGGGGGCCTCGCCCGCCACGCGGATGCGGCCGGTCACCACGCCGTCGGCGACGGACTCGGCGAACGCCTCGTCCGTGACCTCCTGCCCGACGACCGTCGCCGGGACGCCCGCCCGCGCGGCCGCGGCGAGCACCCGCTGCACCTCGACGTCCGGCGCGCCCGCGCCGACCCGTATCGTGATGCCCGGCACCGGCCGGTAGCGGAACACGTTCGACTCGACGCCCAGCCCCGAGGGGTCGTGCTCGGCGGAGAACTCGGTGAGCCAGGCACGGGCGTCGTCGGCGCGGGCCCAGGCGAGCCAGCCCGCCGGATCCTCGGTGCGCGACGGCACGTCGGGCGCGTCGGCCCAGCGGCCGAGCTGCGCCACGTAGTTGGGGCCGCCCGCCTTGGCGCCGGAGCCCACCACGGAGGCCTTCCAGCCGCCGAACGACTGGCGCTGCACGATCGCGCCGGTGATGTGCCGGTTCACGTACGCGTTGCCGACCTCGACGCGCTCCAGCCAGTGCTCCACCTCGGCGTCGTCCAGCGAGTGGATGCCACCGGTGAGGCCGAACGACACGGCGTTCTGCAGCGCGAGCGCCTCGTCGAGGGTCCGGGCGGTCATGATGCCCAATACCGGCCCGAAGGCCTCGGTGAGGTGGAAGAACGAGCCGGGGCGGACGCCGTCGCGCACGCCCGGGGTCCACAGGCGGCCCTTGCCGAGCCCGGCCTCATGCGCCACGGCGTCCAGGCGACGCGGCCGCACGAGCCAGCTCTCTCCCTCCTCCAGGGTGGTCAGCGCACGCAGGAGCTTGCCCTGCGCGGGCTCCGTGAGCGGCCCCATCACGGTGGCCAGGTCGGTGGCGGGGCCGACGGCGAGCGACGACACGGCGTCGACGAGCTGGCGGCGGAACCGCTCCCCCGTGGCGGTGCGCGGGTCGCCCACCGAGCCGACGAGGATCACCAGGGACGCCGCGGAGCACTTCTGCCCGGCGTGCCCGAAGGCGGAGCGCACCACGTCGGCGACGGCCAGGTCGAGGTCGGCCGACGGCGTCACGACGATCGCGTTCTTGCCCGACGTCTCCGCCAGCACCGGCAGCTCCGGGCGCCAGGACGCGAACATCTCCGCGGTCTCGATCGCGCCGGTCAGGATCACGCGGGACACGCCGTCGTGCGTCACGAGGCGGCGGCCGAGGTCACCGTCGGGCACGCGGACGAACTGCGCGACGGCGCGCGCGAGCGCCGGGTCGAGCCCGATCTCGGGGGCCACCTCGTCCAGGGCCGCGTGCACGGCCTCGACCGCGATCTCCAGGCAGCGCGGCGTGGGCGGGGCGGGCTTGGCGATGACGGAGGAGCCGGAGGCCAGGCCGGCGAGCACGCCGCCGATCGGGATGGCGACCGGGAAGTTCCAGGGCGGGGTGACCAGGGTGACGCCGTCGGGCGTGTACCGGGCGCCCGGCCAGGCCTCCGACGACGGGTCGAGGGCCTCGGCCGCCTGCGCGTAGTAGGCGGCGAAGTCGACGGCCTCGCTGACCTCCGGGTCCGCCTCGGCCACCGTCTTGCCGGCCTCGTGCACCATCGCGGCGACCAGGTCGGTGCGCGCGGCCTCCAGGTGCTGGGCCGCTGCGCGCAGCACGCGGGCCCGGTCCGCAGGGGCCACGTCGGCCCAGGCGGCGCCGGCCCGGCGGGCGACGGCGACGACGTCGTCCACCTGGGCGGGCGTCGCGAGCGGCTCGGCGAGGGCGGGCACGTAGCCCGAGCGGGTGCTCGTGACCTGCTGGGCCCAGGCACGGTTCGCGGCGACGGCGGGGTCGGTGTCGGCCGCGTTGCGGAACGGCCCGGTGGGCACCGCGGGCTCGGGGCGCGGACGGCGGCGCGGGGCGACGTCGTCCGGCGAGTAGTGCACGCCGTGCTCCACGGAGGCGCGGAAGGCGGCCTCCTGCCGGTCCATCGGCGGTGTCGGCGCGGCTGCGGCGGGCGCGAACGCGGCGTGCAGGAAGTTCTGCTCGGCCGCGTTCTCCTCCAGGCGGCGCACCAGGTAGGAGATGGCGACGTCGAAGTCCTCGTCACGCACGACCGGCGTGTAGAGCACCACGCGGCCGCCGTCCTTGGCCACCTCGTCGCGGACGGCGGCGGCCTCGGTGGGCGCCATGCCCTGGAGCATCTCGATGTCGAGCGCCTCGGAGACGCCGCGGGCGCGGCCCAGCAGGATCGCGAGCGCCACGTGGAACAGGTTGTGCGACGCCGCGCCGATGCGGACGGCGTGCGCGCGCTCGGGGCGCAGGGCGTGGTCGAGCATGCGCACGTAGTTGGCGTCGACGTCGGGCTTGGTGGCGTACGGCGCCTGCGCCCAGTCGTGCAGGGCGGCCTCGACGTGCTCCATCGCGAGGTTGGCGCCCTTGACGATGCGGACCTTGATGCGGGCGCCGCCGTTCGCGACGCGCTTCGCGGCGAACTCGGTGAGGCCGTCCAGCGCGCCCAGGGCGTCGGGGAGGTAGGCCTGGAGCACGATGCCCGCCTCCAGGTCGCGGAACTCCTCACGGCCCAGGATGTCGGTGAACACCGCGGTGGTCAGGGCGAGGTCGCGGTACTCCTCCATGTCGAGGTTGAGGAACACGCCGTGGTCGCGCGCGGAGCGGTACAGCGGCAGGAGCTGCTCGACCACGCGGTCGCGGGAGCCGTCGAGGTCCCACGTGACGAGCTGCGCGGCGACGCTGGAGACCTTGATGGAGACGTAGTCGACGTCGGGCCGCTCCACCAGGGCGATCGTGCGGGCCAGGCGGGCCGCGGCCTCGTCCTTGCCGAGCACGGCCTCGCCCAGCAGGTTCACGTTGAGGGTGTAGCCCTCGGCCCGGGTGCGGGCCAGGTGCGCGGTGAGACCGGAGCCGGCGTCGGCCACGAGGTGGCCCACGAGCTGCCGTAGGCGGGCGCGGGCGGCCGGCACGACGATGCCCGGAAGCACCGGGGCCGCCAGCGCGCCGGCCCGGAACAGCGCACGGTCGCTCGCGCTGAGGAACGAGGCGCTGCCGGCCTTCGCGCCGAGACGGGCCAGGGCCTTGGCGGCGACGTGGACGTCCTGCGGGCGGGCGACGTCGTCGACGAAGCCGACGGCGAGCTCCAGGCCTGCGGGGTCGGAGACGAGCGCGCCCAGGGCGGCGGAGGCGCGGGCCACGGCCTTGTCGGTCTTGGAGCTCGTCGCGGCCCCGGCGGTACCTCCCGTGGCGGTGCCGATCCAGGTCCGGGCGAGGGCGACGGCGTCCTCGACGAGGGTGTCGGCGGCGGGCTTCGCGGGGGGCTCGGTCGGAGCCTGCGGGGCGGCGCTGTCCGGTGCGCCTGCGCCCCCGGTCGGGACGTCGGCAGGTGCGGCGCTCTCGCGCCGGGCAGAGGTCTTCATGTCTCCAGGGTGCACCCGGTGCCCGCCGGATGTATTGGCGGGATCACTCGCGATCCGCACCGGTTTTGGCCAAGGCGGGCGGCGTACGCCGCGTAGCATCGGAACCCGATGAGCAACACGCCGAACGGCGCGGCGCGGCCTGAGGCGAAGGCCCTGCTGACAGCGCTGAACCCCGCGATGGTCGCCCTGATGGACGAGCTGTCCGGCGTCATGTTCTGCGCCAAGGACGCAGACGGCCGGTACGTGGTCGTCAACCAGGTGTTCGTGGGCCGCACGCGGGAGCGGTCGCGCCGGGACGTGATCGGCAAGCGCGCCGTCGACCTGTTCGTGCCCGAGCTCGCCGAGCGCTACGAGAGCCAGGACGAGCTGGTCCGCACCACCGACAAGCCGCTGCGGGGCGAGCTGGAGCTGATCCGGCACGTGGGCGGGGCGCCCGGCTGGTTCCTCACCTCCAAGCTGCCCCTGCACGACGAGTCCGGCGCGTACGTGGGGCTCGTGTCGGTGTCGCAGGACCTGCGCTCCGGCGACGCCGACGACGCGACGATCCAGGCCATGGCGCGCCTGCGCGGGCAGGTCGAGGACCTGCTGGAGCACGGCGAGGTGCCCTCCGTGGCAGACCTGGCCGTGCTCGCCGGGTGCGCCCCCGCCTCCCTGGACCGCCGGGTGCGCCGGGTGTTCGGGCTCTCGCCCCGGCAGCTCGTGCTGCGGCTGCGTGTCGACCGCGCGGCCCACCTGCTCACGACCACCACCGTGCCCCTGGCCGAGGTGGCCGCCGCCGCGGGCTTCTACGACCAGCCGTCCTTCACGCGCACGTTCGCGCGGCTAACCGGCGAGACGCCGTCGTCGTTCCGGAGCCGGTCGCGGCGCTCGCCGGGTGCCCGGGCGTAGCCCGGCTGTACGACCCGCACAACTCGGGCCACCCGTTACTGGCCGCGACGACGGCTGCCCTGTCCTTGCCCGACCGCTTACTGTCGTTGACCATGACGACCCTCGCGTTCCCCCTGGTCCCGCGCTCCAACCCGCGCCGCGTGCTGGCCGACCTCCTGCCGGGCACTGTCGCACGCGACATCGCCCTCGTCGTGGGCGTCGCCGCCCTCACCGCCTTGGCGGCACAGCTCCGCGTGCCGATCCCGGGCCTGCCCGTGCCGGTCACCGGCCAGACGTTCGCCGTGCTGCTCGGCGCGGCCGCGATCGGCCCCGTACGCGGCGCTCTGGCCCAGGCGCTGTACCTGGCGCTCGGCGTGGTCGGACTGCCCGTCTTCACCGGCGGGGCGTCCGGCGTCGAGGTGGTGCTGGGTGCCTCGGGCGGGTACATCGTCGGCTTCGTCGTGGCGAGCTTCGTCGTGGGCGCGCTGGCCCGCCGGGGCCTGGACCGCGGCGTGCTGGGCACCATCCTCGCCTTCGCCGCCGGCACCGCGGTGATCTACGCGGTCGGCGTGCCGTGGCTGGCGGTCTCGACGGGCATGTCGCCGGTCGACGCGGTCATGGCCGGCGCCGTCGTGTTCCTCGTGGGCGACGCGATCAAGGCCGTGCTGGCCGGCGTGCTGCTCCCGGGTGCCTGGCGGCTCACCGAGCGCTGAGCACCGGCACCGAACCGGGCCTCCGCACACCCCCGCGGAGGCCCGGACCCGGGCCGCGAACCGGCCCGCCCCGCCCCGGCGATCACCGCTCACCGGAAGTTCTCCGGTCGCACACACCGCCGTCGGGCAATCACCCGCATCGAAGCGATACGGTTGATGACGAGGCGCAAACCCCGCGCCGCGCAACCCGCGTCCTGCTCGCACAGCGCAGGCGCCGTTCTCCCCCGGAGGACCTACGTGACGACGACAACGACGTCCACCCCCGCAGCATCGCCCGCCTTCTCCCCGTCCGACTCGCCCGAGGAGGGGTCCGCCCTCGCGACCGCGCACGCGCAGCTCGCCACGGCGGCCGAGATCCTCGGCTACGACGAGGGCCTGCACCGCATGCTTGCCACCCCGCGTCGCGAGATCCACGTGTCGGTGCCGCTGCGCCGCGACACCGGTGAGACCGTGCTGTTCCACGGCTTCCGCGTGCAGCACAACGTGAGCCTGGGCCCGGGCAAGGGCGGCCTGCGCTACCACCCCTCCGTCGACGTCGACGAGGTGCGGGCGCTGGCCATGTGGATGACCTGGAAGTGTGCGGTGGTCAACCTGCCGTACGGCGGCGCCAAGGGCGGCGTCGCCATCGACCCCCGCGGCTACTCGCAGGCCGAGCTGGAGCGTGTGACCCGGCGGTACACCTCCGAGATCATGCCGATGATCGGCCCCGACACCGACATCATGGCCCCGGACATGGGCACCGACGCCCAGACCATGGCATGGGTGATGGACACCTACTCGGTCAACCGCGGCTACACCATCCCCGCCGTCGTGACCGGCAAGCCGCTGGCCGTCGGCGGCTCGCTGGGCCGCGGCACCGCCACGTCGGCGGGCATCGTGCACGTCACGGGCGCCGCGCTCGCCGAGGCGGGCGTGCCCCTGACCGAGGTGTCCGTCGCCATCCAGGGCTTCGGCAAGGTGGGTTCGCACGCCGCCGAGATCTTCGCGGCGCGCGGCTCCCGCGTGGTCGCCGTGAGCGACCAGTACGGCGGTGTCCGGGCCGACGACGGCCTCGACGTCCCCCGCCTGATGGACCACGTGCGGCGCACGGGCTCCGTGGTCGGCTTCGACGGCGCGGACCCGGTGTCCAACACGGAGCTGCTCGCGCTCGACGTCGACGTGCTGGTGCCCGCCGCCATCGAGGGCGTGCTGGACGAGACCACGGCCGGCGACGTCAAGGCCCGCTGGGTGGTCGAGGGCGCCAACGGCCCCACGACCGCGGCCGGCGACGCCCTGCTCGCGAAGAACGACGTGACCGTGGTCCCGGACGTGCTCGCGAACGCGGGCGGCGTGGTGGTCTCCTACTTCGAGTGGGTCCAGGCCAACCAGACCTACTGGTGGACCGAGCAGGAGATCGCCGACAAGCTGGAGCACCGCATGACCACCGCGTACGCGGAGGTGTCCGCCCTGGCCAAGCGCGAGAGCCTGTCCCTGCGTGACGCCGCGCTCGTGATCGGCGTCAAGCGGGTGGCGGAGGCGCACCAGATCCGGGGCCTGTACCCCTGACGGTCAAGTCGCCACGACTTCGGTCCCTTGCCCCGAGATCGGTCCGTTAATGGACCGATCTCGGGGCAAGGGACCGATCTCGTTCCGGCCAGCCGATGTCGCCTACTCTCAGGGGCATGGAGCACCTTGTCGCGCGTCTGCGCGCCGCGGGCTGTGTCTTCGCCGAGGACGAGGCCCGCATCCTGACCGAGGCCGCCGGCGGTGACGCCGCGCGCCTCGACGAGCTGACCGCAGCCCGGGTCGGCGGGCTCCCGCTGGAGCACCTGGTGGGCTGGGCCGAGCTCGACGGCCGCCGCTGGACCGTGGCCCCCGGGGTGTTCGTGCCCCGGCAGCGCTCCGAGCTGCTGGTCCGCGAGGCGGCCCGCCGCGCGATGCCGGACCGGACCCCGGCGGCCCGCGCGACCGCGTCGGACACGCACACCCCGCCCGAGCCGGACGCGCCGGGCCCTGAGACGGCCGGCCCGGTCCTCGTCGTCGACCTCTGCTGCGGCTGCGGCGCGCTCGGCGGGGCGGTCGCCGCCCGGCTCCTCGCCGCGGGGCACGACGTCGAGCTGCACGCCGCCGACGTGGACCCGGCCGCCACGGCCTGCGCGCACGAGAACCTGGCGGCGCTGACGGCCGAGTCCTCCGCGGCGCGGGCCGCAGGGACGGGCCTGCCGCCGCGCGCAGGCCACCCGCCGGTCACCGACCGGACCGGGCCGGACGGGGCCGACGGGCGGCAACCCGGCAGGCTCCGCGCCCACACCTGCACGGGGGACCTCGCCGAGCCCCTCCCGGCGTCGGTCCGGGGCAGCGCCGACGTCGTCGTCGCGAACGCGCCCTACGTCCCGTCCGCGGCCATCGCGATGATGCCGCCCGAGGCCCGCGACCACGAGCCGCGCGCCGCGCTCGACGGCGGGGACGACGGGCTGGCGCTCCTGCGACGCGTGATCGACCTGGCGCCGGGACTGCTGCGCCCGGGCGGGCACCTGCTCGTCGAGACGGGCTCCGGCCAGGTGAGCGCCGCCGTCGGGCACATGGCGGCGGCCGGGCTGACGGTGACCGTCCTGGAGGACGACGACCTGGGCGCGACGGCCCTGGCCGCGACCCTGCCGGGCTAGCCGCTCACCCGGCGGGCGGCGGTCAGCTCAGGGGCTGCCGGTCCGCCCAGTCCGCGAGGGTGGTGCGCGGCCCCGTGAAGAACGGCACCTCCTCGCGCACGTGCCGGCGGGCCTCGGTGGCACGCAGGTCACGCATCAGGTCGACGATGCGGTGCAGCTCGTCGGCCTCGAACGCGAGGATCCACTCGTAGTCGCCGAGCGCGAACGCCGAGACGGTGTTGGCCCGCACGTCCTTGTAGCCCGCGGCCGCCATGCCGTGGTCGCGCAGCATGGTGCGGCGCTCGTCCTCGGGCAGCAGGTACCAGTCGTAGGACCGCACGAACGGATAGACGCACAGGTAGTCGCGCGGCGTCTCACCGGCGAGGAATGCCGGCACGTGGCCGCGGTTGAACTCGGCCGGTCGGTGCAGGGCGGCGACCGACCACACCGGCTCCAGCGAGCGGCCCAGCTCGGACGCGCGCAGTCGCTGGTAGGCGCCCTGCACGGACTCGATCGAGGGGCCGTGGGTCCAGAGCATGAGGTCCGCGTCCGAGCGCAGGCCGCCTACGTCGTACCAGCCGCGGGTCACCAGGTCGCCCGACGTCGCCGCCGGGTCGAAGCCGCCACCCACCGCAGCCTCCGCCTCGGCCACGACGGCCTTGCGCTCGGCGTCGTCCGCGGGGAGCGTCTCGGTGACGGAGAAGACGGAGAACATCGTGTACCGGATGCCCTCGTTGATGGCGGTGGTGTCGATCTCGTGCCCGGTGTCCCCGTGCACGTGTGCGTCGTTCATGTCGTACCTCTCGCTCGCGGCCGTCGCTCGGGCCTCAGGAGTACAGATCGGTGCTGCACAGCGCCGGGACGCCGCTCGGCTCGCCGTCGCGCCGCAGGCAGCAGCCCGGCGCGCAGACCGAGCGGAAGGCCGGCAGGGCGCCGACCGTGGCCTCCTCGACCTCCTCGCCGCGCGCGATCGCCGCCCGCTCCAGCAGCAGGTCGACCAGGCCGGCGACGAAGGGCTCGCGCGTACCCACGGTGCCGGCCCGCACGGCGGTCATGCCGAGGTCCTTCGCCGTGGCCAGGGCCTCCGTGTCGAGGTCGTAGGCGACCTCCATGTGGTCGGAGACGAACCCGATCGGGGAGAGCACCACGTCGCGCACGCCCTGGCCGGACAGAGCCTCCAGGTGGTCGTTGACGTCGGGCTCCAGCCACGGCTGGCTGGGCGGGCCCGAGCGCGAGCAGTACGCGAGGTCCCAGGGCACCTGGTGCCCGACGCGCTCGGCCACCTGGGCCGCGACCACCCGTGCGAGGTCCAGGTGCTGCTCGGAGTAGGTGGCGTGGGAGATCCGCGACGCGGCCTCCATGGTGTCCGGGATCGAGTGCGTGACGAAGACGAGCCGCGCGTCCGCACCGGAGCCACCCTGCGCCGCGAGCTCGGCGTACGCCTCGACGACGGCGTCGACGTTGGCCTGCGCGAATCCCGGGTGGTTGAAGTAGGAGCGGATCTTGTCGAACTGCACGCCCGTCGACCCGTCGGGGCCCAGCTGGCCACGCTTGTCGAGCGTGACCGCGAGGTCCTCACGGTACTGGCGGCAGCCGGAGTACGAGGAGAACGCGCTGGTCACGAGCGCGACGGCGCGCTCAGCGCCCAGCTTCTCCAGCTCGTCGACCGCGTCGTTGGTGTACGGCTCCCAGTTGCGGTTGCCCCAGACGACCGGGATGTCGATGCCCCGGCTGGCGAGCTCGGCCTCGAGCGCCGCCTTCAGCGCGAGGTTCTGCTCGTTGATGGGGCTCTTGCCGCCGAACCCGTAGTAGTGCTCGCCCACCTCCTCGAGCCGCTCGTCCGGGATGCCCTTGCCCGCGGTGACGTTGCGGAGGAACGGCACCACGTCCTCGGGCTGGTTCGGGCCACCGAAGGAGTAGAGCAGCAGGGCGTCGTACGGCGCGGCGACGTGCGCCGCGGACTGGGGGGTGTTGGCGGGCATGCGGACATCTTTCCACCGTCCGGCGGTCCGGCACGCCCGCAGAGGGACGAACGGGACGTGACATCGAAGCGACATGCTGTCAGAACACCAGGTCACGCATTCCCGCGGGACGACCGGGCTAGGACCGGGCGTGCACGTTCCCCGTGCGGAGCCGGTCGCGCAAGCCCGGCAGCGCGTCCAGCAGCACTGCCGGGGCAGGGCTCCGCGTCACCATCGACAGCGTGACGCGCCCCCGGGTCGGTGCGGGCACCGTCCGGTCGCCCGGCGCGGCGTACCAGCGCGCCACCATGTCCGGGACGACGACGGCGCACCGCCGTTCCCGCGCCGTCCGCACCGCGGCCTCCGCCGTCGCGCCGGGCCGGGCGTGCGCGCCGAGCTCGGTGAGCCGGCGGTGCAGGGCGTCCCCGCTCAGGTCGAGCGGACAGTAGACGACCGTCTGCCCGGCGTACGGCCGGCGGCCCGGGCCGGGTTCGGGGGCGCCGTCGGGCAGGAGCGTCACCAGGTCGTGGCGCCCCACCTCGGTGACCACCAGGCCGCGGGCGATGGGCACCTGCTTCGCGATGCCGGTGAAGGCGGCGTCGAGCGTGCCGCGTTCCACCCACTCCAGCAGCCTCGGGCCGTGGTCCACCACGGGCTGCACCACGGCGTCGTCGAGCAGCACGTCCAGCGCCGCGAACAGCGTGCCCGCGATGCTGGGGAACGCGCCCACGGAGACGGTGCGCGACTGGGCGGCCGACAGGGTGCGCTCGACGATGGCCGCGAGGTGGTCGAGCACGTGCGCGGCCTGGTCGCTGAACTCGCGCCCCGCGGCCGTCAGCCGGGCGCCGGTCGTGTCCCGCTCGAACAGCGTGACCCCCACGCGCCGTTCCAGCGCGGCGAGCCGCTGGCTCGCCGAGGGCTGACTCACCAGCAGCTCGCGGGCCGCCGCGCCGAGGGACCCGTGCCGCGCGACGGCGTCGACCAGGCGGAGGTCCTCGACCGTGGGGTATGAGGTCATAGCACCAGCCTATGCCTGCTCATGCGGGGCAGCCGTCTACCGGCCCGCGACGTGCACCCGCACGATGGCAGGGTGCGTCATCCTCACCTCGTCACGCTGACCGCCACGACCTTCGTCACCTGGACCGGTCAGCGCATCACCGCCGTCGCCCTGCCCCTGGTCGCGCTCGACCAGACGGGCGACGCCTGGACCACCGGCCTCGTCGGCGGCTTCGCCGGGCTGCCGCTGCTCACCTCCGCCTGGTGGGGACGGCGCCTGCGACCGCACCTCACGTCGGGCCGGGCGCTGGCCGTCCTGCTCGTCGTCCAGGCGCTCGGGCTCGCCCTGGTGCCCGTCGCGGCGGCCACCGTGGGCGTCGGCGCAGTGGTGCTGTGTGCGTCCGGCCTGGTCACCGGGGCCGCCTCGGCATTGCTCGCACCAGCGCAGCGCGCCCTGACCGCCGACCTGGCGGAGCTGCCCGGGATCCCGCCCGGCGTCGGCCCCAAGGCGCTGGCCTGGCAGGACCTGGCGCATCGCGCGTCCATGATCTTCGCGCCCGCCCTCGGTGCGTGGCTGCTGGTCGTCTGGGGCACCGAGCCGCTGCTGTGGTGCGAGGCGGCGGCGGTCGCACTGGCCGCCGCGGTGATGCTCACGGTCCCGGCCGCGCGGACGGCTGGTGCCGTGCAGGACGATGTGGTGCAGGACGATGTGGTGCTCGACGACGGCGGGCGGGCAGATGCCGGGCGGGCAGATGCCGGGCGGGCAGATGTCGCGCCGGCCGGGGAGGCCGCCGGGACAGAGGGCGGCGCGGGAGTCGGTGACGGGCGCACGGCCGGCAGCGACGACGGCTCCTCGGTGCGCGCCCTGCTGCGCGCCCACCCGGACCTGGCCGTCGGCCTGGGACTGGCGGGAGTCGGCGGCGTCACGTGGTTCGGCTTCACGCTGGGCCTGGCCCTGCTCGGTGCGGAGCTCGGCCGCCCGGGCGAGCTGATCGCAGCCGGGATGGCGGGTTACGGCACCGCCACCGTCGGGGCGTCGTTCGTCGCGCCGCTCGTGGTGGACCGGGTGCCGCGCATCCCGGCGATCGTGATCTCCTGGGTGGTGTTCGGCCTCGCGTACCTTGCGCTGCCGGTCGCCGCGCCCGACCTGGCCGCCGTCGGCCTGGTGTCCGCTGTCGGCGGTATCACGATGCCGTTCGGGATCGCGGCCCTCAACGCGCTCATCGTCGACCGGACCACCGGCGCGGAGCGCCGCACGGCGTTCACGGCCGAGACCGTGCTGCACGCCGGCGGCGCGTCGGCCGGGCTGCTGGCCGGCGGCGCACTGATCGGCGCGTTCGGGGCCGGCCCGGTGCTGGTGGTCACCGGCCTGATGCAGGTGGTCGCCGCGCTCGGCGCCGTCGTGTGGCTCCGGACCCGGCGTGACACGGCCGACCCCGACCGGAACCGACCTGCCTCGCCGGTCCGTCAGCCGAGCTGACCGGCGTCCTGCCACCCGGACATCGGCGGGCCGTCCAGGTCGGCAGGCTGTCCAGGTCCGGCAGGCTGTCCAGGTCCGGCAGGCTGTGCAGGTCGCCAGGCAGTCCAGGTCCGGCGGGCTGTCCAGGTCCGGCGGGCTGTCCAGGTCGCCAGGCTGTCCAGGTCGCAGTCTGCCCCCAGGTCGGCAGTCTCCTTGCCGAGGTCGGCAGTTTGCCTCGAGGTCGGTACAGGCCTGTGCCGACCTCGAGGCAAACTGCCGACCTGACGAACAAGTGACCGACCTCGGCGCGCAGCACCGGGCGCCGAGGCCCCGAGCTCAGCCGCAGCCCCGCAGCCCCGCAGCCCCGCAGCACAGGAGCACAGGAGCACAGGAGCCTCGGAGCCTCGGAGCCTCGGAGCCTCGGAGCCCAACCGCAGCCCAGACAAAGCCAGCCAGAAATCACCCAGAGCCCAGCCGGAGATCAGCGCCGCGCCGCGCCAACCAGGCTCGTGACAGCCGCCGCGACGTCCCGCAACCGCGTGGCGGTGCGGGCGATGAGGTCGTCCAGCTCGACCGGCCCCGGCGCGATCGAGAACGCGGCGGCGATCCCGGCGGCGCGGGCCTGTGCCTCCGGCAGCAGCACCTGACCGGCCACGACGACCACCGGCGGGCGGGTCGGTGATGCGGCGGCGAGGCGGGCCACGCCGTCGGCCACCTTGCCGCGCACCGACTGCGAGTCGAACGAGCCCTCGCCCGTGATCACGAGGTCGGCGTGGGCCAGCGCGGCCGGCAGGCCGACGGTCTCGGCGACGAGCACGGCGCCCGGAGTGGTCTCGGCGCCGAGCACCGCGACGAGGCCGGCCGGGACGCCGCCGGCGGCACCCGCGCCGGGCACCTCGGCCACGGCCTGCCCGGTCTCGCGCTCCAGCACCCCGGACCAGTGCCGCAGGGCGTCGTCGAGGAAGTCCACGACGCCGTCCCGCGCCCCCTTCTGCGGCCCGAACACGTGCGCGGCACCGTGCTCGCCGACCAGCGGGTTGGTGACGTCGACGGCGAGCCGCCAGCGCACCTCGCGGGCCCGCGGGTGCAGCCCGGTGAGGTCCAGGGACGCGACGGACGCGAGTCCCTCGCCGCCGTCGGGCACCTGGCGACCGTCGGCGTCGAGGAGACGGGCGCCGAGGCCGGTCAGGATGCCCGCCCCGCCGTCCGTCGACGCGGACCCGCCCAGGCACAGCAGGATCTCGCCGACCCCGGCGTCCAGTGCGGCGCGGGCGACGTCGCCGGTACCACGTGTGCTCGCGTGCAGCGGCTGGAGCGGCACGTCCGAGACGCGCGGCAGGCCGCTGGCCTCGGCGAGCTCGACGACGGCGGTGCGTCCGTCGGGCGACACGGCCCACCGGGCCGACGCGGGGCGGCCGATGGCGTCGACCGTCTCGACGGTCAGCGGCTGCCCGCCCCAGACGGCGAGCAGCGCGGCGAGCGTCCCCTCACCGCCGTCGGCCATGGGCAGGCGGGTGACGACGGCGTCCGGGGCCACGTCCAGCACACCGTCGGTGACGGCGGACGCGACCTCGGACGCGGACAGACTCCCTTTGAACGAGTCGGGGCAGACGACGACGCGCAGCGGCTCCACGCGCCGATCGTAGGCGGTCCGGGCGATCAGCCGGCGAGGATTTCGGTCAGCGGGACGGCGGCGACGCCGAGCGCGTCGGCGACGCCCTGGTTGGCGACCTGCCCGGCGTGGGTGTTCAGGCCCCGGGCCAGCGCCGCGTCGGCGCGCAGCGCGTCCCGCCAGCCCCGGTCGGCGAGCGCGGCCACGTACGGCAGGGTCGCGTTGGTCAGCGCTCGGGTCGACGTCGCGGGCACGGCACCCGGCATGTTCGCCACGCAGTAGTAGAGGGTGTCGTGGACGGCGAAGGTCGGGGCGTCGTGGGTGGTGGGGCGCGAGTGCTCGAAGCAGCCGCCCTGGTCGATGGCCACGTCGACGAGCACCGCACCGGGCCGCATCGCCTTGACCATGGCGTCCGTGACGAGGCGGGGGGCCGCCGCGCCGGGCACCAGGACGGACCCGATGACCAGGTCCGCGGACTCGACCTGCTCCGCCACGTCGTAGGTGGTGGAGGCGCGCGTGGTCACTGCTCCGCCGAACCGCACCTCGAGCCGGCGCAGCGCGGGCAGGGAGACGTCCAGGACGGTGACGTCGGCGCCCATCCCGAGCGCGTTGGCCGCGGCGTGCTCGCCGGCCACGCCGCCGCCGATCACCACCACCTTGGCCTTCGGTGTGCCGGCGACACCGCCCATCAGCACCCCCGTGCCGCCCTGCGGGCGCATCAGGTGGTAGGCGCCGACCTGCGCGGACAGCCGCCCGGCGACCTCGCTCATGGGGCTCAGCAGCGGCAGCGAACCGTCCGCGAGCTGCACCGTCTCGTAGGCGACGGCAGTGGTCCCCGCCGCCAGGAGCGCCTCGGCGCACGGCGCGGAGGCAGCCAAGTGCAGGTAGGTGAAGAGGGTCAGGTCCGGCCGCATGAAGCCGTACTCGGGCTCGATCGGCTCCTTGACCTTGACCAGCAGCTCGGCCTCTCCCCAGACCTCGTCGGCCGTGTCCACCAGGCGCGCGCCCGCGAGCCGGTAGGCGTCGTCGGTGAACCCTGAACCCCGTCCCGCGCCGGCCTGCACGAGCACGGCGTGGCCGCGACGGGCCAGCTCGTGCGCGCCGGCGGGCGTGACCGCCACGCGGTACTCGTTGTTCTTGGTCTCCGTGGGAACGCCGATGTTCATAGGGCGACGGTAGGCATCCGGTCGTGTGCGGGTCCAGGACACATTCCCGAATAGAATGTTCGGCGCCTCTGCACAAAGATGGGGCCATGCTCAACCCCTGGCGGCTCCGGCTCCTGCACCAGCTCCACCTGCTCGGCACCGTGCGCGCGGTGGCCGAGGCGACCCACATGAGTCCCTCGAGCGTGTCCCAGCAGCTCGCGACGCTGGAGACCGAGACGAAGGCCCAGCTCTTCGAGCGCACGGGACGGCGCATCCGGCTGACCCCGGCCGGCGTCACCCTCGCGGGCCACGCGTCCGACATCCTCGACCGGATCGCCACCGCCGAGGCCGACCTCGCGGGCCTGTACTCCGAGGCCACGGGCGTGGTGCGGGTGGCCGCCTTCACGAGCGCCTTCCACGACATCGTGGTGCCCGCCGTGACGGACCTCGCCACCGCGCACCCCCGGATCTCGGTGCGGCTCACCGAGGCCGAGCCCGTGGTCAGCCGGCCCGCCGTGCAGCGCGGCGAGGTGGACGTCGCCGTGTGCGCCGACTTCCCGGACGCCCCCGTCCCGCCGGACGCCGAGCTCGCGCGCCTGCCGCTCACCGGTGACCGCGTGGTGCTCGTGACGGCGCGCGACACCCCGGCGGGCCAGCGCTCCGGCCGCGTCGACCTGGCCTCCCTCGCCGACGAGCCGTGGGCGTTCGAGCATCCCGGCGCGCACCTCGCCGACCTGGCGGAGCGCCTCTGCCGCCGGGCGGGCTTCACCCCCACGACGGTGGCCCGTTTCGAGAGTCACGGGACGCTGCTGAACCACGTCGAGGCGGGGCTGTCGATCACGCTGCTGCCGCTGCTCGCCGTGCACGACCGTTACGCGGTGCGCACGCTGGACCTCGTCGACCCGCCCCGCCGGGACATCCATCTCGTGACCCGGCGCCCCACCCTCGACCGGGCTGCGGTCCGGGCCGTGGTGGAGGCGATCCGGCACCGTGCCCGTTCGGCCTGAAGAGCATCTGCGCAGGTCAGCCGGGTTGTGACGGCGCCCGGGTCAGAAATCCTCGATGTCCGCCTGGGCAGCGCGCAGGGCTTCGGTCAGCTCCCGGAGCCGGACCAGGTCGGCGGCGTCCATCGCCGGGGTCACGTAGTGCGCGATGGACCGCACGTGGCGCCGGCCGAGCTCCTTCTGGGTGGCCGAGCCCTCCTCCGTCAGGCTCACCAGCACACCCCGGCCGTCCTCGGGCGCGGGGTGCCGACGCACCAGCCCGCGCTTCTCCAGCCGTTCCACCATGCGCGACAGCGAGGACTGCGCCATGAGGATGTTCTCGTTGAGCTCCCGCAGCCGGAGCGTCTCGCCCGGTGCGAGGGCGAGCGTGAACAGCACGTCGTACTCGCGCATGCTCAGGTCGCCCCAGATGTCGTCGGCCAGGAGCCGGCGCATCACCGTCACCTGGGCCCGGAACAACGACTCCCACGCCTCGGCAGCCTCGCGCGCCGACGGCACACGACGTTCGGTCATCAACGCGCACTCCGTCTCATTCACGGCACGCTACCTGACTGAACTTTCACTTACCTACCTGGGTCAGTGGTGGCGAATTTCACCATATGGATCGATGCGTCGGAGCAGGTCCGCAGCCCCGCCCGACGAGGGGGTTCAGCGGCCGAGCCGGCGCTCGCGCAGCGAGAAGTCCCGCAGCGCCCGGAGGAAGTCCACCCGGCGGAACGCGGGCCAGTACGCCTCGCAGAAGTAGAACTCGCTGTGCTGGCTCTGCCACATGAGGAACCCGCCGATGCGCTGCTCCCCCGAGGTCCGGATGACCAGCTCGGGATCCGGCTGACCCTTGGTGTACAGGTGCTCGGCGATGTGCTCGACGTCGATGGACTCGGCGAGGTCGGCCAGCGTCGCCCCGTCCTTCGCCCGCTCCCGGAGGTACGAGCGGACGGCGTCGGCGATCTCGGTGCGACCGCCGTACCCGATCGCCACGTTGACCTGGAGGCCCTTGACGCCCGCGGTGCGGTCGGCCGCCGCACGCAGGGCCGCGGCCAGGCGGGCGGGGAGCAGGTCGAGCCGGCCGATGACCCGCAGCCGCCAGCGGCCGGACTCCGCGAGGTCCGAGACGGCGTCCTCGATGATGTCGAGCAGGTTGCTCAGCTCGTCGGCGGACCGGCTGAGGTTGTCCGTGGAGAGCATCCACAGGGTGACGACCTCGATGCCCAGCGACTCGGCCCAGCCGAGGAACTCGGTGATCTTGTCGGCACCGCGCCGGTGCCCGGTGGCCGCGGTCTCGCCGAACGAACGCGCCCAGCGGCGGTTGCCGTCGAGCATCACGCCGATGTGCCGGGGCAGCGTCGCACCGTGCAGGGCAGACGCCAGACGTCGCTCGTAGAGGCGGTACAGCGGGCTGGGCAGACGCACGGATACCTCAGTGGGGTCGGGCCGCGGGTGCCGCGTGACGCGGTCCGCACGGCAGCTCTGGCCCGGGTCGGTCCACCCGGTGGGACGTGGACAAAGGTACCCCTCCGACGTGCGCGTTCCCGCGCGTCGCCGCCGCTCCGAGGCCCTGGACGGGCGACTCGCGCCAACCCGGCGCAGGATCTTCACAAGGCCCCTGTCCCGCCTGCCGACCCCTAACCTACGCTAGAGTAAGTTACGCGACCGTAGGTAGCGTCCCGGCACCACGGGGGACGCCGGTCGCCGAGGATCAAGGAGGCCACGTGGTAGCTCAAGCAGACGGGCCGGACCGTCAGGCCGGCCGCCTGGAGGAGGTCACCGGCAAGGTCTCGGAGACGCTCGACGGCGTCCGCGACAAGGCCGGCGACGTCGTGCAGGTCATCTCCACCTCCGTCTCCTCCACGGTCGAGAAGGTCGAGCGCAAGATCAAGCCACGGCTCCGTGGCTGGATCCACGCGGGCACGTTCCCGTTCGCCCTCGCCGCCAGCATCGTGCTCATCGCGCTCGCCCCCACGACGGCGGGCAAGGTCTCGGCGTCGGTGTTCGGCCTGAGCGCCTGCCTCCTGTTCGGTGTCTCGGCGGTGTACCACCGCGGCAACTGGTCGCCCCGGACCGACGCGGTGCTCCGGCGCCTCGACCACACCAACATCTTCCTGATCATCGCCGGCACGTACACACCGCTCGCCGTGCTGCTCCTGCCGCCCGGCCAGGGCACGGTGCTGCTCACGCTCGTCTGGAGCGGCGCGCTGCTCGGACTGCTCGCGCGGGTCTTCTGGCTCAACGCGCCCCGCTGGGTCTACGTCCCGGTCTACCTCGCGCTCGGCTGGGTGGCCGTGGCGTACATGGGCCAGTTCTGGGCCATCGGCGGCCCGGCGGTGGTCTGGCTGATCCTGGCGGGCGGGATCGCCTACACGCTCGGCGCGATCGTCTACGGCACCAAGAAGCCCGACCCCAGCCCGGCCTGGTTCGGCTTCCACGAGATCTTCCACGTGTTCACCGTGCTCGGGTTCGCCTGCCACGTGGTCGCGATCTACCTCGCCAACCTGGCCATCTGACCCGGGTCACCGCCCGTTCAGCCCGGCGAGGAACAGGTCCTCGAACAGGGCGCCGTCCGCGGTCGTGCTCACGCGCTGGGGCGTGCCCGTCGGCACGTCCACCGTGCGGCCCGCCGACGGACCGTCCAGCACCACGTCGACAGGCCGGATCCGGTGGTCCACGCCCTGCCCCGTCACGAGCGAGACGGCGGCCAGGGTGTCCCACCAGTACATGATTCCCTGGCCGATCAGCTCGGGCAGGCCCGGCTGGGTGACGATCGCGTGCACCGTGCGGGCCTCGTAGGTCGTGGCCCCTGAGCCCAGGCGCTCCACGTAGGCGGGGGTGATGGGCGCGTGGTTCGTGGCGTCCAGGGCCACCATGCTCACCCGGGCGCGCGGGACGCCCGCGAGCACGCGGTCGGCCGCCGGCGGATCGATCCACATGTTCACCTCCTGGGTGTTGTCGAACCCCTCGGTGGTCGAGCCGAACAGGTTGCCGCCCACGTCGAAGGCGCCGCCCATGACGACGACGCGACCGAGGCGGTCGTGGAGCGTCCGCGGGCTCATCCGGTCCAGCGCCGCAGCCACGTTGCTCAGCGGCCCCGTGGCCAGGACGGTCACCGGGCGGCGGGAGGCGCGCACCGTGCCGGCGATGAGCTCGGCGGCCGGCACCGCGCCCGGCTCGTCGGGCACGCCCGCGTCGCCCAGGGCCCCGCTCAGCACCTGCTCGAACAGCGCGCGTGCCTCGGGCGGCGGCTCGTTGACCCACTGCTCGGACCCGTCCGCGACCGGCACGTGCGACAGACCGCAGTTCGCCAGGATGGTCCGGGCGTGCGTGAGCGACCGGCCCGGGGTGCCCACGCCGTTGTTCACCACGGTGACGGCTCGCAGGTCGATCAGGCCGCGCTTGTCGGCCTGGCAGAGGTACAGGAGCGTCGCCGCGTCGTCGAAGTCCAGGTCGGAGTCGTAGACGACCGGGACGGGGCCGTACCCCGCCGGTTCCGCGGCTCGCACGCCGTCCTGCGCGGCGGCGGGCGTCAGCGCCGCCCCGGCCAGGCCGAGGGCGAGCGCTCCCGACGCGAGTGCCCGCACTCCTCGCACGTGCTTCCGGACGACCACCATGACCCGCTCCCTCCGCTACCGGACGGAGTCATGGTGCTCGCCCGCGGCGCCCGTGCCCATGACATTCGACGCTGGCCGAAAGCGCTCACGTGCCGGCCGGGACCACCGTGTAGCGGCGGTTGGCCAGCGAGGGGTTGGTGGCCCGGACGGCCGCGAGCGGCGCGGGGTCGAGGTCGACGGTCCGGTACGCCTGCTCCTCACCCATCTCCAGCCCGACGACGCCGTCCGGCCCCACCAGGAGCGTGCGGCCGACGACGCCCTTGCCGGTCATGCCGACGCCGATCACCACCGCGGTGTTCTCGATCGCCCGTGCCCGCAGCAGGGTGTGCCAGTGGTCGGCCTTGAGCGGACCCGCCACCCACGCCGCCGGGTACACCAGGACGTCCGCGCCGGCATCGACCAGCCGGCGAGCGGACTCGGGGAACCGCAGGTCGTAGCAGGTCAGCACGCCGAACGTGAGGCCGCCCAGGCGCAGCGTGACGGGATCCGCGTCGGCGGGGCCCGCCTCTAGCCGCTCCGACTCCCGGTAGCCGAAGGCGTCGTAGAGGTGCACCTTGCGGTACACCCCGGCGAGCTCCCCCGATCCGTCGACGACGACGAGGGCGTTGGCCGCGCGGACGCCGTCGGACCCGGGGAGCGTGACGCCCGCGACCACCGCGATGCCGTGCCTGCGCGCGCGGTCCCGCAGCAACGTCACGAACGGCCCGTCGAGCGGCTCCGCGTGCTCCGGGCCCACACCGCGCGGGTCGTACGCGGAGGCGTACTCCGGCAGCACCAGGAGGTTCGACCCGGCGCGAGCCGCCACCCCGAAGGCGTCGAGCACGGTCTGGCGGTTGGCGCCGTGGTCGTCCGAGACGGCGATCTGGGCCACCGTCACCCGGACCACGCCGTCCGGGCCGACCGCGCCCGCCGGGTCGCCCCCGTCAGGCACCCGAACCGCCGCTGTCCCCCGAGCCGCCGCCGCTGTCCCCGCCGGACGACCCGCCACCGGACGGCGGATCGGACGGGGAGCCGGCCGGCACCTCGGAGGGTTCCCCGCCCTCGCCCGTGGAGCCGCCGGGCTCGCGCGCGTCGTCGTCGGACCGGCGGAAGCTGATGACCTCCGGCTGGGGCACGGGAAGACCCTGCTGCTTCGCGTTGTGGCCCGCCCGGCGCAGGTGCTTGCTCATGTTCAGGAACAGCAGCACGCAGGCCAGCGCCAGCGCGAAGGTGACGACGAAGCCGACGAGACCCGGCGAGACCTGCCACTCCTCCAGGCCGGGACGCAGGTTGTTCTCGGTCGGGTTCGGTGACGGCTCGGTCGCGAACGCGAGGGCAGCCACGGCGACCGGGCTCATGCGGGGACCTCCGACCGGACGCCCTCGAACAGGTCACGCTCGTACTCGCCCGGTGCCCGCTCGGGGAGCGGCACGCGGGACTCCGCCAGCTCGTACTCGTCCCACGGCCAGACGTCGACCTCGATGTCCCGCGGCACGGCGAAGAAGAACCCGTTCGGGTCGATCTGCGAGGCGTGCGCCGTCAGTGCGGCGTCCCGGTTCGGGAAGTAGTCGGCCACCGGCACCAGCGTGGTGACCTGGCGCTCGGGGATCTCCCGGGCGTCACGCGACTCGACCCACTCGCCGAACGGCGACTCCAGGCCGGCCCCCTGGACGGCCTCGTGCACCGCGCGGATGCGCGCCATCGAGAAGCCGTGGTTGTAGTAGAGCTTGAGCGGTTCCCAGGGTTCGCCCGTGCCCGGGTAGCGGTCCGGGTCGCCGGCCGCGTGGAACGCCTCGAACGAGATCTCGTGGCACTTGATGTGGTCGGGGTGGGGGTACCCGCCCGACGGGTCGTACGTCGTGATGACGTGCGGCCGGAACTCGCGCACGGCCTGGACCAGCGGCGCCGCCGCCTCCTCGAGCGGCACCAGCGCGAAGCATCCCTCGGGCAGCGGGGGCAGCGGGTCGCCCTCGGGCAGGCCCGAGTCCACGAAGCCGAGCCACTGCTGGCGCACGCCCAGCGCCTCGGCGGCACGGGCCATCTCCAGCCGGCGCACGGCGCGGCGCCCCTCGATCGACTCGAACTCGTGCCCCGGCGGCACCTCGAACGACGCGTTCAGGATGTCGCCCCGTTCGCCCCCGGTGCACGTCACGACGAGGACCTCCACCCCCTCTGCGGCGTAGCGGGCCGTCGCGGCGGCGCCCTTGCTCGACTCGTCGTCCGGGTGCGCGTGCACCGCCATCAGACGGAGCGGCTCGCGCTCGGGTACGGACACTGGGTCCTCCTGTGTGGGATGCGTCGGGGACATTCGCTCTGGGGCGGTCGCTCTGGGACGATCGACCCATGGACCATGATGGTCCACGGACAATCTTGCTACGAACCACCGACACCCCGATCCGAGCGAGCCGCGATGACCGACCCAGAACCCGCCGCCCCGTCGTCCGCCACGCCTCCGCGGCCGCCGGCGCAGACCCCGGACCTCGCGGAGCGCTACGGCCGCTCCCGGCCCGGACCGCGGCGGGCGGACCTGCCCCGCGACGAGGACCCGTGGGACGAGAGCGACGACGTCCGCCCGCGCCCGAAGCTCTCGGTGGGCGCCCGGATCGCCGTGGGGGCCGCCCTGGCGGCGGGAGTCGCGATCGCCGCATGGTTCACCATCGTGGACACCCAGCGCGATCCCGTGACCTTCACGGACGTCGGTTTCTCGGTCACCAGCGCCGAGGAGGTGGACGTGACGTTCGACGTCAGCATGCCGCCCGGGACCGAGGCCGTGTGCACCGTCACCGCGCTGAGCAAGAACTTCGCGGAGGTCGGCGCGATCGACGTCGAGGTGGGCCCGGACGACGCACGGACCACGCGGCACACCGTGACCATCGCCACCACGGAGCTCGCGACCACCGGCGTCGTCGACCACTGCACTGTGCGCTGAGGGCACCCGGCCGCGTCACGGGGCGACGTCCGCTCAGAGCGGAAACGGGGAGTGCCTGGGCAAGGCTTTCCCGAAAATTGGTATTCTCGTCGTTTCACACGCTGTGTTGACCGGCTGACGCGCGTGCCCGTTCCGCTCCGTCGGCCGGGACCTGCGCGCTGCCGTGAACCGCTCGACCGAGCAACGACGAAAGGAGAGCCCCCGTGGCCGAAGCTTCTGTCACCTGGCTCACCCAGGAGGCGCACGACAAGCTCAAGGCGGAGCTGGAGCATCTCTCCGGTCCCTACCGGGCGGAGATCACCGAGCGCATCGCCGCTGCCCGCGACGAGGGCGACCTCAAGGAGAACGGCGGCTACCACGCCGCGCGCGAGGAGCAGGCCAAGAACGAGGCGCGCATCCTGGAGCTCACCGAGAAGCTCCGGAACGTGCAGGTCGGCACCCCGGCGGACGACGGCAAGGTGGAGCCGGGCATGGTCGTGACGGCGCTGGTCGCCGGCGACGAGATGAACTTCCTCTTCGGCTCGCGCGAGATGGCCGGGTCCACGGACCTCGACGTCTACTCGCCGACGTCGCCGCTGGGCGCCGCGATCGACGGCAAGTCGATCGGTGCGAAGACCAGCTACACGGCACCCAACGGGCGCGACATCCCCGTGGAGATCACGGGCGCGAAGCCCTTCCAGGGCTGACCCTCGCCGAGCCCGACGGACGCCCGACGGACCTGTCAGACGTACGGATCACCGCGGTGACCCGTGCGACCGGCAGGTCCGTCGGCGTCTGACAGGTCGGCGAGGCGGGCGCGCAGCAGGCGCCGGTCGCCCTCCCGGTCGACCTGGTCGAGCGCCCGGCGGTACTCCGCGACGGCCTCGTGCGGTCGGCCCGCGCGCCGCAGGAGGTCGGCCCGCACCGCCGGGAAGAGGTGATAGGCCGCGAGCTCGGGCGCGGAGGAGAGCGCGTCCAGCTCGGCAAGACCGGCCTCGGGTCCGCGCAGCATCCCCACGGCGACCGCGCGGTTGAGCGCCACCACCGGTGACCCGGTCATGCCGAGCAGCACGTCGTAGAGCGCGGTGATCTCGGCCCAGTCCGTCCCGTCGGCCGTCGTCGCCCGTGCGTGCAGGGCGGCGATCGCCGCCTGCACCTGGTACGGCCCCGGGCGCCGGGCCGCGAGCGCGTCGTCGAGCACGGCCAGGCCCTCGGTGATCTCGTCCCGGCGCCACAGCGAGCGGTCCTGCTCGTCGAGCGTGCGCGGCACCGGTCCGGACGCCGCGTCCCGGCCCGGCCCCAGCCGTGCCGCACGCCGCGCGTGCTGGAGCAGCAGGAGCGCCAGCAGGCCGCGCGCCTCCGGCTCGTCGGGCAGCAGGCGGGCGACGAGCCGGGCGACGCGGATCGCGTCGTCGGCCAGGGCCCGGCGGGCGGCGGTCCCCGCGACGGCGACGGCGACGGTGTCGGCATCGGCATCGGCATCGGCATCGGTGTCGGTGTCGGTGTCGGTGTCGGTGTCAGCGTCGGTGTCAGCGTCGGTGTCAGCGTCGGTGTCGGCGACGGTGGCAGCCGGCCCCGGCGCGACGCCGTCACCAGGATCCACGGCGTCCGGCTCGGCCCAGGCGTCGTACCCCTGCGTGAACAGCACGTACAGCACGGCGAGCACCGCGGAGACGCGTTCGTGCAGCAGCTCGGGCGGCGGTACGCGGAACGCGATCCCGGCCGTCCGGATCTTGCGCTTGGCGCGGGTCAGGCGCTGGGCCATCGTGGTCTCCGGCACGAGGAAGGCCCGCGCCACCTGCGCCGTCGTCATGCCGGTCAGGGACCGCAGGGTGAGCGCCACCCGGCCCTCCAGGGGCAGTGCCGGGTGGCAGCACGTGAAGACGAGCCGCAGCAGGTCGCCGTCGGGGTCCTCCAGTGTGCTGCCCGCCCAGCCGTCGCCCGCGTCCGCCGTGTCCGCCGCCTCGGCCACCGGGTCGGCCGCCTCTCCGCCGAGCCGCTCGGTCAGGCGCGCGGCCGTCGCCACCTTCTGCGCCTCGACCGCGCGACGCCGCAGGCGGTCGACCGCGCGCCGCCGGGCCGTGGTGGTGAGCCAGGCGCCGGGGCGCGCGGGCACGCCGTCGCGCTGCCAGGTGCGCAGCGCGACGGCGAAGGCCTCCTGGGTGCAGTCCTCCGCGAGGTCGAGGTCACCCGTGCTGCGGGCGACGGCCGCCAGCACCCGCCCCCACTCGTCACGGAAGGCCGCGTCGACGGCCTGCCCGACGTCGGTCACGCCCCGGCCGGGCTGCCGTCGGCGTCGCCGTCGAGCCCGAGCGGCCAGAAGGGGCGCAGCTCGATCGCGCCCGTGTACGCCATCGGGTGGGCGGCGGCGATCCGGATCGCCTCGTCGAGGTCGGGGGCGTCGAGCACGTCGAAGCCCGCGATCACTTCCTTGGTCTCGGAGAACGGGCCGTCGGTGACGACCACCTCCCCGGCGCGGACCTGGACGCCCACGGCGTCCGCGGGCGGCCGGAGCCGGTCGCCCAGCACCGCGTGACCGGTGCCGTAGGTGTCCCGGACCCAGTCCTCGATCTCGGGCACGTCGCCCGGCTCCGCCGGAGTGTCCGGGGTGGACAGGACGAGCATGAGGTAACGCATGGCGTACTCCCTTCCGGGGTGTCCCCCGGTGTCATGGTCGCGCGGCCGGACGACCGCGTCACCCTCACGACGAACGGGAGGGCGCCGGCACGACACCCGGCCTCGTTCAGCGGGCGACCACCTCGTAGCCCTCGGACTCCAGGCGCTCCACGACGGCGGTCCGGTGGTCGGCGCCCTTGGTCTCGAGCTGCAGGTTGACCCACACCTCCGAGACGGAGAGCGCCACGTCGGTGCGCGTGTGGTCGACCGCCACGATGTTCGCGCCCGCGGCCGCGATGGTGTCCACGAGCCCGGCCAGGGCGCCCGGCTTGTCCGCGAGCCGTACCTGCAGCTTGAGGTACCGCCCGGCCGCGACGAGGCCGTGCTGCACCACCCGGAGCAGCACCAGCGGGTCGATGTTGCCGCCCGACAGGACCGCCACGACCGGTCCTTCGAACGCACCCGGCCCGGCGGCCATGATCGCCGCGACGCCCGCCGCACCGGCGGGCTCGACCATCAGCTTGGAGCGCTCGAGCACGGCCAGCAGCGCGCGGGAGAGCTGGTCCTCGGTGACGGTCCGGACGTCGACGCCCTGCTTCTGCACGATCCCGAAGGGCACGTCGCCCGGCAGGCCGACGGCGATGCCGTCGGCCATGGTGGCGCCCAGCGCCCCCGCCAGCGGCTTGCCCGCCTGCAGCGATCCCGGGTACGCCGCGGCCGACGCCGCCTGCACGCCCACCACCTTCACGTGCGGGGCGGCCTCGGCCAGCACGGCCGCGATGCCCGCCACCAGCCCTCCGCCGCCCAGCGGCACGACGACGGTGGCGACGTCCGGGACCTGCTCCAGGATCTCCAGGGCGACGGTGCCCTGTCCCGCCACGACGTCCACGTGGTCGAAGGGGTGGATGAGCACGCGGCCGGACCGCGCGGCCTCGACGCGTGCGGCGGCCAGCGCCTCGTCCACGGACGAGCCCACCATGCGCACCTCCGCCCCGTAGCCGCGGGTGGCGGCGACCTTGGGCAGTGCGGCGTCGACCGGCATGTAGACGACGGTGTCGATGCCGAGCATGCCCGCGGCGACCGCCACGCCCTGGGCATGGTTGCCGGCGGAGGCCGCCACGACGCCACGTTCCCGCTCGGCGGCCGACAGCCGTGCGAGCCGCACGTAGGCGCCCCGCACCTTGAACGAGCCCGCGCGCTGCAGGTTCTCGCACTTGAGCAGCACCTTCGTCCCGGCGATGGCGGACAGCGCGCGGCTCTCGGTGACGGGTGTACGGGTGATGACGCCGTCGAGCATCTCGGCGGCAGCGCGGGCGTCGGCGGCGGTCACCGTGAGGTGGCCGCCGTAGGACTCCAGGTCGAACGGATCCAGTGGCACAGCGGGCATGGTGCCCGACTGCGCCGCCAGATGCACGTTCAGCGGGCCGGATCACCCTTCGTCGGCCCGCGCCCGGTGTCCGTGGCGGCACCCGCGCCGCTCCCGTCCGCACCCGCGAGGTCCGTCACGGCATCGTCCGTGACGACGCCACCATTGCCCGCGCCGTCCGCGACGTCAGGTGCGCCGGGCGTCTCCGCCGTCGACGCCCGGCGCAGGCGGAGCGGGATCGGCGCCGCGTCGGCCGCGCGCCACCGGATCGGCAGGGCGTCCTCGTCCCCCAGCTCGGGGAACTTGTCGTGCCCGTTCAGGTACAGGATCACGGTGTTCAGCACGGCCGCGAGCGGCACGGCGAACAGGGCGCCGACGATGCCGGCCGCGTACGATCCGGCGGCCACCGCGAGGATGACGGCGACCGGGTGGAGGGAGACGGCGTGCCCCATGAGGAACGGCTGGAGGGCGTGCGACTCGATCTGCTGCACGAGCAGCACCACGCCGAGCATGATGAGCGCGGCGACCCAGCCGTTCGAGACCAGCACCACGACCACGGCGATGGCACCCGTGACGATCGCACCGACCACGGGCACGAACGAGCCGACGAACACGAGGATGCCGATGGGCAGGGCCAGCGACGGGACGAAGAACACGGCGCCGATCCCGATGCCGACGGCATCCACCGCGGCGACGAGGATCTGCGTGCGCGTGTAGGCGGCCAGCGTGACGGCGCCGCGGCGGCCCGCCTGGTTGACCCGCTCGCGGGCCGACTTCGGCAGCAGGCCGACGACCCAGCCCCAGATGCCCCGGGGGTCGTGCAGGAAGAAGAAGGTGCAGAACAGCGCGATGAGCGCGCCCACGAGCACGCTGCCCGCCGTCGCGGCCGCGCCCAGGGCACCGCTGACGATGGCGCTCTGCTGGGCCTCGAGCTGGTCGAGGATGTCCTGGCTGTAGCTCTCGAGCTCGTTCTCCAGGCCGAAGGTGGCCGAGAGCTGCGACCAGAGCTCGTTGAAGCCGGTGACCGCCTGGGTCCTCAGGTCGGCGAACCCGTTCGCGATGGACTGGCCGGCCAGGGTGATCAGGCCCGCCACCACGACGATGAGGCCGACCAGCGAGATCCCGGCGGACAACCCGCGCGGGACGCGGAGCCGCTCGTTCAGCAGGCGCCGCACGGGGGTCAGCATGATGGTCAGGAGCAGCGCGACGGCCACAGGCACCACGATCGTCTTGAGCAGCGCGAGGAGCCACAGCGCCGCGGCGACGAACGCCCCGATGAGCAGCATGCGCCACGACCAGGCGGCGGCGGCACGGATGGCCGGCGGGACCGGCCCCGTCTCGTCGGTGGTGGGCGCGGTGGTCTGGTCCGACGTCACGCTGGTCTCCTCGCTCTGCGACACGATCAAACCCTAGGGGAGCACATCGGCGGCCCGGCGGCCTGCCCACGCGCCGCACGGAAGGTGCACCGCGCGATCACGATCCCGACAGATCTCTCAGGCCTCCAGCCTGCGCTTCTGCGGGTGCACGGTCTCCCCGCGCTCCAGCATGGCCACGAACTTCGCGATGTTCCGGGCGCGGGTCTCTGGTCTCTTGACCCCCGTGACCCGGAACAGGATGGCGAAGCGGTTCTGCGCCGTGAGGATGCCGAACATCTCGGCGGCGCGCGGGCTGGCCGCGAGCGCCTCGGCGAGATCGGGCGGCACCTCGAAGTTCTTGTTCACCTCGTACGCGGACTCCCAGCGGCCGTCGGCCCGGGCCCGGTCGATCTCCTGCTGGCCGCGCGGCCGCATGCGCCCCTCGGCGACGAGGCGTTCCGCGATCCGCACGTTGCGTGCCGACCAGCGGCTGCGTGCGCGGCGCGGGCAGTATCGCTGCAGACTGGTGGTGTCGTCCCGGCCCAGGGCCTGGGCGTCGATCCAGCCGCTGCACAGCGCCTCCTCGAGCGCGGCGTCGCGGGTCAGGCTCGTCGGTGCGTCCTTGCCCTTGCGCGCGAGGACCAGCCAGACGCCGTTCGACGACGCCTCGTGCTCGTCGAGCCAGGCGCGCCACGCCTCGGTGTCGGGGATCAGGAGCTCAGGGTCGGTACTGGCCATGGGCAGGACGCTACGCCGAGCCACTGACACTGCCGGCGCGCCCCCGCCCGTCGCGGGGCGCGAACGCCCGCAGCGCGTCGGCGTCGCTGTTGACCGAGGCCACGTACTCCCGTGCCCAGTCCTCCGCCGCGGGATACGCGCTGCCGGCGACGACGGCGGCCACCGCGGCCTCGACGTCCACCGGGGTGTGCCGCAGCTCGACCTGGCCGGCGCGCAGGAGCGCCCACGACCCGCCCGCGCGTCCGTACGGCATGCCGACGCTGCCGGGGTTGAGGCACAGGCGCCGGTCGACGAGCCGGACGAACGGCATGTGGGTGTGCCCCATGACCACGGTGGTCACGGACGGGTCGAGGCCGCCGAGCACCTCGGCCCAGCGGTCCAGGGAGGAGTCGACGAGCACCACCTCGTCGTCGTCGCGCGGGGTGCCGTGGCAGAACACGACGCGACCGAACCCCTCGACCGTCAGCTCGGCGGGGTGCGGCAGCCCGGCGAGCAGGTCGACGTCGGCGGGCCGGAGCCGGGCGGCCGCCCACGGGGCGACGGGGTCCGGGACGGCGGTCGTGCCGCCGCGCGCCAGCGTGACCAGCTCACGGTCGGCGTTCCCGCGCACCAGCAGGGCGCGGTCGCCGAGGGAGCGCAGCCGGTCCAGCACCTCGACGGGCTGCGGCCCGGCGGCGTGGTCGCCGGTGACGACGACGCGGTCGGCGCCGGCGACGTCGGGCTCCGCGAGGACGGCGTCGAGCACGGGGAGCACGCCGTGCACGTCGGAGAGGACCGCCACGGTCCGGACCGGTTCGCTCATGGTCCGACCATGCCGGGCGCAGCCGCCGGGGGCCAGCGGATCTGCCGACCGCAGACGCGCGGATGCGTCATGCTGACGTCAGGTTCGCCACGGAACACCGGTGCGGTGGTCCGTGTTGTGATGGACAAACGTGCTGCGCACGAATCAGACCCAAAGGATGTGTGTTCGATGACTTTCCTGAACTCCCTCTTCGGCCCCGGCTCCGGTTCGAGCAAGACCACGATGGTGGCCCCCGAGGACGCCCTGCCGGGCCGTTCCGCGCCGGTGCTGCAGGCCCCGCGCCCGCACACCGTGCTCGGGTCGTCGGTCACCGGTCCCTGGGCTCCCGGCACGCGCGTGCTCTACCTCGCGATGGGCTGCTTCTGGGGCGCCGAGGAGATCTACTGGCAGGTCCCCGGCGTGGTGAGCACCGCCGTCGGCTACATGGGCGGGACCACGCCCAACCCGACCTACGAGGAGGTCTGCACGGCACGGACCGGTCACACCGAGACCGCCCTGGTGGCGTACGACCCGACGAAGGTCAGCGAGGCCGAGCTGCTCAAGATCTTCTGGGAGCGGCACGACCCGACGCAGGGCTTCCGCCAGGGCAACGACGTGGGCACGCAGTACCGCTCGGCGATCTACTGGACCACGCCGGAGCAGGCCGAGGCCGCGCAGGAGACGGCGAAGCGCTACGCCGAGGTGCTGAGCGCCCAGGGGTACGACGCCATCACCACGGAGATCGCACCGGCCGCCGAGGCCGGCCCGTTCTACTACGCCGAGGACTACCACCAGCAGTACCTGTCCGACGCGAAGAACCCGAACGGCTACCGCTGCCACGCCACCACGGGTGTCCCGTTCCCGGACGCCGCCTGACCCGTCCGGCCCGCCCCGGGGCCGGCACCGTGGCCACGCATCCCGTCCGGGGTGCGTGGCCACGGCCGTGTCGGTGGCACGCCGTAGAGTCGCGGGCATGATGCGGTTGCCGGCCACCGAGATCACGGTCGCCCACGAGGACTGGTACGCCCGAGACCTCTCGGGCGAGGACCACATGGCCACGCTGTTCACGGACGTGGACCTGACGGAGGCCTCGGGCACCGGCGCCACGTTCGACTCCTGCGTGTTCCGCGGGGTGCGGTTCAACAGCGCCCACCTGACGGAGCTCGCGTTCACGTCGTGCGTCTTCGACGCGTGCGTGTTCTTCGACGCGACGCTGGAGCGGTGCAAGCTCGTGGGCTCGCAGTTCGCCCACTGCCGGTTCGACCTGCTCACGGTGGACGGCGGCAACTGGTCGTTCGCCAACCTGCACCGGGCCGCCCTGGCCGGCACCCGGTTCGACGGCGTCCGCCTGCGCGAGGCCGACCTGTCCGAGATCCAGGCCTCAGGTGCCCGCCTGACGGGCTGCGACCTGTCGGCTGCCGACCTGGACCGGGCGGACCTCACCAACGCCGACCTGCGCGGGAGCGATCTGTCGGCGCTCGACCCGCTGACCGCGACGCTCACCGGCGCGGTGGTGGGCGAGGCCCAGGCGATCCTGCTGGCCGAGGCGCTGGGCGTGGTCGTCCACCGGGACTGAGCCCGCGCAGGGCCGCGCGCCCGGGCCGCCCGAATCGATCCGTGGACCGGTTCGAGCCGGGCTGCGGCGCGGCCCTATGCTCGGTGCGCTCGCACACGGACCAGGCACCTGTTCTAGAGGGACGAGGATCGATGATGATCAGCCGCGAACTGACCGACTGGACCCTGACGGCCACCGACGGCCCCGTCCCCGAGAGCCTCGCGGGGGTCCGGGTCCCCGCCCGGGTCCCCGGGACCAACCACACCGCGCTCCTGGACCGCGGCCTGATCCCGGACCCGTACACGGGTACCCACGAGACCGACGTCGCCTGGATGAAGCGCACCGCCTGGCGGTACGCGGCGGTCCTCGACGAGCCCGCCGCCGCGCCCGACGAGCGCGTCGACCTGCTCTTCGAGGGCATCGACACGGTCGCGGGCGTCACGCTGGACGGCACCCGGCTCGGCCGCACCGCGAACATGCACCGCTCCTACCGGTTCGACGTCCGGTCGCTGGTGGGTGCACCGGCGGAGCTGGTCGTGGACCTCGACTCCGCGCTCGCCGCCGCCGAGGCCGAGGCCGAGCGCCTCGGCACCCGGCCCATGGCATACGGCCAGCCCTTCAACATGGTCCGCAAGATGGCCTGCTCCTTCGGCTGGGACTGGGGACCGGACCTGCAGACGGCGGGGCTGTGGAAGCCCGTGCGCGTGCAGCGCTGGCGCGTGGCCCGGCTGGCCCGGGTGACGCCGCTGGTCACCGTGGTGCCGGGCCACGTCGACCTGGCCGACGACGATCCGGTCACCCCCGGCACGGAGGTCGCCGACGCGCAGGGCCGCCGCACCGGCGTCGTGGACGTGCGCGTGGAGGTCGAGCGGTCCGGCCTGTCCGACGCCGGGCCGCTGGTCCTGGACGTGTCCGTCGGTGACCGGGGTGTCACCACCCGCGTCCCGGCCGGCTGGCCCGGGGGCGTCCTCGACGTGCGCGTGCAGGTGCCCGACGTGGACCTGTGGTGGCCGGCCGGGTACGGCGAGCAGCCCCTGTACCCGGTCGAGGTGACGCTCCACGAGGGTGACGGCCAGGACCGGTCCGACCCGCTGGACGCCTGGTCGGGCCGGGTCGGCTTCCGCAACGTCGTCGTGGACCGCACGCCCGACGAGCACGGCACCGGCTTCGCCTTCGTGGTCAACGGCCGGCCCGTCTTCGCCCGCGGCGCCAACTGGATCCCGGACGACCACCTGCTGACCCGCATCACCCGCGAGCGCCTGGAGCAGCGCGTCGACCAGGCGCTCGGCGCGCACCTCAACCTGCTGCGGGTGTGGGGTGGTGGCATCTACGAGTCCGACGACTTCTACGACGTCTGCGACGAGAAGGGCGTCCTGGTGTGGCAGGACATCCTGCTGGCCTGCGCCGCCTATCCCGAGGAGGAGCCGCACCGCTCCGAGTTCGAGGCCGAGCTGCGTGAGAACGCCGCCCGGCTGGCACCGCACCCGTCGCTCGTGCTGTGGAACGGGGGCAACGAGAACATCTGGGGTCACGAGGACTGGGGCTGGAAGGAGCGGCTCGGCGACCTGACCTGGGGCGCCGGCTACTACTACGACGTGTTCCCGCGGGTGCTGGCGGAGGTCGACCCGACCCGCCCCTACGCGGACGGCTCGCCCTACTCCCCCGGCGCCGGACCCGACCGGGTGCACCCGAACGACCCGGACCACGGCACGCACCACCAGTGGGACGTCTGGAACCGGATCGACTACACGCACTACCGCGACGACGTGCCGCGGTTCTGCTCGGAGTTCGGCTTCCAGGGCCCGGCCACGTGGGCGACCCTGCGCCGGGCCGTCCTTCCTGACAGCGCTGACGTGCCCGAGGGGTTCAAGGAGTCCGAGGTCTTCGGTCTGCACCAGAAGGCGATCGACGGCAACGGCAAGCTCGACCGCGGCCTCGTGCGGCACCTGCGCGTACCGGACGACTTCACGGACTGGCACTGGGCCACGCAGCTCAACCAGGCCCGCGCGGTCCGGTACGCCGTGGAGCACTACCGGTCGTGGTGGCCGCGCACAGCCGGCGCGATCGTCTGGCAGCTCAACGACTGCTGGCCGGTGACGTCCTGGGCCGCCGTCGACGGCGACGGCCGGCGCAAGCCGCTCTGGTACGCCATGCGGCACGCGTTCGCCGACCGGCTCGTCACCGTCCAGCCGCGCGGCGCCGAGCTGGTCGCGGCGCTCGTCAACGACACGGACGAGCCGTGGACCGGGCGGGCCGACGCCGTCCGGACCGATCTCGGCGGCACCGTGCTGGCGTCGTCGGGCAGCACGGTCACCGTGGCACCGCGCTCGGTGACCCTGGTGCCGCTGTCCGGTGAGGTGACCGCCGTCGGCGACCCCTCGGGCGAGGTGCTGGTGGTGACGTTCGACGGCGCACGCGGGCTGCACCGCTGGGCCGAGAGCCGGGACCTCGCGCTCGACCCGGACCCGCTGCGGACCGCCGTGACCGCCCAGGACGACGGCTACCGGGTCGAGGTGACGGCGACGTCGCTCGCACTGGGCGTGACGCTGCTGGTGGACCGGCTCGACCCGGACGCGCAGGTCGACGCCCAGGTGGTCGACCTCCCGGCGGGCGCGACGGCGGTGTTCCACGTGACCGGCGCGGGCCTCGACCCGGAGGCGCTGGTCGCCCGGCCGGTGCTGCGCACGGAGAACGACCTGGTCCGCGCGGCGGGCCAGTGACCGACCGGACCGATGTCAGAGGCCACGCGTACGGTGTGGTCCAGGGGGCGAGAGGACGACACATGAACAGCCATACCGAGGGCTCCAGCTGGTCCGTGCTGCGACGCGACGGTGTCGCCGTCGTACTGGCACATCCGGACGAGGGTCTGCCGCTGGTGCTCCACTGGGGTGCCGACCTGGGCGACCTGTCACCCGCCGACCTGCTGGCGCTCGACGCCGCGACCAGCCGCCAGACCGCGCCTGGCACGCTCGACGCCGCCTGGCGGCCCTCCCTGCTTCCCCAGGAGGCCGACGGCTGGGCGGGCCGCCCGGGCCTGCTCGCCGTGTCCGACGGCGTGCCCCTCTTTCCTCGCTGGACGGTCTCGGAGGCGGAGCGGGACACGGCGCGGCTGTCGGTCACCGCCCGCGACACCACTCTCGGGCTCACGCTGCGGTCGGTCCTGGAGATCGGCACGGGCGGCCTCGTGCTGCTGCACCACGAGCTCACCAACGACGGCTCCGCACCGGTGGACGTGCACTGGCTCGAGGCCACCCTGCCCGTGCCCCGGAGCGCGGACCACCTCACGCAGTTCAGCGGCCGGTGGTCCCGCGAGAAGGTGCCGGTCACCACGGCGATGCCCGGCGGCAGCACCGCGCGCCAGACCCGGCGCGGCCGGTCGGGCCACGACGCGCCCTGGGTGACCGTCGCCTCGGCAGGCACGCCCCGCAACAGGACGGGCGAGGCCTGGGCCACCCACCTGGGCTGGAGCGCCGACGTGACCCACCGCGTCGACCACCTCACCGAGCACACCACCCTCCTGGGCGCGGGCGAGCTGGTGCGGCCGGGCGAGATCCGGCTCGCGCCCGGCGAGGTCTACCGCGCGCCCGTGGCGTACTTCGCGTGGTCGCCGGCGGGCCTGGACGGGGTCTCCGACCGCTTCCACACCTGGCTGCGAGCCCGCCCGCAGCACGTGACCAGCCCACGCCCGCTCGTGCTGAACACCTGGGAGGCGGTCTACTTCGACCACTCGCCGAGCAAGCTCGAGCGCCTCGCGCGACGCGCCGCAGCGGTCGGGGTGGAACGCTTCGTGCTCGACGACGGCTGGTTCCACTCCCGGCGGGACGACACGGCAGGGCTGGGCGACTGGGTGGTGGACCACGACGTGTGGCCCGACGGCCTGGACCCCCTCGCCGACCTGGTGCACGAGCTCGGCATGCAGTTCGGGCTCTGGTTCGAGCCCGAGATGGTCAACCTCGACTCCGACCTGGCCCGAGCGCACCCGGACTGGATCCTGTCCAACCCGGCCGCGGTGCCCTCGCCGGACGGGCTGTCGTTCCGTACGCAGTACGTGCTCGACCTGGCGAACCCCGACGCCTGGGAGCACCTGCGCTCGCAGATCTCGGCGCTCGTGACGCAGCTCGGCATCGACTTCATCAAGTGGGACCACAACCGTGACCTCACGGAGCCGGTGCACCGCGGTCCCGACGGCACGCCGCGCCCCGGCACCCACGTGCAGACCCGGGCCGCGTACGCCCTCATCGCGCGGCTCAAGGCGGACCACCCCGGCCTGGAGATCGAGTCGTGCTCGTCGGGCGGCGCCCGGACCGACCTCGGGATCCTGGAGTTCACCGACCGCGTGTGGGCGTCGGACTCCAACGATCCCCTGGAGCGGCAGGACATCCAGCGATGGACGTCGCTCGTGTTGCCGCCCGAGCTGATCGGGGCGCACGTGGGGCCGTCGCCGACCCACTCGTCGGGGCGCACCACCGACCTCTCGTACCGGGTGGCCACCGCGCTGCAGGGGCACGCCGGCTTCGAATGGGACCTGCTGACCTGCACCGACGACGAGCTGGTGGCCGTGGCGGCCTACGCGGCGCTCTACAAGGAGCTGCGCTCGCTCGTGCACACGGGAACCGTCGTGCACGCCGACACGGTGGACCCGGCGCTGCGCGTCACGGGCTTCGTGGCGCCGGACCGGACGGCCGGCGTCTGGACCGTCGCGACCGTCGCGTCACCCCAGGACGCGCTCACCGAACGCCTGCGCCTGGACGGGCTCGACCCCGCCCGGCGGTACAGCGTGCGGGTCCGTGACGAGGTGGGCTCCGCGAGGTGGCTGGGTGGGATCACCCCGGGCTGGCTCGGCAAGGAGGCCGTGGACGTGCCCGGTTCGGTGCTCACCGGCGTCGGGCTGCAGCTACCGACGCTCTGGCCCATGCAGGCGCTGGTCATCCACGCGACGGCCCTGCCGTAGCAGCGCGCCCGGGCGGCTCCCGGGGACAGGATCCCCGGGAACGCGAGAGCGGGCGCCCGGGCCGGCACCACCGTGCGAGGTGGTCCGTCCCGGGCGCCCGCTCGTCACGTGCGGTCGCGCGGCTGGGATCAGCTCCCGAGCACGCCCTTGCGGCGCAGCACGATGAGCGTCACACCGCCGCCCACGAGGGCGAGCGCGATCAGGGTGACACCGATGGCGGTGCTGGCACCCGTGGCCGCGAGCTCCTCCGGCGCGTCACCGGCGGGAGCGGTCGAGGCGTCGTCCGAGGCGTCGCCGCCCGGCAGGACGGTGGCGTCGGTGGGCTCGTCGCCGGGCACGGTGGGCTCGTCCGTCGGCACGGTCGGCTCCGGCGTCGGCGTCTCGCCCGGCGTGCTGGGCGTCGGCGTCGGCGTCTCGCTCGTGGCATCGGTGTAGACCAGCGCGTAGTGGCTGATCGCCCGGCCCCCACCCCACGGGTAGGTGATGGTCACGGACGTCGCAGGCTCGTCGAGCTCGACGAAGTAGGCGCCACCCACGCCCTCGCCCTGCTTCACCGAGCCGGCCTTGACGCAGTACCCGGAGATCAGCTCGCCCTCAGGCGCCTCGACGGTGACCTCCATGGGGTCGCCGGTCGTGTCGATCTTTCCCGAGTCATAGGCCTCGCAGACCTTGACGTCGTCCAGGTACTGCTCGGTGTCGGCAGCCAGGGGCGCGGCGAACGCGGCAGCCGGGGCGCCGACGAGGCCGGCGACGAGGAGTGCGGACGCTCCCAAGACGGTGATCTTGCGCACTGGGCGCTCCTTACGAAACGGGGGTTCGGGCGCGCACCCGACGTCGGGTGCGACCCCCGGATCGTAGCGACAATGGCGCAGATCGCCAATATCCGCTTATCTCCGCAAAATGCCTTACAACGCCTTTCCTCGGACCTTACCGTCCTTTGCCCTTTTTCTTTCCCTTGGGCGTCGAGCGCACGCCCTTTCCCCGTTGCGCACCGCCGCGTCCCCCGGCGCCGGCCCCGCCTCGGCCTGGAACAGACCGACCCTGACGCCCGGAGGCGGCTCCCTTCGCGGATTTCTTCACCCCGGACCGCGCATTCTTCGCCGTGGTCCCACCCGCTTCGGCATCCTGCGCCGCCCGCGACGCCGGACCGCCGCGCCCCCGGGAGCTGTTCACCGTGCGGCCCCGGACGATGCCGATGAGCTCCTCCACCAGGTCGGTGGTCCGCTCCGCGGGCCAGACCAGCCCGACCGGCGCGGCGGGGCCGTCGGACAGCACGCGATAGGTCACGTCCTTGCGGCGGTGCAGCCGCGCGAGCGACATGGGCAGCACCGCGACGCCGACGTTCGCCGCGACGGTGGCCACGACCTCGGCGGTGGTCGGCACCCGGTCCAGCGGGTTGCCCTCCGGGTCCGCGGGGACGACCCCGGGCACCGGGTGCGCGGCGAACAGGACGTCGTCGCCGGGCACCCAGACCGGGTCCTCGGCGATGTCCGCGCTGGAGACCACCTCGTCGTCGGCGAGCGCCGCGAGAAGGTGATCACGCGAGAAGCACACCACCGGCGTCTCTTCGTAGAGCGGGATCGCCGAGAACACCTCCTTGTCCACGGGCAGTCGCCCGAGCGCGGCGTCGGCCTCCCCGGACTCCAGTGCGGCGGGGACCCCAGCCGCCTCGACCTGCACGAGCTCCAGCTCGACGTCGGGCAGGCGCTCGCGCCACACGCTCGCCCACTTCCCCGGCGTCGCGCCCGGCACGTAGGCGAGCCGGAAGCGGGGCCCGCCGGACGCGGCGACGCCGTCAGGCCCGTCACCGCCGGGCTCTGCCACGCCCGGCTCCGCCACACCCGGCTCCGCCACACCCGGCTCGAGACCGTCCTGTCCCACGCCGTCCGGCTCGCCGGCCTCCGGTCCCCCGGTGCCCGCCGCCACCGCGTCCGGGCCGACGGCGGGGGCGGGCGGTTCGGCGTCGTGCTGCGGCTCGTTCACGGACCCAGGCTACGGGCCCGGCGATCTTCCCGGCGGCCTGGCGGCCCCGGCAGCTGCCGCCCCGCGCGCGGCGGTGCCCGACACCACGACCCGCGGCCCGACCCACGCCGCGCCCGCGCCCGCACCCACCCCCGCAGAACGCCCTCCGCAGCCCGCGCCCCGTACTCCCCACCTCAGGGAGCGGCAAGGATCACGCCCGCCATGGAGGGCGCGGACGGCGCACGCCGATACCCTGGGAACATGAGCTCCTCCTTCGCCTCGCAGCGGTTCAAGCCGTCCAACGCCGCCAAGCGTCTCGGCGTGTATCTGCCCGCCACGCCGCAGGAGTTCCAGGACACCCCGCTCACCCGTGCGGAGCTCGAGGAGCTGGAGACGAACCCGCCCGAGTGGCTGTCCGACCTGCGACGCAACGGACCGCACCCGCGACCCGTCGTGGCGGGCCGGCTCGGCATCTCGATCGCGGGCCTGGCCCGCGGCGGTGTCACGGAGCCGCTCACCACCGAGCAGATCAACGAGCTGCGCGAGGACCCGCCGGAGTGGCTCGTCCGCGAGCGCGAGGTCGCCGCGCAGGTGCGCGCCGAGGAGGAGCGCCTGGAGGAGGCCCGCAAGGCGGCGGAGAAGAAGGCCCGTCCCGCGCGGTGAGCCCCGAGGCCGAGGCCGTCCTCGCGCAGCTGCGCCCGTACCCCGAGGACGGCACCCGTGCCGACGGCCCGGTGGCCGTCGACGCGACGGACCGGCTCCTGCTCGACGAGGCCGCCGGTCCGATCAGCGCCGGGACGGACCGTGTGGTGGTGATCGGGGACCGGTTCGGCGCCCTGAGCCTGGGTTGCCTGGCGCTGGGTGCCCGGCAGGTCGACGTGCAGACGGACGCGATCACCGCCGAGGCCGCGCTCGACGCCAACAGCCGGAGGGCGAACCGCACCCTCTGGGACGGGCACGTCGCGAACACGGCCGACCCGCACGACCCGGCCCCGCTGGGGATGACGGTGCACGACGCGCTGGCACCGGGGCTGCTCCGGGGCGCACGGCTCGTGCTGCTCCAGCTTCCCCCGTCGTTGGCCGAGCTGACCGAGGTCGCCGAGTACGTGGCCCGGTACGCCGACCCGTCGGTGACGCTGCTCGCGGGTGGACGGGTCAAGCACATGACGCACGCGATGAACGACGTGCTCGGCGCGTCGTTCGAGCAGGTCGGCGCGTCACTCGCCCGGCAGAAGTCGCGGCTGCTGATCGCCCGCGGACCACGGACCGCCCGCGGCCCGCTCACCTACCCCGTCACGGCCCAGATCGACGACCGCGAGGTGCTGCACGCCGCCACGCCACGCAGCACCGCCGGCGGCCGGACCGGCCCGGCGGCACTCACCGTCGTCGCGCACGGTGCCGCCTTCGCGGGCGCGGGTCTGGACCTGGGCACCCGGTTCCTCCTGGCGCAGGCCGACCGCTGGCCGGACCTGCCGAGCACCGGGACCGACCCCGCACCTGCCCGGCGCCACCCGCCCGGTCTTCTCCGGCAACCGGCGTCCTACCAGGTGCCGGACGACCGGCCCGTCGCCGTCGACCTGGGATGCGGCACCGGCATCCTCGCCACGGTGCTGGCGCTGCGCTTCCGGGGCAGCCATGTGATCGCCACCGACCGCAGCGCCGCGGCCTGCGCCTCCGCGCGCGCGACGCTCGCCGCGAACGGCGTCCAGGCCGCAGTGCTGCGGGACGACGCCGGCTCCGAGCTCCCCGACGCCTGCGCGGACCTGGTGCTGCTCAACCCGCCGTTCCACGACCGGGCCGCGCTGAGCACCGACGCCGCGCACCGCATGTTCGCCACGGCGGGCCGCATCCTGCGGGACGGGGGCGAGCTGTGGACCGTCTTCAACACGCCGCTGCGGTACCGGGGTGCCCTGGAGCGCGCCGTCGGGCCGACGGAGCACATCGCCCAGAATCGCAAGTTCACCGTGACCCGGAGTGTGCGGAAACTACTTACTGATCTGTCAGTAATCGACGGTTAGCCTGGCGGGGCGCCCGCCTGGGCGCATCCGCACGGCAGCATGCCCGGCCTGCGCCGGCCTGCCCCGAGCCGAAGGACCTGTCGATGAGGACACTCCGCACCACCCTGCGCGGCGCCGCCGTCGCGGCGGTCGCCGTATCGCTCGCGGCGGGAGCCGCAGTGACGGCGCTCCCAGCCACCGCGACGCCCGCCGCCGACGGGCAGGGCAAGGCCCTGGCCTCGGCCTCCGCGACAAAGGACACCGCGACGGCCCGCACGGCGCCGGAGGCCCAGGGCGCGCAGCACGGCCGGCACAAGCCGAAGCACAAGCCGAAGAAGGCGGCCGCCGATCCGGACTTCGGCCCCAACGTCACGTTCATCGACCCGAGCTGGTCCACCGACCGCATCAACGAGTTCCTCGACTCGGTGAACGACGAGGCGGAGTTCAGCCTCGACCGGCACCAGGTGTTCTTCGAGCCCGGCACGTACGGCAGCGCCGCCGGGCAGGACGACCCGGCCACGGCCACCGGCATCGTGAACGCCCAGGTGGGCTACTACGAGTCGATCGCAGGACTGGGCGCGCAGCCCGACGACGTCCACATCAACGGCGCGCTGCACGTGGAACCCGTGGTCGGCTGCCCCAACGAGCCCTGGGCGTGCGCCGACCCCGGATCGCTGACCCGCTTCTGGCGGTCGATCTCCAACATGGGCATCAACCCGATCCAGCGCCCGGTCGGCGAGACGCGGCCCTGCCGTTCCCCGCGGGCGTGACCGAGCCGCACCAGATGCGGTTCGCCGTCTCCCAGGCAGCGCCCATGCGCCGCATGGACATCCAGGGCGACCTGACGATCTTCGGCCGGTACGGCGAGTTCGCCTCGGGCGGCTACCTCGCCAACTCGCGGGTCTCCGGCACCATCGTCTCCGGCTCGCAGCAGCAGTGGTTCACCCGCAACTCCGAGGTCGGCGCCTGGGACGGCGGCGTGTGGAACATGGTCTTCGCCGGGGTGCAGGGCGCGCCGGCCACGAACTTCGGCCAGCCGGTGGGCGACAACGTCGGCGTGACGACGACCGTCGGCTCCACACCGGTCAGCCGCGAGGCCCCGTTCCTGTACAGGGGCGACGACGGCGAGCTGTCGGTGTTCGTGCCGAACGCGAAGACCAACAGCAGCGGGACCGACTGGTCCACGGGGCCGGACGCCGGCCGGTCGATCGGGATCTCCGACTTCTACGTCGCCAAGGCGGGCACCGACGACGCCGCGTCGATCAACGCGGCGCTGGCCGGTGGCAAGAACCTCGTCCTGACGCCGGGCGTGTACGAGCTCGACGCGCCACTGGCCATCGACCGCGCCGACACCGTCGTGCTCGGCCTGGGCTACGCCTCGCTCACCCCGACCGCCGGCAACGCCGTCGTCGAGATCGGCGACGTGGCGGGCGTCAAGATCGCCGGCATCACGGCCGACGCCAACGTGCCCGAGTCCCAGAAGCTCATCCAGGTGGGCCCGCAGGGTGCCACCGTCTCCGACGCCGCCGACCCGACCACGCTGACCGACGTCTTCGTCCGCGTGGGCGGCCCCTGGGCGGGCAAGGCCGTCACCTCCATCGAGGTGAACAGCCCCGACACGCTCCTGGACCACATCTGGGCCTGGCGCGGCGACCACGGCAACGGCATCGGGTGGGACGTCAACACCGGCGCCCACGGCGTCGTCGTCAACGGTGACCGGGTCACCGCGACGGGCCTGTTCGTCGAGCACTACCAGGAGGAGCAGACGATCTGGAACGGCGAGGACGGGCAGACGATCTTCTACCAGAACGAGATCCCGTACGACGTGCCGAACCAGGGGGCGTGGATGGACGGCGACCGCCTCGGCTACGCCGCCTACCGGGTCGCCGACGACGTGCAGAACCACACCGCGACCGGCACCGGCACGTACTCGTTCTTCAACCAGGGCCAGGACATCCGCCTGGAGTCCGGCATCCAGGCGCCGAGCGCGCCGGGCGTCTCGTTCCGGTCGATGACCGCCATCTTCCTCAACGGCTCGGGCGGTATCAACCACGTCATCAACGACACGGGCGCCCCGGTCCAGCAGGGCACGCAGCGCTCCCAGGTGGTCACCTACCCGTAGAAACGGTTGAGTGCGGGATCTTCGCCCGTCTGGCACACGGAAAAGGGCGAAGATCCCGCACTCAACGAGGGGTCACTTGACCGCGACGACGTCCACCACGAAGACCAGGGTGTCCGTGCCGCCGATGCCCGCCTGCGGGACGCCGCGGGAGCCGTAGCCGTGCTCCGGCGGGATCGAGAGCAGCAGGCGCGAACCGACGTTCTGGCCGACCATGCCCTTGTCCCAGCCGCCGATGACGGCGCCGACTCCGATCGGGAAGTCGATGGTGGTGCCGCGGTCGTACGAGTTGTCGAAGACGTGGCCGCCCCAGGTCTGGCCCAGGTAGTTCACCACGATGGTGCGCCCGGACTCGACGACCGGACCGTTGCCCTCGGAGAGCACCTTGACCTGCAGGCCGGCGGGTGCGTCACCCTCGGGGAAGGTCAGCTCCGGCTTGTCGCCGAAGCTGCCGGAGGCGGTAGGAAGCGTGGTCACGAGGATTGCCTCTCGCTCGGGGGACGCCGGGGTGCTCCCCGGCGCCGGTACCCGCCCACCCTATGCGGCCACCACGGCTGCCCGCGAAGCGACGGCGGCCTGCCGCAACGCCTCCAGCGCGGCGACGGCCGGCGGTGTGTGCGCGACGGCGTCCTGCACCACCGCGTAGATCGAGCGCACCGGCGTGGGCCGCACCACCGGCACCGCGACCGTGCCGGCCGGCAGCTGGGCGGCACCCAGCTCGGGGAGCACCGTCAGGCCGATCCCTGCCTCGACGAACGCCACCGCCGTCGGGTAGTCGTGGGCCTCGACGTGGAAGGTGGGGCTGAAGCCCGCGGCGGTGCAGGCCTCCAGGAGGTTGCGGCGGCACCACCCGCGCGCGAAGTCGTTGTCGACCCACGACTCGTCCGCGAGCTCGGCCAGCTCGATCTCGTCCCGGCCGGCCAGCGGGTGGTTCCGTGAGAGCACGGCCACGTACGAGTCGTCGAGCAGGTGGTGCGCGGTGAAGCCGCTCCCGGCCTCGAACCCGGTCTGCGCGACCGCGACCTGGAGGTCGGCCCGGTCCTCGGTCTTGTCCGGGATGTGCTCGGCCAGCTCCAGGTCCAGGCGCACCCCGGGGAACCGCGTGGTGAGCACGCGGACGACGTCGGGCAGCCACGCCGAGCCCACCGACGCGAAGTAGGCGACCGACAGCGAGCCGGTGCGGCCGGCGCGCAGGTCGGCGATCATCGACTCGGCCTCGCCGAGCCGTTCGAGCACGCCGTCCGCCTGCGCGGCCAGGGCGTGCCCCGCGGCGGTCGGGCGGATGCCGCGACCGTGCCGGGCCAGGAGCTTGAGCCCCGTCTCCCGCTGGAGCGCGGACACGTGCTGACTGACGGCGGACGGCGTGTAGCCGAGGTTGGCCGCCGCCGCGCCGATCGAGCCCGAGGCGACGACGGAGCGGAAGACACGAAGACGGTGGACGTCGAGCATGGCCCCACACTACAGCGAGACTGAATCCAGATGAAGGAAGAATCGCTGGTGCTTCACAGTATTTCGGGGCGACCATCGCAGCATGACGAATACCACGGCCGACCGCCGCCGGACGCAGCCCGTCGACCCGGGCACCCTGGCCGACATGACCAGTACCGCCGTGGCCGCCCGCCCGGCCGCCCGGGCGCTCCTCGTGCCGGCGGCCGCCGCCGTGACGGTGGTGCTCTGGGGCTCGGCCTTCATCGGCATCCGCGCCGCCGGGTTCGACTACTCACCGGGCGCCCTGGCCCTCGGCCGGATCCTCGTGGGCACCCTCGCCCTGACCGTCATGGCGGGCCTGGCGGGCAAGCTCCGGCTGCCGCGCGGCCGGACGCTGGCCGGCGTCCTGGTCTGGGGCGTGCTCTGGTTCGGGCTCTACAACCTCGCCCTCAACGCCGCCGAGCGCACGCTCGACGCCGGCACGGCCTCTCTCCTGGTCGGGCTCGCACCGATCCTCATCGCGGTGTTCGCCGGGTTCACCCTCGGCGAGGGCTTCCCCGCACGGCTCCTGGCGGGCATCGGCATCGCGTTCGTGGGTGTGGCGGGCATCGCGCTGGCCACGTCCGGCGGGGCCTCGGACGGCGTGAGCGTCGCGCTCGGCCTGGCCGCCGCCCTCGTCTACGCCGGGAGCACCATCCTGCAGAAGCGCCTGCTGCCCCGCGTCGACTCGCTGACCATGACGTGGCTGGGCTGCCTCGCGGGAACGGTCGCGTGCCTCCCCTTCGCGCCGGCGCTGCTGGACGAGCTCGCAGCGGCCCCGGCGTCGGCCACCCTGAGCGTGGTGTACCTGGGCGTCTTCCCCACCGCGGTCGCCTTCGCGACCTGGGGCTACGCCCTCACGCGGACGACGGCGGGCCGGCTCGGTGCCGCGACGTACGCGGCCGCGCCGCTGGCCGTGCTCATGTCCTGGGCCCTGCTGGGCGAGGTGCCCGCCCCGGTCGCCCTGGTGGGCGGCGCGCTGTGCCTGACGGGTGTGCTGGTGGCGACCCTGCGGCTGCGGTGAGGGCCGGTGGTGCACCGATAAACCACGTAGGATTGCGCTCGAGATGAGCGCCCCATGACCACACCCAGAACGCCGCAGAAGCCCCGGGGCAGCGGCCGTCCGACCATCAGCGACGTCGCCGCGCTCGCCGGGGTCTCCCCGGGCGCGGTCTCGAAGGTGTTCAACGGCACGGGGCGCATCTCGGAGGCCACCGCGGAGCGCATCCGGGAGGCCGCACGCAAGCTCAACTGGCGCCCCAACGCGGCGGCCATCGCCCTGCGGACGGCCCGCGCGCAGGCGATCGGCCTGGTACTGAGCAGCGACTCGAAGGTACCCGGTGTCGGCGCGGGGAACATGGACTTCATCTCGGGCATCGAGTCGGTGCTCACCCCGCGCGAGTACGGCCTGCTGCTGAACGTCTTCATCGCCGGCCAGCACGACGAGGGCCACTTCTACCGGACGCTCGCCGAGCGGCAGCGGATGGACGGGATCATCCTGACCAACTCCATGGTCGGCGACACCCGCCCCGAGCTGATGGCCCGGCTCGGCCTGCCGGCCGTGCTGGTCGGCGCTCCCTGGAAGCCCGGCGCCATCGAGTACGTGGACGCCGACCCGCCGAGCGCGGGCATCGCCGAGACCGTCGACCACCTGGTGGGGCTGGGCCACGAGCGCATCGCGTACATCAGCGGGCCCAAGGACTTCGTGCTGCCGGTGCTGCGCCGCGAGGCGTTCGTGCAGCGGCTGGCCGAGCACGGGCGGCAGCCGCACGCCGTCGTCGCCCTCGAGTACTCCCCCGCCCGCGCCGCCGAGGAGACCACGGCGCTGCTGGCGGGCGCCGTCCGGCCGACAGCCATCCTGTACGGCACCGACACCATGGCGATCGCCGGGATGCGCACCATCCAGGCCGCCGGCCTGCGCGTGCCCGACGACATCTCGGTGGTCGGCTTCGAGGGCCTGACGCTGGGCGAGTGGGTGGACCCACCGCTGACGACGGTCCAGCGGTTCGCCTTCCAGCGCGGGCGGGCCGCGGCGGCGAAGGTGCTCACCCTGCTGGGCGAGACGGTCGAGGAGCCGGTGCCGCTGGAGCGCCCGGCGCTGGTGGTCCGCGGCTCGACAGCTCCCCCGCCCGGGACATGACCATGCGTCTGCTGCCAGGAGGGTGCGGTTCCTGGCAGCAGACGCATGGTCGTCCGGTGGGTCGCGCCTACCAGGTCAGGCGCAGCGCGGCCAGCTCGTGGACCGGGGGCAGGCGGACCTCGAGGCGCGACCCGGAACGGCTCGCGTCGGCCTCCCGCCACTGCTCGCCCTCCAGCGTCCGGACGGAGACCTTCCCCGCCGGCCCTGTCGGCCCCGCCGGCCCTGTCGGCCCCGCCGGCCCCGCCGGCCCCGCCAGCCCCGCCGGCCCCGCCGGCCCCGCCGGCAGCGACCCGTCCGCGAGCGCCGCGACCCGGTCGAGGTCGACGGCCAGCCGGACGCCGTCGAGCGGGGAGACCCGCCGGCGCTGGCCGCGCATCATCATCGGGTCGGTCAGGTTGGCGGCGAGCACGGTGAACGACCGGTCGCCGGCCCACGTGGCGACGTCGAGCACGCCCGGGCCGCGCACCTCGACCGCCGCACCGCCGCCCAGGCCGCGGCGCACCGCATTGCCGAGCAGGGTCAGGTGGTCGGCCTGGAGCGCCTGCCAGTACAGCTCGGTGGCGTTGAACCCGATCACGTCGACCCGGCCCGCGCCGAGGCGGGCACCGAACACGGCCGGCTCCGTGGGCTCCGAGCGCGGGTAGACCTCCTCCATGGGCAGGTCGGGGTGGTCCGGCACGAACCGCCAGGACACGTCGGACGTCCTGTCGAGCACGCCGAACCGCACCAGCCGCGTGCCGCCCACGATCCGCTGCGCGTCCCCGAACCCTTCCTGGAGCGTGCCGCCCGGCTCCCGCCGCACGTAGTTGTTGCGCACGATGCCCTCGCGCCGCTCGGCGACCTCGACGCCCAGCAGCTCGGTCACGAGGGCCTGCCGCCCGACGACGTCGGGCCCGCCGCCCGTGAGCAGCAGCGACCCGCCGGCCTCGACGAACACCCGCAGGGCGTCCGCCGCCTCGGGCTCGATCGACGGCACCTCGGGCACCACGACGAGCCGGACCCCGGGCCGGGTCAGCGCGGTCAGCGACCCCGGGCCGACGTACTCGAACGGCACGCCCAGCTCGACCAGCGCCTGGTAGACCCCGGACGCCGCGTCGCGCACCCGCCGTGTCGCGGTGTGCTCGTCGGCGTCCCACACGAGCGTCTCGGCGGCGGGCCGCTCGTCCTCGCGCACGTCGGCCACCGCCCGGTGCAGCCCGAACGCCCGCTCGACGGCGGGGATCCAGCGCGGGTCGTGGATCCGGGCGGCGAACTTGGTGAACCACGGGAACGCCCCGTGCACGAACCCGTCGACGATCCACCCCGTGGTCTCGACCGCGGCGTTGACCGAGTCCTTCCAGCGGAAGTCGTGCAGCTCCGGGCCCACCGACGTGATGAGCCCGACCGGTTTGCCGGGGTGCAGTGCGCGCACGCGCTTCGCGTCCCGGCCCGCGGCCCACAGGGCCTCGCCGTCGCCCCGCGCCTGGTGGTCCACCAGCAGGAACGGCACGGAGCGCGCGACGCGCGGCTCCAGGTCGGCGGCGGTGAACGACCCGAGGTTGGGCACGAAGCGCACCTCCGGTGCCACCTCCTGCACGGCCTTGTCCCAGTGCGCCACGAGGTCGCTGAGCCGGGAGCGCCGCCACGCGCGGTACGTCGCCCACGCCTCGCCGCCGGCCGGATCGGCCGCCCGCGGCAGGTCGCGGCCGGTCGCGGCCCGGTACTCCCGCGCCGTGGACTCGGTGTACCCGGGCCCGTGCCCCTGCCACCGGTTCGCGAACAGGGCGTCGACGTCGTAGTCCCGCGCGATCTCCCGCAGCACCTCGGTCGTCAGCTCCCAGCTGTAGCCGCCGAACGCGTCGGTGAGGTAGATGCCGGGCATCGCCCAGTGCTCCAGGAGCTCGCCGTCCTCGGTCCGGGCGATCCACTCGGGCCGCTGGTCGACGACGTCCTGGTGCACCGCGTGCGGGTCGACCCGGGCCATGACGGCCATCCCGCGCGAGCGGGCCAGGTCCACCACCTCGCCGAGCAGGTCCCGGTCGCCGAGGTGCACGCTGCGGTGGTGCAGGCCGACCTTGGTCGGGTAGTAGGCGACGTAGCCGCCGGCGCTGATGCACACCGCCGTCGACGCCGTGCGGTCCATGACGTCGGCCCATGCGTCGAGGTCGAAGTCGAGCGGGTCGTTCTCCACGAAGGTGAGCTGGGTCCAGCGGAGCTCGCCGTCCAGTCGTGTGCGCACTGCCGTCATTTGATTCCCGTCGTCGCGATGCCCTTGATGATGTAGCGCTGAGCGAAGATGAAGAACAGGACGATCGGCACCAGCGAGACGAGCGACATCGCGAACATCGTGCCGATGCCGCTCTGCGTCTCGGTGTCGACCAGCGACTTCAGCGCCACCGGGACCGTGTACAGCTCGGTCCGGGTCAGGTACAGCAGCGGGCCGAAGTAGTCGTTCCACGTCCAGATGAAGGTGAAGATCGTCGTGGTGATCAGCGCGGGCTGCATCAGCGGCAGGATCACCGACCAGAAGATGCGGAAGGGCCCGGCGCCGTCGATCATCGCCGCCTGGTCCAGCTCGCGGGGCAGGGCCCGGATGAACTGCACCATGAGGAAGATGAACACCGCGTCGGTGGCCAGGAACTTGGGCAGCAGCAACGGGATGTAGGTGTTGATCCAGCCCAGCTCGGCGAACAGGATGTACTGCGGGATCACGAGCACGTGGAACGGCAGCATGATCGTCATCAGCGTGAGCGCCAGGTAGACCTTGTTCATGCGGAAGTTCAGCCGGGCCAGCGCGTAGGCCGTGAGCGAGCAGGAGAACAGGTTGCCGAGCACGGACCCGATGCCGATGAGCAGCGAGTTGCCCAGGAACAGCGAGAACGGGGAGCCGAGCGCGTTCCACCCGGCGCCGTAGTTGTCGAGCGTGATCTCGGTGGGGATCAGCCCGGTCTGCGACAGGATGAGGTTGCTCGGCTTGAACGAGCTCACGACCATCCACAGCAGCGGGTAGATCATGAGCAGCACGAACACCACGAGTACGGCGTGCCGCACCAGGCGGCTCGCGGTCGAGGTTCGGACGGTGGCAGCCATCATTCGTCTCCGTAGTAGACCCAGCGCCGCGACACGATGAAGTTCGCGGCGGTGGCGGCGGCGATGACCAGGAGCAGCACCCACGCCATCGCGGACGCGTACCCCATGTCGAAGTTCACGAAGCCGCGCTGGTAGATGTAGAGCGTGTAGAAGAGCGTCGAGTCGAGCGGGCCGCCGCTGCCGCCGCTGACCACGTGCGCCTGCGTGAAGGCCTGGAACGCGCCGATCATCTGCAGGATGAGGTTCAGGAAGATGATCGGGGTGAGCAGCGGGATGGTGATCGACCAGAACCGCCGCACGCGGCCGGCGCCGTCGATCATCGAGGCCTCGTAGAGCTCCTCGGGGATCTGCCGCAGGCCCGCCAGGAAGATGACCATCGGGGAGCCGAAGGTCCACACGTTGAGCACCACCAGGGTGGACAACGCCAGCGACGGGTCCTGCAACCAGGAGCCGAGCTCGATGCCGAACCAGCCCAGGACCTGGTTGACCAGGCCGTTCTCCCCGAAGATCTGCCGCCACAGGATCGCGATCGCCACGCTGCCGCCGAGCAGGGACGGCAGGTAGAACGCGCTGCGGTAGAGCGACAGACCGCGCAGCCCCTTGTCGAGCACGACCGCCAGGAACAGCGCGAACCCGAGCTGCAGGGGCACCGACACGAGCACGTACACGAGCGTCACGCGGACGGCGGCCCAGAACCGCTCGTCGCCCGCCATGCGCACGAAGTTGTCCAGGCCGATGAACTGCGGCGCGGTCAGCAGGTCGTAGTCCGTGAACGCCAGCACGGCGGAGGCGATGAGCGGGCCCGCGGTGACCCCGATCATGCCGATCATCCAGGGCAGCAGGAAGATGTGCGCCACCAGTCCCTGGCCGCGCCGGACGCCCGTGGGCTTGGCCCCGGCGCGCCGCGTCCCGGCGGCGCCGGGCGCTCCTCGCGCCCGGCGCCCGGTGTCCTTCGTCGTCGTGACGGTCATCATGCGCCCGCGATCTCGCCCTCGACGGCCTCGACGAAGGCCGCCGCGGCATCGGGGACCGTCGTCTGGCCCAGCGTCACCTTCTCGAGCTCGCGGATCATCAGGTCGCGCCAGCTTCCCGACCCGGCGGGGGCCTCGAAGCGCGGGCGCTGCTCCGTCCCGGCGATCTCGCGGGTGATGGCGATGACCTTCTGCTCGTCGGGCGTCGCGTCGGGCTCGTACTGGTCGAGCAGGTCCGCGTTCGGCGGGGCCCCGGACGACAGGCCGACCAGGCTGAGCAGCTCGGGCGAGTTGAGGTTGAAGCTCATCAGCGCCGCGGCCGCCTCGACCCGGTCGTCCGGCACGCCGGAGTACATCGCGAACCGGCTGTAGTAGGTGAAGTGGTAGCCGGCCGCGGCGTCCTCGGCCGCCGGCACGTCGCGCTGGTCGAAGGTGTAGTCGGGGAAGGCCTGGGCCTCGTCCACGATGTGGTTCGAGTTGGCGAAGGTGAGCAGCACCTTCTCGCCCACCTGGGACCACGACGGCTCGATGCCGTCCTGCTCGCTCACGCTCGTGGTCGCACCGGCGAGCCGCAGCTTCTCCCACCAGTCGATCCAGGCGGCCACGCCGTCCACGCTGGCCCCGAGCCTGCCGTCCTCGGTCCACAGGTCCTCGCCGCGCTGCCGCAGGAACGACTCGAACGGCATGTCGTGGTACGGGCCGTAGGTGGTGCCCTTGCGGCCGCCCGCGTTGTCCTTCGCGTAGTCCACGAGGAACTCGGCGAGGTTGTCCCAGGTGAGCTGGTCGGGCAGCGTCACGCCGTCCTCGTCGAGGAACGTGGTGTTGTAGCGCACCACCGGGCTGAAGATCGACTTGGGCAGCGTGTTCAGCTCGCCGCCCAGCCGGAACGTCTCCACCTGGTCGGCGCCGAACGCGCTCAGGTCCAGGCCGTCGATGCCGTCGAGGTTCCGGTACAGCCCCGCGTCACGGTAGGTCAGCACGGCGGGCGACGGGATCCAGAAGACGTCGGGCACGTCGCGCGCCGCCATCTGGGTGGTCATGCGCTCCTGGTAGGCGTCGTAGTCGCCGAACTCCGGGGCGACCTTGATGTCCGGGTGCTCGGCGGTGAACGCGTCCAGGGCCTTCAGGTAGGCCTGCTGGCGGTCGGCGCCGCCCCACCAGGCGAAGCGGACGGAGCCGTTCCCGCCGGAACCGGAGGGGCCGCAGCCCACGAGCGACATGGCGGCGAGCGAGAGCGCCCCCACTCCGGTCCAGGTCAAGAACGACCGTCGGGTGAGATCTGACATGGTGTCCTTCTTTCGGGTACGTCGTTGTACGGATTACTGCGGCGTCGCAGGGGGCGCGATGCCAGGTGTCAGGGCAGGCGCCCGACGTCGACGACGTTGCGCAGCGGGCGCCGCGCGAGCCATCGGTCCAGGTTGTCGAGGAAGATCGCCGTGCCGCGGTCCGCGGTGGAGGGCGTCGTCGCCCCGTTGTGCGGGGTGATGATCGTGCGGGGCAGGTCCCACAGCGGGGAGTCGGGGGGCAGGGGCTCCGTGGCGTGCGCGTCCAGGCCCGCCCCGGCGATGACGCCGTCGCGCAGGGCCGTGACCAGGTCGGGCTCACGCACGATCCCGCCGCGCGAGACGACCACGAGGTGCCCCTCGGACCCCAGCGCGCGCAGGGTCCCCAGGCCGATCGCCCCGGACGTCTCCGCGGTGAGGGGCGCGGCCACGACGAGGAAGTCGCTCACGGCCGCCAGCTCGTCCACGGCGTCCGGGGGCAGCATGCGGTCCACGGGGTCGTCGGGTCCGGCGGGCCGACGGCGCAGCCCCACCACGTCCATGCCGAAGGCCCGGGCCCGCACCGCGAGCTCGCGCCCGACGTTGCCGTACCCGTAGACGCCGACCGTGCGGCCGTGCAGCTCGTCGTGCGTGAACCGGTCCCAGCGGTGCTCCCGCTGCGCCTCCGCCCAGCGCGGGGCCTGACGGCCCAGCATCATCATGAGCATCAGCGCCTGCTCGGCCAGCGGGACGGCACCGTTGCCGGCCGAGGACGTGACGGTCACGGCCTCGTCCGGCGCCGTCGCGCGGCCGCGCAGCGCGGGCCCGACGTCGCCCTCCACGCCGGCCGCCCACGAGTGCACCCACGCCAGGTGCGGCATGCGGGCGACCTCCGCGTCGGTGAGCCGCCCGGTCGCGACGGTCGCGGCGGACAGCGCGTCGGCGTCGTCCGGCGCGGCCACGACGACGCCGGGGTGCGCCGCGCGCACCGCCGCCACGACCCGGTCGCGCTGGCCGCCCCGGACGACGATCACGTCAGCCACGTGCGCCACCCCCGTCCTCGACCACGACCACCTCGAGCTCGGCCACCGTAGCGAGGCGCACGACCAGGTCGTCGCCGTCGTCCACGACCGTGGCCGTGCCCGCGAGCGCCCGCGCGGGCCGCCCGGCCAGGCCCGTCAGCCGCAGCACGGCGCCGTGCACCGGGACGGCCGGACCGTAGCCGTTGTCGCGCCGGCCCGAGTGGTTGAGCAGGTGCACGACCAGCCCGGCGGCCGACCGGCCGACGACCACCTCGATCTGCTCGGGCCCCTCCAGCACGACCGGCCGGTCCCCGAGCTGCTCGGTGACGAGGTCGACCACGAGGTCGCGCAGCACGGTGAGCCCGGTGTCCCGGTAGGCCGTGCCGGCCACCCAGGGGAGCTGGACCACCGTGCCGGCCCCGTGGCCGCGGACCCCGCCGACGCCTTCGTGGCCCGGCACGTGGCCGTACGCCTTCTCCGGCGGGCCGTACGGGGCGCTCTCCACGAGGCGGTGCCGCGGTGCGGCGTCCGCCCGCCAGGCCAGCCGGTGGTGGCGGCCGTGCCGGGGTGCGACGCGCGTGCCCTCGACGGCGGCGGCCGCCGCGTCCGGTTCGAGCTGGACGTAGCTGGACTTCAGGACGTCCCGGTCGGCGTCCACCCCGGTCACCCGCAGGCCCGGGAACCAGTCGAGCACCGAGCCGTCGGGGGCGATGCCGCTGCGCCCGGTGGCCACCACGCAGCCGCCCGCCCGGACGTACCCGTCCAGCGCCTCGGCGGCGCCGGCCGGCAGGGACGGCAGGTCGGGGAGCACGAGCACCCGGAACCGGTCGAGCGACAGGCTCTCCAGGGCGGCCACGGGCACGACGTCGAACGGCACGTGCCGCTCGACCAGCGCCGTCAGCACGCCCCGGTGCTCGGCGACGCCGGTGCCGAACCGGCCGTCGTCGTCCAGCGGGTCGGGGCGGACCAGACCCACCTCGGCGGCGGGCGCCAGCCCCGTGTACACGTCCCGGTGGTCGCGGTGGAACCGGGTGACCGTGGCCGCGGCCTCCAGCCCGTCGTAGGCGATCTGGCCGGTCGGGCCCATGATGTAGGTCGACGGGTTGGCGCCGCGCGCGACGGCCTGGGCGAGGTACTGGCCCAGCATCTCGGGCTGCTCGCCGGCGAGCCGGTAGGGCATGTCCCAGAACGCGACGGCGTTGACCATGACCGGCTTGCCGGGCTGCGCCGAGCGCAGGGCGCTGACTGCCTCTCCCGTCGCGTACGGCCACAGCGTGCGCCCGATCGCGTTGTTCGCCTCGTGGAACAGCACGTCGGCGGCGGTGCCGAGGATCAGCGCGGCGTCGGGCCGGCGGGCGGCGATGTGCGCCCGGACCCGGGCGGTGAGCGCGTCGATGGTCGCGGCGGCGTAGCCGCGCCACTCGCGGTAGTGCTCGTCGCCCGCGCGGTCGGGCAGGCGGTCCAGCCCGGTGTGCGCGCGGAACCCGGCCACGCAGGCGGCGCAGTGGCAGACGCCGTGCACGCGGCCCGCGTAGTCGACCTCGTTGAACCCGAACCAGTTGAAGAAGAACCCGTCCACCTCGTAGCGGTCGAGCACCTCGTCGAGCACGTCGAAGATCTGCCGCTGGTAGTACCCGGCGCTGGGGCACACGCTGACCAGCCCCTCGAACTCCTGGCGCTCGCCCGTGGGCGAGACGTAGAGCCACTCGGGGTGGGCGTCGGCGATCGCGGGCGCGACCTTGGAGAAGTCCATCCGGGCGAGCAGCCGCACGCCCCGCCGCCGCGCGGCGGCCAGGGCGTCACCGACCAGGTCGCCGCCGGGCCGCTGCGCCAGGTGCGGGTTGCGCGTCTGCACGTCGAGCCCGGTCGGGTAGTGCGAGAGGATGCCGCCCACGTTGAGCAGCCAGACGTTCGCGCCGTGCCCCTGGACCGCGTCGAGGGTGCGCTCCACGTCGAGCCCGGCGTCGATCTCGCGCAGGTTCGTCTGGAACACCTGGAAGGGCTCGTGCCACCAGCCGGCCCGGACCTGCTCCTGCATGCCCGTGGTCTGTGTGGTCAGGCTCATCGCGTCACCGTCCCCGGTGTCGTGCTCGGCGTCGTCCCGTTGAGCTCGCGGGCGAGCGCCACGAGAGCGGAGTGGTCGAGCCCGCCGTCCCCCCGCTGCACCAGGGACTGGACGAGCCGGCCGACCAGGCCCGTGACGGGCAGGACGGCGCCGCGCGCCCGGGCGGCACCCTCCACGATGCCGAGGTCCTTGTGGTGCAGGTCGAGGCGGAACCCCGGTGCGAAGTCGCCGGCGAGCACGCCGTCGGCCTTGCGGTCGATGACGGTGCTGCCCCCGAGGCCGCGTGCGATGACCGAGAGCCCGGTGGCGACGTCGGCGTCATGGGCCTCCAGGAAGACGACCGCCTCGGCGAGCGCCTGCAGGTGGGTGGCCACCACGAGCTGGTTGGCGGCCTTGACCACCTGGCCGGCGCCGGCGTCGCCGACGCGCACGACGGTGGTGCCCATGGCGCCGAGCAGGTCGCGCCAGCGCTCGACCGTGTCCGCCGGCCCGCCGACCATGATGGACAGGGCACCCTCGCGGGCACCGGCCTCGCCGCCGGACACGGGCGCGTCGAGCACGTCGTGCCCCGCGGCCGTGAACCGCTCGGCGATCTCCCGGGCGCCCGCGGGCTCGATCGTGCTCATGTCGATGTAGGCGCCCTGGGGCGCGAGGTGGTCGAGCACGCCGTCGGGGCCGAGGGCCACGGCCTGCACGTCCGGGGTGTCGGGCAGCATGGTGATGACCACGTCCGCCCCCCGGACCGCCTCGGCGACCCCGCCGACGACGGGTACCCCCAGCTCCGCGGCCCGCTCCCGGCCTGCGGCACCGCGGCTGAACGCCCGCACCTCATGGCCGGCACGCACCAGGTTCGCCGCCATCGGACGCCCCATCACACCGAGCCCGACAAAGCCCACGACTGCCATACGACCGAACTCCTTCGTTCGATGATCCATCGATTGATCATGTCTGCGCGTCCAGTGAATCAGGACTGGCCTGACGAAGGGTATTTCGATATACCTGTCTCGGTCAATGCCGACGATCGGAGTTCGAGATGCCCAGGTTCGCCGCCAACGTGTCCTTGCTGTTCAGCGAGGTGCCGCTGCCCGAACGGTTCCGCCATGCCCGCGACGCGGGGTTCGAGGCGGTGGAGTGCTGGTGGCCGTTCGCCACCCCCGACCCGGACGCCGCGCAGGTGGGGGCGTTCGTCGACGCCCTGGCCGCGGCGGACGTCCGGCTCACCGGCCTCAACCTCTGGGCGGGTGACATGCCCGGCGGTGAGCGCGGCGTCATCTCCCACCCGGACCGGGCCGACGAGCTGCGGCGCAACCTCGCGGTGCTGCGGTCGATCGTCGGGGCGACCGGCTGCGACCGGGTCAACGCGCTGTACGGGCAGCGCCTGCCGGACGTCCCGGCGGCCGTCCAGGACGAGACGGCGACCCGGCACCTCCGGCTCGCCGCCGACACCCTGGCCGACGCCGGCGTCACGGTGCTGGTCGAGCCGCTGACCCGCGGCGAGAACGGCGACTACCCCATCCTGACCCTCGACGACGCGCGGGCGGTCGCCGACCGCGCGGGCGACGGCGTCGGCGTGCTCTTCGACGCCTACCACCTGCACAACAACGGCGCCGACGTGGTGGCGGACATCGCACGGCACGGCGCCACGGTCGACCACGTGCAGATCGCCGACTCCCCGGGCCGCGGCGAACCGGGCACGGGCACCATCGACTACCCGGCCTTCTTCGACGCGCTGGACGCGAGCGGCTACCCGGGCTGGACGGGCTGCGAGTACCGCCCGACCACCACCGACCACCTCACCTGGCTGACCCGTTGAGTCAGGGCAGGGCGGCGGCCTTGGCCGTCAGGACCGCACGTTCCGGCGCGTTGGCGCACAGGGCCGCCGCGCGAAGATATTCCGCCCGGGCCTCTGCCGGGCGGCCCAGGCGGGCCAGCAGCTCGCCGCGGACGCCCGGCAGCAGATGGGAACCCTGCAGCACACGGCGGTCGACCAGGTCGTCCACGACCCGCAGCCCCAGCTCCGGCCCGCGGGCCATCGCCACGGCGACCGCACGGTTCAGGTCCACCACGGGCGACGGCGCGATACGGCCGAGCGCCTCGTAGAGCACCACGACCCGCTCCCAGTCCGTGCCGGGCACGGAGGGGGCCACCGCGTGGCACTCGGCGATCGCCGCCTGCAGCGCGTAGGCCCCCATCCCGGCCGGGCCGACGGCGCGGCGCAGCGCCGCCCGGCCCCGGGTGATCGCCGAGCGGTCCCAGCGGCGCCGGTCCTGGTCCTCCAGCAGGACCGGCTCCCCCGCCGGCCCCGTCCGGGCGGGGAACCGGGCGGCGGTCAGCTCCAGGAGCGCGAGCAGGCCGAAGGTCTCGGGCTCGGGGGCGAGCCGGGCGAGCACGCGGGCCAGGCGCACGGCCTCGCGGGCCAGGTCGTGCCGGATCCAGTCGTCGCCCGACGTCGCCGAGGAACCCTCGGTGAAGATCACGTACAGCACCCCGCGCACCGACGAGAGCCGCTGCGCCCGGTCCGCGCCGTCGGGCACCTCGAACGGGACCTGGGCCGCCGCGATCGTCTTCTTGGCGCGGGTGATGCGGGCCTGGACCGTCGCGACGGGCACCAGGAACGCCCGGGCGATCTCGTCGCTCGTCAGGCCGCCCACGACGCGCAGGGTCAGCGCGATCCGCGCCTCCCGGGACAGCACCGGGTGACAGGACACGAACATGAGCGCGAGCACGTCGTCGTCGATGCGCCCGGGGTCGATCAGATCGGGTGCAGAACCCGGGTCACCTGCGAGAGCACCCGCGCCGGGCGTCGGCCCGCCTGTCACTACCTCCCCCTCGGCGAGGCCGTGCGCCAGCGCGGCGTAGCGCTCGTCGCGCCCGGCCCGGCGCCGGTAGGCGTCGATCGCCCGGCGCCGGGCCGTGGTGACGAGCCACGCCGCGGGGTCGCACGGCGTGCCGTCACGGGGCCAGGAGACGAGCGCCTCGACGAGCGCCTCCTGGGCCACGTCCTCGGCGAGCTCGAAGTCCCGCGTGTAGCGGGTGAGCGCGCCGACGATGCGCGCCGACTCGATGCGCCAGACCGCCTCGACCGCCCGTCGTGCGGCGTCGTCGTCCATCGCGCTCCCTTTCCGCCCTCGGCCCTCGGGCTCAGAGCTGGCCCGTGGACTCGCGCCAGTCCCGCTCCTTCTGGATGTACTCGTTGTCCTGCGGGAACTGGTCCATCTCGGTCACCTTGCGGATCTCCGCCTTGCTGCCCGGGCCGGCCAGCGGGGCCCGCCTGGCCCACTCGACCGCCTCCTCCTTGGAGGCCACGTCCAGGATCCAGAAGCCGTTGAACAGCTCCTTGGTCTCGCCGTAGGGCCCGTCGGTCACGACGGGCGTCTCGGACGAGTAGTCCACGACCACGGAGTCCGCGGCGTCCTCCAGGCCCTCACCGGCCACCAGCACGCCCGCCTGGATCATCTCCTGGTTGAACCGGCCCATGTCGGCCACGATCTTCTGGAAGTCCATCTGCTCGTAGGCGGCCACGGTCTCGTCGGTCCCGCGCATGATGAGCATGTACTTCGGCATGGTCTCTTCTCCCTGTTCGTCACGGCCCCCTCGACGGGACCTTCTCACTCACAGGTCGAACGGGAAACCGCTCGATCGACACGGCCCCGGAACGCGTCGCGAGAAGGGCGCGGAAGGGGTGCCGCGCACCACACGCGCACGGTTTGCCACACCCGCGGACCGTGCGGAACCCTTGAGTCTCATGACGCTCGAATCGATTGAGTCGCCGGGGGCCGACGCCGATGCCCCCGCGGCAGCCGGCACCCCCTCGCGGCGCCGGGAGGCACCGACGCCCACCAGCCCGGGCCCGGTCAGAGGACACACGAGCGACGGCGCCTCCCCCCGGGCCTGGGACGGCCGCAGCAAGTTCCCGCACATCGGCGAGTACGGCTTCCTCTCCGACTGCGAGACCAACGCGCTGATCGCGCCGTCCGGCAGCGTCGAGTGGATGTGCGTGCCCCGGCCCGACTCGCCGAGCATCTTCGCCAAGATCCTGGACCGGGGAGCCGGCCACTTCCGGGTGGGGCCGCACGGCGTGAACGTGCCGGTGGCGCGCCGCTACCTGCCGGGCACGCTCATCCTGGAGACCACGTGGCAGACCCCCACGGGCTGGCTCGTGGTGCGGGACGCGATGCTCATGGGCCCGTGGCACGACCTCGAGTCGCGTTCGGGCACGCACCGGCGCACCCCCACGGACGACGACGCCGAGCACGTGCTGATGCGCACCATCAAGTGCGTGTCGGGCACGGTGGACCTCGAGGTCGTCTGCGAGCCGCGCCCGGACTACGCGCGCCGCGACGTCGAGTGGGAGTACGAGAACAGCGGCTACTCCGCGGTCGTGGCCCACATCGGCGGCTCCAACCCGGACCTCCACCTGCGCTCCAGCCTGCGGTTCGGGCTGGACGGCGGCAAGCGGGTCACCGCGCGCACCCGGATGACGGAGGGTGCCACGCACTTCGTCGCGATGTCGTGGGGCTCGCAGAGCGCCCCGACCACCTACGCCGGCGCGCTCGACGCGATGTGGCGCACCGAGCGGTTCTGGCGCGACTGGATCACGCAAGGCCAGTTCCCCGACCACCCGTGGCGCAGCTACCTGCAGCGCTCGGCGCTGACCCTGAAGGGCCTGACCTACTCCCCCACTGGTGCCCTCATCGCCGCGGCGACCACGTCGCTGCCCGAGACGCCGGGCGGCGAGCGCAACTGGGACTACCGGTACGCGTGGATCCGCGACTCGACGTTCGCCCTGTGGGGCCTGTACACGCTGGGCCTGGAGCGTGAGGCGAACGACTTCTTCGCGTTCATCCAGGACGTGACCAGCGACGACCAGCCGCTGCAGATCATGTACGGCGTGGGCGGCGAGAACACCCTGGAGGAGTTCGAGCTGCCGCACCTGTCGGGCTACGAGGGCGCGCAGCCGGTGCGGATCGGCAACGCGGCCTACGACCAGCGCCAGCACGACATGTGGGGCGCGGTGCTCGACTCGGTGTGGCTGCACGCCAAGTCGCGCGAGCAGCTCCCCGAGTCGCTGTGGCCCATCCTCAAGCGGCAGGTCGAGGAGGCCGCCAAGCACTGGGACAAGCCCGACCGGGGCATCTGGGAGGTGCGCGGCGAGCCGCAGCACTTCACCAGCTCCAAGCTCATGTGCTGGGTGGCGATGGACCGCGGTGCCAAGCTGGCCCGGCTCTACGACGAGCTCGACTACGCCAAGGAATGGCAGAAGATCGCCGACGAGATCGCCGACGACATCTGCGCCCGGGGTGTGGACGAGCGCGGCGTCTTCACGCAGCGCTACGGCGACCCGGCGCTGGACGCGTCGCTCCTGCTCGTGCCCCTGCTGCGGTTCCTGCCGCCCGACGACGAGCGCGTGCGCGCCACCGTGCTGGCCATCGCGGACGAGCTCACCGAGGACGGCCTCGTGCTGCGGTACCGCACGGACGAGACCGACGACGGGCTGCAGGGCGAGGAGGGCACGTTCACCATCTGCTCCTTCTGGCTGGTGTCGGCCCTGGTCGAGATCGGGGAGGTGGAGCGGGCCCGGTCGCTGTGCGAGCGGCTGCTCGGCTACGCGTCGTCGCTGAACCTCTACGCCGAGGAGATCGAGCCGGGCACCGGCCGGCACCTGGGCAACTTCCCGCAGGCGTTCACGCACCTGGCCCTGATCAACGCCGTCATGCACGTGATCAAGGCCGAGTCGGGCGAGGCGGAGAAGGGCTACTTCGGCCCGTCCTGACCCGTCACACCCCGTTGAGTGCGGGATCTTCGCCCTTCTGACACGCAGAAAGGGGCGAAGGTCCCGCACTCGACGTTTGGGGGGTTGTGCGGTCTGGCTAATGAGCGTAGCTTTATGGCTATGAGGACAAACTTCCTGCAGCGCCCCGAGGGACGCATCGCCTACACCGACTCGGGCTCGGGACCGCTCGTGGTCGCCGCCCCCGGCATGGGCGACCTCCGCTCCACGTACGACGACGTCGCTCCGGCCCTCGTCAACGCCGGCTACCGCGTCGTCGTCGCGGACCTGCGCGGCCACGGCGACTCGGACACCACGTTCCGGACGCACGGCGACGACGCCACCGGCACCGACCTCCTGGCCCTCGTCGAGCACCTCGGCGCCGGCCCCGCCGTCCTGCTGGGCAACTCCATGGGCGCCTCGGCCGCCGCGTGGGCCGCGGCCGAACGGCCCGACCTGGTCCGCGGCCTCGTCCTGCTCAGCCCGCTGCTGCGCGAGCCGGGGTCGCCGGCCATGCAGCGCGTGCTGCGCGTGGCCTACCGCGCGCTGCTCGCCCGGCCGTGGGGCGCCGCGTTCTGGGCGTCGTACTACTCGTCGATCAGCAAGGGCCGGCGGTCGGCGCGGCACGCCGAGCACGTCGCGGCCGTCCGGCGGGCGCTGAGCGAGCCGGCGCACCTGCGGTCCTTCCGCGACCTCGCGCTCGCGCTCGACCACGCGGTCGTCGAGGCGCGGCTGCCCGACGTCACGGCGCCGGCGCTGGTCGTGGTCGGCGCGCTCGACCCCGACTACCCGGACCCGGCGGCGGAGCTGGCCTGGATGACCGACACGCTCGGCGCCCGCGGCGTCCTGGTCCCCGAGGTCGGCCACTACCCGCAGCACCAGGCACCCGACGTGACGGTCCCCGCGATCCTGGAGTTCCTCGACGGGCTCCCGGGCGCGGCCGGCGCCGGGGCGGCCGAGGACGGCGGCCGGCGTGCCTAGGGCCGGGCTGTCGCCCGACGCCGTGGTGCGGCTCGCCGTCGAGGTCGTGGACGAGGGCGGCGCGAGCGGGTTCGCGGACCTCACGCTCGCGAAGGTCGCCGCGAAAGCAGGCGTCGCGGCACCGAGCCTCTACAAGCACGTGGGCTCGCTCGCCGACCTGCGGCGCGACGTCGCCGTGCTCGCCGTCCGCGAGCTGACCGCCACGGGTGCCTCGGCGACCGTGGGCCGTGCCGGGGCGGATGCGCTCCGCGCCCTGGCGAGCGCCTGGCGTCAGTACGCCCACGACCACCCCGGACGCTACGCCGCCACGCAGGTGGGCCCCGATCCGGACGACCCGGCCGACGCCGTCGCCCGCGACGTCGCCGCAGAGGGCGTGCAGGTCGTGGTGGCGACGCTGCGCGGCTTCGAGCTGCCGGACGACCGTGTGATCGACGCCGTCCGCGCCGTCCGGTCGGGCATCCACGGGTTCGTGCTGCTGGAGCTCGGCGGCGGGTTCCGGATGCGGGAGGACGTGGACCAGAGCTTCGCGGTGCTGGTCGACATGCTCGTCGCGGGCGTCGCGGCGCTGGGTGCGCCGGTCGCCGCCACCCGCTGACGCCCCGCCGGAAATCCCGTGTCCCGGGGTGCCCTGCGGTCATTAGGCTGAGCGGATGGTTTCCGTCAGGCAGGTCCAGATCACCTTCGACTGCGCGGACCCGTGGCGCGTCGCTCGGTTCTGGTGCGAGGTGCTCGGGTACGTCCTCCCTCCCGCCCCCGAGGGCTTCACCACCTGGGAGGAGTACGAGAGCTCCCTCCCGCCCGAGAAGCGGGGCGCCGACGGCGCCGCCGCCTCGGACCCCACGGGTGCCGGGCCCCGGCTCTACTTCCAGAAGGTGCCGGAGGGCAAGGTCGTCAAGAACCGCGTGCACGTCGACGTGCGGGCGGGCACGGGCCTGGTCGGCCAGGAGCGGGTCGACGTCCTCGAGGCCGAGTGCGCGCGGCTGGTCGCGCTGGGCGGCACCCGGCTCTACCTGCAGGAGGCGGACGAGGAGAACGAGTCGTGCCTCACGATGCAGGACGTCGAGGGCAACGAGTTCTGCCTCGACTGAGTCGAGGCGGCCCGCCGGGACGGGCGGCCGAGGCAGGCTAGGCGAAGGACAGGAAGAGCTTCTCCAGCTTCTCGGCGTCGGCCGCGCCGTTCTCCTCGTCCGACAGGCACTGCTTCAGCCCCTTCGCGATGACGGCGAAGCCGGCCCGGTCGATCGCCTTCGACACCGCCGAGAGCTGTGTGACGACGTCGGCGCAGTCCGCCCCCTCGTCCACCATGCGCACGACGGCGGCGAGCTGTCCCTGCGCGCGTCGCAGCCGGTTGGACACCTTCTTCATCTCCTGCGGGTCGAGCTCCATGACCACGCCTCCCCTCTCAGCGGCCGAACAGGCGGGACAGGAACGAGCCCTTCGCGGGCGGCTCGCCGGCCGGCGCTGCGGTCGGCTCCTCGGCATGACCGGGGCACCGGTCGGCACGCGGCACGTTCGCCATCACCTGGTCCACGTGCTGCCCGCAGCCCGCCCACGTCGTCCTGCCGCACGTCCGGCACGTCACAGCCCTGCACATGGTCGATCTCCTTCGCGGTCGTTTGGAGCGAGAATACCCCCCGGGGTATTGTCGCGGTCAAACGAGGAAGGAACGCACATGAGGATCGTCATCGTGGGCGGCGTCGCCGCGGGCATGTCGGCCGCGACCCGGCTCCGTCGTCTCGCGGAGGACGCCGAGATCGTCGTCGTCGAGGCGGGTGACCACGTGTCGTACGCGAACTGCGGGCTGCCGTACTACGCGGGCGGCGTGATCGAGGACCGCGACGCACTGCTGCTGCAGACGCCCGAGTCGCTCGCGGCGCGGTTCCGCCTCGACGTCCGGGTGCGGCAGCGGGTCACCGGCATCGACGCCGCGGCACACACGCTGACGGTGCGCGACCTGACGACCGGCGACGAGTACGTCCAGGCGTACGACCGCCTCGTCCTGAGCCCCGGCGCCCGCCCGGTGGTCCCGCAGGTTCCCGGCGCGGAGCGCGCGCTCGTGCTGCGCGACGTCGCCGACGCCGACCGGCTGCTGGCCGAGGCCGGCCGCCCGGACGCCCGGACCGCGGTCGTCGTCGGGGCCGGCTTCGTGGGCCTGGAGGTCGCCGAGAACCTGGTCCGGCGCGGTCTCGCGGTCACCGTCGTGGAGCTGGCCGACCAGGTGCTGACGCCGCTGGACCCCGAGCTGGCCGTCCGCGTCCGCGACGAGCTGGCGTCGCACGGGGTCGACGTCCGCACCTCGACCCAGGTCACCGCACTGACGCCGGGCACCGCGGTCCTGGCCGACGCCGCGGGCGCCGACGCCGGCGAGATCCCGGCCGACGTGGTGGTCGCGGCCGTCGGCGTCCGGCCCGACACGGAGCTCGCCGAGCTGGCGGGTGCCGAGCTCGGCCCGCGCGGCGGCGTCCTGGTGGACGAGGACCTGCGCACGTCGGTGCCGGACGTGTTCGCCGTCGGTGACGCCGCGCTCAAGCGTGACGCGCAGTCTGCGGCCGGGCAGGAGTCGTTCACCCTGATCCCGCTCGCGAACCTCGCCAACCGGCACGGGCGGCACGTCGCGGACGTGATCCTCGGGCGGACGGGCATGCGGCCGTCGACGGGCACCGCCGTCGTCGGCGTCTTCGACCTGACCGCGGCGGTCGTGGGGCGCAACGAGAAGCAGCTCCGGGCCGAGGGCCGGCCCCACCGCATCGTGCACACCCACCCGAGCCAGCACGCCGGGTACTACCCGGGGGCCAGCGCGATGGCGCTCAAGCTGCTCGTGGATCCGGGCACCGACCGCATCCTGGGCGCCCAGGCCGTGGGCCGCGACGGCGTCGACAAGCGCATCGACGTGCTCGCCACCGCGATCGCCGGCGGAGTCACTGCCTCCGGGCTCGCAGACCTCGAGCTGGCCTACGCGCCCGCCTACGGCTCCGCCAAGGACCCGGTCAACATGCTGGGGTACGTGGCCGACAACCTGCGCACCGGCACCACACGCAGCATCCAGTGGCACGAGCTCGACGAGGCGGTGCGGGACGGGGCCACGCTGGTGGACGTGCGCACGCCCGCCGAGCACGCCCGCGGGACGGTCGAGACGGCCCGGGACGGCGTGCGGTCGCCGGCGCTGAACGTCCCCCTGGACGAGCTGCGCGCCCGCGCGCACGCGGAGATCCCGGCCGGGCGCCCCGTGGTGGTGCACTGCCAGGTGGGCCAGCGCGGCCACACCGCCGCGCGGCTCCTCACCCAGCTCGGCTACGACGTGCGCAACCTCGACGGCGGCTACCGCACGTGGCAGGACGCCGTCCGCGCGACCGCCGGCCCCTGACGCACGGCCCCTCGCGCACGACCCCGGACACAGCAGATCGGGCCAGCCGTGACGACGGCTGGCCCGATCCGGGACGTGCGGTGCGGAACTAGTCGCGCGCGAAGCTGGACACGATCGCCAGCAGGCGGAGCAGCTCCAGGTACAGCCAGATCAGCGTGACCATGAGGCCGAAGGCCGCGGCCCACGCCATCCTGGCCGGGACACCGGCCTCGACACCGCGCTTGATCGAGTCGAAGTCCACGATCAGCGAGGCGGCCGCGAGGCCGACGGCGATCAGGCCCACGACGATGCCGACCAGGCCGCCGCCCCAGGAACGCATACCGAACTCACCGAGCACCCCGGTCCACATCAGGACCAGGTTGACCAGCGAGAACAGCGCGTAGCCCAGCATGGCGAACATCAGCCAGCGCGTGAACTTGGCGGTCACGCGGACGCGACCGCTCTTGAACAGGAACAGGCTCACCGCGAACACGGAGATGGTGCCGAGCACCGCCTGCAGCACCACGCCGTCGTACAGCGTGTTGAACTGCAGCGAGATCGCGCCGAGGAAGGCGCCCTCGAACACCGTGTACGCCACGATGAGCGCGGGGCTGGGGTTCCGCTTGAAGGCGTTGACCAGGCCGAGCACGAGCCCACCGATCAGGCCCACGATCATGACCAGGCCCATCATCGCCGGCGGGACCAGCGTCCACGTCGCCGCCGCCACGACGACGAGCAGCGCGAGCAGCCCGCCGGTCTTGACGATCACGTCGTCGTAGGTCATCCGCTTCGTGTCCGCGGTGGTGGCGGACGGTGAGCGGTACATCGCGTCGAGCTCCGACGCGTCCATCGCCTGCTGCCCCGCGGCGCCGTACTGACCGTACTGGCCGGCCTGCGGCGGGGTGCCGTACGCGGGAGTCTGGTTGGGGTAGGTGGCGGTGCCGCCACGGCGCGCACCGGCGGCACCGGTACGACGCGGCTCACCGAAGACGTCGCTTCTCGAAAAGACGGGGTTGCTCATCTGCTCCTCCTGGTCTGTCTGACCATCCTAGGGAACGCTGGACATGCCTGGAGAGTTCCCAGGTCATACCTTCGGATGAAGTAGGTCCGTCCCAGGGATGATCGGGGCCGGTAATGCGTGCGGTGGGTGCCTCCGGCTCCCTAGTCTCGTAGTGACCAGTCCTGGCGCGACCGACCGACGGTCGCATCGACTGTCCCCGCATGCCAGATGGAAGGGCAAGTGATGATCAAGGCCACAGGCCTGACGAAGAGGTACGGCGCCAAGACCGCCGTCGACGGTGTCACGTTCACCGTGCAACCCGGCCAGGTGACCGGCTTCCTGGGCCCGAACGGCGCCGGCAAGTCGACCACGATGCGCATGATCGTGGGCCTCGACCGGCCCACAGCCGGCAGCGTGACCGTCAACGGCAAGCCGTACGCCGCGCACCGCCGTCCGCTCGCGGAGGTGGGTGCCCTGCTCGACGCGAAGGCCGTGCACACCGGCCGGACCGCGCGCAACCACCTGCTCGCCATGGCCGCGACGCACGGTATCCCGACCCGGCGCGTCGACGAGGTGATCGAGCTCACCGGTCTGCGCCCCGTGGCCACCAAGCGCGTGGGTGGCTTCTCGCTCGGCATGGGCCAGCGCCTCGGCATCGCGGCGGCCCTGCTCGGTGACCCGCGCACGCTGATCCTCGACGAGCCCGTCAACGGGCTCGACCCCGAGGGCGTGCTGTGGGTCCGCAACATCGCCAAGTACCTCGCCTCCGAGGGCCGCACGGTCTTCCTGTCCAGCCACCTGATGAGCGAGGTCGCCCTGACGGCCGACCACGTGATCGTCATCGGCCGCGGCCGCATCCTCGCGGACGCCCCGGTCCAGGAGATCGTCGACGGCGCCGAGCGCAAGCTCGTCCGGGTCCGTTCGCCCCAGGCGACCGAGCTCGCCGAGCTGCTCAAGGCCAACAACGCCCAGGTCGACGACGTCGAGCCGGGCCTGCTGGAGGTGCGCGGCAGCAACGCGGCCTCCGTCGGCGAGCTGGCTGCGGCGTCGCGGATCGTGCTGCACGAGCTCACGCCCGTCGCGTCCACGCTCGAGGAGGCCTACATGTCGCTGACCGCCGACGCGGTCGAGTACCAGTCCGAGGACATCGCCACCGCCGGTGCGACGTCCGACCTCGAGGGGAGCAAGGCATGAGCGCGACGGTCACCGCTCCGGCGAGCGGAGCCGCGTCCGGCCCGACGACGGGGAAGACCTCCGTCCGCCCCGTCACCTTCTGGCGGGTGCTGCGCTCGGAGTGGATCAAGCTGTGGTCGCTGCGCTCCACGTGGTGGACGCTCGCGTCGACCGTCGTGGTCATGATCGGGTTCGCCCTCCTGCTGGCCCTCGTGGTCCAGCTCGCCGGCGACGCGATGGAGGGCGCCCCGCCGGAGGACCAAGCAGCCATGGGCGGCATGCTGGGCGGGACCAGGGTCGTGGCGGCCGGGTTCGAGATGGCGGCCCTCGTGGTCGCCGTGCTCGGGGCGCTGATGATCACCGGCGAGTACTCCACAGGCATGATCCGCTCGACGTTCGCGGCGGTGCCCAGCCGCCTGCCGGCGTTCTTCGGCAAGGCGCTCGTGCTCGTGCTCGTGACGGCGGTGCTCACGGCGGTGTCGCTGGCCCTGAGCTGGCTCGTCACCTACCCGATCCTGAACGGCAACGGTGCGACGGTCGACTTCGGCGACGGCGACCAGGTGCGGTCGCTGCTGGGCACGGTGCTCTACGTGACGCTGGTGGCGCTGTTCGCCCTCGGCCTCGGCACCCTGCTGCGCCACACCGCGGGTGCGATCTTCACGGTGGTCGCGATCTTCCTCGTGATCCCGACGATCTTCCAGGTGGCCACCTTCGCGGCGGCCCAGCTCGAGTGGGTCGGCACGGTGAACAAGCTGCTGCCCAGCGTGGCGGGTGCGCAGATCACACCCAACGCGGGCGCGTTCCCGGACGTGCTGGACCCGTGGGTGGGCATCGGCGTGCTGGGCGGGTACACGGCGCTGGTGCTGATCGGTGCAGCGGCCCGCCTCAAGCTGCAGGACGCGTAGCGGGACGTGACCGGGCGGGCCGGGCTGTCCGGCCCGGCGCCTCTCCGAGAGAGATGTGCTCCCGGGGATGGGTTGCGGAGAGTAGGCATTGTCTACTCTCCGCAACCCATCCCCGGGAGCACAGTTGTCTGTGGGGTGAGGCCTCAGTCGAGCGGGTCCAGCGGATGAGGCCAGACCGGCGCCGCCTGCTGCGGGTGCCGGGTCGGTGGTTCCTCCTGCGGATACCGGACCGGTGGTTCCTCCTGCTGATACCGGACCGGTGGCTCCTCGTGCGGCGGCCGGACTGACCGTTCCTGCTGCGGCTGTCGGCGGACCGGCAGCTGTTGCTGCGCCTGTTGCGGCGGCTGGTGCGCCGACGGCGGGCTGGGCCACTGCTGCGCCGAGTGCCCCGGCACGGGCTGCTGTGGCGGCCGCGCCTGCAGCCGCGGATCCGGTCCTGGAGCGTGCTGCCGCGGATCTGCAGCCGGGGCAGGCCGACGCGGATCCGGTGCCGGGGCGGGCTGCCGCGGGTCCGATGCGGGGACGGGCTGCTGGTAGCGCTGCTGGGAACGTTCCGCGTGCTGCCCGCCGTGCGGTGCATACCCGTTCTGCTGGGGGTATGTCTCGAACAACGGATATGCCGCCGGCTGCTGCCGGTCGGGAGCCGGGGTCGCACCCTGTCCGACCCCGTGCTGTGGCTCGACCCTGGCGGACGCCCGGGCCGACGGAACCCGAGCTGGCGGGCTCTGCGCGGGCGGCGACTGAGTAGACGGCGATTGAGTAGACGGAGCCTGCGCAGGCGGCGACTGGGTGAACGGAGCCCGCGCGGGCGGGGCCTGCGCGGGAGTGGGCCGGCTGTGCCGCCCCGGACGCCCCTGGTCGGGTTCGGCCCAGGCGCTGGACCGGGCCGGCGAGGCCCAGGAACCGGTCTGGACGGCAGCGGGTTCCGGGGTCGGCGGCCAGGCCGGCGCTGCGGGTGCCTGTCGCTGCGCCGCCGCCTGGCGGCCGACCGTCTGGAAGGCCCCGGTCGCCACGCTGGGGAACGCTCCGGTCAGCGGCCTGCGCGTGGTCCGCCCAGCGGCCTTGTCCGCCGCACGACGGCGTTCGGCCCGGCCCTCGAAGATCGTGTAGATCACGGGCACCACGTACAGGGTCAGCGCGGTCGAGGAGACGAGTCCGCCGATCACCACGAGCGCCAGCGGCTGCGAGATGAACGCCCCGCCGCCGGTGACCCCCACCGCCATCGGCGTCAGTGCGAAGACCGTGGCCAGAGCCGTCATGACGATGGGGCGCAGTCGCTTGCGCGCACCTTCGCGCACCGCCTCGTCGAGGGCCATGCCGTCCTGGCGGTACTGGTTGATGAGGTCGATGAGCACGATCGCGTTGGACACCACGATCCCCACCAGCAGCAGGGTGCCGATGAGCGCGGGCACCCCCAGCGGGGTGTCCGTGGCGACCAGCGCCACCAGGGCGCCCACCGCCGCGAACGGGATCGACACCAGCAGGATGAACGGCTGGGCCAGGCTGCGGAACGCGGCCACCATGACGATGAACACGAGGGCGATCGCGGCCAGCAGCGCCATCCCCAGGTCGTTGAACGCCTCCGCCTGGTCGGCCGCCGCGCCGCCCACGGTCACCGTGGCCCCCGCGGGCAGGTCGAGCGCCGCGATCTCGGCGTCGACCGCCTCGGTCACCGCCCCCAGGTCGTCGCCGGCAGGCGTCACCGACACCGTCGCGGACCGGTCGCCGTCGATCCGGCTGATCGACGTCGGCGTCTTGGCGACGTGCACCGTCGCGACGTCGCTGAGCTGCACCGTCCCGGCCGCCGTCGGTACCGGGATCTCGCCGATGCCGGACATGGTCGTCGGCGTCCGGCCCGCCGCGAGCGTGACGCCCACGGGGCCCTCGGCGGTCCGCAGCTCGCCCATGTCCTGCGCACCCGCCATCGCCGCGGACGCGATCCCGGTGACCTGGGTCTCGGTGAGCCCGTACTCGGCCGCGACCTTGCGGTTCACGGTCACCTCGACGATCTCCTGTGCCGCGGAGAGGTCGTTGCTGACCTCGGCGACACCGTCGAGACCGCCCATCGCCTCCTGGAGTGCGGTCGTGGCCTGGCTCAGCGCCGCGTCGTCGTGCGCCCGGACGACCAGGTCGATCGACGACGTCCCCACGGAGTCCCCGGCGGAGACGGAGATCTCGGTCGCCGGCTTCTCGGCGAGCCCGCCGACGGCGGCGCGGATGTCGGCCGCGGCGGCCGCGCCGTCGGCGTCGTCCGTGAGCGTCACCGCGAACGATGCCTTGAGACCTGCGCTCGCCCCGCCGAACGCGGCCATGGACATGTCGCCGCCGCTGCCCACGGTGGACTGCACGCTGTCGACGGCCGGGACGGCCGAGAGCGCCTCCTCCACCTCTCTGGCCGCCTCGTCCTGACCCTTGAGCGAGGTGCCGGGCGCGTAGTGCTGCGTGACCGTCACGGTGTCCTGCCCGCTGTCCCCGAGGAAGCTGGTCTCCATCCGCGGGACCAGGGCCACCGTGCCGCCCAGGATCGCGACGGCGAGGCCGAGGGTGACGGCGGGCCGTGCCAGCGCGCCGTCGAGCGACGGCACGTAGAGCCGCTGCCAGACGCCGCGCTCCTCCTTCTCCTCGGCCGCCGCGCGCGCCGCCGAGCCACGACTGCTGCTCTTCGGCGGCCGGATGAACCAGTACGCCAGCACGGGGACGATGGTGAGTGCCACGACGAGCGAGGCCAGCATCGCGATCGACACCGTGAGGGCGAACGGCCGGAACAGCTCTCCCACCATACCGCCCACGAAGGCGATGGGCAGGAAGACCGCCACGGTGCAGATCGTGGAGGCGGCGATCGCCCCGCCCACCTCGCGCACCGCCGTCAGGACGGCCTCGGTCCGCTCGACGCCGTACGACATGTGCCGCTTGATGTTCTCGATGACGACGATGGCGTCGTCCACCACACGGCCGATCGAGATGGTGAGCGCGCCGAGCGTGAGGATGTTCAGGGTGTATCCGCCCGCGTTCATCGCGATGAACGTCACCGCGAGCGACAGCGGGATGGAGATCGCCGACACCAGCGTGGACCGCATCGACATCAGGAACACGAGGATCACGAGCACGGCGAACAGCAGACCGAGACCACCCTCGGTGGCCAGCCCGTGGATCGAGTCCTCGACGAACGGCGCCTGGTCGAACACGACGGCGGTCGTGACGCCGCGCTCCGCCAGCGGGTCGGCCACCTCGGCCTCCGCGAGCGCGTTCTCGACGGCGTGCGACACCTCGACGGTGTTGGCCTCGGGCGTCTTCGTGATGGCCAGGCCGAGCGACGGCGCACCGTCGAGCCGGGAGTACGACGTCGCCTCCACCGGCTCGAGCCGGACCGTCGCGACCTCACCGACGAGCGCCGGCTCGGCCGGAGCCGCCGGCGCCGCCGGGTCGACCGGCAGGGCGCCGGCAGCCGCGCCGGCGTCTTCGCCGCCCGCTCCCGCCGTGCCGCCCGCTCCCGCCGTGCCGCCCGCTCCCGCCGTGCCGCCCGGCACGACGGGGAGCTGCTTGAGCTGGTCGACCATGTCCACGGGCTTGCCGAGCTGCACCGACCAGGCACGACCGCCGTCCGTGATCTCGCCCGCCGGCACGACGACGCCGTTGTCCTGCAGCACCGTGGTCAGGTCCTGCGGTGTGAGGCCGGCCGCCGCGAGCCGCGCCTGATCGGGCTGGACGCGGACCTCCGTCTCCTGCTGCCCGGTCACCGCGACCGAGCGGACGCCCTCGACGTCCTCCAGGGCCGGGACGATCACGGTCTCGACGGTGTCCGCGAGCGCATGGGGGCTCTTGTCACCTGCCACGGCCATCTGGACCACGGGCACGTCGTCGACGGAGCCGGTCGTGACCTGCGGGCTGACATCCTGGGGCAGGGCGGGCTGGGCGCCCGCGACGGCGGTCTGCAGCCGCTGGGTCGCGGCCTCCATGTCGGTGCCGTACGTGAACTCGACGGTGGTCAGGGAGACGCCGGTGGACGCCGTCGAGCGCACGGAGGCGACGTCGTCGACCGAGGCGATGGCTTCCTCGATCACGTCGGTGACCTGCTCCTCGACCACCTGCGGCGACGAACCCGGGTACTGCGCGCTCACGATCCCGGTCGGCAGCTGGAGGGACGGGATCAGCTCCTGCTTGAGCGCGGTCATGCTCACCACGCCGAACACCGCTATCGCGATCGTCACCAGCGCCACGACGGCTCGGTTCGCGAGGGACAGCCGGGCGAGACGGAACACGGGGACTCCACGGTGCGGACGAGGATCGGGCAGACGGAACGCTGCCGCCGTCGTGCCCGGGGCGGACCAACGGGGTGAAAACGACCGAAGTCCCCAGAGTAGGGCAGTGTGCCGCACCAGCGGCAAGCCGAACGGTGACCCGCCGCCCGCCCTCGCCCGGCGTCACAGCTCGGACATGGCCTCCTCCGGGGTGTGCTCGGCCTGCCGCGCGCGCCGGTCCCAGCGCTGCCAGAGCACTCGCTCGCCGAGCGGCCGCGCCATGACGTGCGCGGTGACGAGGAACACGATCACTCCGACGACCAGCACGCCCGAGGCGACCCAGAACGGCGAGGCGGCGCCCACGCTCTCGGCGAGCAGACCAGCGACCACCGGCGCCGGGGCCGCGAACCCCCACCGCACCAGGTTGAACGCACCCGTGGTGACCCGGCGGTCCGGGTCGCCGAGGGCCAGCGACAGGTCGGTGAGGTTGGCGTTCGCGATGCCCATGAACACACCGGCCACGATGGTCACGACGACGGATCCCGCGGTGCCCACGCCGATGGCCAGCAGGGCCACGCAGGCGAGCACGCCGAGCACTGCCACGCCGAGCGTCTGCACGAACCCGATGGCGTGCGCGAGCCGGTGACCGACCGCGAGGATGCCGACAGCCACGCCGATGCCCCATGCCGTGAACACCAGGCCGAGCGGCACGACGTCCAGGCCCAGGAACACGGGGACGTAGCCGAGCACCACGAAGAAGACGAAGTTGTAGGCGGCCGTGACGACGGCGAGCGACAGGAACCCGGGCTTGCGGAACAGGCCGAAGACCTGGCCGAGCCGCAGCGGCGCGGGCTTCTCCGCCGGGTCCTTCAGCCGGGTCACCGACACGAGCAGGGCGACCAGCATGAGCAGGCCGCAGACGAAGAACGGCACCCGCCAGCTGATGTGCCCGAGCAGACCGCCGATCAGGGGCCCGACCGCGAAGCCGAGCCCGACGCAGGTCTCGAACAGGCCGACCACCCACTCGCGGTCCCGGGCCAGAGCGACCAGCAGCACCATGGCCGTCGCGAAGAACATCGCGTTGCCCAGGCCCCACACCCCCCGCAGGACCGCGAGCTGGGCGATGTTGCCGCTCAGCGCCGCCAGCCCGGCCGCGACGGCGACGAGCGTGACCCCGGTCGCCAGGATCTTCTTGTAGCCGAACCGCCCCGTCGCCATGACGGCGGGGATCATGCCGATCGCCATGACCGCGATGTACGCGGTGAACAGCAGCTCGATCTCCCAGGTGGTGGCCCCGATCTCCGCGCCGATGACGGGAAGGATCGGGTCCACGACGGCGATGCCCGCGATCGCGAAGAACGCGGTGAGCGCCGTGGCGTAGATCGCTGTCTTGTTCGGTTCGTTGCGCGCGGTAGCCACGCGGCCTCCTCGGATCGATTTACCTGTACCCCACAGATATCTACCTGTAGGCTACACCTATGTCGAAGAGGACGAAAGAGGCCGCCGACGCCGAGCACGCCGGCGAGGGCACACTCTCCCGCGTCGAGCTCCAGCTCGCGCTCCTGCTCCGCCGGGCCGAACGGACGGGCGCGATCCGCGCGGGGCACGCCCCGTCGCTGGAACGGTCCGGCTACCTGCTCCTGCTGGTGCTCAGCACCGAGGGGCCGCTCGGCATCAACGCGCTCGCCGAGCGGCAGGGGCTCGACGCGTCCACCGTGACCCGTCAGGTCGTGAGCCTGGAGAAGGCGGGCTTCGCCCGGCGCAGCCGCGACCCGCTCGACGGACGGGCGGTACGGGTCGAGGCGACGCCGGCCGGCCGGCAGCAGCTCGACCACGAGCGCGCCCGGCGCAGCGCGATGTACGACGAGATCCTGGCCGACTGGTCCCCCACCGAACGGGCCTTGCTCGCCGGCCTGCTCGAACGGCTCAACCACGACCTGGACGCCTTCCGGCGTGATCCGGAGGACTGACGAGGTCTCCAAAGATCTCGTTGCAAAGAATCTATTGCAAAGAACTGTTGGCATGCGTAGGGTGGTCACGTCGGTCGCACCCGTCCGGCGACCCGTCCCCCAGCGAGGAGCACCGCGATGACCGCCTACGCACCCGTCGCCCGCGCCACCGTCCCCCCGTCCGTGCGCCTCGCCCGCGGGACGGCGTCCGCCACACGACCCGCCGCACCGCGCCCGGAGGACCGGGAGGAGCAGCGCCGGGAGATCGAGCGGGCCGAGCGCCGCCGAGCCCATGCGGAGCGCGTGCGGGACAACCTGGCGGCCCGCCATCCACTGGCCCTGCGCTGACCGACCGGTCCCGGCGGCGGGGTGTGGGTAACGTCCTGCCTATGGCGACAGCACGCAAGGACTCCCCCGGCCCGACCGAACGGCCGTCGGCCCCGGTGCCGGTTGGGCCGCCCGAGCTGCGGGTCGCTCCGGACGCACCCGCGGACAACGGTCGCCCGCCCGAGCTGGGCCCCGCGGCCCTGCGGGCGCTCGCCCATCCGCTCCGCATCCGCATCCTCGACCTGCTGCCCAGCCACGGACCGCTCACGGCCAGCAAGCTCGGCGAGATCGTCGGCGAGTCCAGCGGCTCGACCAGCTACCACCTGCGCCAGCTCGCCAAGCACGGCTTCGTCCGTGAGGTGGAGGGCAAGGGCACGGCACGCGAGCGCTGGTGGGAGCGCACGCCAGGGGGCTTCAGCATCTCCAGCTCGGGCAAGGACTCCCCGGCGGGCCGCCAGACCGCCGAGGCCGTGAACACGGAGTTCCTGCGGCTGCGGCACGAGCGGGTGATGGCCTTCCTCCGGGCCACACAGGACGCGGACGAGGAGATGCTCACCTCCTGGATGGGGGCGACCACCTTCTTCTCGGCCAACAAGTGGGCCACGCCGGAGCAGATGGCCGCGATGGTGACGGCCTGGGAACGCTTCATCACGGAGCACATCGACCCGTTGAGCGGCCAGGAGGGCGAACCGGGCACCGTGCCGGTCGAGGTCCACTTCGACGTGTTCCCCACGATCGATCCGCAGGGCAACCCCTTGTGACGAGCGGGCGGTCTGCCGTCAGCAGATCTGCGGCCGGCAGAGTCCGCTGTCCCCCTGCGCGGGGCGGGACGATCGTGGAGGCATGACCGACACGACCCACCTCCAGCCCTTCGAGGACCACCTCGCCGCACGGCTGCTGCACCAGCGCATCGTGCTCATCGGCAGCGAGATCGACGACGCCGTCGCCAACCGCGTGACCGCACAGCTCCTGCTCCTGTCGGCCGAGGACCAGGCCGCGGACATCAGCGTCTACATCAACTCACCCGGCGGCTCCATCGGCGCGGGCCTGGCGGTGTACGACACGATGAAGCTCCTCCCGAACGCCGTCTCGACCGTGGCGGTCGGCTTCGCCGGGAGCATGGGTCAGTTCCTGCTCGCCTCGGGCACGCACGGCAAGCGGTACGCGCTGCCGCACGCGCGGATCATGATGCACCAGCCGGCCGGCGGGGTCGGCGGCACCACCAGCGACGTCGTCGTCCAGGCCGAGAACATCCGGCACGTCAAGGACGTGGTGACGCGGCTGCAGGCCGAGCACACGGGGCAGACCGTCGAGACGATCGCCGCCGACTCGGAACGCGACCGCTGGTTCACCGCCGAGCAGGCGCTCGCCTACGGGATGATCGACAGGATCGTGGACCAGGTGCACGACGTCCGCCCGGGCGGGAAGCGACGCGCCGGCCTCTGAGGACCGGCACCGGTCCCCGATGCCGGCTCCGCGGTCGTCGGGGACCGTCAGGCCGCGAGCAGGACGGCCTCCCCGGACCGGCCGCGGGCCGGCGCGGCGCCCGAGCCGGTGGACCCCGCCTGGAGCGGGTGCCGGGACGACGAGAAGCCCGCCGCACGCCGGGCCGTGGACGACAGGACGCGGACCCGGCGGCTCTCCTCCTGGGCGGCCAGCGCGAGCGCGAGCTCCGCCCACGCCCGCTCCACCAGGTCGACGAGCCGCATCCCGAGCGCCTCGCACACGGCGGCGAGCACCTCGGACGAGGCCTCCTTGCGGCCGCGCTCGACCTCGGACAGGTAGGCCGTGGAGACCCGCGCGTCCGCGGCGACGTCGGCCAGCGTGCGACGTTGCTCGCGTCTGGTCCGGCGCAGGATGCCGCCCACGAGGTCACGCAGCAGTGGCTCGCGAGCGTGCTCGAACGTGCCAGGTCTGGCTCCCGGCACGCGCTCGTCCGTGCCGAGCCCCGGGGCACCCGCAGTACCCGTTGAGATCAGTGTCATCTGCCCACTCCCGCCGTCGGTACCCGTCACGCTACCCAACCCCACTGACACACCGGGTCGTTCCGGCGTCTGCTGCTGGCGTAACGGCGCATCCCGTTGCCGGGGTGCGTGTCAGTGCCTCCTGGCACCATGGGACCACCGACCAGGAAAGGACAGTGGTGTTCGGATCTATCGAGGTGCGCGGAGCCCGCGAGAACAACCTGCAGGGCGTTTCGGTGGACATCCCGAAGCGGAAGCTCACGGTCTTCACCGGGGTCTCCGGCTCCGGCAAGAGTTCACTCGTGTTCGGCACCGTCGCCGCGGAGTCACGTCGGCTGATCGACGAGACCTACCCGGCGTTCGTCCAGGGCTTCATGCCCTCGCGCCCCCGGCCCGACGTCGACACGCTGTCGAACCTGTCGGCGGCGATCGTGGTGGACCAGGAGCCCATGGGCGCGAACGCCCGCTCCACGGTGGGCACCGCGACCGACGCGTACACGATGCTGCGGGTCATCTGGTCCCGGCTCGGCACACCGCACATCGGCGGCTCCAACCTCTTCTCGTTCAACGACCCGCAGGGCATGTGCCCCGAGTGCGAGGGCCTCGGCCGGGTCTCCACGATCGACACCGACGCGCTCGTGGACCGGGACAGGTCGCTCAACGAGGGTGCCATCACGTTCCCCAACTTCGGCGTCGGCACCTGGTACTGGAAGGTCTACGCCGACTCGGGGCTGTTCGACGCGGACAAGCCGCTCAAGGACTACACCGACACCGAGTGGCACGACCTGATGCACGGGCCCGAGCGCAAGATCGTCTCGGGCGGCATCAACGTCACCTACGAGTCGCTGGTCCCCAAGATCACCCGGCTGTACCTGGTCAAGGACGTGGAGTCGATGAAGGGGGCGATGCGGGCCGCCGTCGAGCGGCTCGCGACGTTCGCGCCGTGCCCCGCGTGCGGCGGTACCCGGCTCAACGACCGGGCCCGGTCGTCGCTGGTCCGGGGCAAGCACATCGGCGAGGCCGCGGCCATGCAGCTCACCGACCTGGCCGACCTGGTCCGCGGCCTCACCGACCCGCACGTCCAGCCGATCCTCGACGGCCTGGGTGACCTGCTCGCCACCTTCGAGCAGATCGGGCTGGGGTACCTGTCGCTGGACCGCGAGTCGTCGTCCCTGTCCGGCGGCGAGGCCCAGCGCACCAAGATGGTGCGGCACATGGGCTCAGCCCTGACGGACATGACCTACGTGTTCGACGAGCCGACCATCGGCCTGCACCCGCACGACGTGCGCCAGATGAACGCCCTGCTCCAGCGCCTGAGGGACAAGGGCAACACGGTGCTGGTGGTCGAGCACAAGCCCGAGGTCATGGCCGCCGCCGACCATCTCGTCGACATGGGGCCGGGTGCCGGTGCGCACGGCGGCACGGTGGTCTACCAGGGCGACCTCGCCGGGCTGCGCACCTCCGGGACGGCCACGGGCAAGCACCTCGACCAGGCCGTCACGCTCAAGGACACGCCTCGCACGCCGACCGGGCGGCTCCGGATCGAGCACGCCACCCTGCACAACCTGCGGGACGTCTCGGTCGACGTGCCGCTCGGGGTCCTCGTCGCCGTGACAGGGGTCGCGGGCTCCGGCAAGAGCTCCCTGATCCACGGCTGCCTGCCGCGCGACGGGGTCACGTTCGTGGACCAGTCCGCGATCCGCGGGTCGCGCCGGTCCAACCCTGCGACCTACACCGGCATCCTCGAACCCGTCCGCAAGCAGTTCGCCCGGGCGAACGGCGTCAAGCCCGCCCTGTTCAGCGCGAACTCGGCCGGCGCCTGCCCGGAGTGCAAGGGCGTGGGCCTGATCTACACCGACCTTGCCTTCATGGCGGGTGTCGCGAGCGTGTGCGAGGCGTGCGACGGCAAGCGGTTCACCGACGAGGTGCTGGGCTACACCCTCCGCGGCAAGAACATCGCGGACGTGCTCGCCATGTCCGTCGAGGAGGCGCTCGGCTTCTTCACGGAGAAGGCGGTGCTGCCGATGCTGTCGCGCCTGTCGGACGTCGGCCTGGGCTACATCTCCCTCGGCCAGCACCTCAACACGCTGTCCGGCGGCGAGCGGCAGCGGCTCAAGCTCGCGATCGAGATGGGTGGCGACACCCCGGTGTTCGTCCTCGACGAGCCCACCGCAGGCCTGCACATGCAGGACGTCGACAACCTGGCCGCCCTGCTGGACCGGCTCGTCGACTCCGGCCGGTCGGTGATCGTGGTCGAGCACAACCTCTCGGTCGTGGCACGGGCCGACTGGGTGATCGACATGGGCCCCGGCGGCGGGCACGACGGCGGTCGTGTCGTCTTCGAGGGCACCCCCGCCGGCCTGGCACGCGAGGAGGCCTCCCTGACCGGCCGCCATCTCGCGGAGCTGGTCGCCTGAGCCCCGGGCGTCGCCTGAAACCGGGCCTGCCAAGGGTCGGGCTGTCTCCTGAGACCAGGCCGTCAAGCCCGGAGCGTCGGGTCAACCAGGCCGCACCCAGAGCTGGCGTGCCCCCACCCGGGTTCGAACCGGGACTGTGCCGGGTTTAAGCCGGCTGCCTCTGCCAGTTGGGCTATGGGGGCGCACCCCAGAGACTACCGAGGACACGACGTCGGAGGAGAGCAATCGCGCGGCTGCATCGGTCCCTCGCAGAGGCCCCGAGAATGACTTCGGTCGGTTGCCTCGAGATCGGTCGATCCACCGACCGATCTCGAGGCAACCGACCGAAGTCAGCAATCAGCCCGCAGCACCGGACCGAAACAACAGGCGCGGGCCTGGCGCCAGACGGTCGTCAGGACTTGGCGCCCGACTCCGCGCGGGACGCGGACGACTCGGCCTTCTGCTCGACCTTCTCGCCCGGGGCCTTCGGCGGCACGGAGGCGTTACGGAACTCCTGGCGCGGGTCGTGCAGCGAACCCAGGGACACCAGCTCGCGACCCATGAGGAACTGACCGATCCAGCCGATCAGGATGCGCACCTTGCGGTTGCCGGTCGGCATCGCCATGACGTGGTAACCACGGTGGGCCACCCAGGCGAGGAAGCCGCGCAGCTTGATGAAGCCGAAGAGCTCGGCGACACCCTTGTACAGACCCAGCGAGGCGACGACACCCACGTTCTTGTGGTTGTAGTCCACGGCAGGCCGGTCCTTGTACAGCGCGACGATGTTGTCGGCCAGGCGCACGGCCTCGCGGATCGCGTGCTGCGCGTTCGGCGGGCAGAACTTGCCGGGGTTGAGCACGTCCGGCACCGCGGCGCAGTCACCGGCGGCCCAGGCGCCCTCGATGACCTCGCCGTTCTCCGTCGCGACCTGCAGCGTCGGGAGCACGATGACGCGGCCCAGCTTGTCGTACGGGAGGTCGGACGACTCCTTGATGACCGGGTTCGCCTTGACGCCCGCGGTCCACACGATGGTCTCGGTGTCGAACTCGACACCCGTCGAGGTCACGACGTGCCCGTCCACGCAGGACGAGAGGAACGTGTTGAGGTGGAACTCGATGCCGCGCTTCTTCAGCTCGGCGAGGGCGTACTCGCCCATCGGCTCCGTGACCTCGGGCAGGATGCGCCCGGCACCCTCGATCATGACGAACCGCAGGTCCGACGGCTCGATGGTGTTGTACTGGCGCGTGGCGTAGCGCGCCATGTCCTCGATCTCGGCGAGGGCCTCGATACCGGCGAACCCGCCACCCACGAACGTGAACGTGAGCATGCGCTTGCGCAGGTCGGCGTCCCAGGTGGACGACGCGACGTCCAGCCGGTTGATGACGTGGTTGCGGACCGCGATGGCCTCTTCGACGTTCTTGAAGCCGATGGCGTTCTCCGCCAGGCCCGGGATGGGCAGCGTGCGCGACACCGAGCCGAGGCCGACGACCAGCTGGTCGTACGTGACCTCGTACTCCTCGCCCTCCTCGGGCTGGATCTTCACGGCCTTGCGGCCGTGCTCGATCGTGGTGACCTTGCCCTGCAGCACGTCGATGCCCTTGAGGGCCTTCCGGTGCGGCGCGACGACGTCACGGGCGTCGATCGAACCCGCACCCGCCTCCGGCAGGAAGGGCGCGTACGTCATGTACGGACGCGGGTCGACGACGACGATGGCCGCCTCCCGCTTCTTCAGCTTCTTTCGCAGGCGGCGCGCCACGTAGAGGCCGACGGACCCGCCGCCGAGCACCACGATGCGCGGCACCTTCCGCGGGCGCGGCGTGCTCGCCGCGTCGGAGGCATGGCTGACCGAGGTCAGGTCGTTCTGAGGCATGATTCCCAGGGTACCGCGCGCAACGCATGCGTATTGACACGACAAAGAACGGCGTGTGCGTGATGCACAGCACGCCGTCGTCGCTGACGGAAGCCTTCGCGCTCCTCCGACCTCCCCAACGGGCCGTCCCGGCCGGGAGTTCCCGGGCGTCCGCTACGCCATGGACAGCGCGATCCCGTCCAGGATGTCGTGCTCGCTCGTCACCACGCCGGCCAGCGATCCGCCCACCGCCGCGACGTCGGCCGCGACGCGCCGGACCACCTCGGACCAGACGAGCGCCCCGGCTGCGATCACGTCGACCCGGCCGGGGTGCAGGAAGCCCATCGCGGTCCGTTCGGCCCGCGGCGCCGCGAGCAGCGCGGCGCACGAGGCCAGCACGGTCTCGACGGGCAGCACCGCCTGGTCCACCCGGTCGCGCCGGTACTCCGTCAGGCCCAGGGCGTGCGCGGTCACCGTGGTGATGGACCCGGCCAGGCCCACCAGGGTCGCGGTCTTCGCGAGCGGCACCACACGGGCGGCGTCGTCCAGGTGTGCGCGGACGTCCGCGCGCGCCGCCTCGACCTCGGCCGGCGACGGCGGGTCGCTGTGCAGGTGCCGTTCCGTCATCCGCACCGACCCGACGTCCATCGAGACGCTCGCGTCCACGGAGTCGGTGCCGAGGACCAGCTCGGTCGACCCGCCGCCCAGGTCGACCACGAGGAACGGTCCCGCGTGGGCTCCTGCGACCGCGCCGGTCGCGCCGCGGAAGGACAGCTCCGCCTCCTCGCGCCCGCTGATCACCTCGACGTCGACGCCGAGCGCGTCCCGCACGCCGTCGAAGAAGGCGTCCCGGTTCCGGGCGTCCCGCGTGGCCGACGTCGCCACGAACCGCACCCGCTCTACGCCGGCGGCCTCGATCGCCGCCGCGTACCGGCGGGTCGCGGCGAGCGTGCGCTCCAGAGCCTCGGGCGCAAGCTCTCCGGTGCGGTCGACGCCCTGGCCGAGCCGCACCACCTCCATGCGACGGTCGAGCTCGGTGAGGTTTCCGGCGGCGTCGACGTCCGCGAGGAGCAGGCGGATCGAGTTGGTGCCGCAGTCGATCGCGGCAACGCGAGAGGAAGTCACGCGGCGATTCTCCCAGCCGCCGCCGTCACCGGGCGCCGGACATCCCGATTCGCGAGAAACGTCACGCGAACCCACGACGCGGCGCGCCGGCGTGCCCTGCGGCCCGAGGGGTCAGCAGGTGCAGCGGTCCGGGCGCCATGTGTCGCGGGCCAGGGCGAGCGCCTCGTCACCCAGCGGGTTCACGCCCGGTCCGGCAGCAAGGGCGTGTGCGAAGAGCACGTGCAGGCACTTCACCCGCGTCGGCATGCCACCGGCGGAGATGCCGTCGATCTCGTCGACGTGGCCGATCGCCTCGCGCTCCGCCAGGTAGTGCTCGTGCGCCGCGCGGTAGGCGGTGGCAAGCTCCTCGTCGGACTCGAGCCGCGCCGTCATCTCCTTCATCACGCCGTTCGCCTCGAGCGTCGAGGCGGCAGCCACCGCACCGGGGTGCGTCAGGTAGAAGACCGTCGGGAACGGCGTGCCGTCGGGCAGGCGCGGCGCGGTGCGCACCACCGTCGGCCGGCCGCACACGCAGCGCGCCGCGATCCCCACGACCCCTCGCGGTTCACGGCCGAGCTGCTCGGCCAGGACTCGCAGGTCGTCGTCGGACACGCTGTCGATCACGGAGCTCACCACCCTATTGTCCCTCAGGACAGGGGCGGTCACTCACCGCCCGCGATACGCACCGAGTCCCAGACGCTCGTGTACCAGGGCGCGTCGGCGTCCTCGGACGTGCCCGGCGACGGCTCGACGACGCCCGGCGCGGGCTCCTCCTCCTGCACGGAGTCGGTGTCCAGCGGCCGCCACACCTTGTCGCCCGGCATGACGAACCGCAGGCGCGACCGGGCCTGCTCGATGACGTAGTTGCGGTCCTCCCAGCGGGCCAGCTCGGTCTCGAGGTCGGCCTTCTGCTCCTGCTGCTCGCTCAGCTCGGAGCGGAGCTCACGCAGCTCGGCCTGCTGCGTCACGACCGCGCGGACCGTGGGCAGCAGCAGCACCACCGCGAGCAGCATCACCACCGACAGCACCATCGCGCGGACTGTCAGCACCTCGGGCAGCACGAGCCCGAAGCTGCCGCGCTTGCGGTCCGCGCGCGGCGGCCGGGCGGACGGCGCGACGCTCGCGGTCGCCGTCGAGCGGCGCCGCGGCTGGGCGGGTCGCTTCGCCCCGGACGAGGCCGGACGCCCGCCGCGCGCGGCCGACGCCGCGGGCCGGGCCGACGGACGAGCCGCGGCGCCCCGGGACGACGCGGCACGGGACGACGCGGCACGAGACGACGCCGGACCGGACGCCGTGGACCGGGCCGGGCCGGTGCGGCGGGCCGAGGACGGCGTGGCGGGCTTCCGTGCGCCTGACGTCCCGGCGCTCCCCGCTGCCTCCGACGTCGGCGTACCACCCGACGCGCCACGCTTCGACGCTGCTGCCTTCGACGAATCCTTTGTCGAGGCGCCCTTCGTCGAGGCGCCCTTAGGTGCGGCGCCCTTCGTCGAAGCGCCCTTCGGTGCAGCGCTCTTCGTCGAGGCGGCGCTCTTCGGTGCGGCCTTCGACGTCGACGCGGCCCCGCGGCCCGCGCCGTCCCGGCCGGCCCTTGTGCCCTTCGACGCACCCCGGCCGGCGCGCTTCGGGTCGTCCTTGCCCCGCGCCGAGCCCGAGGCCTGGGCCGACGACGGGCGCGCATCCGAGCCGCGCGCCGAACCCGAGGGCCGCGCCGGGCGGCGTGAGGAAGCCATGGGTCGATTGTGCCGATTCGCCGGGCCTTTGTACCGGCATTACCTCCGGCGCGCCGTGTGTCGAATCCGTGAAACGACGAAGTGCGCTTCTACCCTGCGATTTTGCCCAAACCTCGCTGGGCTCTTGGGCCAAATCGCTGGGTAGAAGCGCACTCTCAGGCGGTGCCACCGCACCGGCGCCGGTCGAGCGTCTGAGGCCCGCTCGACCGCCGCCGTCAGGCCAGAGTCAGCCCTGGAAGCGCGGGAACGCCGACCGGCCGGCGTACGTGCCGGCCTCGTCGAGCGCCTCCTCGATGCGCAGGAGCTGGTTGTACTTCGCGATGCGCTCGCCACGGGCGGGGGCACCGGTCTTGATCTGGCCGGCGTTCGTGGCCACGGACAGGTCCGCGATGGTGGTGTCCTCGGTCTCGCCGGAGCGGTGCGAGGTCATCGTGGTGAACCCGTTGCGCTGCGCCAGCGTCACGGCGTCGAGCGTCTCGGTGAGCGTGCCGATCTGGTTGAGCTTGACCAGCAGCGAGTTGGCCGACTTGAGCTCGATGCCCTTGGCGAGGCGCTCGGGGTTGGTCACGAACAGGTCGTCACCGACGATCTGCACCCGGTCGCCGACCTTGCCCATGAGCGCGGCCCAGGAGTCCCACTCGTCCTCGGACAGCGGGTCCTCGATGGAGACCAGCGGGTAGTCGGCCACGAGCTGCTCGTAGTACGCGATCATCTCGTCCGGCGTCTTCTTGCCACCCTCGAAGGCGTACACGCCGTCCGAGAAGAACTCGGTCGAGGCGACGTCCAGCGCGAGCGCGACGTCCGTGCCGGCCTTGAGGCCCGCGCGCTCGATGGCGACGAGGATCAGGTCGAGCGCCTCACGGTTGCTGCCCAGGTTCGGGGCGAAGCCGCCCTCGTCGCCCAGGCCGGTGGCCAGGCCCTTCTCCTTCAGCACGGACTTGAGGGAGTGGTAAACCTCGGTGCCGGTGCGCAGCGCCTCACGGAACGTGGGGGCGCCGATCGGGGCGACCATGAACTCCTGGATGTCGACGTTCGAGTCCGCGTGGGACCCGCCGTTGAGGATGTTCATCATCGGCACGGGCAGAACGTGGGCGTTCGGGCCACCCACGTAGCGGAACAGGTCCAGGCCGGAGCTCTTGGCGGCGGCCTTCGCGACGGCGAGGGACACGCCCAGGATCGCGTTGGCGCCCAGCTTGCCCTTGTTCGGGGTGCCGTCCAGGTCCAGCAGCGCCTGGTCGACGATGCGCTGCTCCTCGGCGTCGTACCCGACGAGCTCGGGGGCGATCTCGTCGTTGACGGCCGCGACCGCCTTCTCGACGCCCTTGCCCAGGTAACGGCCCTTGTCGCCGTCACGCAGCTCGACGGCCTCGAACGCGCCGGTCGAGGCGCCGGACGGGACGGCCGCACGGGCGAAGGTGTCGTCGTCCAGGACGATCTCTACCTCCACGGTGGGGTTGCCGCGCGAGTCGAGGATCTCGCGCGCTCCAACGGCTTCGATGCTAGCCACGGGGACTCCTTCTCAGGATGTTGCTCGGAGGTTACGGCCCCCAGCCTAGGACGTCCGGCGAGGGGGCGGGCAACCGTCCACAGCCGGGCACCCGCGCGCCTGGCGGTCCTGGTGCCGGCCCCGGCACGAGGCCCGGTAGCCCGCCCGGCAGCGCGCCCGGCAGCGCGCCCGGCAGCGCGCCCGGCAGCGCGCCCGGCAGCGCGCCCGGTTCACAGCACCACCACAGGTCGACGACAGGGGCACCACAGCCGTGGTGCCTAGCGTCCGGACGGTCCGGCGCGGACCGCCCCGCGGAGCGACCTCACGCCCCCTGTCCTCCCTGGTCGTGACGACACCGCCCGCGAGGTGGTCCGCGCGGACACCACCGTTCCGCACGCCCCACTCCAGACCCCAGGCAGGAGCCCATGTTCTTCACCTATCTGCGCAGAGAGCTGCGCAACCGGCGCAAGCAGACCGTCGTCGTCGCGATCGGTCTCGCGGTCGCGATCGCGCTGGTCATCGTCGTCAACGCCGTCTCGACCGGCGTCAAGAACGCCCAGTCCGAGGTGCTCGACTCCGTCTACGGCGTCGGCACCGACATCACCGTCGACCAGGCCGCCGACGGGCCGGGCGGGGGCGGCGGCCCCGGCCGGTTCGACTTCGGCGAGGGTGAGGGCGAGGCGAACGAGGACGGCACGCGCGACCTCTCGCAGGACCGCCTCAGCACGGCCATGGGGTCGACGTCGTTCGACGCGTCCGCCCTGGAGACCATCTCCGGGCTGGACCACGTGTCCGGCGTCGCCGCGACGCTCGACCTGCAGAACATGTCCTTCTCCGGCGAGATGCCGGACTTCGAGGCGATGCGGGAGGGCGACGGGCCGGTCACGATGCAGATGGGCCCCGACGGCTCGGGCGAGGCGACGGCCGGCGGGTCGTCGTTCGAGATCGACCAGTTCACCGTCACGGGCGTGGACCCGGACGCCGCCGCCGTCGGCCCGCTGACCACCGCCGAGCTGGCCGACGGCCGGACGCTCGAGGCTGATGACGAGAACGTCGCCGTGCTGGATGCCACCTACGCCGAGCAGCAGGAGCTCGCCGTGGGCGACACCCTCACGGTGGGCGGGAAGAAGCTGGAGATCGTCGGCACCGTCGCCTCCACGACGGGCGACGGCGTCGCGACGGCGTCCGACGCCTATCTACCCCTGGCCACCGCCCAGACGCTCGCGGACCTCGCCGACCAGGTCACCGACGTGTACGTGCAGGTCGACTCCGCCGAGAACGTCGACGCCGTCGCCGCCGCCATCGAGGACGAGCTGCCCGACGCGTCGGTCAGCACGCAGTCCGACCTGGCCGAGAACGTGACCGGATCGCTGTCCACCGCGTCGAACCTGATCGGCACGCTCGGCACGTGGCTGAGCGCCATCGTGCTGGCCGCCGCCTTCGGCCTCGCGATCCTCTTCACGGTCTCGGGCGTGAACCGCCGTACCCGCGAGCTGGGCACGCTCAAGGCGATCGGATGGAGCAAGGGCCGCGTGGTCGGCCAGGTGGCCGGCGAGTCCGTGGTGCAGGGCCTCATCGGCGGCGTCGCGGGCCTCGCGATCGGCGCCCTGGCGGTGTGGGCCGTCAACCTCGCCGGCATCACCCTGAGCGGCGGCGCGGGTGGCGGTGGCTTCATGATGGGCGGCCCCGGCGGGGGCGGGCAGGCGCCTGCCGGCGCCCTGCAGCAGGGCGGCGACGCCGGCGGCGAGAGCTTCGGCGCGACCCGCCCGGCGGGCCTGGCCGACGCCGCGAGCAACGCCGTCGACGTCGCGCTCCAGGCACCGATCAGCCTGTGGATCGTGCTGGCCGCCATCGGGCTCGCGGTGCTCGGCGGGCTCCTCGCGGGCGTGGTCGGCGGGCAGCGGGCCGCACGCCTGCGCCCCGTCGAGGCCCTCCGTTCCCTCGCCTGAGCGACGACAGCCCCACCGACCCGAGAAGAGGCAGACATGTACCAGATCGACGACCTGACCAAGACGTACCAGCAGGGCAAGCGCGTCGTGCGCGCGCTGCGGGGCGTGTCCCTGACCATCGGCGACGGCGAGCTCGTGGCCGTCCAGGGTCCGACCGGCGGCGGCAAGTCCACCCTGCTGCAGATACTCGGCGGCCTGGACCGTCCGACGTCGGGCACCGTGGCGCTCGACGGGACGGACCTGGCCGGGATGAGCGACGCCCAGCTCACCGCGGCCCGGGCCGAGACCATCGGCTTCGTGTTCCAGAACTTCAACCTCATCCCCACGCTCACCGCCCTGGAGAACGTGGAGACGGCGCTCGTGCCGTCGAAGGTCGCGCGGCAGACCCGGACCGCACGGGCGCAGGCGGCCCTGGAGTCGGTAGGCCTGGGCGACCGGGGCGACCACCTGCCCGGTGAGCTCTCGGGCGGGCAGCAGCAGCGCGTCGCCATCGCCCGCGCGCTGGTCAAGAACCCGAAGGTGCTGCTGGCAGACGAGCCGACCGGCAACCTCGACGAGGAGACCCGCGACGAGATCGTGGACCTGATCGAGGGCCTGTGGAAGGAGCAGGGACTGACCATCGTGCTGGTCACGCACGACTCCGTGGTGGCCCGGCGCACCCCGCGCCGGCTCCGGATCGCCAAGGGCACGCTGAAGGAGCTCCCGGCGGCCTGACCGGCGGCCGAGGAGGTGGGTGGTCTCCTGGGTGGGGCGGCTGTCTCGGCGGGGGCGGCGGTCTCAGCTGGGTCGGCTGTCTCCTCGGCGAGGGCAGCAGTCCCGGCGGGGTGAACTGTCCCAGCGGGGTCAGGAGTTCCAGCTGGGTCAGCAGTCCCAGCTGGGTCAACAGTCCCAGCGAGGGCGGAGTCTCCTCAAGGAGGTAGGCATCCTCAGCGAGGTCGGCAGTTTCCTCACCCAAGTCGGCAGTCCCCTCAAGGAGGTCGGCACTTTGCGTCGAGATCGGTCCAGGCCTGTGCCGACCTCGACGCAAAGTGCCGACCTCGCAGGAAGCTGCCGACCGCGCCAGGAACGTGCCGACCTCGCCAGGAACGCGCCCCTCACACCAGGAACGTGCCGACCGCGCCAGGAACGCGCCCCTCACACCAGAAACGTGCCGATCACACCAGGAACGCGCTGGCCTGCACACACGCCGACCCTGCTGGTCTCGACGGTGCCCGGCAACTCTCGCTACGCTGCCCCTACGTTCGCCGCGGCACCGTCGCCCCGGCGTCCACCCCACCGGAGACACGCGCAAGGGAGCGCAGGATGCCTCGTCGAAATCGTTTCATCAGCGGAGACCGCTCGCTCAGAAATCGTTTAGCACCCGGACTCGCAACCGGCCTCGCGGCAGTCGTCACGGCCGGTGCGCTGGCCGCCGGGCCCATCACACCCGCCGCGGCGTCAATGTCGGCCGCAACGTCGGTGCCCATCACAGCGTCCCCCGCCACGGCGTCACCGACCACGACAACCACCACCACAGAAACCACCACACAAGCCGAAACCGCCATCGTCACCGCCGTCGACTTCGAGGACGGCACCACCGGCACCTGGACCCCCAGCGGCTCCGCGACCCTCGATGTGATCACCGACCCCGACGGCGCGGGCCACGTCCTGTCCGTCACCCGCGCCGCCGACTACGAGGGCATCCAGTCCCCCACCGGCATCTTCCGCCCCGGCCTCACCTACACCTTCAGCATGCGCGCCCGCCTCGCCGATCCGGCCGTGGCCGGAGGCCCGGAGACCACCGGCGTGCGGTTCGTCCTGAAGCCGGCCTACGCCTGGGTGGGCAACACCACCGTCGGCACCGAGTGGACCACGGTGAGCGGCACCTGGACCGCCGGTCCCGACGCCGACCCGGCCCAGCTCCAGGCCTACCTCGGCACCACCGACCAGGACGCCCCCTACACGATCCTCGTGGACGACATCATGGTGACCACCTCCGACCAGGTTCCCCCGGACGACGTCGTGCCCGGCGGCGCCGTCGACCCCGTACCCACACCCGTGTACGCCGCCGAGGGCAGCGGCGACGTGTCTGCCCTGACCTTCGACGACGGCCCGAACCCCGGCACCACGCCCGCGCTGCTCGACTTCCTCGCGGAGCACGACCTCCGGGCCGTCTTCTGCGTCATCGGCCAGAACATCGAGGCCGACGGCGGAGCCGCGCTCCTGCGCCGGATCGTCGACGAGGGCCACGTGCTGTGCAACCACTCCACGTCGTACGCCGACATGGGCTCCTGGACGCAGGAGCAGGTGCGGGCCGACATGATCGAGAACCTGGCGATCATCCGTGACGCGCTGGGCGACCCGGACCAGGCGGTGCCGTTCTGGCGCGCCCCGAACGGCTCGTGGGGCGTGACGCCCGGCGTCGCCGTCGAGCTCGGCATGCAGCCCCTGGCCGTGCGCAACACCATCGCCGACTGGGAGACGCAGGACGTCCCGACCCTGACGGAGAACCTGCGCACCGCGATGGTCCCGGGCGAGCTCGTCCTGGCGCACGACGGCGGGGGCGACCGGTCCGGGACGCTCGCGGCCGTGCGCACCGTGGTCACCGAGCGGCTGGCCGACGGCTGGACGTTCACGTTCCCGCAGGGCACACCCGCGGCGTCGGCGGGCCCGGTGATCGCCACCGACTTCGAGGACGGCACGCTCGGCGGCTGGGCGGCGCGCCACGGCACCGACGCCTCCGACTTCTCGCTCGCCGTCGCGGACACCGACGCGCACGAGAGCACCCGGTCCGCCGCGCTCACGGGCCGGGACGTGACCGGTGACGGCATCGGCCGCGACGTCACCGGCGTGCTGCGGGCCGGCATCACCTACGACGTGTCGGCCTGGGTCCGCTTCGCCGCGGGGCAGACACCGGGCGACGTCTGGCTGAGCCTGGCGAGCACGGTCGAGGGCGCCCAGAACTTCTCGACCCTGGCCCAGTTCACGGGCCTGACCAGCAGCGGCTGGACCGAGGTGACCGCCACGTTCACCATGCCGGCCCACGACAGCGCGCTCCTCTACTTCGAGACGGCGTACGACGGCGGCAACACCAGCGACTGGCTGATCGACGACATCGTGGTGTCCGTACCCGAGCCGCCGCTGATCGAGGACCTGACCGGCCTGCAGGAGACCGTGGACTTCCCGCTCGGCGTCGCGATCGACAGCCGCGAGACGTCGGGCACGGCCGCCGCCCTCCTGGACCGGCACTTCGGCCAGGTCACGCCCGAGAACCACATGAAGCCCGAGGCCTGGTACGACGCCGACCGGACCCTGCGGCGGCACCCGGAGGCCACCGCGCTCATGGACTTCGCCCAGGCGAACGACCTGCGGGTCTACGGTCACGTGCTGGTGTGGCACAGCCAGACGCCCGACTGGTTCTTCCAGGACGACGCGGGCACGCCGCTGGGCGCCGACGACGCGGGCCGGGCGGTGCTCCGCGAGCGCCTGCGCGACCACGTCTTCGGCATCGCGCAGGACCTGAGCGACGACTACGGGCCGTTCGGCTCGGAGACCAACCCGCTGGCCGCGTTCGACGTGGTCAACGAGGTCGTGTCGGACGGCGCCGAGAACGCCGACGGCCTGCGCCGCAGCGAGTGGTTCCGGATCCTGGGCGAGGAGTACATCGACCTCGCGTTCCAGTACGCGGACGAGGCGTTCAACGAGACGTACGCGGCGGACGGCAGCGAGCGCCCGGTGACCCTGTTCATCAACGACTACAACACGGAGCAGAGCGGCAAGCAGGACCGGTACCGCGCGCTCGTGGACCGGCTGCTGGCGCGCGGGGTGCCGGTGGACGGTGTGGGGCACCAGTTCCACGTGTCGCTCGCCATGCCGGTCAGCGCGCTGGACGGCGCGCTGGACCGGTTCGCGGACCTGCCGGTCACGCAGGCGGTCACGGAGCTGGACGTCACGACGGGCACGCCCGTGACCCGGGCCCGGCTGGTCGACCAGGGCTACTACTACCGGGACGCGTTCGACGTGTTCCGCGCGCACACCGCGGACCTGTTCAGCGTGACCGCGTGGGGCCTGACCGACGGCCGGTCGTGGCGCGTGGACAGCGGCGCGCCGCTGCTCTTCGACGACCGGTTCCAGGCCAAGCCGGCCTACCACGGTGCCGCGGGCGCCGAGCTGCCGGCGCGCCTGCGCACGGCGCAGGTGTTCGCGGGCGACGTGCCCCTGGACCGCTCGGCGACCACCTCACCGGTGTGGGACCGGTTGCCCCGGCACACGTTCGCGGCGCCGGACGGCGGCACGGCCGCCTTCCAGCTCCGCTGGGCGCCGGACCACCTGACGGCGTTCGTCTCGGTGGACGACGCCGCGGCGGACGCCGGGGACGCCGTCACGCTGGTGCTCGACGACGGGGCCGCCGGCGACGGCGCCGAGTACGTGGTGGGCCGGGACGGCACGGTGTCGGGCCCCGGGACCGATGTCGCCGCGGTGGTGTCCGAGCGGGAGGGCGGCTACGACGTCGTCGTGCGCCTGCCCGCGACCCTCGCCGAGGGTGGGACGCCGGGCTTCGACGTGCGGGTGGCCGCGGGTGGCGCGAGCACCGCGTGGAACTCGCCGGGCGTGCTCGGCACCCTGACGCTGGTCGAGGAGCTGTCGTACCTGGAGGTCGCCGAGGCGGACCGGGCGCCGGTGGTCGACGGCGCCGTCGACGAGGTGTGGGGGTCTGCGGGCCCGGCGGTGACCACGGCCAAGGAGGTCGAGGGGTCCGACGGGGCGGTCGCCACGGTCCGCACGCTCTGGCGCGGCAGCACCCTGTACGTGCTGGCGGACGTCGCCGACCCGGTGGTGGACGTCTCGGGCTCGGACCCGTGGGTCCAGGACTCGGTGGAGCTCTACGTGGACGGCGGGAACGCGAAGAACGGCGGGTACCGGGCCGACGACACGCAGGTCCGGGTCTCGGCGGCGGGCGCGGTCTCGTTCGGCACGGGTGACGAGGCGGCGCAGCGGGCCCGGGTGGAGAGTGCCGCCACGGCGACCGACGGCGGGTACCGGGTCGAGGTGTCCGTGGACCTGCTGTCGTACGGCGGTGCGGGGACGTTCCACGGCCTGGACTTCCAGGTCAACGACGCGGCCGCCGGCACGCGGACCGCGGTGCGCAACTGGGCGGACCCGACGGGTGCCGGCTACCAGTCGACCGCGCGCTGGGGCGTGGGTCTGCTCGCGGGGCCGACGGTCGCGGCCTGGTCCCCGGGCACGGTCTACACGGCGGGTGACCAGGTGCGCCACGACGGGGTGGTGTTCACGGCCCTGTGGTGGACGCGCGACCAGGTTCCCGGGGCCAGCCCGTGGGGCCCGTGGGCGGCGGTCGGAACCCAGGTGACCTGCGAAGACGCCTCCTACCGGACCTGGACCTCCTCGGGGGAGTACCGGGGTGGCGAGACGGTGGTGCACGACGGCCGCCGCTGGACGGCGCAGTGGTACAGCCGGAACCAGGAACCGGGTGCCACGCCGTGGGGTCCGTGGCGCGAACTCGGGGTCTGCTGAGCCGCACGACCCTCGTCAGGTTCCCTTCCGCGCCGCCCCCGCGGCAAGGAAGGGGACCTGACGAATCGTTACAGACGGTTAACACGAGTTTCCAGGCGTGCCCCGTCCCGTGGCGATATGGTCCAAACCTCCCCGCCCTCAGCCCGGGGAGACGAACTGGGGAGGCAATCAGTGAGGCAAGCACGCATCACCACCCTCGCCGCGGGGGCGGCCGTGGTGGCCCTGACCGCGGCCGGGTGCAGCCCGAGCGACACCGACGACGACGCCGGTCCGGTCACCCTGGAGACCTGGATCAGCCAGGACATGGAGACGCTGTTCCCGGGCGACGCCGGGGCCTACGACAACATCAGCGTCCTCGACGTGGTGTACGACGGTCTGGTCCGGTACGACCCGGAGACCACCGAGCCGTACAACTACGTGGCCGAGTCCATCGAGCCGAACGACGACAACACGGTCTGGACCATCACGATCAAGCCGGACCTCACCTTCCAGAACGGCGAGCCCGTCGACGCCGAGGCGTTCGCCCGCTCCTGGAACTACACCGCCGACGGCGACAACGGCCTGTACTCCAACTACTTCTTCGGCATCATCGAGGGCTACGACGAGATGCAGCCCGAGACCGACGACGACGGCAACATCACCGCGGAGGGTGCCGCGGACGAGCTGTCCGGGGTGAAGGTCACCGACGACCTGACCCTCGAGGTCACCCTCGCCTCGCCGTTCGCCGGCTTCGCCACGATGCTCGGCTACACCGGCTTCTTCCCGATCGCCCAGGAGTGCCTGGACGACGTCGAGAAGTGCGCCAAGGAGCCCATCGGCAACGGCCCGTTCCAGGTGACGGACTGGCAGCAGAGCCAGGAGCTCACCGCCGAGAAGTGGGCCGACTACCCGCTGGAGGAGACGCCGGACTACGACGCCATCCACTGGACCGAGTACGCGACGGGCGAGACCTCGGGGTGGGCGGACTTCAAGGCCGGCGACCTCGACCTGTCCTTCCCGCCGACCGCGGAGGTCGAGTCCGCGAAGAACGACCCCGAGCTCTCGGAGCGCTACGTCGAGGCCCCGGGTGCCGCGCTGACCTACCTCGGCTTCTCCGGCTACACGGAGGGTCCGTGGAACGACATCGAGTTCCGCAAGGCGATCTCGATGGCGATCGACCGCGAGGGCATCATCTCCTCGCTCGGCAGCGGCCAGGCCACGCCCGCCGACTCCTGGGTGGTCCCGGGCGGCGTGCCCGGCGGCGAGGCGGGCACGTGCGAGTGGTGCACCTACGACCCGGAGGCGGCCAAGGCGGCCCTCGAGGCGGCCGGCGGCTGGCCCGAGGGCGAGAAGCTGCAGATCAGCCTGGGTGACGACGACGCCGAGGTGGAGTACTTCACCGCCATCGGCAACTCGATCGAGGAGGTGCTGGGCATCCCCTACGAGCTCAACATCGACCCCGACTACTTCACCACGCGCGCCGAGCAGGGCTACGACGGCATGTTCCGGAACAACTGGTTCCCGGACTACCCGCTGAACGAGAACTACCTCAGCTTCTACGCCTCCGGCTCGGCGCAGGACAGCCAGTTCGGCTGGTACAGCAAGGCGTTCGAGGACAAGCTCGACGAGGCCGCGGCGGCGGCGTCGCTGGACGAGTCCGTGGCCCTCTACCAGGAGGCCGAGGGCATCCTCGCCGAGGAGTTCCCGACGATCCCGTTCCGGTGGAGCTTCAGCGCCACGTACTACAGCGACCGCCTGGACAACGTCGTCCTGAACCCGTTCTCGGGTGCGCCGATCCTCCGCCAGATCGAGGTCACGGCGTAACGAACCACCTCGCGGTGTCAGGCGTACAGGTCGGGAACGTGACCTGTACGCCTGACACCTGCGGGCCCCACCCCCCGGAAGGACCCCATGGGGCGCTACATCCTCCGCCGTGCCCTCCAGGCGGTCGGCACGCTGCTGCTGGTGATGTTCCTGCTGCACCTGCTCACGACCGTGGCGATCCAGCTCAACGGGAACCCTGCGCAGGCATTCTTCGGGGACAAGATCCCGTCCCCGGCGCAGCTCGCCGTCGTCGAGGAGCGGTTCAACCTCGACGACCCGTGCTTCGACCAGGTGGGCAACCCCTGCCTCGGACCGTTCGTCGAACGGCTCGGGCAGTACGCCCAGGGCGACTTCGGCACCAACCTGCGCGGCCGCGAGGTCTCGGAGATCGTCGCCGCCGCGGCGCCCAACACGCTCCGCCTGTTCTGCGTCGTGCTCGTGACCTGGCTGGCGCTCGGCATGGTGCTCGGTTCCGTGGCCGCACGCTGGCGGGGTTCGGCCGGCGACCACGGGATCCGGCTCACGTCGGTGCTCATCGACGCGTTCCCGGTGTTCGTCCTGCTGATCGTCTACCGGTACGTGGTCGCGGTGCCCCTGAGCACGTGGGCCGAGGACACGTTCGGCGAGGACAGCTGGCCCCCGTACTGGTTCAAGCCGTCGTTCGACCCGGAGCACCCGTGGGCCACGGTCGCGGTGCCGGGCATCCTGCTCGGCCTGGCCGGGTCCGCGGCGTTCATCCGCCTGGTCCGCGCCGGGCAGCTCGAGTCCTACCAGGGCGACCACGTGCGCACCGCACGGTCGAAGGGCCTGGGTGAGCGGCACGTCGTCGTGCACCACGTGGTCCGCAACTCCTCGGTGCCCGTGGTGACCGCCGTCGGCCTGACGTTCGCCGAGGCCCTCGGCGGGGCCGTGATCACGGAAGGCCTGATGAACATCTACGGCATGGGCGGCGTCCTGTGGGAGGCCGTGCGGAACGACGACGTCGGGCTCGTGCTCGGCATCGTGACCCTGCTGGCCGCGGTGACCGTCGTGGTGATGATCCTCGTCGACATCGCCTACGCCCTGCTCGACCCGAGGATCCGCTATGAGTGACGCCGCCGCTCCCCCGCCGCCCGCCGCGGCCACCACCAGGTCGTCGAGCCCGCTCGCCGACGCCTGGCGCACGCTCCGCCGCCGGCCGGACACGATCGCCGCCGCCGTGGTGCTCCTCTTCTTCGCGACGATGGCGGCGTTCCCCCGGCTGTTCACCACCACCAGCCCTCGGAGCTGCCCCATCCGGGAGGCGCGCACGACGCCGCAGGGGTGGGGCGGTGAGCACCCGCTCGGCACCGACGCGCTCGGGTGCGACGTGCTGGCCACGCTGGTGCACGGCGTGCGGCCGTCGCTGCTGCTCGCCGTCGTGGTGGTCGGCGTCTCGCTGCTGATCGGCGTCACGCTGGGCCTGCTCGCCGGGTACTACCTCGGCTGGGTGGACTACCTGGTGTCCCGGACCGTCGAGGTGTTCCTCGTGATCCCGCTGCTGCTGGCCGCGCTCCTGGTGCTGTCCCTGTTCCAGGGCGTGGACCTGGGTGCCGGCACGTTCAACGTGATCCTGCTGCCCGCGGTGGTGCTCATCCTGTTCGGCTGGATGCCCTATGCCCGCTACGTGCGGGCCAGCACGCTGGAGGCCAAGAACCTGGACTACGTCACCGCCGCGCGCTCGCTCGGCGCGTCCGACCTGCGGATCATGGTGCGGCACGTGCTGCCCAACGCCATCGGGACGGTCACGGCGCTGCTGCCCACGTCCGTGGCCGGGGTGATCAGCGCCGAGGCGGTGCTGTCGTTCCTCGGGATCGGGGTGCGTCCGCCCGCCACGAGCTGGGGCATCCAGATCGAGCAGGGCTCGCAGTGGGTGCTCGGCGGCGCGCCGCACATCCTGCTCGCTCCGCTGATCTGCCTGGTGGCGACCGTCCTGGCCCTGGTGGTGCTCGGTGATGCGCTGCGCGACGCCCTCGACCCGAGGCTGGCGGCATGAGCGCCGCACAGGCCGCGGTGGCCTCACCCGGCGGCACCGGCCCCCTCCTGGAGGTCACGGACCTCGCCGTCGAGTTCCGCACGCCGGCCGGCACGGTGCGTGCCGTCGACGGGCTGTCCTACCGGGTCGAGGCCGGGCGCACGCTGGCGATCGTGGGCGAGTCCGGCTCGGGCAAGTCGGTGTCGTCGCTGGCCGTGATGGGTCTGCTGCCCGACACGGCCCGGATCACCCGCGGCACGGCCCGCCTGGCCGGGACCGACCTGCTCACCCTGAGCCGGAAGGAGCACCGCGCGTACTGCGGCGACCGGGTGGCGATGGTGTTCCAGGACGCGCTGGCCGCGCTCAACCCGGTGCACACCGTGGGCTACCAGCTCACGGAGGCGCTGCGGGCGCGGCAGGGACTGTCCCGCGCGGACGCCCGGACCCGCGCCGTCGAGCTGCTGGACCTGGTCAAGGTGCCGAACGCGAAGGCCCGGGTGAAGGAGTACCCGCACCAGTTCTCGGGCGGCATGCGGCAGCGCGTGATGATCGCGTCGGCGCTGGCCATGGACCCCGACGTGCTGATCGCCGACGAGCCCACCACGGCCCTGGACGTCACCGTGCAGGCGCAGGTGCTGCGCCTGCTCGCGGAGATCCAGGCGGAACGGCGGATGGGCCTCGTGCTCATCACGCACGACCTGGGCGTGGTGGCAGGTGTGGCCGACGACGTCACGGTCATGTACGCCGGCCGCGCCGTCGAGCAGGCTCCCGTGGAGCCCCTCTACCGGGCGCCGGCCCACCCGTACACGCGGGCGCTGCTGCGCTCGATCCCGTCCGCCTCCGGCACGGGGCGCCTGCCCGTCATCCCGGGCCGCCCGCCCAGCCCCGCCGCCATGCCCGCGGGCTGCCCGTTCCACCCCCGGTGCGACGCCGCGCAGGACGTGTGCCGCACGGACGCACCGCCGCTCGCCCACCCTGCGGAGGGCCGCACGTCGGCATGCCACTTCGCGGCGGACATCCTGACCGGCGCGGACACCGGAGGACACGATGAGTGACGCAGGACCCGTGCTCGAGGTGCGCGAGCTGGTCAAGCACTACCCCGTGCGGCGCGGCCTGCTGCGCCGGGCCACGACGGCGGTCAAGGCCGTCGACGGCGTCTCGCTCACGCTCGACCGGGGACGCACCCTGGGGCTGGTGGGCGAGTCCGGGTCGGGCAAGTCGACGCTGGCGCGCGTGCTGGTCGGCATCGAGCCGCCGACCAGCGGGCAGGTGCTCGTGGACGGCGAGGACGTGAGCCGGCTGTCCCGCGCGGGCCGCAAGCGCCTGCGGCGCGACGTGCAGATGGTGTTCCAGGACCCGTACACGTCGTTGAACCCGCGCATGTCGGTGGGCGAGATCGTGGGCGAGCCGTTCGCCGTCCACGGCATCGACCCGGCGGGCGGACGGCGGGCCGCGGTGGGCGAGCTGCTGGAGCTCGTCGGCCTCGACCCGGACCACGCGAGCCGGTACCCGCACCAGTTCTCGGGCGGCCAGCGGCAGCGCGTCGGGATCGCACGGGCGCTCGCCCTGCGCCCCAAGATCCTGGTGTGCGACGAGCCCGTCTCCGCGCTGGACGTGTCGGTGCAGGGCCAGGTCATCAACCTGCTGGAGGACCTCCAGGAGGAGCTGGGGCTGTCCTACCTGTTCGTGGCGCACGACCTCGGCGTCGTGCGGCACATCGCCCACGACGTGGCCGTGATGTACCTGGGCCGGCTCGTCGAGCAGGGGCCCGAGACCGCGGTGTACGAGGGCGCGCAGCACCCGTACACGCAGGCGCTGCTGTCGGCGGTCCCGGTGCCGGACCCGGCGGTGCGGCTGGTGACGGGCGGGGCGAGCCCCGGGCCCGGTCTCGGCGCGATCGTGCTGGAGGGCGACCCGCCCTCGCCCGTGGACCCACCGGCGGGCTGCCCGTTCCACACCCGCTGCTGGCTGGCGCCGACGCTGCCGGAGGCGCGACAGCGCCCGGGCCGGCGCTCCGTGCCGGACGCGTGCGCCACGGACGTGCCCGCGCTCGTGCCGCGCCCGGCCACCAGGGGCGACGCCCCCACGCCGCCCGGCCCCGCCGCCCACGTCGCGGCCTGCCACTTCGCCCGCGCGCTGGTCGCCCCTAGGGTCGAGGCATGACGCGTGTCCTGGTGGTCCTGAACTCCCCCACGAGCTCGATGGGCCGGTTCGAGCGCCTGCTCCCGGAGGCGGGGCTCGACCCGGTGCTGACGCCCGGCGCGGACCTCCCGGAACACCTCGACGGCTTCGCGGGCGTGGTGCTGCTGGGCGGCGGCTTCATGCCGGACGCCGACGCCGACCACCCCTTCCTGGCACGGGAGCGCGCCCTGACCCGGCAGGCGCTCGACGACGGCGTGCCGCTGCTCGGCCTGTGCCTCGGCGGCCAGCTCCTGGCCCACGTGACGGGCGGCACGGTCACCGCGAGGTCGGGCGAGACCGAGCGGGGCATGTGTGCCCTGACGGTGCTGCCGGCCGCTGCCGGCGACCCGGTCTTCGGCGACCTGCCCGGTGTGCCCGACGGCCCCCTGTGGATGATCGAGAACCACGAGGACTCGGTGACCACACCACCGCCGTCGGCCACGCTGCTGGTCTCCAGCGGCCGGTGCCCGGTCCAGGCGTTCCGGGTGGGCGACGCGGCGTGGGGCCTGCAGTTCCACCCGGAGGCACGCCCCGACCGCGTGGCCACGTGGGACGAGGCGGCGCTGGCGGACCAGGGCATCGACCGGGCGGCGCTGGCCGCGGCGGCCCTGGCGCGCGCCGCCGAGAACGAGGCGCAGTCCCGGGCACTGGTGCGGGGCTGGGCCGACGTGGTCCACCGCTCCGTGAAGTGACGATCATCCCCAGCGAGCAGGAGGCCAGGACCATGGTGTCGACAGGGACGCACAGCGACGGGGTGCCCGTGGTGGCCTACCGGATCGCCCGGGCGTCGGGCGAGGTGCTCGCCGCGCGCCAGGACGACCTGGACTTCTACGCGGCCTCCACGGTGAAGCTCGCGGTACTGGTCGCGGCCGCCCGGGGGCTGGATGCCGGCACGGTACGCCTGGCCGACACCTGCGTGGCCACCCGGACCTTCACCTCCCAGGTCCCGGGTGCCGGTGAGTACACGATCGAGCCCGACGACGTCGACACGGGCCTGCCGCCGGACGGCACGCCGATGCCGTTCGGCGACGTCGTCGAGCGCATGGTGGTGGTCTCCTCGAACGAGGCCACCAACATGGTGGCCGAGCGCGTCGGCCTGCCCGCCGTGAACCAGGCCCTGGCCGACGCCGGGGCCACGCGCTCGGTGTTCGGCCGCAAGTACTCCGACCTGGCGGCCGAGCGCGCGGGCGCCTCGCACCGCACCACGGCCGCCGACCTGTGCCTGCTGATGTCCGCGCTGGTCACGGGCCGGCTGGCGAGCCCGGAGCGGACGGCCTGGATGTGCGAGCTGCTGGGCCGCCAGACCGACCGGCAGCTCACCGCCGCCGTGCCCGGCGGCGTGCCGTTCGGCTCGAAGTCCGGCTGGGTCGACGGCATCCGGCACGACGTCGCCTTCGTGGGCGAGCCGGGCCCGGACGCCCTGGTGGTGGCGGTGTGCACGCGCGGCTACGACGAGCCCGCCGCGGAGGAGACCCTCAAGTCCCTGGGCGCCCTGGCCGTCGCGCTGTCCTGACCCTTCTCGCCCTTCTCGGCACGGGGCTTGCCTCCCGCACCCGTTTCCTATTGAATGCGGGTGCAATAGCGGCGAGCCACAGGGGGCGACGTTGACCACTGGTACCGCAGAGACCGCGCGCGGGAGCCTCGCGCAGGTCGACCGCCGGGAGAACCTGCTCAACCAGGGCTACCACCTGGTCCGGTCCGGCGTCCTGGCCCCGGGCCTGCGCGTGCACCGGGACGTCGGCGCCGTCTGGCAGCTCCTGACCTGGGGCCCCTCCATCGCGGGCGGTTACCGCGCCAGCACGGTGCGCACGCCGCACCAGACGGCGTTCGTCGACGAGCGGCGCGCCTCGACGTTCCGCGAGCTCGACGACGACACCGACCGGCTGGCCAACGCCCTGCGGGAGCTCGGCGTCGGCCCGCGCACGCCCGTGGCCGTCCTGTGCCGCAACCACGGCGGCCTCATCGAGGCCATGGTGGCGCTGGCCAAGCTCGGTGCGACCACCCTGCTGCTCAACTCGGGCCTGTCGCCCGCGCAGGTGTCGGCCGTGGTCGCCGAACAGCACCCCGTGCTGCTCCTGGCCGACCAGGAGTTCCTCGACCAGGACCCCGACCTGCCCGCCGGCCTCCCGGTCCGCACCACCTGGTCCGACGACGGCGCCTCCGGCCTCGCCGAGCTCGTCGCCGCGGGCGACCCCGCGCGGGTGCCCGTCCCGGAGAAGCCCGGCCGTACGGTCGTGATGACGTCGGGCACCACCAGCACCCCCAAGGGTGCCCGCCGCCCGCAGCCGCACGGCCTGAGCGAGGCGGCCTCGCTGCTGTCGGTGATCCCCCTGCGCGCCGGCGACCGGATGATGATCACCACGCCGATCTTCCACACCTGGGGCCTCGCGGCCCTGCAGCTCGGCATGGCGCTGCACGCGGAGCTGGTGCTGCCCCGCCGGTTCGACGCCGAGGACACGCTGCGCAGGATCGCCGAGCACCGGGTGACGGCCCTCGTCGCGGTGCCGGTCATGCTCCAGCGCATCCTCGACCTGCCCGCCGAGGTCAAGGCCCGGTACGACACGTCGTCGCTGCGCGTCGTCGCCTACTCCGGCTCCGCCATGCCCGCGGACCGGGTCACGCAGTTCCTCGACGAGTTCGGCCCGGTCCTGTACGGCCTGTACGGCTCCACGGAGGCCTCCTGGGCCTCGATCGCCACGCCGGAGGACCTCGCCGCCGAGCCCACGACGGCCGGACGTCCGCCGCTGGGCACCCGCATCGGCATCCTGGACGACGACGGCCGGCCTGTGCCGCGCGGCACCGTCGGCCAGATCTGCGTGGGCAACGGCATGCTGTTCGAGGGGTACACCAACGGCACGGGCAAGCCGATGTTCGGCGACCTGATGACCACGGGCGACCGCGGCCGGCTCGACGCCGAGGGGCGCCTCTACGTGGTGGGCCGCGCCGACGACATGATCGTCTCGGGCGGCGAGAACGTCTTCCCCCGTCCGGTCGAGGAGGCCGTGGCGGCGCTGCCGGAGGTCGCGGACGTCGCGGTGCTCGGCGTGCCCGACGAGCGGTTCGGGCACCGGTTCGCCGCGTACGTCGTGCTGCACGAGGGAACCGCGCTCACGGCGGACGCCCTGATCGACCGGCTCCGGGACACGCTCCCGCGCTTCTCCCTCCCCCGGGACGTCCACTTCCTCGACGCCCTCCCCCGCAACCCGACGGGCAAGATCGACCGCCGCCGCCTCCCCGGCCCTCGTTGAGTGCGGGATGTTCGTCCTTCCTGCACCCGGGAAAGGGCGAACATCCCGCACTCAACGGGTCAACGGGTCAACGGAGGAGGGTGCGGATGGTCCAGAGGCCCTCCGCCAGCTCTCCGAAGCTCGTGGACAGCGGCGAGAGGCCCACCCGGAGGCCCTGCGGCGGGCGGAAGTCCGGGATGACACCCTGCTTCCAGGCCTCCGCCACGACCCGGCGGAAGTCCGGGTGGTCGAGCATGACGTGCCCCCCGCGACGCTCGGGGTCACGCGGGGACGCCACGCGGACGCCGGGCAGGAGCTCGTCGGCGACCTCGATCGCGAAGCCGGTCAGGGCCAGCGACTTGGCGCGCACGGCCGGCATGCCCGCCTGGTCGATCAGGGCGAGCATGTCGCGCATCGGCAGCATCCCGACGATCGGGGGCGTACCGCTGACGAGCTGCCGGATCCCGGCCGCGGGCTCGTACTCCGGCCCCATCGCGAACGGGTCGGCGGCGCCCATCCAGCCCTGGACCGGCTGCCGCACCTCGTCCTGCAGGCGGGCGGCGAGGTAGGCGAACGCCGGTGAGCCGGGGCCGCCGTTGAGGTACTTGTAGGTGCAGCCGACGGCGATGTCCACGCCGTCGGCGTCCAGGTCCAGCGGGACCGAGCCGGCCGAGTGGCACAGGTCCCACAGGACGAGCGCCCCGGCCTCGTGCACGACCCGCGTGATCGCGGGCAGGTCGGCGACGTACCCGGACTTGTAGGCGATGTGGCTGAGCAGCACGAGCGCGGTGTCCGGCCCGACGGCGTCCGCCACCTCCTGGGCGGTGACCCCGGCGTCCGGGTCGGGCGTGATCCAGCGGACCTCCAGGCCACGTTCGGCGGCGATCCCCTGGAGCACGAACCGGTCCGTGGGGAAGTTCTCGGTGTCGGCGACGATCACGCGGCGCCCGGGCCGCGCGTCGACGGCGGCGCGGGCGAGCTTGTAGAGCAGCACCGTGGTCGAGTCCGCGACCACGGTCTGTCCCGGCGCCGCACCGAGCACCACGCGGGCGAGCGTGTCGCCGAGCTCGGTCGGCGCGTCCATCCAGCCCTCGTCCCAGGAGCGGATCAGGCGCCCGGCCCAGGGCCCGTCCACGAAGGATGCGAGCCGCTCGCGGGTGACGGTCAGCGGCCTGCCCAGCGAGTTGCCGTCGAGGTAGGCGACCATGCCGTCGCTGGGGGCGAAGAGGTCGCGGTAGTGCGCGAGCGGGTCGGCCGCGTCGAGGGCCGCCGCCCGGTCGCGCAGCGCGGCGGGCAGATCGGTGGCGGGCGGTGCGGTGTCGGTCACGAGGGCTCCTGGTCGTTCGGTTCCGGCCCGAGCGTACGTCCCTGCGCCGCCCGGCCCCACCACGCCCCGCGCCGCCCCCGGCCATGCCCGCACCGCACCCTTGACGCTCCCGCGAGCACGTCAGTAATGTCCGTGTCATCCTCGCGCAAGAACTCGACAAGAGACTGCGCGTTTAGTAACAGAAACACGGCAAGTACCCACACGAGCACCTTGGTGACGACACCCGTCGAGGACGACGGGAGATCGGGGACGACGATGTTCCGCTCCGCTGCACCACTCCACCCGCACGGGCGCAGACCAGGGCGCGCGCCCGCGCTCCTGTCCGCGCTCACTGCCGCCGCCCTGACCGCCGTGGCCCTCGCGCCCGTGCCGGCCGCAGCCGCCCCGGTGGTCCTGTCGGCCGGCGCGTCCGCCGCGGCCAGCAGCAGCAACGCGCCCTACCTGGCCGACAACCTCACGGACGGCAACGCCGCCACCTACTGGGAGTCGACCAACAACAACCTGCCGCAGTGGGCCCAGGTCGACCTCGGCTCGGGCGCCACCGTCGAGGAGGTCGTGCTCAAGCTGCCTGCCTCGTGGGAGGCCCGCACGCAGACCCTGTCGGTGCAGGCCGGCGCCGACGGCTCCGCGTTCACCACCCTGGCCGCGAGCGCCCAGCGCCGGTTCGACCCGGCGTCCGGCAACACCGTGACCATCGACGTGCCGGACACCGAGGCGCGCTACGTGCGGGTCGCGATCACGGCCAACACGGGCTGGCCCGCCGGACAGCTCTCCGAGCTGGAGGTGCGCGGCACGCGTGACGCCCCGGACCCGGAGGGACCGGTCGAGGGCACCGACCTGGCGGCGGGCCGCACGATCTCGGCGTCGTCGACCGAGTGGACGTACGTCGCGGCCAACGCGAACGACGGCGACACCGCCACCTACTGGGAGGGCGCCGGCGGGCAGTACCCGAGCACGCTGGCGGTGACCCTGGAGTCGGCGGCGGTGCTGAGCGACGTCGTCGTGAAGGTGCCACCGGCCGCGGCCTGGGGGCCGCGGACCCAGACGTTCGAGGTCCAGGGCCGCACCGGGCCGGGTGACGCGTGGAGCACGCTGGCGCCGTCGGCCGGGCACGCCTTCTCCCCCGCGACCGGCAACTCGGTGACCGTCCCGGTCACGGGCACGGCCCGGGAGGTGCGCCTGCGGTTCACGGGCAACACGGGCGCGGGCAACGGCCAGGTGGCCGAGCTGCAGGTGTTCGGCGCGGCCGCACCGAACCCGAACCTCACGGTCACCGGGGTGACGGCGGACCCGGCGTCGCCGACGGAGGAGGACGACGTCACGCTGTCGGCCGTCGTGAAGAACATCGGTACGCAGGCGTCGGCGGCGACGGACGTGTCGTTCACGCTGGACGGTGACGAGGTGGCCACCGGTCAGGTCGGCGCGCTCGCCGCGGGAGCCCAGGCCACCGTGACCGCGGACGTCGGCTCGCAGCCGGCGGGGTCGTACGAGATCGGGGCCGTGGCCGACCCGTCGGAGGCCGTGGCCGAGCAGTCCGAGGCGGACAACGCCTACACCCACCCCGACCCGCTGGTGGTGACCGAGGTCGCCAGCTCCGACCTGGTCCCGACCGTGTCGTGGAGCCCGACCACCCCGGCCGCGGGCGAGACCGTGACGTTCTCCGCGACGATCGCGAACCGGGGTTCGGTCGCGGCCTCGTCCGGTGCGCACGGGCTCACGGTCGTGGTGCGCGACGACGGCGGTTCGGTGGTGCGGACACTGACGGGCTCGGTCTCCGGCGCCATCGCCCCCGGGGCCACCAGCCAGAGCGTGGACCTGGGCACCTGGCCGGCGGCGGACGGCTCGTACGACGTGACGGTCACGGCGGCCCCCGACCCGACGGAGGTCGCGGCCAAGCGCGCGAACAACGAGGTGACGCGGACCCTGTTCATCGGCCGCGGTGCGAGCATGCCCTTCGACACGTACGAGGCGGAGGACGGCGCGGCGGGCGGCGGCGCGACCGCCGTCGGCCCGAACCGCGTGGTCGGTGACCTGGCGGGCGAGGCGTCCGGACGCAAGGCCGTCACGCTCGGCCAGACCGGCTCCTACGTCGAGTGGACCACCCGGGCGCCCGCCAACTCCCTGGTGGTGCGCTTCTCGATGCCGGACGCCGCGGGCGGCGGCGGCACGAACGGCTCGCTCGGGGTCTACGTGGACGGGCAGTTCGTCAAGAACATCGACCTGACCTCGCGCTTCGCGTGGTTGTACGGCAACGAGGCCAGCCCGGGCAACCAGCCCGGCCAGGGCGCCCCGCGGCACATCTACGACGAGGCCAACACCCTGCTCGGGCGGACGGTCCCGGCGGGCTCGACCATCCGGCTGCAGAAGACGGCGAGCAACCCCGGGCCGTACACGGTCGACTTCGTGGACCTGGAGCAGGCGGCGGCACAGGCCAACCCGGACCCGGCGCGGTACATCCAGCCCGCGGGCTTCACGCACCAGGACGTGCAGAACGCGCTCGACCGGTTCCGGATGGACACGACCGGGAACCTCGCCGGCGTCTACCTGCCGGCGGGCGACTACCAGACGGCGAGCAAGTTCCAGGTGTACGGCAAGGCGGTCGACATCGTGGGCGCCGGGCCGTGGTTCACGCGGTTCCACGCGCCGGCCGGCCAGGAGAACACGGACATCGGGTTCCGGGCGGAGTCCAGCGCCAACGGCTCGACGTTCCGCGACTTCGCCTACTTCGGCAACTACACCTCGCGGATCGACGGGCCGGGCAAGGTCTTCGACTTCGCGAACGTGCGGGACATGACGATCGACGACATCTGGGTCGAGCACATGATCTGCATGTTCTGGGCGGCCAACATGGACGACTCGGAGATCAAGGACTCCCGGATCCGGAACACGTTCGCCGACGCGCTGAACATGACCAACGGCAGCGCGAACAACCACGTGCACAACAACCAGGCGCGCGGCACGGGCGACGACTCGTTCGCGCTGTTCGCGGCGACCGACGCCGGGGGCAGCGGCCAGCGGGGCAACGTGTTCGAGAACCTGACCTCCACGAACACCTGGCGGGCCGCGGGCCTGGCCGTCTACGGCGGGCAGGACAACACGTTCCGCAACATCTACATCGCCGACACGCTCGTGTACTCGGGCGTGACCATCAGCTCGCTGGACTTCGGGTACCCGATGGAGGGGTTCGGTCCCGCGCCGACCCGGTTCGAGGGCATCTCCGTGGTGCGCTCCGGCGGGCACTTCTGGGGCCCGCAGGTCTTCCCCGCGGTCTGGTTGTTCTCGGCGTCCAAGACGTTCACCGCCATCCGGGTGAGCGACCTCGACATCGTGGACCCGACGTACTCGGGAATCATGTTCCAGACCCAGTACCTCGGCGGGCAGCCGGTGAACCCGGTCCAGGACACGGTGTTCACCGACGTCTCGATCACCGGCGCGCAGCGCAGCGGTGACGAGTACGACGCGCGGTCCGGGTACGGCATCTGGGCCAACCCGATGCCGGAGGCGGGACAGGGACCGGCGGTCGGCTCGGCCACGTTCAACGGGCTGACGCTGTCGAACAACTACCGGGACATCGTGAACGACACGACGACGTTCACGATCACCCGCAACTGACCCACCCTGGCCGAGGGAGAACCAGGGCGGGACCGAACGGTGGCGAAGGAGGGCACGGGCGGGCGTCCTCCTTCGCCACCGTTCTACCTCGGAGGGGTTTCGCCTCGGTCCGATTCGGAGGGCGGGAGGGGAAGGCGGGTGGCCGCACGGAGCCAGGCGATCAGCTCGGACGCCGTCTCCGGCAGGGGCAGCGGGGCGGTCAGCGCCGGGGCCTCCGGCGGGCCGAGCACCGCCCGGCGCAGCGCCTCCCCCGTGAGCACCGACCCGAGCAGCTCGACCTCGCGCTCGTTGACCCCGACCGGCGTCGGCCCGTTGCCCATGTCGGTGCCGTACACGAGACGGCCGCCCGCCGCGACGAACCGCCGCGCGTTGGACAGCGCCCGGTCCAGGGCGCCGCCCGGCCCGTCGTGGATCGCCAGGGTGGAGATCCACGTCATCCGCGTCGCGCGGGCGATCACGGCCGCCGGCAACGCCTCCGTCCAGGGCACGTGCACCAGGGTGTCCGCGCCCGCGTCGATCGCGCGGGCGGCCTGACCGGCACCCTCGGCATGCACCAGCACCGGCAGCCCCGCCGCGTGTGCCGCTCCGACCAGCGCCCGGAGCACGTCGTCGGGCAGCAGGTCCATGCCCGCGTGCAGGGCGACCTTGACCGCGAAGCCGCCCGCCGCGACCACGTCGGCCACGGCCTCGCCCGCCTCCGGGACCGAGGCCACGTGCCGGACGGCGGCCTCCGGCGCCCAGGAGCGCCCGGTCGGGTAGCCGCCCGGTGCCGTGTGGAACGGCCCGGCGAACCGCACCCGCACGCCCGGCGGCGGCGCGGCCGCCCAGGCGCGCACCTCCCGGGGGTCCCAGCCCAGGTCGTGCACCTCGATGACCGCGCTGCCCGCAAGGAGCCCCCGGTCCACCAGCCCCAGGTGCACGTGCTGGTCGACGACGCCGGGGAGCGTCACCTGCGGCACCGCGCTCACGCCCCGAGCGGGCCGTCGATCTCGGTACGGACCGAGATGAGCTCCGGGAAGAACGTCAGGTCCAGGGCCCGCTTGAGGAAGCCGACGCCGCTGGAGCCACCGGTGCCGGTCTTGAAGCCGATGGTGCGCTGCACGGTGCGCAGATGGCGGAACCGCCAGAGCTGGAAGGCGTCCTCGATGTCGACCAGGTCCTCGCAGGCCTCGTACAGCTCCCAGTGGTCGTGCGGGTCCTCGTAGATCGTCTTGAAGACGGCGGTCAGCTCCGGGTGCTCCGTCCAGGCCTGCGTGACGTCACGCTCCAGGATCTCGGCGGGGACGGCGTGCCCGCGCCGCGCCAGCAGCCGCAGGAACGCGTCGTACACCGTTGGTTCCTCCAGGAGCCGGGCGAGCTGGGCGTACACCTCGGGCTTGGCCCGGAAGACCTGGAGCATCCCGGCGTTCTTGTTGCCCAGCAGGAACTCCACGGCGCGGTACTGGTGCGACTGGAACCCGGAGGACTGTCCCAGCGAACCCCGGAACTCGGCGTACTCGCTCGGGGTCAGGGTGGCCAGCACCGACCACTGCTCCGTGATGGTGCGCTGGATGTGCTTGACCCGGGCCAGGCCCTTGAGCGCACGGGACAGGTCGTCGGTGTCGAGGAACTGCCGCACGGCGAGCAGCTCGTGCACCACGAGCTTGAGCCACAGCTCGGTGGTCTGGTGCTGGATGATGAACAGCAGCTCGTCGTGGTGCGGCGGGTCGCTCACGGGGTGCTGCGCCGACAGGAGCTCGTCCAGGCCCAGGTAGGAGCCGTAGTCCATCTCGTCACGGAAGTCCGTGCGGATGGTGGCCTCGATGGGCCGGGTGTTGCCGCTCGTTGTGCGAGTCATGGCGCGAGCGTAACCCCGCTCAGGCCGCCGCCTCGTCCCGGTTCGGGTTCTCGAAGGCCTCGGCCATCAAGGCGATCTCCTCGGACGGCAGCGACATGTCCCGCGCGATGCGCGTCCAGCCGGACGTCGCCTCCGCCACCTCCGCGAGCACCCGGCGGGCGTCGTCCTGACGCAGCCCGTAGGAGTCCGCACCGGCCAGGAGCTCCCGCACGTCCCGGTCGATCCGGCTGCCGCCGGGCACCAGGGGCGTCGACTCGGCGACGGCGAACGGGTTGGGGTTCACGTCGAACAGCGGGGACAGCGACCAGCCGTCCGGGCGGCGCAGGAAGCCGTGGTTCTTCATGTGGTCGTCCACGTTCCGCACGAGCAGCGTGAACGCGACGCGGCGGAACAGGTCGTGCCCGTCGGTGGCCGGCCGGCCGGAGTGGTCGGCCAGCGTCTCGGCGAGCGTCCGGTAGTCGATGACCTCGAAGAACGCCTTCTGCGTGAGGCTGTCCGCGGACAGGAAGCCGATGCGCCCGCCGCCCTGCGCACCCCCGCCGGGATCGCGCGAGACCGCCCGCCGGTCGAACCGCCGGGTCAGCAGGATGGACCGGCCCGGACCGATCCGGTGCAGCCGCGCCACCGGCACCTCGATGCCGGCGTCCGACGCCAGCCGCAACGTCAGGTACTCCCAGGCCTGAACGTCCCAGCGGTCGCCCGTCTCGGGCAGCTTGGCCATCCACAGGTCACCGGCGCCGTCCTTCACCGTCGCCTTGGGCCGCGCGCCGCCCATGGAGGTACCTGCCGCGACGAGCAGCCGCACGTCGTGGTCGGTCTCCCGGTGCTGCGCCACGGCGTCCGCGGCCTCGGTCAGGGACGGCAGGTCCACCAGGTCGGGGATCTCCGCGCGCGGCGGGCCCAGGAACGTCCGGCCGCCGTCGAGGGAGAAGCGCAGGGCACCCAGCCGGGTCTCGTCCTGCACGCCGAGCAGGAAGTCCAGCTCGGTGAGGGTCAGGAACCGCCGACCCTCGGCCCGTGCGGCGCGGCGCTCGGCGTTGAACAGCAGCGTGCGGCCCCACTGGTCGGGCTGGCAGTCCGCGATGACGCCGAACAGGGGCCGGTCGCTGCCCGACGGGATGTTCCCCGGGGTGAGCGGAAGCTCCGGGCACAGCGCGTACGCACGCGGCTGGCGCAGGTAGGCAGGGTCGTAGCGGAACGTGCAGCCGACCAGCGCCCCGCCCCGGTTGAGATGCATGTCGAGGTCACCGGCGTGGACCTGGCCCCCGCCGGGGAGCTCGACCTCGACATGTATCGACAAGGGCGTTCACTTCCTCATCTGGTTCACCTGGTGACGCGGACGCGCTGCGGCAGAGCGCGTTCCGCGTGAAACCTGCCCATCTCGGTGGTGAGCGGGTCGCTCGCACCGACCACGGCGTCGGCCACGCCGAGCACCCGCAGCACGGCGAGCGTGTTCTCGAGGCTCACGGTCCCGGTGCCCGTCTCGATGGCACGCAGCGTGGTGCGCGTGATGCCCGCGCGGTCTGCGACGAGCTGGGCGGTGAGACCGTGGATCTTGCGCCAGGCACGGACGTGGTCACCGAACGAGGTGAGGTCGCGCTGGGTCCGGAGGGATGTTCTGGCCATGACTGCTCCTTTCGGTTATCAGGGTAACCGACGAGGGCTGTAATGGGCACTGTGCTGACCGTTATCGAATCGATCCGGCTCGGTTCGGCACAGTCCGGCGCGGCGGCGCGCACCGTGCCCCGGGCCGGAACGGCGAACGGGCCGCCCCACCGTGCGGTGGGACGGCCCGTTCGGCCTGGACTCGGCTGCGGGTCACTGACCGTTGACGGTCGCCTTCTCCAGGGCACCGACCGAGAGGTCGTGCTTCTCCAGGATCTCGGCGTAGGTGCCGTCGTCGATGATGCTCTGGAGGGCCGCCTGGTAGGCGCGCACCATCTCGACGTCGCCCGTCGGGAACACCCAGCCGAGCGGGGACGGGTTGATCACCTCGGTGTTCGCCACCTCGAAGATGTCGCCCGAACCGACCTGCTTCGCGTTGTAGGCACCGGTGGACCACTGGGTGAGCTCGGCGTCCGCCTTGCCCGCCTGGACCTGCGCGAGCGCGTCGGCATCCGTGTCGAACCGGGTCACCGTGACCGGCTTGGCCTTGCACTCCCCGGTGTTCAGGGCCGCGAGCGCCTCGTCCTGGGTCGACTCGGTGAGCACGGCCACCGTGCGGCCGCAGAGGTCCTTCAGGGTCTTGATGCCCGCGGGGTTGCCCGCCGGGACCATGATCGCGTCGCTGTCGTTGTAGTAGTCGACGAAGTCGGAGTCGACACGGCGCTCGGCGGTGTCGGACATCGCCGCGGCCACGGCGTCGACGTTGCTCGCGTACAGCTCGTCGAGCAGGGAGTCGAACGGCATGTCGTGGAACGTGTACTTCAGGCCCAGCCGGTCCGACGCCGCGTCGAACAGGTCGATCTCGAAGCCGACGATACGCCCGGCCTCGTTGGTGTACTCGAAGGGCGGGTAGCCGGACTCCGTGCCGACCGTGATCCGCGCGGACTCCGCCCGCAGCTCACCGGGGAGCAGCGCGCGCAGGTTCTCGTCCACCTCCACGGCCTGATCGGAGTCCTCCGCCGCCTGCGTCGAGTCGGTCGAGCAGCCGGTCAGCAGGGCGCCGAGCGCGGTGACCGCTGCGAGGGAGCCGACGATCGCACGCGTGCGATGTCCGAGTGCCATGCGGGATCCTCCACAAAAGACATGATGAGCGAGTGACGCGGGTGGAGCCTATACGGTCCTGACCGGTTGCTGTGAATCCGAGTTTCACCTATGCCCACCAGCGGGACGCCCTGGTCAGGCGCTGGTGCCGACCTTAGCCGCAGCCCCCACGTCGGCCAGAATCACCGCGTCGATCAGGGCCCGCGCCCACTGCAGCACCTCGGTGCCCCGCAGCGGCCGGCCGCCGATCCGCGCCGTCGTCGGGAACGGCACGAGGAACGCGCGGATGGCCGGCTTGAGGATGGTGCCCGGGTAGAGCCGCTTGAGCCGCAGCTGCGCCGACTCCGGCAGGTTCACCGGCGCGAACCGGACGTACTTGCCCTGTGCCGTGACGTCCGTGAGCCCGGCCCTGCGGGCGTGGTTGCGGAAGTCGGCGACGTCGAACAGCGCACCCGCCACCTCGGGCAGGGCGCCGTACCGGTCGGTGAGCTCGGCACGCACCTCGTCGAGCGCCGCGGTGTCCTGCGCCCCGGCGATCTTCTTGTAGGCCTCCAGCCGCAGCCGCTCGGTGGCGATGTAGGACTCGGGCAGGTGGGCGTCCACGGGCAGCTCGATGGTGACCTCGGGGGCCTCCTCCTCGGCGTCCCCGCGGAACGCGGACACCGCCTCGCCCACCATGCGCACGTACAGGTCGAAGCCGACGCCGGCGATGTGCCCGGACTGCTCGCCGCCGAGCAGGTTGCCCGCGCCACGGATCTCGAGGTCCTTCATGGCGATCTGCATGCCCGCGCCGAGGTCGGTGTGGGCGGCCATGGTCGCCAGCCGGTCGTGCGCCGTCTCCGTGAGCGGCTTCTCCGGCGGGTAGAGGAAGTAGGCGTAGGCGCGCTCGCGACCGCGGCCCACACGCCCGCGGAGCTGGTGCAGCTGGGACAGGCCCAGCATGTCGGACCGCTCCAGGATCAGGGTGTTGGCGTTCGAGATGTCCAGGCCGGTCTCGATGATCGTGGTGCAGACCAGCACGTCGAGCTCCTTCTCCCAGAAGGCGCGGATGACCTGGTCGAGCTGGTGCTCGCTCATCTTGCCGTGGGCCACGCCGATGCGGGCCTCGGGCACCAGCTCGTTGAGCCGGGACGCGGCCCGCTGGATGGTCTCCACCTTGTTGTGCACGTAGAAGACCTGGCCCTCGCGCAGCAGCTCGCGGCGCAGGGCGGCGGCGATCTGCTTCTCCTCGTACGCGCCCACGTAGGTGAGCACCGGGTGCCGCTCCTCCGGGGGCGTGGCCAGTGTGGACATCTCGCGGATGCCCGTGACCGCCATCTCCAGCGTGCGCGGGATCGGGGTGGCGGACATGGCCAGCACGTCCACGTTGGTGCGGAGCTGCTTGAGCGTCTCCTTGTGCTCGACGCCGAAGCGCTGCTCCTCGTCGATCACCACGAGGCCCAGGTCCTTGAACGCGACCGACCCGGTGATGAGGCGGTGGGTGCCGATGACGATGTCGACGCTGCCGTCCTTGAGACCCTGGAGCGTCTCCTCGGACTCCTTGGCGGTCTGGAACCGGCTCAGCGCCCGCACGGTCACCGGGAACCCGGTGTACCGCTCGGAGAAGGTCTCGTAGTGCTGCTGCACCAGGAGCGTGGTGGGCACCAGGACGGCGACCTGCTTGCCGTCCTGCACCGCCTTGAACGCGGCGCGGATGGCGATCTCCGTCTTGCCGTAGCCGACGTCGCCGCACACCAGGCGGTCCATCGGCACGGACTTCTCCATGTCGGCCTTGACCTCGTCGATCGTGGCGAGCTGGTCGGGCGTCTCGACGTACGCGAACGCGTCCTCCAGCTCCCGCTGCCACGGGGTGTCGGGCCCGTAGGCGTGCCCCTGCGTGGCCATGCGCGCGCTGTAGAGCCGGATCAGCTCGCTCGCGATCTCCTTGACGTGCTTGCGCGCCTTGGCCTTCGTGTTCTTCCAGTCGGCGCCGCCCATCTTGGACAGCGACGGCGACTCACCGCCCGTGTACTTGGTGACCTGGTCGAGCTGGTCGGTGGGCACGAACAGGCGGTCGCCCGGCTGCCCGCGCTTGCTGCTCGCGTACTCGATCACGAGGTACTCGCGCGTGGCGCGGTTGCCCCCGGTGCCCATCGTGCGCTGCGCCATCTCGACGAACCGGCCCACGCCGTGCTGCTCGTGCACCACGAAGTCACCCGCCTTGAGCTGGAGCGGGTCCACCACGTTGCGCCGCCTGCTCGGCATGCGCCGCATGTCGCGCGTGCCCGCGCCGGCTCGCCCGGTCAGGTCCTGCTCGGAGAACACGGCGAGCTGCAGCTCGGGGGCCACGAACCCCTTGCCGACGCCCCCGGCCAGCACGTGCACGACGCCGGGCTCCGGCTCGCCCTCCAGCGACACCGTCAGCCGTGCCGCGGTACCGGCGGCCGAGAGCTGCTCGGTCATACGCTTGGCCGGGCCGTGGCCCTCGGTGGTCAGCACGAGCCGCCAGCCCGCGACCTGCAGCCCGTGCACGTCGTCCAGCGCACGAGCGAGGTCACCGCGGTAGGACTCGACGTCCCGCGCACCGACCACGAACGTGTCCGGCGCCGTGTCCGACGCGTCGGCGTCGGCCTCGGTGAGCTCGGTGTCCTGGGTGAACGCGGACAGGGTCCACCAGCCGAGGGCGCGCCGGGCCGCGATCTCGCGCACCTCGGCGAACGTCGCGAAGGACGCCGCGGACAGGTCGATGGGCGCGGCCCCGCCCGCGACGGCGCCGGTCCAGGCGGCGGCGAGGAACTCCTCGGTGGTGGCCACGAGGTCGTGCGCGCGGCGGCGCACGCGCTCCGGCTCGTCGACCACGAGCAGCGCGTCCTCCGGCACCAGCTCCAGCACGGGGACCATGCGGTCCACCAGCACCGGGGCGAGCGACTCCATGCCCTCGACGGCGACCCCCGCCGCGAGCTTGTCGAGCATCTCGACGGCGCCGGGCAGGGTCTCGACGAGATCGGCGGCCCGACGCCGCACGGCGTCGTCCAGCAGGATCTCCCGGCACGGCGGCGCCCAGACGCCGTGCTCCGCGATCTCCAGGCTGCGCTGGTCGGCCACGGCGAACCAGCGGATCTCCGTGACCTCGTCGCCCCAGAACTCGCAGCGCAGCGGGTGGTCCTCGGTGGGCGGGAAGACGTCGAGGATGCCGCCGCGCACCGCGAACTCCCCGCGCCGCTCCACCATGTCCACGCGCGTGTAGGCGGCGGCCGTGAGCCGCTCGGCCACGTCGGTCAGGTCCGCGGTGGTGCCCGTGGCGAGCTGGACCGGCTCCAGCTCGCCCAGGCCGTCGACCACGGGCTGCAGCAGGGCACGGACCGGCATCACCAGGATCCGGACGGCGCCGTCCTGCCCGTGGCCCGGCGCGGGATGGGCCAGGCGGCGGAACACGGCCAGCCGCTTGGCGACCGTGTCCGCGCGCGGGCTGAGCCGCTCGTGCGGCAGGGTCTCCCAGGCGGGCAGGACCGCGACGTCGTCGGCGTGCTCCTCCGGGAGGTAGCCGCGCAGGCTCGCCGCCAGGTCGTCCGCCTCGCGCCCCGTGGCCGTGACCACCACGAGCGGCCGCTTCTCGGCCGCGGCCACCAGCAGCGGCGGGCGGGCACCCACTGGTCCCACGACGTCCACGAAGCCACGGGCGCGCACGCGCTCGACCGCGGCGGAAGCCCCGGGATCACGCAGGAGGGTGGGCAGCAGGCCGGTGAGGTTCATGGGATCTGTCCTTCGATGGCGCACGACGACGGGCCCACCACGGGCACGACCCGGGTACGGGTCACGTGTGAGGGGCTCGTCCCAGGCTACTCCGGGCCACCGACACTGCCGGATCGTCACCGTGACGTCTCCCGGATGTCGTACCCGGCACGTACGATGACCGGCGATGTTGACCCCCTCCGGATCCCCGCGGCACACCGGCGCGCCGGGCCCGGGGCGCGACGCCGCCGTCGAGCGGCGCGCCCCTGCCCGCCTCGCCTGGCCCGACGTCGCGCGCGGCCTCGCCATCGGCCTCGTCGTGCTCTACCACGCCACGAACTGGACATGGCAGACGGGGTACGAGGTAGGCGTGCTCCGCGAGGTCAACGAGACGCTCCGCAGCCTGCGCATGCCCCTGTTCTTCACGGTGGCCGGCATGTTCGCCGCCAAGTGGACCACGGTGCCGTGGTCCCGCCTGGCCCGCGGCAAGCTGCTCTTCTTCGCCTGGGTGTTCGTGCTGTGGGAGCCGGTCTCCCTGCTGATGCGCCTGCTCACCGGCTACTACCAGGTGGCCGACGCCGACTGGGGCACCCTCGGCCACGACCTCGCCTGGTCGCTCCTGGTGCCGCGCTCCGAGCTCTGGTTCATCTGGACGCTCGCGGTCTTCTTCGTGATCGCCCGTGCGCTGCGCCGCGTCCCCGCGCCCGTGCAGCTCGTGCTCGCGGCAGCCGTCGGCGCCTGGGCCCTGGCCGGCTGGGAGCCGGCAAGCCTCGCCTGGCGGGGTACCGCGCAGTTCGCGCTGTTCTTCCTGGCCGGGCTGCACCTGCGCCCGCTGCTCGAACGCTTCGCGGAGCGGGTCACCTGGCTGTGGGCCGTCGGCGCGGTCGCCGTCTGGCTCGGGGTCCAGGTCGCGGTGCGCGAGCTGGGCCTCGCCGACGTGCCGGGGTGCTACCTGCTGACCAACATCGCGGGTGTGCCGGCCGGCGTCACCGTGAGCGTGCTGCTCTCGCGGGTGCCGGGCGCACTCGGGCTGCGGTGGCTCGGCGCACGCACGTTGCCGGTCTTCGTCACGCACACGTCCGTGGTGCTCGCTCTGCTGTCGGTGCTGTGGCGCAACGGGATCTGGATCCCGGCGCCCCCGTCGCAGTGGTTGCCGGTCGCCCTGTGGGCCGCGGCGATCGCCGTCGGCCTGGCCCTGGGCGAGCTCGCACCGCGGATCGGCGCGCGGTGGCTGTTCGCGCCGCCGCGGTGGTTGTCGAGCTCCGGTCGCTGAGGGATCACCGCGCCTCGTGCCTGGCCGGTGTCTCGACCGGGCGCTCTCGGTCGGATCTGACCGTGGCGAGACGGGTTCAACACGGAGGCACGTGCCCGCGAGGTCGGCAGTTTCCATCGAGATCGGCACAGGCCTGTGCCGATCTCGATGGAAACTGCCGACCTCGCGGGCAAAGCTGCCGACCTCGCGGCAAGCTGCCGACCTGCGCCGGCCGGTCAGGCCCGGGCGGTGTGGTACTTGCCCTGGGCGGTCAGCAGGCCCTCGGTGACCAGCAGCTCGACGGCGTCGGCGGCGTCGTCGACCAGGATCGGCAGGTCCTTGCGCTCGGTGCCGGAGAAGTCGCGCAGCACGTAGTCAGCCGTGTCCATGCGGCCCGGCGGGCGCCCGACGCCGACGCGCACCCGGTGGTAGTCCTTGGTGCCGAGCGCCTTGGTGGTGTCACGCAGCCCGTTGTGCCCGCCCTCGCCGCCACCGATCTTCAGCTTGATCGTGTCGAACGGGATGTCCACCTCGTCGTGCACCATCACCACCTGCTCGGCGGGCACGTCGTAGTACTTGGCCAGCGCGCTGACCGGGCCGCCCGAGGTGTTCATGTAGGTGGTCGGCTTGGCGAGGACCACGCGCGGTCCCGGTGCACCGCCCGGCAGCACGCCGAGGCGCGCCTCGGCAACGACCGCCTGGGCCCGCGGGTGCTTCGAGAACCGGGCGCCGGTGCGCTCGGCGAGCAGGTCCAGCACCATCTGGCCCACGTTGTGCCGGTTGCCGGCGTACTTCGGTCCGGGGTTCCCGAGGCCGACGACGAGCCAGGGCCGGTCACTCATGCGGATCTTCCTCTCACGACGACGGACGTTCTCGGCAGCCGGGGCATCCCGGCGGCGACGCGCGCGCCGCGGCGGGAACGAGCCGGGCCGAGGCAGAACCCGCGCCGCGCACGATTATCTCGCGCGCGGGCCCGGAGGTTCTACCTCGGCCCGGTACGTCCCGGCACGCGGCCGGGGCTGGTGCTGCCTGGCGGGAGGGGCTCAGCCCTCGGCGGGCGCCTCGGCGGCGGACTCGGCGGAGTCGGCCGACTCCTCCTCGTCCGCGCTGGCCTCGCCGCGCGGCTCGGTGATCAGCACGACGGCGTGCTCCGGGTCGGTGAGCAGCGTGACGCCGGACGGCAGGGTGACCTCGCCCGCGTGCACCTGGGCACCGGCCTCGAGGCCCTCGATGGAGACGTCGACGGACTCCGGCAGGTGCGTGGCCTCGGCCTCGACCGACAGGGTCTGCGCCTCGACCAGGTGGATGGTGCCCGGGGCCGACTCGCCCACGATGTTGACGGTCACGTCGACGGTGATCTTCTCGCCCGCGCGCACGACCTGGAGGTCGATGTGCTCGATGACGTTGCGGACCGGGTCGCGCTGGATGTCCTTGGCGACGGCCAGCTGGCCCTTGGCGCCGTCGAGCTCGATGGAGAGCAGCACGTTGGTCTGGCGCAGCGCGAGCATCGACTCGTGGCCGGGCAGCGTCACGTGCACGGGGTCGGTGCCGTGCCCGTACAGGACGGCGGGGATCTTGTTGTCGCGGCGGATGCGGCGGGCCGCACCCTTGCCGAACTCGGTACGGGCCTCGGCGGCGAGCTTGATCTCGGCCATGGGAACTCACTCCTGAAAGGTCTGGTGTGCAACTCGAAGATGGCGGCTGCGTCGGCGCGGGACACGTGACGGGCGCGGAGCTGGCACGCGGGGCGAGGTACTGGAGGGGTACTCCGCCCGGGCCGCCGACGGCCGCCCAGTCGATCACGGACGCCGGCCGAGTGCTTGCGGGATCAGGTCCCGTCGCGGCCGTCAGGCGTCCCTCGCCGAGGCAACCTGACTACTGTACCCGCTCGTCGGCCCGCTCCGCACCGACGGGCGGTGTGACGCCGATCGTCGGCTGCGTACGGCGGGGCTTGTAGACCACCTGGACGTGGAACACGAACCGGAGCAGGAACGCCACCACGATCGTCAGGGCCTGGACGAGCACCGGCCACAGGCCCGTGACCTCGACGAGCCACCAGAGCACTGGCAGGCGGATGGCCGCCTCCGTGCCGTTGAACGCGAACGAGTGGGCGAACCGCGACCAGGCGCCGCGCCCCTCGTTGCGCAGGTCGCGGAACACGAAGCGCTCCTGCAGCAGGAAGTTGGTCACGATGGTGACGACCGCGGAGATGACCGCCGCCTCCACGTAGTGCGCGCCCAGGGCGGTGAGGCCCCACAGGATGAGCACGTTGAGCACGGCGCCGAAGCCGCCGATGATGGCGAACCGTGACATCCGCCCGAACCGCAGCGCCGCGAGCTGCTCCAGGTAGCGCAGCCCGTTCTTGAACGTGGCCTTGGAGTGCCCGGCGTACCGCTCGCCGAACACGAACGGCTCCTCGCCCACGGCGAGCCGGTTGCGGGCGAGGATCTCCAGCAGGATCTTGAAGCCGCGCGGGCGCAGCGCGTCCAGGTCCAGCCGGTCCACCCGGGCGGCGAAGAACCCCGTCAGGGGGTCGGTCACGTTGCGCAGCCGCGTCGGGAACATGGACCGCGCCAGCAGGGCGGAGGCGATCGAGACGCCGTGCCGCCACCAGCCGTCCAGGCCGCCGGCGTCGCCGTCGCCGGTGTACCGGGAGGCCACGACGATGTCGAGGCCGGCCTCCTGCCCGCGCATGACCAGCGCGGGCACGAGCTCCGGCGGGTGCTGCAGGTCGCCGTCCATCACGACGGCCCACTCCGTGGTCACGGTGCGCAGGCCGGCCACGACGGCGCCGCTCAGCCCGCCCTGCGCCTCCTCCCGGTGCAGCAGCCGCACCGGGACGGGCGCCGTCGCGGCGACCTCGCGGATCCGGTCGGGGGTGTCGTCCGTGGAGTCGTCGACGAAGAGGATCTCCGCCAGGTCGGGAGCCCCCACGGGAGCCGGGCCGCCCTCGGGTCCGTGCACGCCGCCGTGGTCGCGGCCGTCGTCGGGCAGCACGCCGAACGCGGCGCAGAGCCGCTCGGTGAGCGCGCGGACGTTGGGCCCCTCGTTGAACGTCGGGACCACGACGGTGACGGTCACTGACCCTCCCCCATAGATGTCAAGACACGGTCCTGCATCGACCGCGTCTCAGTCAAGTGCCCGTCCGGCGTCGCAGGTCAGGAGTTGCCGTCGAACAGCGAGGTCACGGACCCGTCGGAGTGCACCTCGTTGATCGCGGACGCCAGGAGCGGCGCGATGGAGAGCACCTTGAGCGTCTCGAACCGGCGGTCGTCCTCGATCGGCAGGGTGTCGGTGACGACGACCTCGCGGGCCCCGCACTCGGTCAGCCGCTGCGCGGCGGGACCGGACAGCACGCCGTGCGTGGCCGCGACCGTCACGGACTTGGCGCCCGCGGCCATGATCACCTTGACGGCCTCGGCGATGGTGCCGCCGGTGTCGATGAGGTCGTCCACGAGCACGCAGTCCTTGCCCTGGACGTCACCGACGACGCGGTTGGCCACGGACTGGTTGGGGCGCGTGACGTCGCGGGTCTTGTGCACGAAGGCCAGCGGGCCGCCGCCCAGCTTGGACGCCCAGATCTCGGCGACGCGGATGCGGCCGGCGTCCGGCGAGACCACGGTGACGTTGTCGACGTCGACGCGCGTGCGGACGTAGTCGACGAGGATCGGCATGGCCCACAGGTGGTCCACGGGGCCGTCGAAGAAGCCCTGGATCTGCGCGGTGTGCAGGTCGACGCTCATGAGCCGGTCGGCGCCCGCGGTCTTGAACAGGTCGGCGACGAGGCGCGCCGAGATCGGCTCGCGGCCGCGGCTCTTCTTGTCCTGGCGGGCGTACCCGAAGAAGGGCGCCACGACGGTCACGGAGTGCGCCGAGGCCCGCTTGGCGGCGTCGACCATGAGCAGCTGCTCCATGATCCACTGGTTGACGGGCATCGTGTGCGACTGCAGCAGGAACAGGTCCATACCGCGCACGGACTCGCTGAACCGCACGTAGGTCTCGCTGTTGGCGAAGTCGTACGCCGACACGCCGAGCAGGTCGATGCCCAGCTCCTTCGCGACGTTCTTGGCCAGCTCGGGGTGTGCCCGCCCGGCGGCGAGGACGAGCGGGTGACGGTTCGGGCCGGGTGCGGCAGTGCTGGACATCAGTGGGTCTTTCCTTCCTTGTCGGCCCCTCCTGCAGGGACCTGGTCGGCCTCGGCCTGAACGGCCGCTGCCTGCGGGGCCACGGGAGCCCCGGCTGCATTGTGCTCGGCGAGCTGACGCTGCGCCTGGTCACCGAGGCCGGGCGTGGTCCCGGACGCCGCCGCGGCGGCGTCCGCCGCGGGGGTCCCGGGCCGGCGGCGAGCCACCCAGCCCTCGATGTTCCGCTGCTGCCCGGCGGTGACGCCGAGAGCGCCCGCGGGCACGTCGCGGCGGATCACGGACCCGGCGGCGGTGTACGCGCCGTCGCCCACGGACACCGGCGCGACGAACATGTTGTCCGCGCCCGTGCGGGCGTGCGAGCCGATCACCGTGCGGTGCTTGTGGACGCCGTCGTAGTTGACCGTCACGGACGCGGCACCGATGTTGCTGTGCTCGCCGATCGTCGCGTCGCCCACGTAGGAGAGGTGCGGCACCTTGCTGCCTTCACCGATCTCGGCGTTCTTGGTCTCGACGAACGTTCCGATCTTGCCCTTGCGGCCCAGGGTCGTGCCCGGCCGCAGGTAGGCGAAGGGCCCGACGGACGCGCCCTCGCCGATCACGGCGAGCGAGCCGTGCGTGCGGACCACCGTCGCGCCGACCCCGACCTCGACGTCGGTCAGCGTGGTGTCCGGACCGATCGTGGCACCGGTCGCCACCACGGTGGCGCCCTTGAGCTGCGTGTTCGGCAGGAGCGTGACGTCGGGGGCGAGCTCGACGTCGACGTCGATCCACGTGGTGGCCGGGTCCTGGACCGTGACGCCCGCGCGCTGCCACTCCTCGACGACGCGGCGGTTCATCTCGCGTGCCAGCACCGACAGGGCGACGCGGTCGTTGACACCCTCGACCAGCATCGGGTCGTCGGCGAGCAGCGCCCGCACGTGCAGGCCCTCGGCGCGGGCGAACGCGACGACGTCGGTCAGGTAGACCTCGCCCTGCGCGTTCTTGCTGTCCAGCCCGCCGAGGCCGCGGCGCAGCGTGGCGGCGTCGAACACGTAGACCGAGGAGTTGATCTCGCGGATCTCGAGCTGGTCCGCCGTGGCGTCCTTGTGCTCCACGATCTCCAGCACGTCGCCGGTGTCCTTCTCGCGGACGATCCGGCCGTAGCCCGTCGCGTCGTCGACCTCGGTGGTGAGGATCGTGACGGCGTTGCCGTCGGCGTGGTGGGCGGCCAGGAGCTGGCCGAGCGTGGCGCCGTCGAGCAGCGGCACGTCGCCCGCGACGACCACCACGGAGCCGTCGACGCCGTCGCCCACGACCTCGCCGTCGGCGAGCCCCGCCGCCGCGGCCGCTGCCTGGGCCTTGGCGTCGAGCGCCGCCAGGGCGCACTGCACCGCGCGGCCCGTACCGGGCACGTCGTCCTGGTCCACCAGGATCGCGGCGGGGTCGAGCTGCCCCACGGCCTCGGCGACCAGCTCGCGCTCGTGCCGGATCACCACGGCGACCTGACCCGGGTCCAGCTCACGAGCCGCGGCCAGAGCGTGCCCCACCATCGGCTTGCCGCCGAGGGGGTGCAGGATCTTCGGCAACGCGGACTTCATGCGGGTGCCCTGACCGGCGGCGAGGACGATCACTGCTGCCGGCTGAGGTGTCTCGGTCACGGGTGCTCCGATCGGTGGGTTCGTCAGATCCGGACGGCTCCGCCCCCAGGATTCGAACCTGGACTAAAGGCACCAAAAACCTCTGTGCTGCCGATTACACCAAGGCGGACCGGGCGCGCGCGAGGCTCCGTCGTGCCCCGAAGCGGGCGGGTGCCACCGTCGCACGTCCGTGAACAGTCTGCCAGGTCCACGGGTGTGCCCCATGCCGTACCACCGGATCACCACCGGATCCGCCGACGTGCCGTCAGGCACAATGAACCCCATGGCCGCCGAGAACCGACGTACCCACCGACCTCGCATGACGGCCAGTCAGCGCCGCGAGCAGCTCCTTGCCGTCAGTCGCGGGCTGTTCGCCGAGAAGGGCTTCGAGGGCGCGAGCGTGGAGGAGATCGCGGTGCGCGCCGAGGTGTCCAAGCCGGTCGTGTACGAGCACTTCGGCGGCAAGGAGGGCATCTACGCCGTGGTGGTCGACCGCGAGGTGCAGGCGCTCACGACGGCCCTGACGGTTGCCCTCGGCTCGGGCGGCCACCCCAAGGTGCTGCTGGAGCGCACGGCGCTCGCCCTGCTGGACTACATCGAGTCGTCCGAGGACGGCTTCCGCATCCTGGTCCGCGACTCCCCTGTGGCGCAGGCGACCGGCACCTTCTCCAGCCTGATCGGCGACGTCGCCACGCAGGTCGAGGCGATCCTCGAACCCCAGTTCCGCGCGAACGGTCTGGAGACCAAGGCGGCGCCGCTCTACGCGCAGATGCTGGTGGGGATGATCGCGCTCACGGGCCAGTACTGGCTCGACGCCCGCAGCCCCAAGAAGTCCGAGGTGGCGGCCCATCTGGTGAACCTGGCGTGGAACGGGCTGCACAACATGGAGAAGAAGCCGGCGCTGACCAAGCTGTCGCGCTGATCCGGCACCTCGAACGGCATGTTTCCCGATGAAGCGCTGTCCGGCCGTGCCTGGCGTGCCGCACTGAAGATGCGTCAATAAAAGCGGCAAAATGTCGGCAGGATACCGGTTCGGCCGAACGGTGCGCGCATTCTTGCGCCGACGCAGCAAAGTGTGCGTGCACGCAATAGAACGAACGCCTCCCACGGAATTGCGTGGGAGGCGTTCGTTCAGCTGGGGATGGTGCTTGCGCCGCCGCTGAGCGCGACGAGCCGCATACTACCTGCTCAGAGGCCCAGCAGGTCGCGGATCTGCGCCACCGTGATGCCGAGGGAGTCGAGCAGGGTCGCGATGATGTCAACGACGGTCATGGTGCTATTCCTTCCAGAAAACGGGAATCACAGGATGATCACCTGCGAGCGGAACAGTGTTCGCGTTCCATACGCTAAGCACGCGAGACGGACTCTGCAACGGGAATTGGATATTCACCTTTAATGCGCACCAAGTTTCACCCTGTGATATTGGGGTCGGAATCGAGCCACGCAGCGCCACAAACCGGTCATTCTTCTGCCGGCTCAGCGAGGAGCCGTGCGCCTCGGGCGGGCTCCGCTCCGGGGTGAGATATCCCCGCGAGGGTGTGTTGCCGGTAGTAGACGTTGTCTACCGAGAGTGTCACGACTGCGCGAGGGGCATCGGGACGCGTCGTCCTGGTGCGCCGGTCGGGTGCGCCGGTCGAGCCGCGCCGGCCGGGTGCGCCGGTCGAGCCGCGCCGGCCGGGCTCGCACGCGAGCACAGCCGCCCTCACCACGCCGCGAGCAGCAGCTCCTCCACGGCGTCCGCCGTCACCGGCCGGGGGTTCGGGTACGGGGCGGCCGCCACCCGCTCGGCCACCTCGCGCAGGACCGTGCGGGGCAGGCCGAGCGCGCCGAGCGTCGTCGGGCCGTCGTGGCGTGCCGCGAGCGCCGCCACCGCGCGGACCGGGTCGCCGCCGGCGACGCGCCTGAGCCGTGCCGTCGCGTCGGGCGCCGCCGCCAGGTCGAACCGCATGACGTGCGCCAGCAGCAGCGCGTGCAGCTCTGCGTGCGGCAGCCCGTAGGTGCCGCCGAGCACGTGCGCGAGCTGGTGGTGCAGCCCCATCCGCGCCTGCGCCAGGCAGGCGCCGGCGAGCCAGGCCGCCTCCTGGAGGCGGGCCCGCGCGTCGGCGTCGGACGGGTGGTCGAGCACCACGGGCAGGGCGGTCAGGATGCCGTCCGCGGCCCCGACCCCGTACGCGCGGGTCGCCGCGCTCGCCCGCGTGTCCCACAGCGCCTCGACGGCGTGCGCGAGCGCGTTCAGGGCGGAGGTCAGCGTGAGCCCGTGCGGCATCGACAGCGTGAGCTCCGGGTCGTAGACGACGGTGCCGGGCGCGAGGGCGGGATCGCGGCGCGTGGTCTTGACCCCGTACTCGGTCTCCCCGAGCACGGGTGTGGCCTCCGACCCGGCGTACGTGGTGGGCAGGGCGACCTGGGGCATGCCGGTCCGGATCGCGAGCGCCTTCGAGAGCCCGACGGCGGACCCGCCGCCGATCGCGACCAGCGCGTCCGCGCGCACCTCCCGGGCCAGGGCGAGCGCCTCGGCGGTCACCTCCACCGGGGTGTGCTGGACGGGGCGGCCGAAGGTCGCGGCGTACCGCTCGCCCAGGGCCGCGGCCGTCTCCTGCGCCACCTCGGCCGACGACGGCGCCGCCACCACCAGCACGCGCCGCGCGCCGAGCCGGTCGACCTCGTCCGGCACGAGCCCCCGCGCCCCCGCGCCCTGCAGCACCCGGCCGGCGTACACCTCGTGCACCCTGATGTCTGTTCCCACGGTGCCCGAGCCTACGGTCGATCACGGACCGCGGGCACGGACGCGCCTGTCGAGATTCTTGATATCGAGACATCCGGTAGCCTCTCGCCATGGAGCACACCGGTCCCGCCGACGAGGTCGACCGCATCGTCGCCGCGTGGCGCCACGTGCGCCCTGACCTCGACCTCGAGCCGCTCACGGTGTTCAGCCGGGTCTCGCGGCTGGCCCGGCACCTCGACCTCGCGCGTCGGACGGCGTTCGCCCGGCACAGCCTGGAGACGTGGGAGTTCGACGTGCTCTCGGCGCTGCGCCGCGCCGGCGAGCCCTACCGCCTGTCGCCGGGCACCCTCGTCACGCAGACGCTGGTCACCAGCGGCACCATGACCAACCGGATCGACCGGCTGGAGTCGCGGGGGTTCGTGCAGCGGCACCGCTCCCCCGACGACCGGCGCGGCGTGCTGGTCGAGCTCACCGACGAGGGGCTGGCCCGGGTCGACGCCGCCATGAGCGACCTGCTCGACATCGAGGCCACGGTGCTCACCGCGCTGAACCCGGCGGAGCGCCCGCAGCTCGCGGCCCTGCTGCGCACCGTGACCGCACAGTTCGACGACTGAGCCGCCGCCTCACCGGCTCCGGCTCACGACCACCTTCTCGCGCCCGAGCTGGTCGGGCAGGAAGAAGAGGTCGTCGGCGTCCGCGACGTACAGCGGCAGGTCGCGCATCCTGACCGGCAGGCCGTCGGCGTCGGTGACCGTGAGCTCGACGTGGTCGGCGGCGTTCTTGGCGACGTACTTCCACGTGCCCTCGATCTCGGAGGGCAGGCTGCGGGTGTCGTCGCGCACGGCCTTGTCCAGCACGGCGTCCGGCACGCCGGTCGCCGTGAACGTGCGGTCCTCGCCGAGCGCGACGACCGTCGTGGACCCGGCCGCCGCGTAGGAGCCGACGAACTGCGGCTCCGTGTAGTCGAACTTGCCGATGTCGAGACCGCACCCGGAGAGCAGCCCCGGGAGCACGAGCGCTCCGACAAGTGCTCCCCCGCCCCGGAGGACCTGTCGCTGGTTCATTCGATACCTCAGTTGTTCCGAACCTGGTGACCGGTCGCCCAATCTAGCGGCAAAGCCGCCGGCGCTCCTGGGGAGGAGGCGATGACGAACGCCACACCGCGTGCGGAGAAGATGGACGCCCGAGGCGACGAACCACCCCCGTCCCGCACAATGACAGCATCATGAGCACCAACCGCGCTGCGGCCGGCGGCTCCGCGCTGCTCGTCGCGGTCCTCGTCTTCGCCGTGAACCTGCGCACTCCCATCACGTCCCTGCCGCCGGTCCTGGCCGACGTCGCGACCGGGCTCGGCCTGGACCAGACCCTGACCGGCCTGCTCGTCGGCATCCCGGCGCTCTGCTTCAGCGTGGTGGCGCCCGCGGCGTCGGCCCTGATCGCCCGCGTGGGGCCGTATGCGGCGGTGACCGTGGCGCTCCTGGGCGTGATCGCGGGGACCCTGGTGCGCTCGGCGGGGTCCGGCACCGCCGGCGTGGTGGCGGCGTTCGCCGGGACGGTCCTGCTGGGTGCCGCGATCACGGTGGGCAACGTGGTGGTGCCGGTCATCATCGCGCGCGACTTCCCGGCCAGGACGGCGCTGGCGACCGGCCTGTACTCGTCGGTGATGAACCTCGGGTCGGTCTTCGCGACGTCGCTGACCGCGCCGTTCGCCGCCCTGCTGGGCTGGCAGGGCGCCGTCGCCTCGTGGACGGCGGTCGCGGTGGTGGCGCTCGTGGTCTGGCTGGTCACGACCCGCGGGGCGACGGGCCGCGCGCCTGCGCGGGGCGCGGCGGGCCCGGGCCCGGTCCCGGAGCGGCCGGACGAGACGTGGGCGGGTGTGCTGCGGCGCCCGATCACCTGGGTGCTGTCCCTGGCGTTCGCCGGCCAGTCGTTCTCGTACTTCGCGGTCACGGGCTGGCTGCCCGAGCTGCTCGGCGACCTGCTGGACCTCTCGGTGACGACGGCGGGCAACGCCGCGGCGCCGTTCCAGGGGCTCGCGATCGCGGGCAGCGTGCTCGTACCGCTGGCGCTCGCCGCCCGCGTCCCGATGCGGTGGGCCGCGGTCGCGATGGGCCTCCTGTGGGTCGCGCTCCCGGTGGGCCTGCTGCTGGCGCCCGAGTGGTGGCTGGTGTGGGTGAGCCTCGCGGGGGCCGCCCAGGGCGGGAACTTCGTGGTGATCTTCACGCTCGTGGCGCAACGGTGCCGCACGGTGGCCCAGACGCGCCGGACGGTGGCGGCCGTCCAGGCGTTCGGCTACGCCGTCGCCGCCACGGCACCCGCGGTGATCGGCGCGGTGCACGCGGCGTCGGGCGGCTGGACGGCGGCGCTCCTGGTCATGCTCGGTTCGACGCTGACCCTGGCGACGGCGGAGCTCGTCGCCACGAGGCGGCCGAGGCACCCGCGACCGTAACAGGAACTTTTCCATAGTCGTTGAATCTTGGCAGGATCATTGCCTACCTTGCCGCTATGACGACATCTCTTGAGCCCACCGCAGTGCTCCCCACCCTCCGCGAGCACCTCCTGGTCGACGGCTTCGACCTCGTCCTCGACCTCACCCGGTCGCACGGCTCCACGCTCGTCGACGCGCGGGACGGTCGCGAGTGGCTCGACCTGTTCACCTTCTTCGCCTCCTCGCCGCTCGGCATGAACCACCCGGCCCTGGCCGACGACGCGGCGTTCCGCGAGGAGCTCGCCACCGCCGCGATCAACAAGCCGTCCAACTCCGACATCTACACCGTCGAGATGGCCCGGTTCGCCGACACCTTCGCGCGCGTGCTCGGCGACCCCGCGCTGCCGCACCTGTTCTTCATCGACGGCGGCGCCCTGGCGGTCGAGAACGCGCTCAAGGTCGCGTTCGACTGGAAGTCCCGCCACAACGAGGCGAACGGCCGCTCCCCCGAGCTGGGCACCCAGGTGATGCACCTGGAGCACGCGTTCCACGGCCGGTCCGGGTACACGATGTCGCTCACCAACACGGAACCGGGCAAGGTCGCCCGGTTCCCCAAGTTCGGCTGGCCGCGCATCCCCTCCCCGTACATCGCCGAGGGCCGGGACATGGACGCGGCGGAGGCGGAGGCGCTCGGCGCCGCCCGCGCGGCGTTCGAGGCGAACCCGCACGACATCGCGGCCTTCATCATGGAGCCCGTCCAGGGCGAGGGCGGCGACAACCACTTCCGCCCCTCGTTCCTCCAGGGGATGCAGGCGCTCTGCCGGGAGTTCGACGCCCTGTTCATCCTGGACGAGGTGCAGACGGGCGCCGGGATCACCGGCACCCCCTGGGCGTACCAGCAGCTCGGCGTCACGCCCGACGTCGTCGCGTTCGGCAAGAAGACGCAGGTCTGCGGCGTCATGGCCGGCGGCCGGGTGGACGAGGTGCCGGACAACGTGTTCGCCGTCTCCTCGCGCATCAACTCCACCTGGGGCGGCAACCTGACCGACATGGTGCGCTCCCGCCGCATCCTGGAGACCTACGAGGCCGAGGGCCTGGTCGACCGGGCCCGCACCATGGGCAAGCAGCTCCAGGACGCGCTCACGGAGCTGGCCGCGCGGCACGACGGCGTGACCGACGTCCGCGGCCGCGGCCTGATGTGCGCGCTGACGCTCCCGTCCCGCGAGGTCCGTGACGCGGTGCTGGCCGCGGTCACCGAGCGGAACGTCCTGCTGCTGGGCTGTGGCGAGCGGTCGGTCCGCTTCCGCCCCGCCCTGACGGTCACGGCGGAGGCCCTGGAGGCCGGCGTCCGCGCCCTGGACGAGGCCCTCGCGGCCACCCTCTGAGACTCCCCGCGCCGGCCGGCGCCGCACGTGTCGGATGCTCAGGGCACCCCGGTGGCCTGGGCGTCCGACCGCGTCACTCGTCGTCGGCGGCCACGCTGTCGGCGATGCGGACCAGCTCCGCCACCGTCGGGCCCGAGCTCCCCTCGGGAGTCCGCCCGAGGGTGGCGAGCAGCAGGTACGAACCGGCGTCGTCGGTCCACTCCACGCGCACGGGGCCGAAGCCGTTGTTGTCCACGCGGGTGACCCGGGCGTCCCGGCCCGACTCCGCCAGCTCCGCCCACTCCACCGTCACCGTGTCGCCGGACAGCTCGTCCGCGAGCTCGGTGGAGCCCGGGTAGGCCACGTACACGATGGCCGACGCCGGGTGGTAGGCCCCGGCGCGGACGTCGTCCTCGGGCCAGGCCGGACCAGGCCCGCCGTCCAGCGTCTCCGCGTTCTCGTCGCCGTCCAGCAGGTACGTGATCCAGGTACCGAGGTGGTCCTCCGCCGTCGTCCGGCCGATCCGCGCCGAGATGTCGGCGGGGCACTCGGCCACGGCGCGCCGGACGTCCTCGGGCACCCAGTGCGGCTGGCGCAGGTCCTCGGCGCAGGTGCCGGCGGTGAGCTCGGTCGCGTCGACGGGCTCGACGACCGGCTCCTCCTCCCCCGCGCCCAGCACGAGCGTGACCACCACGATGATGATCGCGCCGAGCAGCGTCACCGCCCCGCCGAGCAGCCACTCCGGGCGGATCCTGGGCTCCTCGATCGTGGTGACCACGTCAGCCCCCGCACTCGATCTCGGTCACGGCGTCGCGCGAGAGGGCGATCACCGTCTTCGAGGAGACGGGGCTCAGGGCCACGCCCTGCGGCACCCAGGAGCCCCAGTCGCAGTCGTTCTCCGCGAAGTAGGTCTCGCGGGCGCCGCCCGGCGCCCAGTAGCGCACACGGTGGTCGGGTCCCTGGCACTCGAACTCCGGGTCGCACACGGAGACCAGCAGCGCCCGCATGGTGACCCAGGTGCTCTCGTCGACGCAGCCGGTCACCGGCAGGCCGTTGTAGGCCTGGAACGCCTCGGTCGCCACCTCCGACTCCGCGTCCCACGACCCGTCCACGGGCTCGAGCCCGGTGCCCGCCCACAGCACGTTCTGGGCCGCGACCACCGCACCGCCCTCGGTCACGCCGCACTCGCCGACCGGGTCGTTGGACACCCACATCGCGCTCGAGTGCATCGCCTGCACCACGGCGGCGACCAGCAGGGCCGCGACCACGGTGCCGCCGCCCGCCTGCAGCCAGGTCCGGGTGCTGGGCATGTCCTCGGCGCTCCTTCGTCCGCTCGCCCGGAGTTCGGGCCAGCGCGAGCGTAACAATCCGCCCTTAAAAGACGGAAGCGACGCACCGGACATGGTCCCGAGCATGCGCGGGCCCGGTGGCGCGCGTCGATTTCACATGGGGCGAATCTGTCGCGGGCGAAAAGTCAGGGGCGCCTCCGAGCGCCCTCGAGGCAGGCAGGTAGTGTCGGCCGCATGCTCCGGCCCCTGATGAGCCCGCCGCGACTGCAGCCCGGCGACACCGTCGCCGTGGTCGCCCCGTCGGGTCCGGTACCGGCCGACCGGCTCGGTGCCGGCGTCGGCCACCTGCGGGCCTGGGGCCTGGACGTGCAGGTGATGCCGCACGTCCGGGACACGCACCCGGTCCACGGGTACCTGGCCGGGGACGACGCCGCACGCGCCGCGGACTTCCAGGAGGCCTGGCTCGACCCCGACGTCCGCGCCGTCCTCGCCCTGCGCGGCGGCTACGGCGCGACCCGGATGGTCGACCTGGTGGACTGGGACGCCCTGGCCGCCACCGACCCGAAGGTGCTCGTCGGGTACAGCGACTGCACGGTGCTGCACCAGGCCGTGGCGCTGCACCTGGGCGTGGTGTCGTTGCACGGCCCGATGCCGGGCACCGCGTCGTTCCTCGCGTCGGAGTCCGCCCGCGAGCACCTGCGGCAGACGCTGTTCGAGCCCGACGGCGCCCAGAAGCTGACCGGCCCCCGCGCCCGCACCCTCGTGGGCGGCACGGCACGCGGCGTCACGACCGGCGGCTGCGTCTCGCTCCTGACCACGTCGGTGGGGGTCGGCACCACGCCGCCGTCCGCGGCGGGCGGCATCGTGCTGCTGGAGGACGTCGACGAGCGGGCCTACCGCATCGACTCGTTCCTCACGCACCTGCTGCGCGCGGGCTGGTTCGACGGTGCGCTGGGCGTCGTGCTGGGCTCGTGGCAGGACTGCGAGCCGGTGGAGCCGGTGATCCTGGACCTGCTCGGCCCCCTCGGTATCCCGATCCTCGGCGAGCTCGGGTTCGGCCACGGACCGGACCCGGTCACCGTGCCGCTCGGCGTCGTGGCCGAGCTGGATGCCGACGCCGGGACCCTGACCCTCGACCAGCCGGCGCTCGGCCCGCGCTGAGGGCTACCGCGTGGCGCCGGGCTCCGTCGTCTGCCCCTCGAAGTACGTCTGGAGCACCACGGTGGTACGGGTGGAGACCTTGGCCGTGCGGCGGATCCGCCCGAGCAGCTCCTCCAGCGCGCGGGGGGAGGCCACCCGGACCGTGAGCAGGTAGTTCGCGTTGCCGGCCACGGAGTAGCAGGACTCGATCCCGGGCATGCCGCGCAGCCGCTCGGGCGCGTCGTCCTCCTGCGCCTGGTCCAGGGGCGTGATCTCCACGAACGCGGACAGCGGCAGACCGACCGCCTCCGGGTTCACCACCGCCCGGTAGCCCGTGATGACGCCGCGCGCCTCCAGCTTGCGGACCCGCACCTGCACCGCCGACAGGGACAGGCCCGAGATCTCGGACAGCACCGCGAGCGTGGTCCGGCCGTCGTTGCGCAGTGCGTCGACGAGTGCTCGGTCGATCCCGTCGAGCGGTGTCAGATCGTTGTCCGTCATCCCGCCACCTCCGCCGCTTCGAGCCAGGCCGACTCGAGCTCGTCGCGCTCGTCCGCGAGGTCGCGGAGCTCCGCGTCGAGCCGGGCGACGGCCTGGTAGTCCGTGGCCTGCTGCGCGATCGTCTCGTGCAGCTCGGCCTCCTTCTCCGCAATCTTCGCAAGCCGCCGCTCGATGCGGGAGACCTCCTTCTTGGCGGCGCGGATGTCGCGCTGCGAGACCTCCCCGCCCGCAGGGGCGCCCGACGTCGTGCCACCGCCCGGAGCCGTGCCGCCGGAGGCCGCCCCACCGGAGCCGGTCGCGGACGGGGCGGTGCCCCCGGCCCGTGCCGCGGCCCGCAGCCGCAGGTACTCCTCGACGCCTCCGGGCAGGTCACGGATCGTCCCGTCGCCGAGCAGCGCGACCTGCCGGTCGGCGACCCGCTCCAGCAGGTACCGGTCGTGCGACACCACGATCAGCGTGCCCGGCCAGCCGTCCAGCAGGTCCTCGACGGCGGCCAGGGTGTCGGTGTCGAGGTCGTTGGTGGGCTCGTCCAGCAGCAGCACGTTGGGCTCGGAGACGAGCAGCCGCAGGAGCTGCAGCCGCCGCCGCTCGCCGCCGGACAGGTCCCGCACGGGCGTGTACGCGCGCTCGCGCGTGAACCCGAGCCGCTCCGTGAGCTGCGCCGCGGTGAGCTCCTTGCCGTCCACGACGACCCGGCCCTTCTCCTGCTCGATCACCTCCACGGCCGTCAGCCGCCCCACCTCGTCCAGCTCGGTGACGTCCTGCGACAGCTCCCGCACGTGGATGGTCTTGCCGCGCTTCACGCGGCCGGAGTCCGGTTCGCGGCGCCCGGCCAGCAGCGCGAGCAGCGTCGTCTTGCCCGCACCGTTCACGCCGACGACGCCGTAGCGGTCGCCGGGCCCGAGCCGCCACGTCACGTCGTCGAACAGCACCTTGGCGTCGGGGGCGTCCGGTCCGGGCACGCGCACGCTGACCGACTCCAGGTCGAGCACGTCCTTGCCCAGGCGGCGCGTCGCCATGCGGGTCAGCTCCATCGAGTCGCGCGGCGGCGGCTCGTCGGCGATGAGCGCCGCGGCGGCGTCGAGCCGGAACTTCGGCTTGGAGGTGCGGGCGGGTGCCCCGCGGCGCAGCCACGCGAGCTCCTTGCGCAGCAGGTTGTCGCGCTTCTCGGCGGCCGCGGCGGCCTGCCGGCCGCGTTCGGCCCGCGCCAGGATGTACGCGGCGTAGCCGCCCTCGTACCCGTCCACCTCGCCCGTGCCGTCACCGCGCACCTCCCACATCCGGGAGCAGACCTCGTCGAGGAACCAGCGGTCGTGCGTCACGACCACGAGCGCACCGTTCGCACCCGGACGCCCGTACCGTTCGCGCAGGTGGGCCGCCAGCCAGGCGACACCCTCCACGTCGAGGTGGTTGGTGGGCTCGTCGAGCAGGAGCACGTCCGGGTCCTGCACGAGCAGGGCCGCGAGCGCCACCCGCCGGCGCTGCCCACCCGAGAGCTTCGCGACCGGGGCCTCCCAGGCGAGGTCCGCGAGCAGGCCCTGCTGCACCTCGCGCACCCGCGCGTCCGAGGCCCACACGTGCGTCGCCGCGTCGCCGTGCACGACGTCGAGCACCGTCGCGTCGGGGGCGAGGTCGTCGCGCTGGTCGAGCATGCCCAGGGTGGAGCCGCCCACCCGGGTGACGCGTCCGGCGTCGGGCAGGGACGTGGCCGCGAGGATCCGGAGCAGGGTCGACTTGCCTGCCCCGTTGGGTCCGACGACGCCGACGCGGTCGCCGTCGTCGAGGCCGAGGGAGACGCCCTGGAGGAGGGTGCGGGTGCCGATGGTCAGCGCTATGCCGTCTGCGCCGAGAAGATGTGCCACCAGTCAAGGGTAGTCGCGCGCTACGCTCGCCCCGGTCGACGGTGACCTGAGACCCGGCGGCCCGTGACGCGACGACACCGAGGAGTACAGACGTGGCCCAGTTCGACATGCCGCTGCCCGACCTGGAGCGGTACGCCCCCGAGCTCGACGAGCCGGGCGACTTCGACGAGTTCTGGTCGGAGACCCTCGCGGAGGCCAGGTCGTTCGGCGGCGCACCGGCGGTGGAGCGGGTCGACGCGGGCCTGACGCAGGTGCTGGTCGACGACGTGACGTTCCCCGGGTTCGGCGGACACCCCGTCAAGGCGTGGCTGACCCGGCCGGCGCACGCGGAGGGCGACCTGCCGGTGGTGGTGGAGTACCTGGGGTACGGCGGCGGGCGCGGGCTGCCGCACGAGCGCCTGGAGTGGGCCGCCGCGGGCTACGCCCATCTCGTGATGGACACGCGCGGACAGGGTTCGGGGTGGGGCGGGGGCGGTGACACGCCGGACCCGGTGGGCTCGGCCCCCGCGTCGCCGGGCTTCATGACGCGCGGCATCCTGGACCCGCACGAGCACTACTACCGCCGCGTCTTCACGGACGGCGTGCGTGCGGTCGACGCCGTGCGCACGATCCCGGGGATCGATCCCGAGCGGGTGGCCGTGAGCGGCGGGAGCCAGGGCGGCGGCATCACGATCGCGGTCGCGGGGCTGGTACCCGACCTGGTGGCGGCCATGCCGGACGTCCCGTTCCTGTGCCACTACCGCCACGCGGTGTCGATCACGGACAACTTCCCGTACGGCGAGATCACCAAGTACCTCTCCGTGCACCGGGGCCCGGAGGTGGAGGAGCGCGTGTGGCGCACGTTCTCCTACCTGGACGGCGTCTCGTTCGCCCGCCGCGCGCACGCCGCCGGCCTGTTCTCGGTGGCCCTCATGGACGCGACGTGCCCGCCGTCGACGGTGTACGCGGCGTTCAACGGCTGGGGTGCCCGGCAGGCGGAGGTGGACCGGGAGATCGACGTCTACCCCTACAACGACCACGAGGGCGGCGGCGACTACCGGTTCCCCCGCAAGCTGGAGTGGCTGGGCAAGCGGGTCTGACGCGCACCGGGGCGGAACCGAGACCTGGCTGTCACACCCTGGCGGTAGGCTCCCAGCGCACGACCGTCCCCGGAGGTGTTCCCGTGCCCGAGTACGACCTGCCGCCCGTCACGGTGGCGCCGGCAGCCCCGCCTGCCACCGACGAGCCCGAGGGCTTCGACCTGTTCTGGTCCCGGACGCTCGCCGTGCACCGCGACATCGAGGTCGCGCCGGTGCTCGCGCCCGCGTCCACCCGGTCCCGGGGTCTCGTGGCGGAGTCGGTGACCTTCGCCGGCTTCGAGGGCCGCCCCGTGGCGGGCCGGCTCCTCACCCCGGCCGACGCCGGGGCTCCGCGGCCGGGTGTCGTGGAGCTGCGGCCGGCCGGGTCGGGCGCGGGGCGGGACGGCGAGTGGCCGGCGTCGGGCGGGTTCGTGCACCTCGTCGTCGAGCTGCCGGGCGACGACCTCGACGACCCGTACAACCGGGCCGTGTTCACCGATGCGGTCCGAGCCGTCCAGGCGCTGCGGACCGTCACCAGCGTGGACCCGTCACGGGTGGCCGTGCTCGGCACCGGGCCGGTGGCCGCGGCGGCGGTGGCGGCGGCCGGGCTCCTGCCGGACCTCGCCTGTGCCCTGGTGGAGGGCGACATCCCCGCGGCACACAAGGACTCCCTGGTCGCCTTCGCGCGCCGGGCCAGCACTCCGCTGCAGCTCACGCAGGGCGCCGGCGCCCAGGTGCTGCTGGAGGAGTGGGGCTTCAACGCGGCGCTGGCGCTGGCCGCGATGACGGGCACCGTCAAGCGCGTGGTCGAGTGCGTCCTGACCACGGAGGAGGACGTGCCGGCCCGCCGCGCCCGATGGATCACGGCGCACACGGACCTGACGAACGTCTTCGTGCCCCAGGTCGCCTACTGACGGTCGCCTGCCGGGGATCGTCTACTGACGCGCGACCGACGTCACGACCTGCGTGCCCGGGGCGGGCCCCGTGGCGCACCAGATCGAGTCGACGACGTCGGCCGCCGTCCACGCGGCGCCCAGTGCGAGGGCGTGCTGCCGTGACCGGCCGAGTGCGGCCACGGTGGGGCCGGACCCAGAGACCACCACACCCAGTGCGCCGGCCTCGGTGGCCACCTCGAGCACCTCGGCCAGCTCCGGGCGCAGGTCGAGCGCCGGGGCCTCCAGGTCGTTGTGCAGGGCCTTGCCCAGCGCCACGGGGTCGCCGGCGCGCAGCGCGTGCATGATGTCGGTGTCGTCCTCGGGTGTGACCACGCCCGTCGACGGGCCGGCCAGCTCGTCGAACCGGCGGAACACGCTGGGTGTCGACAGCCCCGTCCGCTGCGTGCCGAAGCACCAGTGGAACTCGCCGCGCGTCATCGCCGGGGTCAGCAGGTCCCCGCGCCCCGTGCCGACGGCGGTGTGCCCGAGCAGCGAGAACGGCACGTCCGCCCCGAGCTCCGCGGCCATCTCGACGAGCTCCGTGCGCGGCACGCCGGCGTCCCAGAGCGCGTCGCAGGCCACGAGCGCCGCGGCGGCGTCCGCGGACCCGCCGGCCATGCCGCCCGCCACGGGCACGCCCTTGGTGAGGTGCAGCGCGACGTCGGCCGCCAGGCCGGTCCGGTCGGCCAGCAGGGCGGCGGCACGCCAGGCGAGGTTGGTCTCGTCGGTCGGGACGGCCTCGGACTGCGGGCCGGAGACCGTCAGCGAGATGCCCGCACCGGGCGGGACCTGGGTGGCCGTGACCTCCTCGTACAGGGACACGGCCTGGAAGACGGTGGCCAGCGGGTGGTAGCCGTCCTCGCCGACCGGCCCCACGCGCAGCGCGAGGTTGACCTTCCCGGGCGCGCGCACGCGGACCGAGGGCGGCGGGGCCGCGCTGAGCCGGGCGCTCACCGCGCCTCCTCCACGTCGCCGGCACCGGACGTCCGGGGTGCCCGCAGCACCGCCCCCTCCGGCAGGTGCTCCGCGACCCCGGCGAACTGCTCGACCGTGAGGGTCTCACCGCGCGCCCCCGGGTCCACGCCCGCGGCGCGCAGCGCCGCCTCGGCCGCCGCGCCCGAGCCGAACAGCCCGGACAGCGCGGCGCGCAGCGTCTTGCGGCGCTGCGCGAACGCGGCGTCGACGACGGCGAAGACCTCCTCGCGCGACGCGGTGGTCGACGGCGGCTCCCGGCGTTCCAGCCGGACGAGGGCGGAGTCGACGTTGGGCGCGGGCCAGAAGACGCTGCGCCCGATCGTCCCGGCGCGGCGGGCCGACGCGTACCAGGCGGCCTTGACGGACGGCACGCCGTAGATCTTGCTGCCGGGCACGGCGGCGATGCGGTCGGCCACCTCGGCCTGGACCATCACGAGCACGCGCTCCAGCGAGCCGAACCGCTGGAGCATGGTCAGCAGCACCGGAACGGCCACGTTGTACGGGAGGTTCGCCACGAGCGCCGTCGGCGGCGCTCCGGGCAGGGTGGTGACGTCCATCGCGTCGGAGAGCACCACCTCGAAGTCGGCGTCCGGGAACCGCGCCGTGACGGTCGCGGTGATCTGACCCGCGAGCACCGGGTCGATCTCGACGGCCACCACGGAGGCTCCGGCCTCCACCAGGCCGAGGGTCAGCGACCCCAGGCCCGGGCCCACCTCCACCACGCGCTCGCCCGGCCGCAGCTCGGCGGTACGCACGATCTTGCGGACGGTGCCGCCGTCGTGCAGGAAGTTCTGGCCCAGGGTCTTGGTGGGCCGGACGCCCAAGCGCCCTGCCAGGTCGCGGATCTCCGCGGGACCGAGCAGGGCGCCTGAGGTTTCGTTCATGCAGGGGAGCCTAACCGAAGGGGATCAGTACCAGCCCACCGACTCCGAGTGGCCCCACGCACCGCACGGCGTGCCGTAGCGGTCCGCGATGTAGCCCAGGCCCCACTCGATCTGCGTGGCCGGGTTGGTGGCCCAGTCGGAGCCCGCCGTGCCCATCTTGGAGCCGGGCAGCGCCTGCGGGATGCCGTAGGCACCCGAGGACGGGTTGGCCGCCTGGTAGTTCCAGCCGGACTCGCGCTCCCAGAGGAGGTCGAGGCAGGTCCACTCCGAGCCGGTCCAGCCGCGGGCGGCGGCCATCTGCTGACCGATCTCCTTGACCGAGCCCGCCGGCACCGGGGTGCTGGACGTGCTGGACTCCGTCGTGGCGCTCGTGGTGGCCGGCTCGACGGCCTCCTCCTCGACGACGACGGGGCGCTCCTTGGTGCCCTCGACGACGACCCGGTCGACCGGCTTCCGGGTCACCTCGTCGGAGATCTCCTTGCGCTGGACCACCTCGCCGTCGACGGTGCGGAGCTGGACGACCCGGGTGCGCACACCCTTCTCGCCCGCCGTCCGCACCACGTCGTCCAGGTCCTCGTAGCGGTCGCCGTCCTGGACGGTCTTCGTGTCGAAGTCGAGGTCGAACTTCTGGGTGACCCGCTTGGTCTCGACACGCTGCACCTGGATGGCGACGTCGGCGCCGGCGTCGTCGGCGGACCGTGCCGCCTTGGCGTCGATGGTCTTGTCCTTCTCGAGCGCGGCGACCGGCGCGATGTTCACCAGGTCGTCCTTGTCGAGCTCGATCTTGAGGCCACCGAGCACGCTGTCGACGCTCTGCGAGTGGTCCTCGACCACCTGGGTCCGGCCGTCCGCCACGACCGCGACGGGGCCGTCGTCGTTCAGGCGGAGCGGGAGCGAGGCACGGTCGCCCGAACGGGACGCCACGAGCGCGACGTCGCCGCCACGCTCGGCCAGGGTGGTCAGGGCCTCGCCCGCGTCGGTCACGGTGACCCAGACGTCGCGCTGGTCCTTGCCGTCGGTCATGGTGACCTGGCGGGCGTAGCGGACCACGATCTGGTCGCCGTCGGACAGCTCGGCGCCGGTGCCCGGGGCCACGACGTCGCGCTCACCCAGGCGGATGCCCTGTGAGTCGAGCATGCCCTGGACGGAGCCGGAGTAGGTGGTGATGGTCTTGGTGGTGCCGTCGACGTCCAGCGTGACGGTCTTGCGCGCCTCTGCGAAGGCGACGGATCCGGAGGCGGCGACCGCGACGGCTGCGAGACCGGCCACGAGGGGCCAGCGACGGCGACGCTTGGCGGTAGTGGCCTGGGGTGCTACGGCCTCGGACTCTGAGTTGGTGCTGGGGATGGAGCCAGAACTCTGCTGCTCAAAACGGGGGTTCACTCGTGTCCAGTCGTCGGACGTCCCGGGCACGGGCGGCGAGACGGGCGCCCGCACGCGCGGAGCCCTACCACGAACCGGCCTGGGGGCCGGGCGGCTCTCGCGAGCCGTCGCGGTCTCGACCGGCCGATCCGGCGGTCGCACACTCGCCGCGAAGGGTCCGCGACCAGTGCCGTCCTGCTGCCACAGAGGTGCCGTGGGTTACACCACGACGCACCCCCACGCCAGCGAGGACAACCGAACGTAACTGATTTGTTATCGCTCGGCCAAATATCTGAGTGGATTGACAGTGTGGTCTCGGTCACTCGTCCAGGACGAGCGTCCAAGTTCTGGGTGGGTCAGGACAGGCCCAGGGCAGCGGAGCACGCCGGCCATTGCCCCCATCCGGACTGCCGCTGGAGCGCCTGGGCACGCATGGTCTGCTCGGCCGCCGATGCGTCCGACGGCAGGCCCGAGCCGCCCATCGCCTCCCAGGTACCCTGCGAGAACTGGTAGAGCCCGTAGTACCCGTTGCCCGTGTTCGTGGTGGGATCACCACCCGACTCGCACGCGGCCAGGCTGGTCCAGACGTCCCCCACGGGTGCCGAGAGCGTCTGGGCCCGTGTCTCCTGCGCCGGTTCGTCCACGGGGGCCGTGGCGTCCGGCTCGGGTCTGTCCTCCTCCTTCGGCTCGTCGTCGCCCTTCGGCGAGTCCTTGCCCTTCGGCCCGTCCTCACCCTTCGGCGAGTCCTTGCCGGAGTCCTTGCTCGAGTCCTTGCTCGCGTCCTTGCCGGCTTCCTTGCCCTTGTCCTTGTCCTTCTTCTCCGGCTCCGGCGCGGGACGCGCCTTGGTGCCGTACATGATCACCTTGTCCACGGGAGGCCGGGACACCCACGTGGACAGCTTCTCCCGGCTGGTGACCTTGCCGTCGACGCGGGTGATGTCCCACGAGGTGACTCGTTCGCCCACCGCACCCGAGCGCGCGAGGTACGGGCCCAGGTCCTCGTAGTGGCCGGGGTCCGTCGCCGTCACCGTCTCGAACGGGATCTCGCTGACGGTCTCCTCGATGGACGTCTGGACCTGCTGCACGACCACCGTCAGCGCGGGCTCCTCCGAGCCCTCCGCGGGCCTGCGCTCGACGACGATCCGGTCGTCGCCGTCCACCCGCACGTCGTGCGCGGCGAGCAGCGCGTCGAGCATCACGGCGCCGTCGGCCACCTGCTGCTCCTTGCCGCCGGCCACCAGGGTGACCGGGCCGTCCACGTGCAGCCGCATGGGGAGCGTGGCGCTCCCGCCGGCCACCGCGGGCAGGAGCACCACGTCGCCCTCGCGCGCGGAGAGGGTGTCGAGGGCCTGGTCGGCGTCGAGCGCGGCCACCCAGGCGGTGCGGCGTTCGCCGTCCGCCCGGAGGGTGAGCCGGTGCGCGGTCCGCACCACGACGGTGCTGCCGTCGCTCAGCGCGGCGCCGATGCCGGGCGCCACCTCGTCCCGGCGGGAGACCTCGACGCCCTCGTCGGTCAGGAGGTCGGCCACGTCGCCCTGGAAGGTCTCGACGGTGGTCACGTCGCCGTCCACGTCGAGCGTGACGGTCTTGTGGGCCTCGCCGTAGGCGACCGCGCCACCCGCGCCGGCCAGCACGACGGCCGCGGCCGTCACCATCGCCGCCTTGCGCTTCCGCCGGGGCGGCTCGGGCGGCGGCGGGGGCGGAGGCGGCACGGGAAGGACGCCGAGGCTGCCGGGCGGACCGTCGCCCGCCGGCACGACCGGCACGGGCCCGGAGGGATGGCCGGGCGGCATGCCCGCCATGACCTCCGAGACGCCGGTCTCGGCGCCGGCCACGGTGTCGGGCACGGTGAACATCGCCGCGGGGAAGACCTCGTACGAGCGGGGCGGAGGCCGGAAGATCTCGGCCAGCTCGAGGTCGCCGTCGGCGTCAGGATCGATGCGAGAGTCGCTGGGGCTGCCCTGGGGAGATACCACGCGAGTCCAGTCCTCGGACGGTCCGGGCACGAGGGCCGGGACGGTGCGACGCGCACGCGCCTCCCGTGCTGGGACACGGTCCGGCCCGCCGATCCGGCGGTCGAGGTGACCGTAACCCTGCTGTTATCCATTGCAAGCCATATGGCGGATAGACACGCGCGAATGGCCCGGAAGGTCCTTTAATCTCCCAAATATTTCGGGGTGAAGAACGCCCTCAGTACCAACCGATCTCCACCGAATGGGCCCAGGCGGCGCACGGCGTGCCGTACCGGCCCGAGATGTAGCCCAGGCCCCACTCGATCTGCGTGGCAGGGTTCGTCAGCCAGTCGCTGCCGACGGTCGCCATCTTGGAGCCCGGGTTGGCCTGCGCGATCCCGTAGGCCTCGCTGCTCGGGTTGTCCGCGTTCCAGCGCCAGCCGCTCTCCTTCTGCCAGAGCTGGTCCAGGCAGGCGAACTCGTCCGCACCCCACCCGCGCTCGGCCGCCATCGCCTGGCCCAGCGCCCGGGCCGAGCCCGGGTCCACCGGCGCGGTGGCCACGTCCATGGTGCCTACGGCGATCACCTCGTCGACGGGCTTGCGCACGACCTTCCGCTCCACCACCGTGCGCTCGACGACGGCGCCGCCCACGGTCTTCACCGCGTACGTCACCTCGGCCTCGCCGGGCACGCCCGCCGTGCGGATCGACTCGTAACCCTCGGGCAGGCTCGGGTCCTCGACCGTCTCGGTCTTGAACGGCAGCACCTCGGTCACCGTGCTCGACGACGACGCGTCGCGGCTCACCATCACGACCATGCCGTCCACCGCCGCAGCGTCGAGCGGCACGGAGGTGACGTCGCCGTCCGCCAGCGCGATGCCCGCCTCCTGGAACAGGCCGCGCACCGTCGACTGGGTGGTGTGGAACTCCAGCACGGAGCCGTCCACGGCGATGTTGAGCTTCTTGACGGTGGAGAAGCGCACCGGGTCGCGGTCGAGCCGGGCGGTGCGGGAGGCCGTGGCGAGCGCGCCGTCGCCGCGCGGGCCCAGGGCGGCGAGCAGCTCGCCGACCGTCCCCGCGGTGGTGCGCAGCGTGATGGTCTGGCCGTCGAGCTCCACGGTGATCTCGCGGCTGGTGCGGACCACGACGGTGTTCCCCGGGCCGACGGCGGCGTCCGCGGCGGGCTGCACCACGTCGTCGGCGGTCAGGTCGATGTGCTGCGAGGCGAGCGCCTCACCGACCGTGTCGCCGTAGACGCCCACGGTGCGGACCACGCCGTTGTAGTCGATCGTCAGGGTGCCCGCGTTGGCGGCGTAGACGCCGCTCACGGCGACCAGCGTGCCGACGACGGCGCCACGGACCACCCATCGGGCCGGCCTGCTCGCGAGCCAGGGCCGTGCGTACCTCACCACGAGCACCAGACCGTAACGGAATGGACTGCACGCGAGAAGACATACGAGGAAGAAATGAAATGCCGCATTTCTACACTCAAGGCGTCCTTCTCGCCACGGTCACCACGTGCCGTAGACGCGTTCGGAGTTGGCCGCGACGTCGGCACACAGGGCCGCGAGGTCCGTGCCCAGGTGAACGGCCATGGCGCGCATCGTGTGGGCCGCGGCGAAGGGAGCGTTCGGCCGGCCCCGGAACGGGTGCGGCGTGAGGTACGGGGCGTCGGTCTCCAGCAGCAGCAGCTCGCGCGGCGCCACGGTCAGCGCCGCGCGCAGGTGGTCGTTGGCCTTGAACGTGACCGGCCCGGCGAACGACAGGTACCAGCCGTGCTCCGCGCAGACGCGAGCCATCTCGGCGTCGCCGCTGTAGCAGTGGAAGACAGTGCGCTCGGGGGCGCCGTCGGCCAGCAGGACCTCGATGACCTGGGCGTGGGCGTCCCGGTCGTGGATCTGCAGGGCCAGGCCCAGCTCCTTGGCCAGGGCGATGTGCGCGCGGAACGCGTCCCGCTGCGCCTGCTCGCCGCGTGGTCCGGTACGGAACAGGTCCATGCCCGTCTCACCGATCGCCCGGACCCGGTCGTTGCCCTTCGCGAGCCCCGCGATCTCGGCGATCGCGTCGTCCAGGCCGACCGCGTGGTGCTCCTGCCGCTCGGGCGCGAGCCCGTCCGGCCCGACCTCGTCGATCCCGGCGTGCAGCGTCGCCTCGTTCGGGTGGATGGCCACGGCCCCCACCACCCCGCTGAGTGCTGGGTGTTCGCCCTTTTCTGTGTACCAGGAGGGCGAAAGTCCAGCACTCAACACGGAGGGCCGGGTCAGGAGGTCTACCGTCCAGCGGGCCGACGGGAGGTCGCAGCCCACCTGGACCACCCGGTCCACGCCCGCAGCGGCCGCCCGGGCGAGGTGGTCGGCCACCGACGGCGGCCAGGCCTGGCCGGCCGGCTCGCCGTCGGGCGCCTCGTCCGGGAGCACCGCGGCGATGTGGTCGAGGTGGGTGTGGTTGTCCACGACCGGGACGGGCAGCGGCTCCGGGTCGGCCGGGAAACCGCGCTCGCGCGTGCGCTTCGCCATCGCCTGGGTCAGTCCACCGGCCCGGCGCCGAACCGCTCCCGATACCCCTCCAGGTCCTCGTCGCTGATCTTGGCGAACAGCACCGGCGGCACCGTGAAGGCCGTCCCGGCGGGCACGGCGTCGAGCGCCGTCGCCTCCTCGGGCGTGACCCAGGTGGCCGCGTCGTCGAGCGCGAAGACGCCGCGCAGCGTGGCCGCGCTCTGCGGGATGAACGGCTCGGAGACCACGGCGTACAGGCGGATGAGGTTCATCGCGGTGCGCAGGGTGACGGCAGCGGCGGCCTCGTCGGACTTGACCTGCTTCCAGGGCTCCTTCTCGACCAGGTACGCGTTGCCCGCCGCCCACAGGGCGCGCAGCGCGTTCGCGGCCTTGCGGTACTGCAGGGCCTCCATGTGCTCCTCGAGCTCCGCCAGCAGGCGGGAGACCTCGGTCCCGAGCTTCGCCTCCGCGTCGCCGGGCTCGCCGCCCGCGGGCACGGTCTCGCCGAACCGCTTGGCCGAGAACGTCAGCACCCGGTTGACGAAGTTGCCGAGCGTGTCCGCCAGGTCCTTGTTGACCGTGCCGGCGAACTGCTCCCAGGTGAAGGACGAGTCGTCCGACTCCGGGGCGTTCGCGATGAGGTAGTAGCGCCAGTAGTCGGCCGGCAGGATCTCCAGGGCCGCGTCCGTGAACACACCGCGCTGCTGCGACGTCGAGAACTTGCCGCCGTAGTAGTTGAGCCAGCTGAAGCCCTTGACGAAGTCGACCATCTTCCACGGCTCGCGGACGCCGAGCTGCGTCGCGGGGAACATCACCGTGTGGAACGGGACGTTGTCCTTGGCCATGAACTGCGTGTAGCGCACGTCTGCGGCCTCGTACCACCAGGACTTCCAGTCCCGGGTCTCACCGTCGGCCGCCGCGTCCGCCCACTCCTTGGTGGCGCCGATGTACTCGATCGGGGCGTCGAACCAGACGTAGAAGACCTTGCCCTCGGCGGCGAGCTCCGGCCAGGTGTCGGCCGGGACGGGGACGCCCCACTCCAGGTCGCGCGTGATCGCGCGGTCGTGCAGCCCCTCGGCGAGCCACTTGCGTGCGATCGACGTCGACAGCAGCGGCCACTCCTTGCTGTTCTCGTCGATCCACGCCTCGACCTCGCCCTGCAGCTTCGACTGGAGCAGGAACAGGTGCTTGGTCTCCCGCACCTCGAGGTCGGTGGAACCGCTGATCGCCGAGCGCGGGTCGATCAGGTCGGTCGGGTCCAGCACGCGCGTGCAGTTCTCGCACTGGTCGCCGCGCGCCTTGTCGTAGCCGCAGTGCGGGCAGGTGCCCTCGACGTAACGGTCGGGCAGGAAGCGCCCGTCGACCGGCGAGTAGACCTGCCGGATGGCGCGCTCCTCGATGAACCCGTTCTCGTGCAGGCGCCGCGCGAAGTGCTGCGTGATCTCGGCGTTCTGCGGCGAGGAGCTGCGGCCGAAGTAGTCGAACGTCAGCCCGAACCCGTCGTAGATCGACTTCTGGGTCTCGTGCGCCGCGGCGCAGAACTCGGCGACGGGCTGCCCCGCCTTGGCCGCGGCGAGCTCCGCGGGCGTGCCGTGCTCGTCGGTGGCGCAGATGTACAGCACGTCGTGACCGCGCTGGCGCAGGTAGCGGGCGTACACGTCGGCCGGGAGCATCGACCCGACCATGTTCCCCAGGTGCTTGATGCCGTTGATGTACGGAAGCGCACTGGTGACAAGGTGGCGAGCCATCGCTGGATGCTCCAATTCTGCGGGAAGAGACTGTCGTCCAATCCTAGGGCCACGCGCCCAGCGCAATACGCCGGTGGCTGTGGTGGGGCCGCTCGGCCCGCAGCCGGCGTGGCAGAGTGGGGAGCATGAGCCTGACCGAGTCCGAGCCCGTCCGCCGGGCCCTCGTCGTCGTCGACGTCCAGCCCACGTTCTGCGAGGGGGGCGAGCTCGCCACCGAGGGGGCCAACGAGATCGCCCACCGCGTCGCGACCTACGCCGCCGCGCACCGCGACCGGTACACCACGGTGCTCACCACGCAGGACTGGCACATCGACCCGGGCGAGCACTTCAGCGACCACCCCGACTTCGTCGACTCCTGGCCCCCGCACGGCATCGCCAACTCCCCCGGAGCGGAGCTGCACCCGGCGCTCGCCGAGCTGCACCCCGACGCACGGCTCAAGAAGGGCCAGTACTCGCACGGCTACTCGGGCTTCGACGGCGCCGACGAGCACGGCCGCAGCCTCGCGACCATCCTGGCCGAGGCACAGGTGACCGACGTCGACGTGGTCGGCCTGGTCGAGTCGCACTGCGTCAAGCACACCGCGCTCGACGCGCGCCGCGCGGGCCTGCGCGCCCGCGTGCTGACCGACCTGACCATCCCCGTCTCCCCGGAGCAGGGCCGGACCGCCGAGCAGGAGCTCAGCGCCGCAGGAGTGGAGCTCCGCGACAGCGCGACCCTCTGACGGGCCCGCTAGATCCAGCTCGGGAGCAGCATCAGGCGCTGCCAGTACTCGTACGGCACCGGCATCGCGGTCCAGATCGGGTAGTAGAGCACGCTCACCCCGACGATCAGCACCACCAGGACGGCGGCCAGCCAGCTCACGATGCGGCGGTCCCCGCTGCGCCGCGGGGTCCGTTCCAGCCCCACCGCCAGCAGGTACACGAGCGTCAGGATCACGAACGGCGTGAACACGATCGAGTAGAACGTGAAGATGGTGCGGTCCGCGAGCGGCCAGGAGTACAGGAACCACGGCAGCCAGCCGGCGGCGATCCCCACCAGGGCCGTCGCCCCGCGCCAGTCGCGGTAGCGGACGACGAGCACCAGCACCACGGGGATCGCCAGCGCACCGAGCCACCACAGCAGCGGGTTGCCGAGCGACGTCACCGCGGTCGCGCAGTCGCCGACGGCGTCGTCCGGGCACGGCCCCTGGCCGGGGGCGAACTTCTCCCAGAAGAACGACGTCGGCCGCCACTGCACGATCCAGCCCAGCGGGTGCGACGCGTAGTTGTGGTCCGACTCCAGGCCGTTGTGGAAGTCCCACATCATGCGGTGGTACTCCCACAGGGAGCGGCCGGCCTCCCAGGCGCCCTGTGCCCAGCCCCAGTCGGGCCACCACCCCGGCGGTGCGACGCCGTTCACCTCGGCCCAGTTGCGCAGGTACGACATCGGGTGCGCGAACCACGCCGACCAGGTCGCCACGTACACCGCGACCACCGTGGGCAGCAGCACCACGACGGCCGGGACGACGTCGACCACCAGCGCGTCCTCCCACCAGCGCCCGATGCCGGCGGCGCGGCGCGCCGTGAGGTCCCAGATGACCGTGAGCAGGCCGAACGCCGCGACGAAGTACAGGCCCGACCACTTGACGCCGCACGCCAGCCCGAGAGAGACGGCGGCGGCCAGCCGCCACCACCGGACGCCGAGCCGTGGCCCGTACTTCCCGATCACGCCGCCGGCCTCGACGATCTGCGCCACCCGGTCCGCCAGCCGGCGTCTGGCCCACTCGCGGTCCAGCACCAGGCAGCCGAACCCGACGAGCACCCAGAACATGAGGAACTGGTCGAGCAGCCCGGTGCGCGAGTGCACGATCGCCTCGCCGTCGACGGCGAGCAGCAGGCCGGCGACCAGGCCGAGCAGGGTCGAGGAGAACAGTCGCCGCGCGATGCGCACGATGAGGAACACCGCGAGCACGCCGATCACCGCGCTCGCGATGCGCCAGGCCACCGGGTCCTGGGCGCCGCCCATGAGGCGCATGCCGAGGGCGATCATCCACTTGCCGACGGGCGGGTGCACCACGTACTCGGCCTCGTCGGTCTTGTACGAGCTCACGTCGCCCGCCTCGAAGGCGGGGTTCGGCTCGTCGGGCCACGCGGCCTCGAAGCCGAGGCTGGCCAGGGACCAGCCCTCCTTGACGTAGTACGTCTCGTCGAACACCAGCTTGCCCGGCCGGCCCAGCTCCCACAGCCGCGCGGCGGCCGCGAGCAGCGTGACCAGGAGCGCGCCGAACAGACCCCAGAACCGGTCGGCCGCCGTCCGTCCCAGTGCGAGGCGCCGCTCGCCGAGCAGGTCCCGCAGGAGCCGGTCGCGCACGGGTGGCTCGGGTGCCGGCCGGTCGACGACGGGGAACGACCCGGTGCTCACCGCGGCACGGCGCACGTGCGCCCCGAACGTCCCGGGCAGAGCCTGCTGCGCTCCCGGAAAGTGCGCTCCTGTGGCGTCAGGCTGCTGAGACACCGGGCCAGCATAGAGCGTGACACCCTGTGCTTCATGACCGACCCGTCCCCCGTACCCGAAGCCGGCTCCCTCGTCCTGGCCGCCACCCCGATCGGCAACGCGGAGGACGCCTCGCCCCGCCTGGTCCGCCTCCTGGCGGACGCCGACGTCGTCGCCGCCGAGGACACCCGCCGCCTGCACGGGCTCGCCGGCCGGCTGGGTGTCCAGGTGCGGGGCAGGGTCACGAGCTACCACGAGCACAACGAGACGGCCCGCGCGGACGAGCTCCTCGACGTCGTCGACGGCGGTGGCACCGTCGTGGTGGTGACGGACGCCGGGATGCCGTCGGTCTCCGACCCCGGGTACCGCATCGTGGAGCGCGCGATCGAGCGCGGGCTGCGCGTCACCGCCGCGCCCGGCCCGAGCGCCGTGCTCACGGCGCTGGCGCTCTCCGGCCTGCCGACCGACCGGTTCACCTTCGAGGGCTTCCTGCCGCGCAAGCCCGGCGACCGCGCCCGGACGCTCGCCGCGCTGGCCGCCGAGCCGCGCACCATGGTGTTCTTCGAGGCGCCGCACCGCATCGCGGAGACGCTGGGCGCCATGGCGGCCGCGTTCGGCGACACCCGGCCGGCCGCCGTCGCGCGCGAGCTGACCAAGACCTACGAGGAGGTGCTGCGCGGCACGCTCGCGGACCTCACGGAGCGCGCGGCGGCCGAGCAGCTCCGGGGCGAGATCTGCGTGGTGGTCGGCGGGGCGCCCGCGACGGGCGCGAGCGTGGCGGACGTCGTGGACGAGGTGCTGGCCCGTGTCGCCGCGGGCGAGCGCCTCAAGGCAGCCGTCGCCGAGGTGGCCGACGCCGCGGGCGTGCCGAAGCGTGACCTCTACGCGGCGGCCCTGGCCGCCCGCCCTGCGCGCTGACGGCCCGGGTCACCAGTCGATCTGAGGTGTCGGGTGGTAGGCGTCGCCGTCGCGGCGCCACGTGGCCGCCTCGACCGCGACCCGGGCCCGGAACGACTCCCAGTCCTTGGCACCCGGCTGCGACCACGCGGTCTCGGCCACCGCGGCGAGCCGCGGCAGCAGCATCGAGAAGAGGTCAGCACGGCTGGCCAGCGTCTCCGTCCAGATGGCCGCCGACACGCCCTCGATCGCGGACTCCGGCAGCCCCTCGACGAGGCGCGCCGGGTCCCAGTCGTAGGAGTCGTGCAGCTCGACGAAGGCCGCCCACTGCTGGCCCAGCGGGTGCTCGGGCGTGTACTTCATGTCGAGGTAGGCGCGGTCCGCGGGGGACATCACGAACCTCGCCCCCGCCTGTGCGGCGCGCACGAAGGGTGCCGGGTCCGGCCGGGTGTCCCAGTACTGCAGCACGGTGCCGGGCTCGACGAGCGAGGGGCCGTCGGCGCCGGGCGCCTCGCCCGGAGCGGGGGCGGCGCCGGAGGCCGCCAGCGCCGCGACCGCCGCCTGGTCACCGTGTGCGGAGCCAGCGGCCTCCTGCCAGGCCACCGGCGTCTTGCCCGCCGCCGTGACGATCTCCTGGCACAGCACCACGAACCGGCCGAACTCCTCGGGCTGCATCACCAGCACCTCGTCGCCGCCGAAGTGCACCCAGGGCCCCAGGGTCATGCGCGCGACGTCGGTGAACACGTCGCGCAGGAACGGCTCGGTGGCGGGCAGGTCGAGGTGCAGCTTGGAGAAGCCCACCTCGATCCCGTCGTAGGCGTCGGTGGGCTCGCCCGACGGCATGAGCTCGCCGTAGGCGTGCGTCGCGGCGTTGACGTGGCCCGGCACGTCGATCTCCGGGACGATGACGACCTCCCGCTCGGCCGCGTACTCCTGGAGCTCGCGGTACTCGTCGGCGGTGAGGAACCCACCCGTCGCGCCCGACACGGCGCCCTGCGACGACTTCTCGGTCAGCGCCGGCCGGGACGGGATCTCCAGACGCCAGCCCTGGTCGTCCGAGAGGTGCAGGTGCAGCCGGTTCATCTTGTAGGAGCCGACGAGGTCCACGACGGCACGCAGGTCGGCGGGCCCGAACCAGTGCCGCACCACGTCGAGCGACAGCCCGCGCCACGGGTACCGCGGCGCGTCCCGCACGACGACGGCGCCCACCTCGACCGGACCGCCCGTCTCCCCGCGGCGGGCGTTGACGAGCTGGCGCAGTGTCCGCACGCCGTGCAGCAGCCCGGCGCGCCCGGGGGCCGCGACCGTGACGCCGTCCGGGGTCACGGTCAGCGTGTAGCGCTCCGCGCTCCGCGCGGCCTCCGGCCCGGCGGCCGGGTCCAGCAGGAGGACCACCGGGGCGCCGGCGTCGGCCACGACGGCTCCGGCGGCGACGAGCAGCTCGCCCGCCAGCCGGGCGAGGATGGCGTCGGGCGCGTCCACGGTGACGGTGGCGAGGTCCAGCACTCCCTCGCCCGGTTCGATCTCGACAGGTGCGGGGATGACGGCGTCGGCGACGACTGCCGCGCCGCTGCTCACGGTGGTCACGATTGTTAGGGCCCCTTCGCTCCGGTGGTGCCCGCAGTTTCGCAGGTTCAGCCGGCGGAGACCAGGCCCAGGAGCGGTTCGGTCGGCATGATGCTCTCCGGGTCGGCGGGCAACGCGTCGGGGGCGGACCAGCCGAGGTAGGTGTGCGCGGGGAGCTCGTTCGCGACGTCGGCCCAGACACCGCCCGCCGTGGCCTGACCCTCACCCGGACCTGCGGCGGTGAACACCACCGCCACCTGCGGCGGCACGTCGAGCAGCGACCGGTCCACCACGGAGGCGGCCGTCGACTGGTGCACCTCCAGCATGATCTGCGGCAGTCCGCGCTCCGTGGCGAGCTGCGCGAGCCGGTCCACCACGGCCTGCAGCTCCGCGACGGGTACCGAGCCGTCCTCGGCACCGTTGCCCGCCACGCGGAACTCCGGGTGCACCGACACCCCGACACCCGGCCTGGTCAGCAGCGGTTCGAGGGCGTCGAGCTGCGCGGCCAGCGGCTGGTTGCCCGGCGCGACGTCGAGCAGCACGAGCTGCCCCGCCTCGCGGATCGCCCCGACGGCGGCCGTGACGTCCTCCAGCGGCTGCTCGTCGACGTAGTCGCCGTCGTCACCCGCAGCGCCGGAGCGGACGCTCGCAACCACGGTGACCAGCGGTTCCGCGTCGAACGGTGCCGCATGGGCCGCAGCCGAGGCCGCGGCGGCCACGGCGTCGGCCCCCGGGTCCGCGAGACCGGCCGGCACCACGTACGACGTCGACACGTACCGGCCCGGGAAGAGCCGCAGCGCCCCGCCCGGCAGCGTCGCGCCCGACGTGGCGACCTCCACCTGCCAGCCGAGGTCGTCCGCGGTGCCGAAGCCGTCGCCGATCCCGACCACGCCGAGCGGCTTGAGCGCGCGGATGGTCTCGACCGTCTCGGGGCTGGTGGCGATGTCTCCGCCCGGCACCTCGACCGGGACCGCTCCGGCGGCGAGCGCCGTACCGATGGCCGCCTCGTGCCCCGGCTGCGGGTCCACGGCGACGAGGATCTCCTGGAGCAGCGTCGGGTCGGCGACGTCGGGGATCTCGGCGCGCAGTCCGGCCACGTCCGACGCGTCGAGCCGGTCGGCGGTGGGGAGCTGCACCTTGCCGGTCTCCGGCTTGTCGGCGCCGCTGCGGCCCCCGGTGGCGGCCGCCTCGGCCGCGGCGCTCAGCGCACCGGGGTCGAACCGTACGACGTCGGCCTTGCCGGTGGCCGCGCCGACCTCCGCGACGGCCTCCTCGTCACCGACGACGACGACCGTGCCGGCCCCGAGCCGATCGAGCTCGGCGACGAGGTTCGTGTCCGAGACCCCGCCGTCGGTGAGCAGCACCGGTGCGGTGACGGCGGCGCCGGTGGCCGCCGCGGTCGCTCGGGCGTCGGTGTCGTCCGCTGGGGCGATGACGGCCACCGGGGAGGCGTGGAAGAACGCCTGGCTCGCGGTGAGCGCGAGCTCCGCGGCGTCCGACGAGTCGAGGACGAGCGCGGGCCCTTCCGGCTCCCTGACCTGGAAACTCTCCCCCGTGCTGCCGTCGACGCCCTCGGCCGTGGGCACGGTGCACCCGGCGAGGGCGAGGGCTGTCGCCACGGGCAGGGCAGCGAGCAGGACCGTGACGGAGGCAGGGCGGTGGTGTGGGACGAATCGGACGTTCCGGATGGCCACGGGCTTCATTCTCCCCCACGGGGCGACCAGGTGGGAACCCCGGGACGCCGTCCGCAAGGTAGACGAACACGTCACTCCACCACGCTGTAGACTGGTCGGTCAGGCATCGGCACCACCAACCAGGAGCGACCGGGATGAACAGCAGCACCCCCTCCACCCGCGACCGCATCCTCGACGCGGCCACGGAGCTCTTCTACGCCCACGGCATCCGCGCCGTCAGCGCCGACAAGATCATCGAGCGCGCGGGGATCACGAAGGTCACGTTCTACCGCCACTTCCGCACCAAGGACCTGCTCGTGGTGGCCTACCTGGAGCGACAGGGCGCCTGGGAGCGTGCCGCCCTCGACGGGCTGCGCGCCGCGGCACCCGACGCCGCGGAGGCGTTCCGCCGGTTCGCGCAGGGCATCGGCGCCGAGGCCTGCAAGCCGGGCTTCCGGGGCTGCTCGTTCATCAACGCGGCCGCCGAGTACGCGGAGCCCGGCAGCCCGGTCCGGGCCGTCGTCGCCGAGCACCGCGCCTGGTACCGCCGGACCTTCGCCGCGATGCTCGACGAGCTGGGCGTGCCCGGCGCCGAGCAGGGGGCCGAGGAGCTCATGATGCTCCGCGACGGGGCGATGCTCGCCGGCTACCTCGGCGAGCCGTCCGAGGTGGCCGACGCGCTGGAGCGCGCGATCTTCGCGGTCGTCGAGGGGCGCAGGCTCCCCGCCCGCGGATAGTCGCCACCCCGGTCCGGCTACCCCGCCGGGTCGTCGAACGACCTGCGCACGATCCCCGAGACCACGTCGGCCAGGTCCGCCGGGATCGGCCGGTCGCCGCTGAGGTACCGGCGCACCGCGGCATACGGCAGGTCGACCACGACCAGCAGGATCTCACTGGTCGGCACCGTGGTCCGGGCCCGCAGCCGCCTGGTCAGGCCGCGGATCGCCGCGTTCCAGCGGTCGCTCTCGGCCGCCTCCGTCTCGCGAGCGGCCTCGGGCCAGGCGTCGGCCTCGAACCGCGCGCGGCCCGCGAGCAGCACGTGCGCGTGCGCCGGCTCGGCCTGGCACCAGCGCACCGTGTAGGCCGCGAGCGCGGCCGCCGCGTCGACGGGGTCGCCGTCGAACAGCGGGTAGGCGTCGCCGTGGTAGCTCTCGACGGCGCGGTTCCACAGGGTGGCCAGCAGGGCCGGCCGGTCCGGGAACCGGTAGTACAGGGACCCGCTCGGCACGCCGGCCTCGCGGACGACCGCAGCCATGGTGACGGCGGCAGGGCCACCCGCACCGAGGATCCGGCCCGCCGCGTCGAGGATCGCCGAGGTGTCGTGAGTCGGGCGGGGCATGCGTTGACGGTACTCCAGGCCGTCACTAGAGTCCGGTCTCTAGAGAGAGATCTCCACAGATATCGGAAGAGGGTGCCGGCATGACCATGACCGCCGACGAGGTCTACGCGGCAGCGCCGTTCGTCAGGACGCTCGGCGTCGAGCTCGACACCATCGGTCCGCAGGAGGTCGTCGGGCGGCTGCCCTTCGAGCACGGCCTGTCGACGGTCGGCGGCGGCCTGCACGGCGGGGCGCTCATGGGTCTGGCGGACGGCGTCGCCGCGGTCTGCGCCGCGGCCCAGGCCGAGCCCGGCACCCTGCCGGCCACCGTGGACTCCACCACGCACTTCCTCCGTCCCGTGGCGGGCCCGGCGACCGCGACGGCGACCCCCGTCCGCGCGAGCGGGCGCCAGGTGCTGGTCGAGGTCCGCGTCACCGACGAGTCCGGTGAGCTGTGCGTGCACGTGCTCCAGACGGTGCGCCTGGTCCGCCCGGCCGCGTGACCGCGACGCGGGCTGCGGCGCACGACCCTCGGCCGAACTCGTTCGCATCGACCCCCATCCGGTCGGGCGACGGCTCCGAACCCCGGTCAAGACGCCCCGCAGGACGCGGGGTGACGCCACACCGAGGAGAGACCGATGAACGCTCGAACCCGTACGTCCTACGCCGTCGCCGGTATCGCCACCCTGGCCGTGCTCGGGCTGTCGGCCTGCAGCATGGACTCGTCGGGCGGGGACACCGGCTCGGAGGAGACCGCCGCGTCCGAGGAGACCACCGGCCCCACGGACGACTCGATGACCGAGGAGTCCCCGGCCGAGGACGACAGCACGGCCGACCCGGCCGCGAACCTCGTGGGCCCGGGCTGCGCCGACTACGCCGAGCAGGTGCCGGACGGCCCGGGCTCGGTCACCGGCATGGCCGCCGACCCGGTGGCGGTGGCGGCGTCGAACAACCCGCTGCTGAGCACCCTGGTCAAGGCCGTGAGCGGTGAGGTCAACCCGGACGTGAACCTCGTCGACACGCTGAACGGCGACGAGTTCACCGTGTTCGCCCCGGTCGACGACGCCTTCGCGAAGATCGACGCCGGGACCATGGACACCCTGTCCACCGACAGCGACCTGCTGACGAAGATCCTCACCTACCACGTGGTGCCCGGTCAGCTCACCCCGGACGAGGTGGTCGGCGAGCAGACCACCGTCGAGGGTGGCACCGTCGAGGTCGCCGGCAGCGGTGACGAGCTCACCGTGAACGACGCCAACGTGATCTGCGGCGGCGTGATGACCCAGAACGCGACCGTGTACCTCATCGACTCGGTGCTGATGCCCGAGATGTGATCCGGTCCGCCAGGACGAGAGCGGGGTCCCGATCCGGTTCGGATCGGGACCCCGCTCTCGTCCTGTGTCGTGCGGCGTCCCGCGTGGTTCCGCCTGACCAGCCCTCCGGGCCGGTCAGGTGCCGAGGACGACGACCGGGGTCGTCGTCGGCTGCTCGGAGCCCGCCGCGGGTTCCACCGACACCGCCATGCCGACGCCGTCGGAGTCCTGCACCAGCGACGACGCGGTGCCGTCCCGCAGCGCGAGCACGCCGGCCGAGGAGACGCTGCCGTCGCCGGCCACCACCCAGAGCTGGTACGCCCGGCCCTGGCCGGGCTCGGGCAGGCCCTCGGCCTGGAAGAACATGTCGTCGTCGGCCACCAGCACGGTCGCCTCGCCGCCGCCCTCGACGGCGCCGCGCAGGATCGAGCTGTCCGGGTCGGCCAGCATCTCGGAGACCGCCTGCGCCTGCTCGCGCAGCCGGTCGCGCTCCGCGGACACCTGCACGGCGATCGTCGTGGGCACGGCGATCGCGGCCGCTGCCGCGACCGCGGCCACCGCGGTCGCCCAGCGCCGCCGCCGGCGGCGGTCCGCCAGGTCGACGACGGCGCCCGCGCCCTCCGACGGCGGTTCCGCGACCGGCGAGGATGCAGCCGGCGGAGTCGCAGCCGGCGGAGTCGCAGCCGGCACTGCGGTGCCGGTTTCCGCGACGTCGGCGACGTCCGGACCCGGGACCTGCGGCGTGCTGCGTACCCGGTCGAGCACGCTCGCCCGCAGCGCGGCCGGCGGCTCCGCCTCGACCACGAAGGACGCGACGACGTCGCGGTACTCGTCGAGCGCACGACGTGCGTCGGCGTCGGACGCGAGGAGCCGGTCCACGGCCCGGCGCTCGGCGTCGTCCAGGGCGTCCAGGGCGTACCCGGGCAACAGGTCCCAGACGTCGGCGTGCGGGCGGTCGGCCCTGAGATCGTCAGCCACGGGCCACCCCCAGGCAGTCGCGGAGCCGGCCGAGTCCGTCGCGGATCCGGCTCTTCACGGTCGGCAGTGCGGCGCCGAGCTGCTCGGCCACCTCGCGGTAGGTCAGGCCGCCGTAGTAGGCGACCACGACGGCCTCGCGCTGGGTCGGGGTGAGCCCCTCGATGCAGCGGCGCACGGCCGAGCCCTCGAGGCGCCGTTCGACGTCCTCGACCACCACGTCACGGGCCGTCTCGTTGGTCCGCAGGTCGGTGTCCCGCTGGTCGCGGTCACGGTGCGCCTGCTCCGAGCGGACCCGGTCGACCGCCCGCCGGCGGGCGAGCGTGGCGACCCAGGTGCGTGCGGAGCCGCGCGCGGCGTCGAACCGCGAGGCCGTCTGCCACACCTCCACCATCACCTCCTGGGTCACCTCGGCCGCGTGGTCCGGGTCGCGCAGCACGCCGAGCGACGTACCGTACGCCACCGGGCCGAGCGCGTCGTACACGGGCGCGAACGATTCCGGGTCGCCGCCCGCGCACGCCACGAGCAGGGCGTCGACGGCATCGAGCGGCGAGGTACGGGCTGGTGGTGAGGCCACCGCCCCAGTCTGCCTCACGAACGGCTCGCGGCCGGCCGTCGACATGGGCGACACCACGGGCTGCTCGCACAGTGCGACCGGCATCTGGTCCCCACCGCCCTCCCGCGCTCCACGCACGTGCTCCTGAGCGGCACTCGCAGGGTGCCGCTCAGGAGGTTCGGTGCTGACGGGATCCTGGATGGGACGCCCGGGGGTGAGCCCCGTCACCAGTCGTGGACGGACCCGTCCTGAAGGCGGTTGACCGGCAGGTACCCGGGCACGTACGGGTGCGCGGCGGCGAGCTCCTCGTCCAGCTCCACGCCGATGCCGGGGGCCTCGCCCGGGTGCAGGTGGCCGTCCTCGAAGGTGTACGCGTGCCGGAAGACCTCGTTGGTCAGGTCCGTGTGACCGGAGTACTCCTGGATGCCGAAGTTGTGGATCGCCAGGTCGAGGTGGATCGCGGCGGCCATGCCCACGGGCGAGATGTCCTCCGGCCCGTGGATCGCGCTCTTGATGCCGCGCTGGCCCGCGTAGTCGAACAGCTTCTTCATGGGGCTGACGCCGCCGAAGTGCGTCACGGCGGAGCGCACGTAGTCGATGAGGCGGTCGTCGATCAGTGTCTGGTAGTCGAAGACGGTGTTGAACACCTCGCCGATCGCCAGCGGGGTGGTCGTGTGCTGCCGCACCAGGCGCAGGGCCTCCTGGTCCTCGGCGGGCGTGCAGTCCTCCAGCCAGAACAGGTCGTACGGCTCCAGGTCCTTGCCGAGGCGGGCCGCCTCGATCGGGGACAGCCGGTGGTGTGCGTCGTGCAGCAGCGGCAGGTCCGGGCCGAACTCGCTGCGCACGGCCTCGAAGACCCGCGGGATGTAGCGCAGGTAGGCGCCCGTGTCCCAGTCCTCGACGGCCGGGCGGGCGAGCACGTCCGGCGCGGACCCGTCGGCCGACGTCATGGTGTGCACGCCGTAGACGGACTTCAGGCCCGGCACGCCGCTCTGGATGCGGATGCTCTGGTAGCCGCGCTCCTGGAGGGCCCGGACCGAGTCGAAGATCTCGGGCAGGCTGGAGCCGTTGGCGTGCCCGTAGGCGCGGACCCGGTCACGGCTCGCGCCGCCCAGGAGCTGGTACAGGGGCAGGCCGGCCACCTTGGCCTTGATGTCCCACAGCGCGACGTCGACGGCGGCGATCGCGGCCATCGTCACCGGCCCCCGGCGCCAGTAGGCGCCGCGGTAGAGGTACTGCCAGGTGTCCTCGATGCGGTGCGGGTCGCGGCCGATCAGCAGCGGCACGACGTGGTCGCGCAGGTAGCTGACCACGGCGAGCTCCCGGCCGTTGAGGGTGGCGTCGCCCAGGCCGGTCACCCCGTCGTCCGTGGTGATCTGGAGCGTGACGAAGTTGCGGCCGGGCGAGGTGACGACGACCTTCGCGTCGACGATCTTCATGGGGAACCTTCTGTCGGTGGCTGTCGGAGGGACGTGGGAGGGCGTCAGCCCTTGGTGGCGCCGGCGGTCAGGCCCGCCACGAGGTAGCGCTGCCCGAAGACGGCGGCCAGCAGCACCGGCACCGTCATCAGGGTGGCGGCGGCCATGAGCCCGCCCCAGTCGGTGCTGGCGTAGGACATGAAGTTGAACAGCAGCACGGGCATGGTCATGGTCCGCTCGTCGGCGAGGATGAGGGCGAAGATGAAGTTGTTCCAGCTGAAGATGAACGCGAGCACGGCCGCCGACGCCGTACCCGGCGCCGCCAGCGGCAGCGCGATCCGCAGGAACGCCCCGAAGGCGGACAGCCCGTCGGTGCGGGCGGCGTCCTCCAGCTCGACCGGCAGCCCCTCGAAGAAGCCGATCATGATCCACAGGATCAGCGGCACCGAGACGAACATGTGGCTGAGGATCAGCACCAGGTGGCTGCCCACCAGGCCGAGCTGCGCGAACATGTAGTACCAGGGCACGAGCAGCGAGATGGCCGGGATGATGCGGGCCACGAGCACGACCGAGCCGGTGCGGCGCATCCGGAACCGGCCCACGGCCCAGGCGGCGGGTACCGCGATGACGATGCTGAGCGCCGTCGAGACGACGCCGATGAGCAGCGAGTTGCCCAGTGACTGCACGAGGGCGCCGTCGGAGAGGACGCCCCGGAAGTTGTCCCAGGTGGGCGAGAAGGCCAGGCCGACCGTGGGATCGGTGACCTGCACGTTCGTCTTGAAGGCGGCCGCGATCATCCACACGATCGGCAGTGCGATGACGGCGCACACGATCACGATCAGCACGGCGCGCAGGGCGCCCAGCGCACGCTGCGGGCCGCGGCGCCGTCGGGCGACGACGCGCTGCGAGGCACGCACGGGCGCGCCGCCGGGGGCGGGGGTGGTCACGGCGCTCACGAGGCGCTCCTCTCGGTCCGGCGCCGCAGCACGACCACGATCGCGACGATGAACAGCGTGAACAGGACCAGGACGGCCGAGGCGAGGCCGTACTCCTGGTAGTCGAAGGTGAGACCGTAGGCGTAGACGTTCAGCGTCTCGGCCTCGAAGTCCGAGCCGCCGCCCGGGCCCTTGGTCGCGTAGATCAGGTCGAACGTCTTCAGGGCGTCGACGCCGCGGAGCACCAGGGCCGTCAGGATCGTGGTGCGCAGCATCGGCAGGATGATGTGCACGAACCGCTGCCAGGCGTTGGCGCCGTCGACGCGGGCGGCCTCCTCCGGCTCCTCCGGCAGCGTGGTCAGGCCCGCGAGCAGCAGCACGGTCATCATGGGCGTCCACTGCCACACGTCGATGAGCATGAGGGTGGGCAGCGACTGCGACACCGACCCGAGGAACTCCTGGGGCGGGATGCCGACGAACCCGAGCAGGTGGTTCGCGATGCCATTGGTCGGGTCGAGGATGAGCATCCACAGGATGCCGATGGCGACCGGGGTGGCCAGCAGCGGCACCATCAGGATGGTGCGGACGACCTCCATGCCGCGGAACGACTTGCGCATCAGCATCGCCAGGGCCAGCCCGAGCACCGTCTCCAGCACGACGGCGCCGAGCGTGAACACGACGGTGCGGCCCACGGCGGGCCAGAACCGGCGCGTGTCGGTCAGGGCGTCGGCGAAGTTCTGCAGGCCCACCCAGGTGTTGCCCGCGTTCACGGCGCCGAACGCGTCGGTCAGGCTGAGGTTGATCGTGAACGCGAGCGGGAACACGATCATCAGGCCCACGAACCCGAGGGCCGGGGCCAGCAAGGCCCACTTGAGGCGGCGGTTCGCCTGCTCGAAGGTCACCATCGGCGTGCCGGACGGCGTGGTGCGCCGGCCGGTCGCGGGGCGCGCGGTGGTCGTCGTCATCAGAACTCCCGCTGACGGTTGTCACGGACGAGGAAGTCGTTGAACTCGGCATCCGCGTCGGCGGCGACCGACGGCACGTCCTCGCCGACGATGCCGGACACGATCGGTCGGCCGACGATGTCGCGGGCGCGGCCCACCTGCATGACGTCGGGACGGTCGTGCCCGATGCCGTTCGCCGCGTTGACCTGCATGGTCTCGGCGAGCTCCGCCGGGAAGGACGCCAGCGTCGCCGGATCGTCCCAGACGGACCGGCGGGCGCCGGGGATGCCCTCGGACTGCAGCCGCGCGACCATCTGCGGGCTGGCCGCCCAGCGGAGGAACTCCCACGCGTCGTCCCGCAGCAGCGAGAACTCGTTGATCGCGAGGCTCCACGACGGGATGTTGTGCGGGACGGACCCGGCCGGCCCGGCCGGGAAGGGCGCGAACCCGACGGTGTCGGTGACGGTGGAGATCTTCTCGTCGAGGAAGTTGCTGTAGATGGCGTCGGCGTCGATGTACATCGCCGCCTTGCCCTGCGCGAAGATCGGCATGGCCTGCTCCAGGCTCATGTTCGTGACGCCGGGCGGGCCCGCCTCGTGCAGCAGGCGCCCGTAGTACTCGTACGCGGCGATCGCCTCGGGCGTGCCGATCCCGGACCGCCCGTCGTGCGTGAAGTCGCCCCCGAAGGAGTACAGGAAGCTCGACCACTGCGAGACGGCACCGTTGCGCTGACCACGGCCGACGTACCCGAAGAAGCCCTCGCTGCGCCGTTCGAGCTCCAGGGCGATGTCGAGCATGTCGTCGAGGGTCGCGGGCGCTCCCCCGAAGTCCTCCAGCAGGTCCCTGCGGTAGTAGAGCGCGGGCCGCTCGGTCACGACCGGGACGCTGACGGCCGCACCGCGGGTGACCGAGCGCTCGCGCGGGGCGTCCTGGAAGTCGGTCCACCGGAAGTCGCGGTCGCCCTCGACCCGGTCGGTGAGGTCGGCGATCCAGCCGTTGCGGGCGAACATCAGCTGGTCCTGCAGCGGCCGGACCGTCATGACGTCGATGTCGGTGGCCGAGGCGTTGAGCTTGACGTTGAAGCTCGAGGTGAGCTGGTCGGCGGTGAGCATCCGCAGGGACACCTTGCGGCCGATCTGCTCCTCGAGCTCGGGCAGGTACCGGCTGATCGCCTGCGTCCAGACGTGGTTGATCGCGAGCACCCGCAACGGGGCGTCCGGGCTCGCCGTCCGCGGGCCGCGCGTGCAGGCCGCCAGGACGGACGCGGCGGCGAGCACGCCGAACGCCCGCCGGCTCAGCTGCCCGCCCCGCTGCGGCGTGATGGTCGATGGCACAGGTACTCCACACCCCCATGTGTGAACCCGTCGAGTGCGGGATATTCGCTCTCTGTCCGCCTCCGGAAGGGCGAACATCCCGCACTCGACGGGGAAGGATGGCTAGTGGTCCAACTGGTAGGACCAGTTGGACGGTAGCACGGGTCTCCGGAGGGTCCAAAGGCGGTGGCCCGGGCCGGAAAGGGCTGCGGCCCGCGCCTCCTACCGCCCCAGCAGGGTCTCGATGTGCCGCGACGCCATCAGGTCCAGGCCCACGTCGAGGTCCGGACCATAGGTGCGCAGCCCGAGCGCCAGGTGCTCGCGCATGCGCAGCCGGGCCTGCTCGACGTCACGTGCCTGGATCGCGGCAAGGATCTCCGGGTGGTGCGGCACCCCCGGCTCGGCGATGCCCGGGTCGGAGTTGGAGCGCAGCATCATCTCGAACATGAGGCCGCCGATCGACGACAGCATGATCCGCAGCACGGGGTTGCCGCAGGCCGCCGCGATGGCGTCGTGGAACGCGAGGTCCTCGCGCGCCTTCTCGACCACGTCGCGCGCACGCCGCATCCGCTCGTCGGCGGCCGCCATGGCCTCGACCTGCTCGTCCGAGGCCCGCTCGGTGGCCAGCCCCACGATCTCGACCTCGAGCGGGATCCGCGCCTCGATGAGCTGTCGCACGGTCGGCCGCTCCGTGCGGTAGAGCGCGTCGTACCCGCGCGCACGCCCGGAGGACTGGTCCGCGATGAACGACCCACGACCGGCGGCCACCTCGATGAGTCCGGTCGCCTCCAGCCGGCGCAGCACCTCCCGGATCACGTTCCGGCTCGCCCCGAACTGCGTCGCGAGCTCACGCTCGGAGGGCAGCTTGGTGCCCACCGCCCGCTCGCCCGACCGGATCTGCTGCTCGAGCTGCCGCGCGATGTGCTCGGTGAGCAACCCCTTGCGTCCGGACGGGCCGGCATCTCGGGGGTCCGGCGGCAGCGCGAGAGGGGATGTCATGCGTCGAGGATAAGCACCGGCCGGGCCACGCCCGTCCCCGGTGGCCCGGCGCGCTCACCCGCAGGTCAGCACTGCTCGTACGCGTACGCCCCGTCGTCCGGCCCCACCAGGTCGCGGTCGCGCAGGATGGTCAGCGGTGCGCGGTCCGCGCTCGCGCAGACCACGTCGAAGCCCTGCGGCAGGTTGTCCGTGTACTCGATCTGGAGCACGTGCTGCCCGTACACCCCGGTGTACGACCCGCACTCGTCGTAGGCCGCGCACTCCTCCGTCACGGCGAAGTCGAAGCCGAGGTCGTGCCCCTCGGCGGTCGCCTCCGCGGCGTTCTTCTGCCCGATGGCGAGACCCGCCCCGTGCGCCACGTCGATGTACTCCGCCGCGAGCGCGAGGGCGTCGGCCTGCTCGATCAGGCCGGTCGCCGGCTCGGTGAACCGTGTCCACGTGTCGAGGTTGTCGATCTCGACGGCGTCGAAGCCGGCGTCGGCGCACCCCGTGATCACCGGTCCGAGAATGCCCAGGATGCGCTCACGCCGCTCCTCGGTGCCGGGGTCGAGCACGTACTCGTCGGGCCAGTCGGGGTCAACCACCAGCTCCCCCGCGGCGTCGTGCAGCAGGAGGTCCTCGTTGCCGTCGAGCCAGAGGCCGTCCTCGCCGGGCTGGGTCTGGAACCCGTTGACGTAGCAGACGTTGTAGGCGTCCGGCGCCGGGTCCGCGGTGGCGTCCCGCACCACGACGTCGAGCCCGCCCGCGGGCTCGTAGGCCGCGCCGAGCTGGTAGTCGAACCGGCCGCTGGTCGGCGGGAGCGTCACCTCCGCGACGGCGGCCGACGTCGCCGGCCGTTCCTCGTCGTGGCTCGCACCGGGCGCGGCCTGACAGGCGGTGAGCAGGAGGACGCCGAGCACGGCGCCGACGGCGAGCTGAGGCATCCGCCGATCGTAGGTGCGGCGGCCGGGCCCCGGCCCGGTCCGCCGGGAAGTGCTCACTCGGACTGATCGCCCGCGTCCGGGAGCCCGGCGAGGGCGTCCGTGATCAGGGTCGCGCCGTTGCCGAACGGGATGGTGCGCCCCACGGTGCTCTCGTCCGCGAGCACGGCGGCGGCCACGGCGGCGACGTCGGCGCGCGAGACGCGGCCGTCGCCGGGGTTCACCACCTCGATGAGACCGGTGGGCCGGTCGAGCGTGAGCGGGCCGGGCTGGAGGATCGTGTACCCGAGGCCGGAGGCGCGCAGGTGCTCGTCGGCCGCGGCCTTGGCCTCGGCGTAGGCGAAGAAGGAGCTGTCCTCGGGCACGCCGTGGTCGGTCTGCGCGCCGAGGTAGGACACCATGACGTAGCGCGGCACGCCCTCGGAGCGGGCGGCGTCGATCGACCGCACGGCGGCGTCCCGGTCGACGGCGTAGGTCCGCTCCGGGTTGCCGCCGCCGGCGCCCGCGGACCACACGACGGCGTCGTGCCCCTGCACCACGTCGGCGAGGCCGTCGGTGTCGAGGTGCTCGACGTCGGCGACCAGCGGGATGGCCCCGGTCGCCGCGACGTCGTCCGCGTGGTCGGGGTTGCGGATCACGCTGGTGACCACGTCACCCCGTTCCACGAGCAGAGGGGCGAGCAGGAGCGCGATCTTGCCGTGGCCACCGATGATCAGGACGCGGGACATGGTGCTTCCTTCCGTGAGGGACGGACCCAGGCTATGCCTGACCACGTCGGACGGCGGGGTCAGCGACCGGACCCGAACGGACCGTCCAGCGCCGCCCACTGCAGCAGCATGATCGTCTTGCCGTCCACGATGCGCCCGTCCCGCGTCATCGCGAGCGCCTCGGCGAACGGCAGCTCGAGCACCTCGATGTCCTCGCCGTCGGCCTCCAGCCCGCCGCCCGCGCCAGTCCGGTCGGCCGGGGTGTAGGGGCCGGCGAAGAAGTGAAGACGCTCGGTCACCGAGCCGGGGCTCATGTAGGCGTCGAAGACCTCGGTCAGGTCGCCGAGGCGCAGCCCCAGCTCCTCCAGGCTCTCGCGCCGGACGGCGGTGAGCGGGTCGTCCGCGTCGAGCAACCCGGCGGCGGCCTCGACGAGCATCCCGTCGGGATGGTCGTTGACGTAGGCCGGGTAGCGGAACTGCCGGGTGAGCAGCACGCGGCGGCGGCCGACGTCGTAGGGCAGCACCACCGCCCCGTTGCCGCGGTCGTAGGTCTCGCGCTGCTGCGTCTCCCAGCGACCGTCGCGTCGGCGGTGGTCGAAGGTGGTGCGGCGCAGCACGTGCCAGCCCTGGGAGGTGAGCTCCACGTCGCGGACCACGACACCGGGGTTGCGGTCCAGGGCCCGCCCGGCCTGGTCGAGGCCGGTCCGCCCCCGGCCGTCCGGGACGTCGACGCCGGGACGCCCCGTCACGCGGCCTCCCGAGGGACGCGCCGCGGGATCTCGGCGACGTCGTGGTCGACGGGCAGGCCGCGGAGGCGGGCCGTCGCGACGTCCTGGTCCGCCCCGGTGGAGTCGCCCGGCAGCCGCAGGACGGCGTCGCAGTGGGCGAGCAGGCGGTCGGCCGCGGGGTACAGGACCTGGTCGGCCCGGGGGTCCGTGGGCCCGGCGCCGGCCGAGCGCAGCACCGGCAGGGCGATCCACTCCCCGATCACGGGCACGTGGCCGGCCTCGAACACGGGCCAGGCCGCGGCCTCGAGACGAGCGAGATTGTCGGCCATCGCCTGCGGGTCACCGCCCGTCCCGGAGCGGTAGGGGCCGGCGATCAGGATGAGCAGGGGCTTGTCGTTCACGACTGCTACGATACATGCAGAAACGTGCAACAACGGGAGAGAACCGGAATGCTGGCTGCCGAACGACGTGACCACCTGCTCGCCCTGCTGGCCCGTGAGGGCAAGGTCGTGGCCAAGGACGTCGCGGCCGACCTCGGGATCTCCGAGGACAGCGTGCGACGCGACCTCCGCGACCTGGCCGCCGAGGGCCTCTGCCAACGCGTCTACGGCGGCGCCCTGCCCGTGTCCCCGGCGGTGGTGGGGTACGCCGACCGGCAGGCCGTGGCCCCGGACAGCAAGCGCCGTGTCGCCGCCGTGGCCGCCGGGCTCGTGCGACCGGGTGGCGCGCTGATCCTCGACGGCGGCACCACCGCGCTCGCCGTCGCGCGGGCCCTGGCGCCCGACCTGGCCTGCACCGTGATCACGCACAGCCCGACGGTCGCCGTTGCGCTCCTCGACCACCCCGGCGCCGAGGTCTTCCTGCTCGGCGGGCGCGTCTTCAAGCACTCGGCGGTCGCCTCCGGCGCCGCGGCGGTCGAGGCGGCGCAGAACGTGTCCGCCGACCTCTGCCTCCTCGGCGTCACCGGCGTGCACCCTGAGGCCGGGCTGACCACGGGCGACGCCGAGGAGGCCGCGATGAAGCGCGCGCTGTCCGCTCGGGCGGCCGAGACGTACGTGCTGGCCTCCTCGGAGAAGATCGGGACGGCGTCGCGGTTCCGGGTGCTGCCCTGGACGAAGGTCAACGGCGTGATCACGGACGCCGACCCGCACGATCCTGTCGTCGAGCAGGTCGCCGGGCTCGGGGTGGAGATCCTGACCGCCGGCTGACCGTTACCGCCACGCCGGGACAGCCCTCCCGCGGCGCGCCCGGATATCCCGGTTCGTGAAGCGCTCCCCCGCGCACCGCCGGTAGCGTGTCGCCACCCGCACCCCAGTCGCGAGGAAGGCACGGACCCGATGACCGACCATGCCCTGCCCGACGCCGAGACGATCCGGGCGGTCCTCGACTCCCGCCCGGGCCCGTGGGGCACGGGCGTGCGGGTGCTCTCGGTGCGCGACCTGTCGTCCGGGCTGGGCCAGGCGGCGGTGCTCCGGGTCGCCGTCGCGGCGCCGGACGCGGGCGCGTCCCTGTGGATCGTCAAGGTCCCGGCCTGGGGCCGGCAGTCGCTGCTGGACTCGCGCGACGACGGGCTGGACGAGCGCGAGGGCCGCTTCTTCCGGAGCGGGCTGCCCGGCCTGCTCCCGGACGGTCTGACGACGCCGCCCGACGCCACCGTGCTCAGCCACCACGGCCGTGCCTGGATCGTCATGCGCGACGTCGGCGCCGTGCTCCAGCAGAGCTGGACGCCCCAGGCGGCGCTGGTCGCGGCCCGGCGCACGGCCCTGCTGTACGTACCGGGCGAGTCCCGCCCCGACCTGCTGGACACGCCCTGGCTGGAGCGGGAGGGCTACGCCGCGTACGCCCACCACCGGGACACCGGCCACGAGAACCTGGACGCCCTGGCCCACGAACCGCTGCTGCGCACGCTGTTCACCGCCGAGCAGGTCCGCGCCCTGCACGCCTGCCTGGACGCGTCCGACTCCCTGGTGACGCGCGCCAAGGGGCTGCCCGCCACGCTCGTCCACGGCGACCTCACCCCGCGCAACGCGGGCCTGGACCCGGCCGGCGACCTCGCGCTCATCGACTGGGAGCACGCCGGGGTGGGTCCCGTCGGGTTCGACCTGGGCACGTTCGTCTCCCTCTACCGCGCCTTCGGTGGGCACGGCGAGCTCGACGAGCCCGCCCTCCTCGACGCCTACGGCCGCGCGCTCAGCGAGCTGGCCGGCTCCGACCTGCGCGCCGAGGCGGCCCTGGGCTTCGCCACCGCCCACCTCACCTGGGGCCTGCACCTGCGCCTCGGCCCGGGGCTGACCGCGGCGCGGCAGGGCCTGTACCGGGCCGCGCCACCCGCGGAACGGGCCGCGCACCTCGACGACATCCGTTCGGGGTGCCTGCGCGCGCTGTCCTGGGCGGCAGCGGCCTGAGCCGCCGGCCGCTCAGCCGTCTCGCGCGTCCCCGGGCACGTCCTGCGACGCGTGCCCCGCGGCGGTCCTCGCCTCGATCGCCCTGATCACGGCCACCATGTCGGACCCACCGTGCCCGAGCGCCGCGGTCTCGCCGTAGAGCGCGAGGCAGACGTCGAGCAGCGGCGTGCTCGTCCCGGCCTGCCGACCGGCCTCGACGACCAGCCGGTTGTTCTTCAGCACGTCGGGGATCGCCGCCTGGACGGAGAAGTCGTCGTCGAGGAGCTTGTCGGCCTTGATCCGCGAGACGTTGCTCGCCATCGGCCCCGCGTCCAGCACCGCGGCCAGCAGACGGCGGTCCAGCCCGTGCCGGTCGGCGAAGTGGAACGCCTCGGCCAGGCCGGTGACCATCGCGATGAGGAACGTGTTCGTGGACAGCTTGAGCAGCGTCGCGCGAGGCACGGCCCCGCACAGGACGGTCTCCCGGCTGACCGGCCGTAGGATCTCCCGCACCTCGTCCACGACAGGCCCCTCACCGGCCAGCATGACCACCAGCTCGCCGTCCTCGGCGGGCCTGCGCGATCCGGAGACGGGCGCCTCGACATAGCTGCCGCCGGCGCGCTCGACGTCGGCCGCCAGACCGGCCGAGTACCCGGCCGACGTCGTGCTCGTGCTGACGACGACGTGGCCGGCGACGAGGTCCGCGAAGGCCGGCGTCCCCCGGCCGAGCACCTCGTCGATGGCCGCCTCGTCGCTCAGCATGACGATCACGACCCGCGCCGCGCCGAACACCTCGGCGGGCGAGCCGGCAACGCGCGCACCGGCCTCGCGCAGCGGTTCGGTCCTCGCCCGGGTGCGGTTCCAGACGATCAGCGGCTTGCCTTCGCGGGCGAGATGGAGGGCCATGGGCTGCCCCATCACCCCGAGCCCGAGGAATCCGGTGGTCACGCGACCGTTTCTACCGGCGTCCACGCCCCGCGGTCTTGAACGATTGTGCTGACTCACCGGGTGCGCTGCCGCTCGCCACCGCGGCGGCCCAGCGTGCCGGCGTCAGCCCGTAGGCCCGCTTGAACATGCGGCCGAGATGGCTCTGGTCGGCGAAGCCCGCGGAGGCCGCGGCCTCGGCGAGGGACCGTCCGGCGGCGATCAGCCTGCGCGCCCGGGCGAGCTGCCGCATCGTGCGGTAGCGGGTCGGGCTCGTGCCGTACGCCGCCCGGAACTGGCGGGCGACCGCCCACCGGTCGAGCCCGGACACCTCCTCGTACCGGCTCGTCGGGTGCAGCACGGCCGGGTCGTCGTCGATCAGCTCGCGCACGTTCCGCAGCGCAGCCAGCGGGAGCGAGCGACGAGTGACCGTCGACGGCGACGCGTGGCCGGCCAGCATCCCCGCCAGGTCGGCGGCGAGCTCCACCCGCTCGAACTCGCCGATCGGGTCGTCGATCCCTCGCAGGTACCCCACCAGCGCGGAGGGCACGGCCCGCCGCCCGATCACCGGATCGGGCACGAACGGCAGCGGCCCGTCGCCCAGGGCCTCCCGGACCAGGCCCGGGTCGAGGTAGACGATCCGGTAGCGGAAGCCCTCGGCCGTGCCGGCCGTGCCGTCGTGCACCTCGTCCGGGTGCAGCACGTGCGCCTCGCCCGGCATGCAGTAGCGCTGCTCCCCGCGGTACCGGAAGCTCTGCACCCCGGCCAGCGTGATCCCGATCGCGTACGTGTCGTGCCGGTGCGGCGCGAAGCTCTCGCCCACCAACGACGCCTCGAGACGCTCGACGCCCGCAGCGCCGGCACCGAACCGGAGCCGCAGGCCCGTGGCGTCCGACATGGGCCTGGTCTCGCTCAGCGCAGCGCGCGCTCTGCCGCGACCAGCACCTGGGCGACCGTCGGGGCCCCCGCGGCGCGGAACACCTCGGCGCCGTCCGCGTCCCGGACGAGGACCATGGGGGTGGACCGGATGTCGAGCGACTCGGCCAGGCCCGCCTCGTGGGCCACGTCGTGCTCCACCATCGTGGCGCCCGGGACGATCCGCACCGCCTCCGCCAGGACGGCCCGCGTGTGGTGGCACGGGCCGCAGAAGGCCGAGGTGAAGAGCTCGAACTGCACAGCGGACATCTCTCGGTCCATCCCGTCGCGACTCGTCCCGCGCCATCTTGACGCACTGTTCAAGTTATCCTACGGTTCTTGACCATGACGTCAAGTAACTCGGTCGCGGAGCCGGCGCCGGTCGCCGAGGCCGCCCACGAGCCGGCACCCGAGACCGCCGGCACCACCCCCGTCACCCCGATGCCGTTCGAGCTCCTGCCCGTGGGCGAGGCGTTCGGCGTCTGCGACCTGGACGGGGTGTGCTCCTGATGGCCGGCGAGGCGTTCGGCTCGGCGGGCCGGCTCGTCGTCGACGTGTGGAGCGACGTCGTGTGCCCGTTCTGCTACATGGGTGACGCCCTGCTCGACCAGGCGCTGGAGAAGTTCCCGCACGCCTCGGGCGTCGAGGTGCGCTACCACAGCTTCCTGCTCATGCCGGAGGTCCGCGACGGCGACGCCCCGGTCAACCCGGCCGACCACCTCGCGGCCAAGCACGGCATCCCCCGCGAGCAGGCCGTGGCGATGAACGAGCAGGTCTCGGCACGCGCCGCGCAGGTCGGCCTGGAGTACCACCTGGACCGCGCGCAGGCCGTCAGCACCCGCACGGCGCACCAGCTCAGCCACTTCGCCGCGGCGCACGGCAAGCAGCGCGAGATGATCCGCCGGCTCTTCCAGGCGTACTTCACCGAGGGGCTCGTCGTCTCCGACCACGAGGTGCTGGCGGACCTGGCCGCCGAGGTGGGCCTGGACCGCGCGGCGACCCTCGCCGCCCTGGCGAGCGGAGAGTACGCCGAGGCCGTCGAGGCGGACCTGCGCCAGGCCCGGCAGTACGGCATCAACGGGGTGCCGTTCTTCGTGTTCGCCGAGAAGTACGCCGTCTCCGGCGCTCAGCCGGTGGAGGCGTTCCTGCAGGCGCTCGAGACGAGCTGGAACGAGACGGTCGGCTCGGCGGCGGCCGGAGCCGCCCGGTGACCTCCCAGTCCCCGCGCCTGCGCGCCGACGCGCGGCGCAACGTCGAGGGCATCCGCACGGCTGCCCTCGACGTCTTCCGCGCGGGCGGCCTGAACACCCCGCTGGAGGAGGTGGCGCGCGCGGCCGGGGTCAGCAAGGGCACCATCTACCACCGCTTCGGGGGCCGGCAGGGCCTGATCGACGCGGTGGTCGAGGACCTCGTGGCCGAGCGCATCCGGGGCATCATCACCGCGGCCGCCGCCGTCGACGACCCGGTCGAGCGGTTCGAGACCTATCTGCGGCAGATCTGGCTGCTCCAGTACGACGAGCCCGCCGCCAACGACGTCCTGCTGCGGGCGCTCCCCGGCTCGGCGCCGGTGACCGCCCTGTGCGAGCACGCCAGCGCGGCGGCTGCCGGTTTCCTCGCCGACGCCCAGGCCACCGGGGTGATCCGCGGCGATCTCACCCCGCAGGACGTGGACCTGCTCGTCTGGGAGCGCGGCATCATCGCGCGCGCCTGCGAGCAGCAGCCACGCGACGGCTACCGCCGGCGGCTCGAGTTCACGCTGCGCGGCCTGCGCGCCGCCGGCTGACGGGACGCCGGCCGCCGCGCTACGCGGCGTCGCGCCCGCGGAAGGTGACCCGGTAGCCGCTCGGGGTGACCCCGGTGGCGCGGCGGAAGAGCGCACGGAAGGTGCTCGGGCTCGGGAAGCCCACCTGCCGCGCGATCCGCTCGACGCCGTAGTCGGTGGTCTCCAGCAGCTCCTGCGCGTGCCGGATGCGCACCCCGGCGATCCACTGCATGGGGCTCTGCCCCGTCTCCTCGTGGAACCGGCGGTTGAGGGTCCGCACGCTCGTGCGGGCGGCCGCGGCGACGTCGGCGAGCGCCAGGTCGGTGTGGGCGTTCTCCTCGATCCACCGGAGCACGGGTTCGAGGGTCGCGGTCCGGAAGGTGGGCGGGTTGCGCAGGATGAACTGCGCCTGCCCGCCGTCCCGGTGGAGCGGCGTCACGGAGAGCCGGGAGGCGTCCGCCGCGACGGCGACGCCGTGGTCCCGGCGCACGAGGTGCAGGCAGAGGTCGAGGCCGGCGGCCGCGCCGGCCGACGTGAGGATCTGCCCGTTGTCGATGTAGAGCGACCCGGCGTCCACCTCGACGGCCGGGTACCGGCGGGCCAGGGCGTCGGCGGCGAGCCAGTGCGTCGTGGCGCGCAGCCCGTCGAGGAGCCCGGCCTCCGCGAGCGTGAAGGCCCCCACGCAGACGGACGCGATGCGGGTCCCGTCCGCCGCGGCCGCACGGAGCGCGGCGAGCGCGGCCTCGGGTGCGGGGTCCTCCGGCCGGATCCGCCCGGGGACGACGACGGTGTCCGCCCGTGCGAGCGCCTCGAGCCCCAGGTCGGTCCCGATGCGCAGCGGGCCCGCCTCGACCACCGGCTCGGTGCCGCAGACCAGCACCTGGTAGGCGGGGCGCCCGTCGGGCAGGCGGGCACGGCCGAAGACCTCCACGGGCGTGGCCAGATCGAAGATGATCGTGTCCGGCAGGGCGACGACAGCGACGGTGTGCACGCGCCCACGCTATCCGGCACGAGAGCGAGATCTCGCGGGTCCGGGGCGGCTGGCCAGATCTCGTCGGTCTATGGCCGCCCGGCCGCTGTCCCGGCTGCGAGGGTGCCGCCGAGCATGGTCGGGGGCGCCACTCCGGCGCCCGTGACCGCACCGAGGGAGCATCATCATGGCCGTGTCGGCCCAGGTCGTCCTGTTCGACGGATTCGACCCGCTGGACGTGATCGGGATCTACGAGGTCCTGACCGCCGGCGGCATGGTCGGTGGCGCGACGACCGCCGAGCTCGTGGCCGCCGAGGGGCCGCGAGCCGTCGCCTCGGGCATCCCGGGGATCAGCCTGGACGCCCGGAGCGGGCTGGACCCCGACCGGCCGGGCTACGTCGTCGTCCCCGGAGCCGTGGGCCCGGTCGAGGGCGGCCCGGAGGACGGCGCCGAGACGATCCCCGCACTGCTGGCCCGCTTCGCGCAGTCGGCCGCGATGCCGCTGGTCCGGCGGGCCCTGGCCAACCCGGACGTCACCGTGGCCACGGTGTGCGGGGGATCCCTCGCCCTGGCGATGGCGGGGCTCCTGCAGGGGCGCACCGCCGTCACGAACGCCCTGGGCACTGACCTGCTGAAGGAGACGGGTGTGCACGTCGTCGACGCCCGGGTGGTGGACGACGGCGACCTGCTCTCGGCGGGCGGCGTGACGTCGGGCCTGGACCTCGGGCTGTACGTGCTGGAGCGCGAGGCCGGCCCGAGGATCGCCCGGGCGGTCGAGGGCTTCTTCGAGTTCGAGCGCCGCGGCACGGTCTGGGCCGACCGGGGCCGGGTGCCCCAGCCCCTCTGACGACGGCCTCCGGGCGCACTACGGTGGACGGATGGAGCCTGCGACGAAGGAGACCACCCGGCCGACCGTCGTCTTCGACGTTCTCGGCACCCTGGTGGACCAGACCGGGAGCATGGGGCGGCACGTGTCGGCGATGGCCGCGCTCGACAGCGGGGCCGCGGCCGAGGTCGCCCGCCGCTGGCTGGCCCACGTGGCCCACCAGGAGCGTGCGATCGTGGCGGGCCGGCGCGCCTTCGTGCCGAGCCACGAGCTCGACCGCGAGGCGGTGGCCGGGCTGGTCCGCGACGGCTTCCTGCTGCCGGACGCCGCCGCCCGGCTGACGGACGCGTCGGAGTGGCTGCAGCCGTGGCCGGACACGGTGGCCGGCCTGGACCTGCTCACCGCGGACGTCACCGTGATCGGCCTCTCGAACGCGAGCCGCCGGGTGCTCGCCGGGCTGAGCACCAACGCGGGCCTGCGGTGGCACCAGGTGCTGTCGGCCGAGGACGCGGGCAGCTACAAGCCGGACCCGGCCGTCTACGAGCTGGCCCTGGACACGGCACCGACGGGTTCGGGGACGCCCGTCATGGTCGCCGCGCACGCGTGGGACCTGCGTGCCGCGGCCGCCGCCGGGATGCGCACGGCGTACGTGCCACGGGCCGACGGCGACCCGCCCGCGCCGGACGACACGTTCGACCTGCACGCGACCAGCCTGCTCGACCTGCACGCCCAGCTCCTGGGGCTGTAGCACGAGGCTGTCGGATCGGGCCTGGTCGGCCGGACTCGACGTGCCGGACCTGACGTGCCTCGGCGCGCCGGGCCGGCACACGACGTCCGGCACGGGGTCTGGGTGCGAGTGCCGTGAGGCAGCCTTACGGTCGGAGGGCGGCGCCCCGGTCGTCCGCTCGATCGGGGCGCCGCACCACCTGCGACCGGCCGCTCGCACCGCCGGTCGCCCGGTCCGGAAGGAGCAGCCATGAGCGAGAGCGACAGCGAGACCTACCGCGAGCGTCCCGGCACCACCGACGGTGCGAGCGGCCGCACGACCGACGACCGCACGAGCGGCCGCACGGACGGCGCCCCGGCCGACCGGACGCCGGACGACTCGGCCGACGACTCGCCGATGCACCCGGCGGACCCGAGAGCCGTACCCGGCGAGCACCCCGAGGACAACCCCGACAAGGACGGCGAGGAGCGGTTCGACGCCGGCTGACCCTCCACATCGGCCGGGGCGACCGGTCTAGGCGACCGGTCATGGCGACCAGTCAGGGCGACCGGTCAGGTGCACCGGCCGATGCGTCGCCGGCTGGTGCACCCGGCCGGCGTCGTCTCAGCCGTCGACGAAGGTGCCGCCCGCCGCGGTCGCCAGGTCCGGCCCGAGGACGGTGGCCGGCGTCCACGCGCCGGGCTTGCCCTCGCCCCGGGCGAGGCGCTGCGCGACCGTGGCCGCCGCGGCGGCGGTGAAGTCCATCGCCTCGCCGGCACGCAGCCACCCCTCCCGCTCGGTGCCGTCGGCCCACGTGACGACGGCGTGCCCCCAGGTGTGCTCGCGCGGCCGCGGCGAGGCGGGCAGCTCGACGCGGGCGAGCCGGGACACGACCAGCCGGCGTAGCGCGGGCACCCGCAGCAGCGCACCCGCCACCGGCAGCAGCGCCCGGACCGCGGGGGCGGCCGGGACGAGCATCGACGTGGCGACGACGTCCGGGGCGCCGCTCGCCGTGCGCGCCCCGTAGAGCTCGCCCGAGGGGGCACCGACGCTGGTCACCGCCACGCCGTCGGGCAGGGTGAGGCGGTAGACGTCGGCACCGAGACGGGTGCGCACGAGCCGGCCTCCGGCGTAGCGGCGGCCGCCGGTCGCCGCGACGTCCACCATGCTGGCGGCCAGCGCCTCGCCCAGCCGACCCGCCTCGACGGCCACCGACGCGAGGGCGTCGACCCGGACCCGGGCCGGGACAGGGCGCCCGGCGCAGAGCCGGGCCACCACGGCCTCGGTGCCCAGCACGCCGAACCCGGCGCCCGTGACCAGGGTGCTGCCAGCGCCCTCCGCCTCGTCGTGCAGCGCGGCGAGCTGTTCCATCGCGCCAGGTCGGAGGCCAGGTCGACGTAGTGGCCGCCCGGCAGGCACGCGCGCACCACGGGCAGCGCGGTCCGGGCGTAGTCGCCGATGGTGTTGACCACCACCGCGGGCCGCTGCCGGGCCACCTCGTCCGCCGTCGCCTCGGGGGTGGCGGCGACGACCGTCCGCACGCCCGGCTCCGGCCCGAGCTGCTCGGCGGCCCGGCGCAACCGCCCGGCGTCGCGCCCCACCAGGACGGGTGCCACGCCGTCCGCCACGAGCCGGGCGGCCACGGCCCGGCCCGTCCGCCCGGTGGCGCCGAGCACCCAGATCTCCCCGGCCCGGGCCGGGCCGTCCGTCCCACCGCTGCGCTGTGCCATGCAGGTCTCCTTCTCGTCAGGCCGGGCACGCTCGCACCCGAGTGATGTCACTGTGTGTCATCATCACGGTAGCACTCATGGCACACAGTGTCATCAGTGCTAGTCTCTGACCGTGGCGAGATGGGATCCCGGAGCGCAGGAGCGCCTGACCGAGGCCGCGCTCGACCTGTACCTGGAGCGCGGCTACGACACGGTGACCGTGTCGGACATCGCGGAGCGCGCCGGCCTGACCCGTCGCACCTACTTCCGCTACTTCCCGGACAAGCGCGAGGTGCTCTTCGCGGGCGCGGAACGCCTGCCGGACGCCGTCCGCGCGGCGGTGCTCGCCGCCGACCCGGACGCGCCGCCGTTCGCCGCGGCGCTCGACGCCCTCGGCCGCGTCGGTGCCCAGGTGGCCACGCTCGTGGACCACCGCCACGCCGCCCGCCGGCGGGTCGTGATCGACGCGAGCCCGGAGCTCCAGGAGCGCGAGCGGACCAAGGCGGCCGGCGTGGTCGCGGCGATCGAGGAGGCCCTGCTGGAACGCGGCGCGGAGCCCGGTACCGCCGCGCTCGTGGCGCAGGTCGGGGCCGCGACGCTCGGCCTGGCCTTCCGCCGCTGGACCGCCGGGGACGGCACGAGCTTCAGCGACGACCTGGCCGCCGTGGCCGGCACCCTGCGGGAGGCCCTGGCGCAGTGAGGCGCGGCACACCGGCCAGGCCTCCGGTCGCCCGTCAGGTGAACATCAGATGAACGATGGCGGAACAGTGCCTTGCTTTCGCCCGAAATCGCGGTTCGACCCCTGATCCGTCTCCGACCATCGAGGGCGTGACCGAAACGCTCCTGCTCGTGCTCGTCGTCGTGACAGCACTCGCCTTCGACTTCACGAACGGATTCCACGACACGGGGAACGCGATGGCCACGTCCATCGCCACCCGTGCCCTCCGGCCGCGGACCGCCGTCGCGCTGTCCGCCGTGCTCAACCTCGTCGGGGCGTTCCTCTCGCTCGCCGTCGCCGCCACCATCGCCAAGGGCATCGTCGATGCCGAGGTGATCACCCTGCCGGTGGTGCTGGCCGGCCTGGTGGGCGGCATCGTCTGGAACCTGCTCACCTGGCTGCTCGGCATCCCCTCCAGCTCCTCGCACGCCCTCGTCGGCGGCATGGTGGGCGCGGTGCTGGCGGCGGTCGGCACGTCGGGCGTGCTGTGGACCGGCGTGGTGTCCAAGGTGCTGCTGCCCGCCCTGCTCGCCCCGCTCATCGCGATCGCCGTGGCCGGCCTCGGCACGTGGTGCGTCGCGCGCCTGACCCGCGGGGTGCCCCAGGACGTGACCAACCGCGGCTTCCGCTGGGGCCAGATCGGCTCGGCCTCGCTGGTCTCGCTGGCGCACGGCACCAACGACGCGCAGAAGTCGATGGGCATCATCCTGCTCGCGCTCATCGCGGGCGGCGCGGTGCCCGCCGACTCCGACGTGCCCCTGTGGGTCATCCTCAGCTGTGCGATCGCCATGGCCGTCGGCACCTACATGGGTGGCTGGCGGGTCATCCGCACGCTCGGCAAGGGCCTCGTCGAGATCGACACGCGCCAGGGCATGGCCGCGGAGACGTCGTCCGCGGCGGTCATCCTCCTGTCCAGCCACTTCGGCTTCTCACTCTCGACCACGCACGTCGCGACCGGCTCGGTGCTCGGCTCCGGCGTCGGCATGCCGGGCGCGAAGGTGCGCTGGAGCGTCGCCGGGCGCATGTTCGTGGCCTGGGCCCTGACCCTGCCGGCGGCTGGGCTGGTCGGCGCGCTGTGCCACTGGCTCGAGTCGGCCATCGGCGGTGCGGCGGGCACCATCGCGGTGCTCGTCGTGCTGGTGGCGTCCACCCTCGCCATCTGGATCGCCTCGCGGCGCCGGCCCGTCAACCACGCCACCGTCAACGAGGACTGGGACGAGGACAAGGGCGCCGACGTGCAGCCGGTCGCCGCGACGACGGGCGCCACGGGCGGCGAGCGCGTCGCCCCCGTGCCCGCCGTGGCGACGGCCTCCTCGGTCGGCCGGGCCATCAGCTCCGTGGGAGCGGACGACGCGGGGAACGCCGGCACCACCTCGAAGGGAGAGCAGTCGTGAACGAGTTCATCGAGTGGGGCGCGCTGGGCCAGGTGCTGGTGGCGGGCGTGCTCGTCGGCGCCGGGATCCCCGCGCTCTTCGCCCTGGGACTGCGCCTCCTGGCCGGCACCGGACCGGTCCCGGAGGCCGCGCGGGCGGACGGCGGCGAGCCGGCCCCCCACACCGGCGCAGCCGTCCCCGCGAGCACGCCCCGGCCGGGTCCCGTGCGCCTGGCCGGAGCCGTGCTGTGCCTCGCGATCGTCGTCGCGGCCGTGGTGACGGGTCTGGTCTTCGTGGTCACCGGCGGGCACTGAGCCGCACGCCCCCGGACGAGGCACGGCCGGGGTCAGGCCGCGGCCGTGCGCGTCGCCTCCCGCGCACGCACGGCCAGCGTCACCCCGAGCACGACGGCGGACGCCGCGGCCGCGGTCCAGGCCACCGGGGCGGACGGGAGCGCGCCGTCCCACCGGGCCACGGCGATCCAGGCCAGGCCCCAGGCGATGGCGGCGCCGACCGCGAACCGCCCCCGGCCCCGCACCGCGAGCGCCACACCGATGCCGGCGACCGCCAGCAGCACGACGACCGCCCACCCGTCGGGCGTCAGGCCCGCGCCGCCGAACCCGGAGGCGACGAGGGCCGCCGCGACGTTGGCCACGGTCGCGACGCAGACCCAGCCCAGGTAGACGCCGAGCACCCCGTCGACCAGCACGCGGTCCAGCGGACCGCTCGCGCGGGTGCGGGTCAGCAGCACGAAGATGCGGCCCAGGAGCATCAACAGAACCCCGATGACCAGCACACTCACCCAGAGCCGGCCCGCCTGGACCACCAGGATCCACGCGGCGTTGAGCAGCATGGTCCCGGCCACCGGCAGCCGCAGGCGGCGCTGCCTGTCCTCGGCCACGGGGAACCACTGCAGCACGGTGTAGCCCGCGAGCCCGAGGTAGACCACCGTCCACACCGCGAAGGCACCCGACGCGGGAGCCAGGAGCGTGGCATCGGTGGAGAGCGCGCCGCCCGCGGCCGACGCGATCGGGGTGCCGCCGAACACCCCGACGCCGATCATGGAGCCGGCGAGGCACACCAGGAAGCTGAGGGTGACGGCGATCTGCCCGCCCCGGTCGGTGGATGTCTCCTGTGCCATGCGGTGGTCCTCCTCGGGTCGCCCGGTCGGCGGCCGGCTCAGGAAGGACACCCGCCGCAGCACTGTCTAGCCTAGCTAGTAACCTGCCCGGCTTCCTGATAGAGCGACCGACCGGGAAGAGGCCGGGAAAAAGGTCGCCCGCCGGTCCGGTCCCGGCTTGGATCGCCGGTATGACGATCCACCTGAACGTGCCCGGCGCCGACGACCTGACCCGGGCCGTCGACGTGCTGCGGGAGTGGCAGTCCGACACGGATCCCGTGCAGCTCCACCCCGGGGACATCGGCTGGTTCTGGCGGTGGGGCACCACGGCGACGGCGGCGGCCGTCCGCACCTGGACACGGGACGGACACGTGCTCGCCGTCGGCCTGCTCGACGGCGCGGACCTGCTGCGCCTCAGCACGGCGCCCGACGTGCGCCGGGACGAGTCCCTGGCCCGCAGGATGGTGGCCGACGTGACGACGCCGGAGCGCGGCGTGCTGCCGGGCGGGGAGGTCATGGTCGAGGCGCCGCCCGGCGCCCTGGTGAGCGAGCTGCTCGGCGAGGCGGGCTGGGGTGACGACGAGCCGTGGGCCCCGCTGGTGCGCGACCTCGCCGGCCCGGTCGAGGACCCGGGCGTGCGGGTGGAGGTGGCCGGACCCGACCGGGCGGGCGAGCGCACCGCCGTCCACCGGGCCGCGTTCGGCGGCCCCTCGTTCACCGACGACCGCTGGCACGCGATGGCCGCCGGCCCGCTCTACGCCGACGCCCGGTGCCTGGTCGCCTACGACGAGGCGGGCACGGCGGTCGGCGCGACCACGGTCTGGTCGGCCGGCGCCGGGCGGCCCGGCCTGATCGAGCCCCTCGGCGTGCACCCGGACCACCGCGGGCACGGCTACGGCAGGGCGGTCACCCTCGCCGGGGTGGCCGCCCTGCGTGAGCTCGGCTCGTCCAGCGCCGTCGTCATCACCGAGAGCGCGCGCACCCCGGCGGTGGCCACCTACGTGTCGGCGGGGTTCGACCGGCTGCCGGACCGCCTCGACCGCCGCCGGGCCGGGTAGCCGGTCAGACCCGCAGCCAGGCCGTGGTCGCTCCCGGCAGGCGGCCGCCGTCGAGCGGGGCGCTGGTCAGCAGCACCTCGCCGGCGGGCAGGTCGACGACGTCGTCACCGAAGTTGGTGACGCTCAGCCAGCCGTTCGGCCGGCGGAACGCGAGCACGTCGTCGCGGCCGGTGTCGTGCCACTCCATGGTCTCGTCGGTCTGGAGCTCCCGGCGCAGGGTGAGGGCCCGGCGGTACAGCGCGAGCGTCGAGGCCGGGTCCTGCTCCTGCACCTCCACCGCGAGGTCCCCGAACCAGTCCGGCTGCGGCAGGTCGGCGGGCCCGGCACCGAACCCGAACGAGGCGCCCTCGCGCGTCCAGGGCAGCGGGACACGGCACCCGTCGCGGCCGATCTCGATGCCCGGGCTCCGGAAGAACGTCGGGTCCTGGCGCGACTCGTCGGGGATGTCGGCCACCTCGTGCAGGCCCAGCTCCTCCCCCTGGTAGAGGTACGAGGAACCCGGCAGCGCGAGCTCCAGCAGCGTCGCCGCACGTGCCCGGCGCAGCCCGAGCTCCCGCTGGAGCACGGGCTCGGTGCCGCCCGAGAGCAGCCACCGCTTGCCCTGCTTCTCCGCGGTGTGGTCGCCGCCGGCCGCGCCGGTGCCACGCGGGGGCAGTCCGTAGCGGGTGGCGTGCCGCACGACGTCGTGGTTGGAGAACACCCACGTCGTGGACGACCCGGACGTCTCAGCGAGCTCCAGGTTGAACGTGATGATCTCGCGGAACTGCCCGGCGTCGAAGTCGGCCTCCAGCAGGTCGAAGTTGAACGCCTGGCCCAGGCCGTGGGCGCTGGCGTAGCGCGCCCGGCGGTCCGCGGCCACCCACGCCTCGGCGACAGCGGTGCGGGGCGGGTCGTAGGAGTCGAAGACCGTGCGCCACTCGGCGTAGATGTCGTGCACGTCGTCCCGGTCCCACAGGGGGTGGTTGCCGTCGCGCGGCGTAGCGTCGAGCTCGGCCTGGCTGGGCAGCTCCTCACCGAGGTCCTTGGCGAGGCCGTGCGCGACGTCGACCCGGAACCCGTCCACCCCGCGGTCCGACCAGAACCGCAGCGTGTGCAGGAAGTCGGCCCGGACCTCGGGGTTCTTCCAGTTCAGGTCCGGCTGCTCGGTGGCGAAGTGGTGCATGTACCACTGGCCGTCCCCGACCGGTTCCCAGGCCGGGCCGCCGAACACCGACTGCCAGTCGGCGGGCGGCTCGGCACCGTCCGGCCCCTTGCCGTCACGGAAGATGTAGCGGTCGCGCGCGGGCGATCCCTTCGGCGACCGCAGGGCCTCCTGGAACCAGACGTGCCGGTCCGAGGTGTGGTTCGGCACGAGGTCCACGATCAGCTTGATCCCGGCGTCGTGCAGCGCGGCCACCAGCGCGTCGAAGTCGTCGAGCGTGCCCAGGCGCGGGTCAACGTCGCGGTAGTCGTCCACGTCGTAGCCGCCGTCCGCGAGCGCCGACGGGTAGAACGGGCTGAGCCAGACGGCGTCGACGCCGAGCTCACGCAGGTACGGCACGTGCGCGGTGATGCCCGGGAGGTCGCCGATGCCGTCCCCGTCCGCGTCGGCGAACGCGCGCGGGTAGATCTGGTAGACGGCGGCCTGCCGCCACCAGGTGGCGTCTCCGGCGGAGGAGTCGGGGGTGAGGGTGGGCTCCATCACTTCGGTCATGAGGTGATCGTTCTCCTTGCTTGTCTGGCTGGGCTTGTCTGGCTGCGGCTTGCCGGGACCGGCTAGCCGGGGCTGGTCACTTGACGGCGCCCTGGGTGACCCCGGACATCACCCAGCGCTGCGTGAAGAGGTAGACGACGATCGCCGGCGCCATGGCCATGAGGTAGGACGCGAAGGCGACGTTGTAGTTGTTGCTGAACTGGGTCTGGAAGATGTTCTGCAGCACCGGCAGGGTCTGCAGGGCCGGGTCCGACGTGATCAGGAACGGCATCATGAAGTCGTTCCACGACGCCAGGAAGGCGAAGATGCCCACCGTCGCGCTCATCGGCGCCAGCAGCGGGAACACCAGCCGCCAGAAGACCTGCCACGTGGTGGCGCCGTCGAGCCGGGCGCTCTCCTCCAGCTCGGCGGGCAGCGAGCGCAGGAACGCCGTGTACAGCAGCGTGCTGAACGAGAGCTGGAACATCACGTGCAGGATCGCGACCCCGACCGGGTTGTCCAGGCCCGCGAGCCCCGTGAGCCGCACCTGGGACAGCGCGAGCACCGGGAAGGGCAGGAACATCGCGCCGAGCAGGTAGAAGAACGACCACCGGAACAGCCGCCGGTCCCAGTTGCGGGCGATGGCGTAGGACGCGACGGAGCTGAGCACGACGGTCCCGGCGACCGCGACCGCCGTGACGAGCAGCGAGACCGCGAACGAGCGGGGGAAGCTCGTCAGCGTCCAGGCCTCGGCCAGCCCGTCGAGGCTGACCGGGGCAGGGAGCGAGAACGCGTTGCCGTCCACCGACTGCTCGGTGGTCTTCAGCGCCATCGTGACCGTGACGTAGATCGGCACCAGGACGGCGAGCGTGCACGCGAGCAGGACGACGGTGACCGGGACATTGATGCGCCTGGACATCAGACAGCCACCTTTCCACGGGTGAGCCGCAGCTGCACCAGGGCCAGCACGAGGGCGATGAGGAAGAAGACGGTGGCGTTCGCCATCTGGTAGGCGTAGTCGCCGCCGGTGAACCCCGAGAAGATGGTCATGGCCACGCTGCGGGTGGCGGTGCCCGGTCCGCCGTCGGTGAGGCCCACGATGACGTCGTAGGCGTTCAGGAAGTTCTTGAAACCGATCACCATGTTGATCAGCACGTACCCCGCGAGCAGCGGCAACGTGATGGTGCGCAGCTGCCGCCAGCCGGAGGCGCCGTCGATGCTGGCCGCCTCGTACACCTCGCCGGGGATGGAGACGATGCCGGCGGTGTAGACCAGCAGCGCCGACGGGATCGCCTGCCAGGCCGTGACCACCACGATCGCCGTCCAGGCCAGGTCCGGGTCGGCCAGCACGCTCTCCTGGAGCGCCGTGAGCCCGACGGCGGAGGCGAGCTGCGGCAGCGAGTTGGAGAACAGGAAGTTGAAGACGTAGGCGATGATGATGCCGGAGACCACCATGGGCAGCACGAACACCGTGCGCAGCGCCGCCCGGGCGGGGATGCGGGCCGCCAGCCCGATCGCGAGCAGGAACGCCACGACGTTGACGACGACCACCGTGACCAGCGCGAACCCGACGGTGAACCCGTAGGAGCTCAGGATCGCCGGGTCGGAGAACAGCACGGCGTAGTTGGTCAGACCGATGAAGCGGGCCTCACCGAACCCGATGGAGTCGGTGAAGCTGTAGGCCACGCCCATGATCGCGGGGACGGTGATCGCGAGCGTGAACAGCGCGACGGTGGGCAGCAGGAACAGGTAGTAGGTCGCGTCGACGCGCCGCCGTGGGGCGGGGCGCACCGACGTTCCCTCGGCGAGGGCCGCTGCGGTGCGGGCCTCGGGGAGCGTGGTGGCTGGTGTCGCCATGACAGGTCCTCGGGTTCGGGGGCGGGTTCAGGAGCGGCGGGCCAGCCGCGCCCAGTCGGCGTCGACGGTGCGCAGCACGGCGCCCGGGTCGGCACCGGTGACGAGCGCCTGGGCGTAGTTGTGGATCGGGATGGACTGCGGCACGAGCTGGGACGGGCCGAGGTAGAACCGGGCGTCGTCGTAGTAGGTCTGCAGCTCGACGAGGGTGGGGTGGGTGACCGGCGGCGCGTCGGTGGTGACGCCGAAGCCGAGGTTGTCGGCGTTGTAGGTGTCGATGACCTCGGGCCGCATGAGGAACGTCAGGAGCTCGCGGGCGGCGTCCTGGTTGGGTGAGATCTCGGGGATCCACAGCGCCAGGTCGACGTTGACCCGCACCTTGCGGTCCGCCGGGTCGTCCGTCATGGGGAGCGGGAAGACGCCGACGTCGAGGTCGGGCGCCGTCTTGGCGATCTCCGTGAGCGCCCACGGGCCCTGGAGGTACATCGCCGCCTGACCCCGCGCGAAGGCGAGGTTGCCGTCGCCGTAGCCCCGGCTCGTGGCGTCGGCGTTGGAGTAGCCCACCAGGGTGAGCATGCGCTCGACCGGCTCGCGGAGGTGCTTCTCGAACGAGACCGGCGAGTCCGGCCCCGTGTCGGCGCCCTGCTGGGCCAGGGCCTCGAAGAACGCGGTGACGTCGACCATCCCGCCCACGGTGTAGTCGAACAGCCCCTGCCCCACCGTCCACGGGTCGGCGTAGGTGCCGTAGAACGGGGTCACGCCCGCGTCGGTCAGGGCGTCGCAGACCTCGATCAGCTCCGACCACGTGGTCGGCGGCACCAGTCCGTGGTCGGCGAAGAGCGTGCGGTTGTAGAGCACACCGGCGGCCATGAGGGAGTACGGCAGCACGCTGGTGCGCCCGGGGTACGACGCCGTCAGGTCGACGAGCGGCAGCAGGTCGGGGTTGATCCGGCCCGCCTCGGGCAGGTCGCCGAGGTCGCTCATCGCGCCGCGGTCCACGAACCGCGCCACCTCGAAGTTGTAGTTGAGGCACCCGAGGTCGGGCGGCGAGTTGCGGACGAACCCGGCCGACAGGTTCGACGACGAGTCGTGGCTGACCCGCAGGCCCGGGTGCGCCTGGCGGAACCGGCCCAGGAGCTCGCCGAAGTAGCCGATGGCCTCGGGCTTGGACTGGTGGAACGACACCTCGGCGCCCCGGCCGAGGGGCCCGCAGCCCGTCAGCGCGAGGCCGGCGCCGAGCAGACCGGCGCCGAGGAAGGCCCGTCGGCTCAGGCCCTGCGACGGTGGAGGGGAAGGTGCTGGCACGTCGTCGTCTCCTTGGTCCGGCCCGCCACCCACGCTGGTGCGGACCTAAATCTAATGTCTAGATTTACTGTCCCGATCATGTACGCGGCGCGCGCTAGAGTCAAGGGGTGGACTCCTTCCCCGTGGCCAGCTCCGCCCGGCTGCTGCGGCACACCAACGCCGCCGCCGCACTCCGGCTCGTCTGGGACCGGGAGACGTTCACCGCCAGCGACGTGATGGCCGACACCGGCCTCACCCGCTCCACCGTGCTCGCGCTGTGCGACGAGCTCACCGCGCGCGGCTGGGTCAGCGAGCTCGACGACGCCCGGGCCGCCGGCGAGTACCGCCTGGGCCGCCCCGCGCGGCGGTACGCGTTCGACCCGCGCGCGGGCCGTGTCGTCGGGGTCGACGCCGGGCAGCACCACGTGACAGCCTCGGTGGCCGACCTGCGCGGCACCATGCTCGCCCGCTCCACCCAGGAGCTGCGGGCCGACGCCTCCCCCGCGACCCGGGTACGCGCCATCCGCCGCGCGATCGACGACGCCGTCGGCACCGTCGGCACCGGCGGCAGCGGCGGCGGCAGCACCGGCGAGCAGGCCGGCCCGGTGCTCGCCGTGGTGCTCGGCGTCCCGGCACCGACCGACGCCCAGGGCGCCTCCCCGCCGGGCAACCAGGGGCGCTTCTGGGCCCGCATGAACCCGGGCCTCGCCGAGGAGTTCGCCGACGTCGGCCAGTCGGTCACCGTCGAGAACGACGCCAACCTGGCCGCCGTCGCGGAGTGGACCACCGGTGCCGGCGTCGGCCAGTCGTCGTTCGCCACACTGCTGTCCGGGGAGCGTTTCGGGGCCGGGCTCATCATCGACGGCACCCTGCTCCGGGGCCCGCGCGGTGGGGCCGGCGAGATGCGGCTGCTCGACCTGGTCGAGGGCGTCGGGTCGGCCGACGGCCTGGCCCACGTGGCCCGCGAGCTGGCCCGCCGCGCGGCCGACGCCGGTGACCTGGCCGGCTCGGCGCTGGGCGGGCACGACCCCGCCACGCTCGACGCCGCCGACGTGCTCGCGGCCGCGCAGGGCGGCGACGCCGTCGCCGTCGGCATCGTCGAGCAGCTCGCCGACCGGCTCGCCCGCGTCTGCGCCGTCATCGCGTCACTGCTCGACGTCGAGCGGATCGTCGTGGGTGGCGCGCTCGCCCCGGCGCTGGGCCCGGTCGTGGCCCGGGCCGCGGAACGGCTGCCCTCCTACATCCACCCGCCGGTGCCCGCGATCGTGGCCTCCGCGCTGGGTTCCGACGGTGTCCACGTGGGCGCGGTGCGGCGCGCCCTGGCGATCGTCCGGGCCAGCCCGTTCGACTTCGAGCTCGTCCGGAGCGCAACCGGCCGCTGACCGCACCGCCGTGTCGGGGGCCTGGCGGCCCCGGACGGGCGACGTCAGGCGATGCTGTCCCCCGCGGCGCGCAGGGCAGCCAGCTCACCCGGACCCGCCTGGCGGGCCAGCGCGGCGATGTCGCAGAGGTAGCGGCGCTGGTCCGACGGGAAGGCCTCGGCGATCTCGGCCGGGTTCTCGGCCAGCACCCGGTAGATCTCCAGGCCGGCCGCGTAGAACAGGTCGACCAGCTTTGGCTCGCCGGCCGCGGTGCGCAGCACGTTGCCGGGGTTGTGGTCGAGGCCGCCCCAGAACGGGATCGTCCGGGCCGCCTCGGCGTCGAGCCGTTCCGCCTCGCGGCGCACCTCGGTGACAGGGTCGCCGGGCAGCGCCGCCTCCCAGCGGCGCACGACGGCGTCGGCCTCGGCCGACCCGGCCGGGGTGAGGAACTCGAGCACGGTGAGGCGACCGCCGCCGTCCAGCGGGGCGTCGAACTCGATGTGCGGGAGGAGCGGATGGCCGTCCAGCGTGCGGCACAGCGCCACGAAGACCTGGTACGCCGGCTCGAAGGGGCTCACCCGGGCGACCAGCGCACCGTCGGGAGAGCGCCAGACCGTGGCCCAGTCGCCGAGGCCGCACACGTTCCAGCCGTCGGCGAGGAGGCGTCCGGCCACCTCGCGGTGCGGGAGGCCGGCCAGGTCGTCGAACGGATGCACGCCCGGCAGCCTAGGCAGGCGCCCGGGCGCCTGACCACGGAAAATCCGCCGCCGGGCGACGCCGCTCCTACAGCCGCTCCTCCAGGTGCACGGTCACGGTGTCGCCCTCCTCCTTGCCGATCGCCGTGCGGACGTCGGCCTTCACGGGGAGCTTGTGCGTGCCGTCGCCCAGCGCCATGAACGAGCTGCGGAACGGGTGGCCGTCGATCGTGCCCCGGACCTTGACCAGGCCACGGGTCTGGAAGAACTCGGCGGACTCGGGCCAGACCACGTAGGTCCAGCCGCCCTCGTTCGGGCTCTTGCGGAGGGTCGCGGTGAACTTCTTGTCGATCATGGGGACCACCTTCTGGGAGTGCGCTGACGACGGGTTCACAGGGTCAGACGACGCCGGGCTCCACAACTCACCGGTGGCGCGCGACCCGGCCTACGGGGCCTGCTCCGGACCCGCCGCCCTCTTGCGCCGGCGCGGCCCGGCCGACCGCGGCGGCGTCCGCCGCATGTGGTCGCGCGCGCGACCGAGGATGTCGGCGAGGGTCTCGATGTCGGTCCGGGTCAGCGGTGCGAACAGCAGGTCGTCGAGCACGGCGATGTGGCCCGGGAACACCGCCGCCAGCACGGCGCGGCCCTCCTGCGTGATGGTCACCGTGACGCCGCGCTCGTCGTCGGAGGCCTGCGTGCGGGTGACGAGGCCGCGCTTCTCCAGGGTCTGCGCCTGGTAGGTGAGGCCGCTGCGGCTGTAGACGACGCCGTCGGCCAGGTCGGTCATCCGCCGGCTGCCCGTCGGGGAGTCGCCGAGGCTCGCGAGGAGCTGGAACTGCACGTAGCTGAGGCCGCCCGCGTCCTGGAGCTGCTGCTCGACGGTGTGCTTCAGCAGGCTGCTCGCCTCGATGAGGGCGAAGTAGGCGCCGAGCTGCGTGGCATCCAGGGAAGGCGGCGAGGAGGTCATCGACAGATCTTACCGTGCTTCGACTTCGAATCACTTGCTTCAAGTTCGAAGCAGTGCTAGCGTCCTCCGCAGTTGCTTCGAATCCGAAGCACACGACGGAGGGAAACATCATGAAGGCAGTGCGGTTCCACGAGACGGGCGGCCCCGAGGTCCTGCGGTACGAGGACGCCGACCAGCCGGTGCCCGGCGCCGGCGAGGTGCGGGTCCGGGTCGCCGGCTCGGCGTACAACCCGGCGGACGGCGGCATCCGCGGCGGATTCCTGCCGATCCCGGTGACGCTGCCCCACGTCCCCGGCTACGACGTCTCCGGCACGGTCGACGCGGTGGGCGAGGGCGTGGACGGCCTCACCGTGGGCCAGGAGGTGGTCGGGTTCATCCCCATGAGCGCCGACGGCTCCGCGGCGGAGTACGTCGTCGCACCGGCCGGTGACCTCGTGCCGGCGCCGACGGCGATCCCCCTCGCCGACGCCGCCGGTCTCCCGTCGGTCGGGCTCACCGCCTGGCAGGCGCTCTTCGAGGCGGGCGGGCTCGAGGCGGGCCAGCGGGTGCTCGTCAACGGCGCCGGCGGCCCCGTGGGCGGCTACGCCGTGCAGCTCGCCAAGCGGGCCGGCGCACACGTCGTGGCCACGGCGAGCCCCCGCAGCGCCGAGAGCGTCCGGGCGGCGGGCGCGGACGAGATCGTCGACCACACGACCACCTCGGTGCTCGACGCGGTGACCGAACCCGTCGACGTGCTGCTCAACCTGGCCCCGATCACCCCCGAGGGGTTCACCGCGATGGCCGCCCGGGTCCGCGACGGCGGCGTGGTGGTCTCCACCACGCCGCGGGTCACGACGCCCGGCGACGAGGCGCGCGGCGTGCGCGCCGCCACGGTCTTCCTGCACCCCGACGCGGACGTGCTCGCACAGCTCGTCACGCTCGTCGACGACGGTGAGCTGCACGTCGAGATCGCCCGGCGGGTTCCGCTGAGCGAGCTGCCCGCGCTCCACGTGCAGGCGGAGGCGGGCCAGGTGCACGGCAAGGTGGTCGCCGTGCCGGACGGCGCGTGACCGGCCCGGGTCCGGCGCGGTACCTGTCCGGGGCGAGGGGCTGGCCTCGCCCCGGACAGGAGTCTCAGCCGACCCGCAGGAACGTCGGGTCGGACTGCCAGATGGCGGTGTACCGGACCGTCTTGCCCGGCACCGGCGCCTCGACCTGCATGCCGTCACCCGCGTAGATCGCGATGTGGCCGGGGGTCCAGATGAGGTCGCCCGGCCGGGCGTCGGCCCAGGACACCTCGGTCCCGGCGTACCGCTGCTCCGAGGAGGTGCGCGGCAGGTCGATGCCCACCTGCGCGAACACGTAGGACGTGAACCCGGAGCAGTCGAAGCCCTCGGGCGTCGAGCCGGCCCAGAGGTAGGGCACACCGAGGTACCGCATGGCGATCGACACCACCGCGGAACCCGACGCTGAGGCCGGGATCTCGACCGCGGCGGCTGCTTGCGCCGCTTCCGCCGCAGCAGCGGCCGCCGCCTCGGCAGCCTCCGCCTCGGCCTCCGCGGCGAGCTGCGCCTGGTACTCGTCGTTCTCCGCGGCGGAGACCACCGACACCGCGGCCTTCTCGACCTTCAGCTCCGCGTCGGTGGCCACGGTCACCACCGGCGCGGAGGCGAGCGCGGCCCGGGCCTGACCGGCCAGGGCGTCGAGGTCGGCGCTGTTGAGGCTGCCCTGGAGCACGCCGCCCTCGACCGTCGCGGCGACACCGCCGGCCGGCGCCGCCTGCGCCGGGGCGGCCACCAGGGACATCAGCAGACCGGAGCCCGCAGCCACGACGGCGCCTCGGGCGACGGCCTGCACGGCGGCCGCCTGGGCGGTGGTGGTGAACAAGGGGCGGCGTACCGCCCGGTGCCTGCCCCGACCACGTGCGGTCAGGGCAGCAGAGATCGTGGGATCCATCAGAGGATCGGCCTTTCTGCTCGAACGGAGAACTCCGCGCGGCCCGTCGGTGGGCGGCGCGCCGGCGGTCGACGGCTGGGCGTCGACGAGGCCGGTGTTCTACGTCCGGCAGATCCCCAGGGCGTGCAGGCTCGGCGCGGCCGGGCGCACCACGCCGGGCGCGGTCCGGTGGTCCGGGTACGCCAGGGCGGGCGCGATCCCCTGCACCGCGGGCTCGGCGACGGCGGCCGGACCGGACGACGACACGACGGGGTCGGTCTGCGCCGTCGCACGGCCGTGGTCCGAGCAGTGCGCCTCGCCGCCGTCGGACGTGGGCTCGGCGCGGTCCGCCGGGGCCAGGCCGCCCGCCGGGCCGGACGCCGCCTCGACGGCTGAACCGTGATGCGCCTGCGGGTGCTCGTCGGAATGGATGCCGCACACGACCGGCCCGCCCAGCACGGCGAGCACGAGGAACAGCACGGACAGCACTCCCGCCGACCCCGGACCAGGTCCGGCGAGGAGCGCACGCAGGCGACGGGGCGGGCTCATCGCACCCCGGCCGTCCGCACCCGGCGGCTCATCGGGCGGCGTCCGTCACGGCGGCCGTGAACTCCCAGTGCCACGGCTCGTAGGGGCCGGCACCGCCGGCCTGGGCCCAGAGCGGGTTGTCCCACCCGTACTCGGGCGCGTGCGCCTTGAGCCAGTCCCAGCGCTCGCCGGCGTAGCCGTCGGCACAGATGTCCACCGCCAGACCCCAGCCGTGGTTCGAGGTGCCAGGGGTCGCCGTCAGGGTGGGCTTCGCCGCCTTGGCCGCGACCTGCTGCGCGTAGCTGCGGTAGCCGTCCGTGAGGCACAGCGACTCGCCGAACTGCTCGGTGTAGGCCTGGTTGAGACGCGCCAGGGCCACGGCCGCGTCGGCGCGGATCGGCGGGTAGCCGTCCCAGAGGTCGCACAGCTCGCTGACGGGAAGCTGGCCGTTGAGACCCTCGCCCGTGGCCACGCCGTCGCAGCCGGGCAGCACCGGAGGTGCTTCGACCTGCACGGGAGCCGACTTCTCGACGGGCAGCACCGCATCGCCAGGAACCGTGACGCCGGCGGACCGCTCGAGCGACGTGCGCTCCTGGCTCCGCGAGGCTCCGCTGCTCCGATCGGCCAGGGCCGCCGACGCCGGGCCCGCTCCCGTGAGCGCGGCCGCGCCGTCGGGCGCGGAGAGGAGGGGCTCACCGGTTCCCGGCGCGCCGAAGGAGGCAGCGGTGAACGACGTCGTCGAGGCGAGGGCGAGGCCGACGCCGAGAGTGAGGGGCAGCCGGCCCAGCACCGAGGCCCGCGGCCGCCGTGCCGGCGCGGCGTGCCGCCCCTTGCTGTGGCGCCCGCGCGTTCGCCGGGCAGGTGCCGGACGCGGCGCGAAGGACTGCGGCAGGGATCGCTCCTGCCCGTGCCTCATCGTGCTCCCCGACGTGGGGAAAGATGTGGAGGTGCTGGCAGGTGCCCGAGGGTCTTCGATGGCATGGAACGTATCTCCCGGCGCCTGCGAGGTTAGCTGTCGGGTTCGGGTCGGAGACTGACCCGGCCGGCGGACGACGTCCGCCGACTTCACCCCGAGGACACCGCAGTGCCCGGAAGTGGGTCCCCCGTCCCTGTCCTGTGGTTCGTCGGTGACTCCGGGCGGTGACAGGGCTCGGCGCCCGCCAGGACGTCCCGCCGCACGGCGGGCCGCCACGAATGTACCCCGTCTGCACCGGGATGTCACGAAAGAGTAACGGCCGCGCGTCGCCCGGCGAGCTAGAGGAAGTGCCCGCCCGCGACCTGCACCACCTGGCCGGTGATCCACCTGGCCTGGTGCGAGGCCAGGAAGACCACCGCATCGGCGATGTCCGCCGGGTCGCCGACCCGGCCCAGGGGGATCGCCGGCACGACGGCGTCCACGAGCTCGTCACTCATCCATCCGGTCTGCACCGGCCCCGGCGCCACGGCGTTGACCCGGATCCTCGGGCCGAGGTCGACGGCGGCGCCGCGCGTCAGCGACTCGAGTGCCGCCTTCGAGGTGCCGTAGGAGACCTGCCCGGGAAAGCCGCGGGCGGCGTCGGTCGAGATGTTGACGACGGAGACGCTGCCCGGTGCGGCGTCGTCGGGCAGCCGGCGCGCGAGCTCGGCGACGAGCATCGCGGGCACCACGGCGTTGACGCGGTAGGTGCGTTCGAACCCCGCCTCGCCGACGGTGTCGAACGAGTCGGACTCCTCGGCGTGCGCGGCGTTGTTCACGAGCACGTCGACCGGACCGAGCCGTGCGGTGACCTGGTCCATGAGCCGCGCGGCGGCGCCCGGCACGAGGAAGTCGGCCTCGACGGCAATGGCGCCGGGCAGGGACGCCACGAAGGCGTGGACCTCGTCGGTGGCGGCGCGCGCGTGCTCGCGGGATCCTGACGCCGAGCCGCCCACGTGGTGCACGGCCACGCGCGCACCCTGTGCGGCGAAGGCGCGGGAGACGGCTGCGCCGATGTTCATGCCGCCGCCGGTGACCAGGACGGTCTTTCCGCTCAGTCCGGGATCGATCACGGTTCGATGGTGCCATCGGGCGGTCGACCGGCACGAAAGGTTTATCCGTCCAGGTTCCACGGGGCCCACGCCCGACGCCGTGACCATCCTGTACGATCCATGGCGCCTGCCCGCGAATTCTTGACGTATCGTCCAGGAGGTGTCGTCGATGCTGGGCTTTCAGGACCCGGTGGCCGATGCGATCGGTCTGCTGCGGCCTCGCACGGTGGTCGGCCCGAGCCTCCGGGCCGTGGGCGAGTGGGCGCTGCGCTTCGAGACCTTCCTGCACGTGCGGATCGGCGGCCTGGTCCGCGGCACGTGCTGGCTGACCCTGGACGGGCACGAACCCGTGCTCCTGCGCGAGGGCGACACCTTCATGCTGGGCAACCCGCCGCCCTATGTCCTGGCCAGCACGCCCGGCGCCCGTCCGCGCCCTGCGCAGGAGGTGTGGGCGGGGGCCGTGGACGGGTTCGTGCGGATCGGCCCGGAGTCCGACCAGGACGTCTACCTCTGCGTGGGGCACATCGGGTTCGACGAGCAGAACGCGGCGCTCCTGACCGACCTGCTGCCGCCGCTCGTGATCGTCCGCGCCGCCGATCCGCACGGCGCACGGCTCGGTCAGCTCATCGACCACCTGGCCACCGAGGTCGGTTCCGCTGCCGCCGGCGGGCCGCTGGTGCAGAACCACCTCGCGCAGATCCTGCTCGTGCACATGCTGCGCGCGCACGCCGGCCAGACCGACCGGCCCACCGGCTGGCTGGGTGCGCTCAACGACGACGGCATCGGCACCGCCCTGCGCGCGGTGCACGCGGACGTGGCCCACTCCTGGAGCCTCCAGGAGCTCGCCGAGCTGAGCCACATGTCGCGTTCCGCGTTCGCCCAGTCGTTCAAGAGCCACGTCGGCGTGCCGCCCCTGGAGTACCTGATCCAGTGGCGCATGAGCCTCGCGCGCGACGCCCTTGCCCGGGACACCCTGTCGATCTCGGAGCTCGCGCGGGCCACGGGCTACCAGTCCGAGAGCGCGTTCAGCACCGCGTTCCGCCGCGTGGTCGGGGCGTCCCCCGCGAAGTTCCGGGACGAGGCACGGCGTTCGGTCACGAGCGAGGGCTGAGCGGGGCGGGTCCCCGGTCCGACGCGTGCGCGGGTGCGACCACCGGTCCGCCGCCCCGGGTGCGGTACCAGACCACGGCCGTGACGATCGCCAGCAGGACGACGGGGATCAGGTAGACGACCGAGCCGACGCCGGACGACCGGTCCGTCGTGGCGCCGAGGTCCGCCCGCAGGAGCGCCACGAGCAGGAGCCCGAAGACGTTGTTGGCGGCGTGCAGCACCACCGCCGTCTCGACGCCGCCGGTACGCCAGGTGATGAGCGCGAACGCCACCCCGACGGCGAGGTACTGGAGGTTGAGCCAGATGTCGGTGGACAGGTGGATCGTGGCGAACAGCACCGCGGAGACGACGACACCCAGGGCGAGTGCGGAACGTGGCCCGCGACCCCAGCTCGCGGCGACCCGGAAGATCAGCCCCCGGTACCCGTACTCCTCCCCCGCGCTCTGCAGCGGCACGACGACGATCGAGACCACGAACACGAGGAGCAGGTCCGCCACCGCCCAGGGCGCCACCGGAGTCGGCTCCAGGACCGCGAGGACCGCCGTGTAGACCGCCCAGACCGGCGCCAGGACGAGGACGGCGCGGCCCAGGACCGCGGGCCGGAACGCACCGAGCACCGAGTGGAGCGATCCGCCCCGGACGCCGTACAGCCAGCGCTGGATCAGCATGCTCCACGGGATCAGCAGCGCGGTGGAGGCGTAGGCGGCGGCCATCGTGACCGGTGTGAGGCCTGCGCCGCCCGGCGCGGCGTCCCGGCCCAGCAGGACGTCGAGGTGTCCCCCGAGCTGGACGAAGGCGGCCCCGAAGCCCACGAGCCCGCCCTGCAGCAGCACGATCGCGAGGATGCCGCGGCCGACGCGCCGCTTCTCCCCCGCGAGCGCCAGATGGTACGGCACACCTGCCGGAGCCGGGCGGGCCCGGCCCGCGGAGTCAGCGGTGGACGCGGTTCCGGAGGGGTGGGACATGGCATGGCTCCTCGGGGGCAGGTGGCGCGGGCCCGTCCCGCACCGGGTACAGCCCACCGCACGCGAACCCCCGGCAGCAGTGCCCTGTCGTCATCATCTTCCCGGCCCTTTCGCAGGCCGCGCCCATGACATGTGTCATGGGTGTGACCTGGGCGGACGGGTGCCGGCCGCCTCCGCACGAGCCGGTGGGCACGCCCGGGGCCGGGCCACTGCACAATGGAGCCATGACGACGCGGAACCCCTACTTCATCGCTCTGGCCACGTTCACGCTCGTCGTACTCTCGGTCACCACCTGGTGGGCCCTCGGCCAGGACACGACCCAGGACGTCGACCCCGTGACCGGCGCCGTCACCGGTCCCTACGGCACGGTCCAGGTCGTCGCGTGCGTCGTCGCGCTCGTCGGCCTGGTGGTCATCGGATCCCTGCTCGTGCCGGCCTGGCTCGCGGTGCTCGGCGTCGCGCTGCCCTTCACCGCGGCCTGGACGATCCAGGCCGCGGCGAGCGACGACTCGGGGCTGTGGGCGGTCGGGGCGATCCTCGTGCTGGTGGGCACGCTCGGCGGCGGCACGATCGTGGCCGCGATCACCCGTCGGCTGGTGCGCGACCGGGACGGCAGGAAGCGCTGATCCCTCCCGGTGCGCAGACCTGCTAGATCCACCCCACGAGCCCGAGGGCGAGCCCGAGCAGGGCGCACACCCCGAGGGTCCGCAGCACCGACCAACGCACCACGAACAGCAGCAGGCCCGCCACGACGGCGATCCCGAGCGCCGCGGGCTGGACGCTGGCGAGGTCGGGAACCTCGAACCGCAGCGGGCCGGCGGCGAACGACGTCGAGGCCGCGAACAGCGTGTGGGTGGCGAAGTAGATCGCGAGGTTGGCGATGACGCCGACGACCGCCGCGGTGATCGCCGTCAGCGCGGAGGACAGCGCCCGGTTGCCCCGGAGCCGCTCGACGTAGGGGGCGCCGAGGAAGATGAACAGGAACGAGGGCACGAACGTGACCCAGGTGGTCAGCAGCGCGCCGAGCAGCGCGGCGGCCCAGGGGTCGAGGTCGCCCGGATCGCGGTAGGCGCCGAGGAACGCGACGAACTGCACGACCATGATCAGCGGGCCGGGTGTGGTCTCGGCCAGGGCCAGGCCGCGCGTCATCTCCCCGGGCGTGACCCAGGCGTAGGTCTGCACCGCCTGCTGGGCCACGTAGGCCAGCACGGCGTAGGCACCGCCGAACGTCACCAGGGCGCTGCCGGAGAAGAACAGACCCTGCTGGGTGAACACGCTGTCCGCACCCGTGAGCAGCGCGACGGCGCCGAGCGGGAGCCCCCAGGCGAGGAGTCCCAGCAGGAGCACCCGCAGCGCCCGACGCCCCGAGGGCTTCTCGGCGTGCAGGGCGTCGTCGGGGATGAGCGGCGCGGGGCCGTCGCCCTGGTCGCGGGGCGGCCTGGTGGCGATCCAGCCCGGGGCGTACCGGTGCACGAGCCACCCGACCACGCCCGCACCGAGCACGACGAGCGGGAACGGCACCGCGAAGAAGGTGAGCGCCACGAACGCCAGGACGGCGAGCACGACGAGCGCGGGGCTGGTCAGCGCCCGCTTGCCCACCCGCAGCACGGCCTGGACCACGATGGCCAGGACGGCCGGTGCCAGGCCGGCGAAGACCGCGGAGACGACGGTCGTGTCGCCGAACGCGACGTACACGGCGGACAGGACCAGCAGGGCAAGCATCCCGGGCAGCACGAACAGGCCTCCGGCGAGGATGCCACCGCGCCACCCGTTCAGGAGCCAGCCCGTGTACACGGCGAGCTGCTGCGCCTCAGGCCCCGGCAGCAGCATGCAGTAGTTGAGCGCGTGCAGGAACCGGCCCTGCCCGATCCACCGCTTCTCGTCCACCAGCGTGCGCTGCATGACGGCGATCTGGCCGGCCGGTCCGCCGAACGTCTGCCACGAGATCGCGAACCAGGCACGCACGGCGGTGCGGAACGGGACCAGGTCCCGCTGTCGACCGCCGGGCTGTTGCCCGGCGTCGGGGTTGGTGCTGTCGACGTTCATCGCACTCCAGAGTCGTGTGATCGGCGGTGGGTTCCGGGCCGCGGGTACCGGTCTCGGCCCTCAGGCGGGTTCGCGGCCCAGGAGGTAGGAGCGGCGGTAGAACTCGTAGAGCCCGTCGAACACGGGCCCGGAGACCGCGAGGGTGCGTTCGTCGTCGCCGGTCATCGACAGGCCGCGCAGGATCACGTCGAGGCCGGGCGCCTCGGGTGCGTCGAACCGGCCGTCGTCGAGGTCGGCCTCGTGCACGAGCTGTCCGATCCGGGCCAGGACGGGGTCGGTCAGCTCGTAGCGCGACAGGAAGGTCTCGAAGCTGCAGTCCTGGCCGTGGTGGCCGAGGTCGACCCCGCGCATGTCGAACGGCGTCGCATCGGGCGGCACCTCGCTCGCGTCCGCCACGAACACGAAGACGGCACCCGGGTCGATGTACCGGCTGATCAGCCAGGCGCACGCGGCCCGGTCGATGTGCACCCCGGCCCGTGTGGCCCACCTCATCGCGCACCCCGGGTGGCCGCACGCACGGCCGGTGCCGCGTCGTCGTCGAGCCGCGCCAGCTCCTCCAGGCGGTGCAGCGCCGCCTGCGCACGATCCCGTTCGGCAGGCGGGAAGAAGTCGCGGCGGCGCACGTCGCGGTAGGCGCGGCGCAGGCCGGTCAGGGACTTGCGCCGTGCGGCAGGTGCCTCGTCCAGCGCAGCGCGGGCGGCGGCCTCCAGGTCCAGATACTCCTTGGCCCGGGCGCCCGCCATGGCCCCGGCGAGCTCGCGCTCCTGCGCGGCACTGGCCGGGCGGGCCAGCCACACGCTCGCGGTTCCGTCGCGCTCGACCACCTCGTCGGCCGCCCACTCGAGCTGTTCCCGGGTCCGGGCATCGGCCGGCAGCGCGACCAGCCCGTCCGAGATCTGCGCGACGCCGTACCGCTTCAGCCGTCGCCACAACGCCACGCGCGGCGAGGACGGCTCCCGCGGCAGCCGGTAGCTCAGCAGCACCCACTCGCCGGTCATAAGGTCACATGTAACCACGGTTACATGAGATTGATCAAGGGTGCCCGGCTCGACCTGGGGAGCGTCGCGGTGGTCCCGTCGTTAGCCTGGCCGCATGGAGGGTGGCTACCAGGTGTTCCGGCCGCGGCCCGAGGACGTGTACGACTGGTCCGGCGGCCAGCTGCACCCCGGGATCCGGCAGCACGTCACGGTGGGCAACGTCGTGCGCGTCCAGGTCTCCGGGAACGGGGACCCGGCGACCGGCTGGTCCGACACGCCGTACGTGCGCGTCACCGCGCAGGACGGTGACCGGCTGGCCGGGGTGGTGGACGACCCCTACCGGTCGGAGTACAGCGCCCTGGACAACGACACGGTCCTCGAGTTCGACCGTGCGGACGTGACGGAGATACCGCTCGACTGGCCCGGCAACGAAGCCCTGGAGCCGAGGGCGGAGCGCACCGGGCTCCGCCGGGAGATCACCGGGTACGTCGAGCCGGACTGACCGGGCCGAAGGGGACCGGCTTGACGTGCGACGAGCCCGGAGCCAGGGCCTCCTCTGGCGAGCTTCTGCCGTTCGAGTAATGGTGGAGGTGAAAGAACCCCTTGCGAAGAGAGGACATCATGGGCATCGACGACAAGCTCAAGAATGCCGCCGAAGACGCGACGGGTCAGGCCAAGGAGGCGCTCGGCAAGGCCACCGACGACGAAGAGCTCCAGGCCGACGGCGAGACCGACCAGGCCAAGGCATCGCTCAAGCAGGCCGGCGAGAAGGTGAAGGACGCCTTCAAGGACTGAGCACGAGCGCGTCACCACCACGACCCGTTCTCGAAGGGAGCACCAATGGGAATCATCGGCTGGATCCTGATCGGTCTCATCATGGGCGCCATCGCCCGAGCGATCCTTCCTGGCCGGGCCGCCGGTGGCTGGCTCATCACGCTCGTCGTGGGCGTGCTCGGCGCGCTCCTCGGTGGATGGATCGGCGGAGCGCTGTTCGACGTCCAGGTCAACGACTCGTTCTTCTCGCTGACGACGTGGTTCTGGGCCCTGGTGGGCTCGCTGCTCGTCCTGGTGATCTGGGGAGCGATCGCTCGACGGCGAACCTGAGTGTCAGTCGGCCGCCCGTGTCGGCAGCCCCATCATCACGCCGGGCACCGTATCGATGGCCCGAGTCGGCAGCGCCCGCCTCAGGACGGCCGTCATCAGGGCCGCCGCGGCACCGGTGAGGTAGCGGGCCCATGGCCGCTGGTCGGTCAGCGCGCGCTCGACGACGGCGGCGACCCTCTCGGGCGGTGCGGCCACGAGTCCATCGCGACCACGAACCGGTACCCGACGACCTGGGGACCGGAGCCGACAAGGCGGGCTTGGATCGCGTGAACGAAGGGGTCGCTGATGACGCGGGGCCCCGGGGGGCCGCAATCCGAGGAAGACGCCCCTAGGCAACGAAGAAACCCCGCTTGACCGGAGCGTTTGCCCTGGTCAAGCGGGCTTTTCGTCTGTGGAGCTAGGGGGATTCGAACCCCCGACCGATGCCAGGGCCCATCTTCGGCCCTGCTGGAGCGGGTTCCCGGGTGCATGCGGTGCGTCCAGCCCACCTCCGTGCGGCGGCGGGGGCTGCCGGGGGGCGCACGCAGCCCGCTCATCCCGTAGGTAACGAAGTGCCGGTGCGGCACGGGATCCCTCATGCGACAAGCGCTCTCCCGTCGAGCAGGCCCGCTCACAGGCCGTTCTCGTCCCCCCACTTCTTCAATGCAGAGAGACGCCCTCGCCCGATACTGCGTGCCCGTTCGCGCAACATGTCCACGGCACTCGGCATCGCTGCAGATAGGAGAACGGCGTTGGCGTCTCTCATATGCTCACCCAGTTCTTCATCGATAAGATTTACACCAACTCTAAATCCTATCCGGGACGCGTTGTTTGTTGCTTCCTCAGCGATCCCAGAAAGTCCGGAAGGAAACATCGATCGAGCAAAGTTCAAGCACGAGTGCATCAGCGCGCCAGCGCTGAACGCATAAGAATATGCGCCGCCGCGCTCGTGCCCATCCACCAGATCCGGCGTGCCCTCGATCTGCTCCACAAGACGAGCCCACTCGCCCTCTTTCGCGACTCCCGACCAGAGTTTATCCAGTATATGGCCGTATAGGTCAGCATCCGCCATTCGGTCATCAAGTGATACCGCCCAGAACAGAACGCCAGCAGACCGCTCGGCGCAAGCCGCTGCGAATTGCAGCTTTTGCGACGGGGTGCCCTGCGTGATCAGGCGGTCAACAAACGGATTTGCGGCCAATGAATGTCCTTACTCCTGTTACGAGCAGAGGCCCGGTGGGACCGGACGACTGATGCCACTGTGGTTGACCTTGACGACGAACCCGGGCAACAGAAGGTCGATCGGGTCGGCGGCCAGGAGAGGACACCTGAGCCGTCTACGGCAAGCGAGCAGGACCGTAGCCGACCCCGCTCAGCGCGACGAGCGGGGTAGCGCAGGTGGCGGAGCCCCCCCGCTACCGGTAGCGGGGCGCTACCGCAGCCGCCACCCCGGGAGCCGCTAGATTTCAACGATTCTCGCCGGAGGTAGCAGAGTAGCGGCCTTCGAGCTAGACCCCTGGTTTGGCCCGAAACCCGGGTTCTGGCGCTCGACGGATAGTCCGCGACCCCGCTACCGCTACCGCGTCAGGCCAGCGTCGTCGTGAGGTAGTCCTGCACCGCTGGCGCGAAGCCGTAGGGCACGTAGTCGGTGAACTTGTCCGGTGTCGCCCACACGATGTCTGCGAGTTCTTCGGCGTCAGCGACGTACGCCTCGCCGCTGATGACGTCGCACGCGACGTAACCCATCAGGCGGCCGGTGTTCGGGTGTACGCGCTCCCCCAGCACCTTGACGGCCTGGACGGTGAGCCCGGTCTCTTCGGCGGTCTCACGGACCGCCGCCTGCTCGAAGGCCTCCCCCGGCTCGACTGCGCCGGCGGGGAATTGCCACGAGAGCGAGCCCTCAGACACACGGCGCTGGACCAGGAGCAGCTTCCCGTCCTGGACGATGATCGCCGCTGCGATGGCGGGCTTCTCTTCGGTCACCGCCTCAGACATGCGTGCCTCCCAGCACTTCGAGGATCGGCGGGTAGATGGTGCTCGCCGGTACGAACTTGCCGAGGTCCGCTATGGCCACCCATGCGACGCTGGCGTTCTCCACGACGTCGCGATTCTCCGCCTCACCGGCGAGGTAGTCACAGTGGAAATACTCGATGAACACGCCCGTGTGCGGGTGTACACGGGCTCCGATCTGCTCGCGGACGGAGCAGTGGAACGTCGGGACCGGCCGTGGCCGCCGCCTCCACGAGCTACGGCACACCGCCGGGTGCCTCTGGCTGGCACGGCGCATCGACCCCGGAACGGTGCAGGCGTGGTGCGGCCACGAGTCCATCGCGACCACGAACCGGTACCTGCACACTATTTGGGGACCGGAGCCGACAAGGCGGGCTTGGATCGCGTGAACGAAGGGGTCGCTGACGACGCGGGGGCCGCCGGGGGCCCGCAATCCGAGGAAGACGCCCCTAGGCAACGAAGAAACCCCGCTTGACCGGAGCGTTTGCCCTGGTCAAGCGGGGTTTCCGTCTGTGGAGCTAGGGGGATTCGAACCCCCGACCTTCTCGAAAGGGTTCATCCCGCTCCGCCGAGCAGAAAGGCTTGAGTTGCGATCGTTCGCCCGCCTGCGTGGACAGGGTCGGATCGGCGGAATCTCAACGATTCCAGCGCGTTGAGTTTAGCGCAGAGCCAGTGGTCGTGGGCAGTCATTGGCGGTCGGTAGCGGTGCCCGAATCCGGGGCAAAACCGAGGCAGTGGCGGGCAAAGCGAGGCAGAAGCGCGGCATGGCCAGACGATTCCGGCCGGCTAATGGCGTTGCTCTGGCCATGTCGCAGGGCAGCAGCCCGAGGGCCTACCTCTCGATGAGGGGGCGGGCCACTTGGAGTCCTCGCGACGCGCAGGTTAAGTCTCTGATATCCTACAAGGACGGTTATCTTGCATCTATCCGATGCGTACCCCTCCGGGTCGAAGCCTAGTCGTAGGGTGATTTACCTTATCCGGATGGCGCGCTTACTTCATCGTGCTTGGAGTAGACGTGCCTTTTGCACCCGAGTGGGTCCTGTGCCCGGATGTCGTCCCTGCGACAGCAATCCTCGCGGTCTACGCCGCTGCGAAACTCCTCGACGCTGTGTCAAGACTGATCGTCAGCTGCATGGCTATCAGGCGAACCGACTCAGGCAACCTGTCCGAGGTCCTGAAGCAGCTGTCGCGGATGTTCAAGGCGTAGAGGGATGCCGTACTGCGGCTCCCGGGTCGGCCGCCGGACCGGCTGCCGACCCGGGAGCCGCGCCCCCACTGTGTCCGCCACCAGGCGGCTTCGTAGCCGGCCGACTGCGCCGCAACTTCGGGACCGCGACGTCCAGGGTGCCGACGCGGGTATCCAGGTCACGGTGCCGGTATCCGTTACGGCGCGCGGTGCGGTCCGGGCTGCGCTGGCCCCAGTCCGCGCCGACCACGGCATCGGCGTCAGCGGACAGCAGGGCGTTGATCATCGTCTGCAGCAGGTCACGCATCAGGTCCGGGGAAGCCTCGGCGAGGGCCTCGCCAAGCAGGCCGGCAGGGTCGACAATATGAGGTGCGGTCATCGTGATGATTCCGTTCGAGGGTTGCTGTGAAGGGTTGCTCTCGAAGGATCACGCGGTGGCCGCACTGCGTCTCGTCGAAGACGACGATCCCGGCGACCGCGCTACACCACTATCAGGGACTCAGCTGTCACCCTGCGTGTCAGGCGCACAATCGTGTCAGGAATCGTGTCAGCCGCAGCCGACAGACATCCCGCGCGTTCAGCCTTCCAGCAAGGCTCGGAAGACGTCCGGATACGGGCAGCCACGGTTCCCCCGGTTGCCGGGATCTCCCGGATGACCCGGGTTGCCAGGGTCGCCCGAATGTCCGATGTTCCCAAAGTTGCCAAAGTGCCGATCGACGACCTGGTCCTCGTACAACTCTCCGACGTATGCACCACTGAGGCGGTGGACGTGACTTCCATTCAGCTGACCGATCGCCTTCCCGCTCAGCGCGTGGACGTACCGACCTCTGACGAAACCAACCGCCTGACCAGACGTGGCATAGATGTACTGGGTCATGGCAGTACTCTAGCGGAGACCTGACGCGCTGCGACCGGCTGCCCGTCGTGTCGCACCTGGGACGAGGGCCAGGGCGATCCAGAACCTCGATGAACGACGACCAGCGTCACCACACTGTTGAACTGGGCATCCACACCGCCAACATTCTCGAAAGGGTCCGTCCCGTTCCGCCGAGCAGAAAGGATCGGGTTACGACCTTTTGCTCGCCTGCACTTACGGGGTCCCTGGATGGCAGCAACAGCATTCGGCTGTTCGCCGTGACAAGGATCGTCCCAAGACCAGTCCATTTGGCCAGAATGTGTGATGTGATATCACCCGCTCACGAGCAGAAGTCACCCGCTGGAGCAGATGCCTGTGCATCGGGTCAGCGCGCGGCCCTGCAAGACTCTGATCATGCTACTCGGCGGCGTACAGATTCCAGCGGACCTGCTCACAGCCCAGGAGGAGGGTCGTCTGGTCATCTTCACCGGCGCTGGCATCTCGATCAGCCCACCATCTGGTCTGCCGAGCTTCCAGGGCCTTGCTTTGCAGGTTGCTCATACTCTGCAGTCGCGGCTGAATCCCACCTCGGACGAGTGGAAGAGCCAACTCGACGCGTTTATGGATGTGGTGGACGAAGGTGAAGGAGTCGATGTCCACCGACTGGTCCAGAGGATCGTGACCGCACCGGCCTCACTACCTAACGCAAACCACGTCGCTCTGGCACGCCTAGCAACACAAGGGGCGACGCGAGTCGTGACGACAAACTATGACCTTCACCTGGAGAAGACTCTCCGAGATCGCAATGATGGCGAGGTCAAGGTTTTCCGCGCGCCGGCGTTGCCTCTTGGTGACGACTTCGAGGGCCTGGTGTATTTGCACGGGTCGGCAGAAGGCGAGCCACGGCGGCTCGTGGTAACCGACCGAGACTTTAGCATGGCGTACTTCCATGGTGCCTGGGCTACACGGTTTCTGGAGCGAATGTTTCGCGAGTACACGGTGCTGTTCGTTGGGTACAGCCACTCCGATGTCGTGATGAAGTATCTAGGTTTAGGGTTAGGACCGAAGTCGAAGCGGTACGTGCTGACGGACAAGCCGGATGATCCGATCTGGAAGCGTCTTCAGGTAACGGTGCTCGACTATCCCTCTGGTGAGCATGACGTGCTGACCAAGTGCCTGACCGAGTGGGCGGACCTTGGCGGTATGGGGTTGCTGGACCACCGGCAACGCATCCGCGACCTTGTGTCGAGCGCATCTGAGCCGACACCGGATGAGCAGTCGTATCTGCAGGACTCGATTCGACGCCCGGATCGAGTGGGATTCTTCTGCGAATACGCGAAGCATCAATTCTGGCTGGAGTGGGCGGCACAAGAAGAGCCGTTCCGCCGCTTGTTCGACCGGTCGAATGCCGGCGATGACGTCACGGGCCGACTAGCGCGCTGGTTCTCCCAGGACTTCGCGCTGGTCAAGGACGAAGGGGTCAGCGAGAAGGCGTGGGCCGCGTGGGCTGAGGTCGGTGGCGTGTTGGGGACGGCTACGTGGAACGCGCTGGCGCATGGGCTGCATGCGTTCAGCGGGACCCGGCCGGAACACGTGTTGCGGTGGGTGTGGGTACTGATGGAGCAGGAGCACGTGGGGTGTTGGACTGAAAGCCTGGATTTTGCACTGGAGTGGAAAGGGGTGTGGGCAGACCGCGACCTGGCTCTCGCGCTCCTCGGCCATTTGATGGCACCACGTTTGGTGCCTGGCCGTGGCTGGAGCGGCGGACGAATGGAGATCGCGACCCGGGGCGAGCAGTACTGGTTGGACGATGCGTGGTCGAAGAAGTTCGTTCCCGAGCTCGGCGTCTTAGCACCGGTCGTGCTGCCGGTCGCAGAGACCGCATTGTTGCGGCATTTGAACCTGGAGGCGCGGGTCGAGCGTGCGGCGTTTGGGTTTTCTCGTCGACGGTCGGCGATCCAGGCACACGTACAGGACCGACATCGGGACCCGATCGACGCTGTCATCGACGCGGTCCGTGATTGTGCGGAACAGTTATGGGAGCTGGAGCCAGATTCAGCTCGGCAGGCTGTCGAGCGCTGGCTCGAAAGTGGGCATGCGCTGATGCACAGGCTCGCGGTTCATGTCACTGCCGTCTCGCCCGGATTGGACGCGAACGCAAAGGTGCGGTTCGTACTGGACCGAGGTCTAGCGTTCGACAGGGATGTCGCACAGGAAGTGTTCCATCTGCTGGAGACGGCTACTCCCGGCGCGGACACAAAGGTGGTCGACGAACTGGTACAGGCATACGCGCCAGCGAGTGACGGCCAGGACGACCTATACAGCAGCTTCACAGCGTTGGAGTGGTTGGAACGGTGCGGTGTCCGCAACGACAGGCTCGGAGGCGCGCTGACGGCACTTCGTGACAAGCTCGGAAATATCCAGGGCTCACCGTACCCAGGTCTCGCGCGGTGGTCGGAGTCCGGCGGGATCCAGGACAACCCGCCGATGAGCGTTGAAGAGTTCGACAAGAAGGTGCAGGCATCGCCGGCCGATGCGGTCGCCTTCGTACTCAGTTTTGAAGACCGGACCTTCCCGAGCTCCGGTGGTCCAAGCCGCGAGGATGCGATCACGATGCTGCGGGACACCGTCCAGCAGCGACCAGCCGCCGGGCTCGAACTTTGGCCACACATCGACGAGCACCTCCAACTGCAGACAGCCGTAGTGAGCGCGTGGGGCCACGCTGAAGAAGCAGACGACCTCACAGCCATCATGGGCGTCCTGGTCGATGCAGACTTGGAGTCACTGAACCATGCTGTCGGCCAGTTCTTAATGTTCGCGCACCGAACCGAGAATGCTCGATGGGAACTCGTGCAGGCGACCGCGACATTTGTGGAGCGAATGTGGAATGCATGCGCCACCGACGAGTTGTATAAGTCGGCCGGCAGTCGGGACTGGTTGATGGAGACGATCAACGTCCCGGCCGGACTGCTTATGGACTTCTGGTTCGAGATGTTCCGGCGCCGTTGGGCAGCGGCTGGTGATAACTGGAGAGGGCTGCCCTTAGAAGACCGGGCATTCCTAGACCACGCACTGGCTGACCGGACACAGCGGGGCGCTTACGCCCTGACACAGATCGCCGGCCGACTTCACTTTCTGGACGCGGCGGACAGTGACTGGTGCCGCAGCCAGCTTCTGCCACTTGGTGACTGGAATGAAGCGTTCGTTGCTGAACCCTATTGGTGGGGTGTGTTGAGCTTTGCGCGATGGAACAGCGGCCTGGCCGCCGCCGGGCTGCTCGGAGGACTGGTGGAGACCGTCCGGCACCTGGAACGATTCGGCGATGATCAAGCTCGGCATTGGGCCGGACTTCTGGCATCTATCGCGGTCCGCTGCGAGACGCCATCGCCTGCCGAGTGGGTCGGAGGGCTTACTGCAAAGGCCAAGGTAGACGCCCGCATTCGATGGATCGATGCCATCCAGGAGGAACTTGCAAGCCTGGACGAGCTGGGCCGCAGCGCGGTGTGGGGCGGATGGCTGGCTGAATACTGGCAACACCGCATACACGGTGACCCGGTCGCCCTGTTGCCAATTGAGTCAAATGCATTCGCAGCGATTGCGCCGTTCGCGCCTGCGGCGGAACTCGCCGCTGCGGTGGAGCTTGTTGTGTCGACACCCTCAGGGTTTAACTCGCATGCGGACGCTTCTCGCCATGTTCCCGATGAACTCATCGACTCCCAGCCGGAAACCGTCGGACGCTACTTCACACACCTCATGCAGAACACAATCGAGCCGTTCTGGGGGGCGCACGAATTGGAGCCGAAACTGCGGCGGCTTGTCGCCAAGCCCGGCGACTGGAAACCACTGCGCGAGGCCGCACTCCGGCTGGGCATGAACCTGCCGTAGGCGACCGAGTCCCCGTCAAATCCCCGGCCGCGTGCGCTACACGGGAGCCCGAACGAGATCAGAAGATCGAACCCATAGCCCTGCTGGTGGAGCGGCTTTCGACGCTCACTCGAAAGGCTGTCCTGAGCGGGCTGGGATTGCCCTGGTGATGGTACTGGAATGGCTGGATTCTGCAATTCCTGCGCCGCTCGGGTTCAGCCGGACACGGTTGGCATTTGTAGGCAGACGTGGTCGCCGGAACGGTGTCACATCGCGTGTCACGGACGGTAATAGTGTCAAGAACCGTGTCACGGCTCGATCCGCAATTCCGTGTGGGAACACGCTCCGTCATGTTGACCAAGTGACGATCTTCCCGCGCGCTACGCCTCGATCTCGACCGGTGCTGCGATTTGCTGCATCACAGGTGTCCACAGGTCGACCTCGACGTTGCGCGACTCGATGCTGACGACGAGGGAGTAGTCGACGCCGAAGTCGCTCTGGTCCAGTTTGGGCCGTCGTTTCCACCATCCCGCGACGGGATAAACGGCAATCGCACTCTTGCTGGCGAGGTCAGCAGCAGTTCCAGTCCAGATATCGGTGTGGAGCGATCCAGGTGCCTGCTGTTGGTCCGCTCCGAGCACCCATCCCTTCTCGGTCGCAAGCGCGGCGGAGCTGTACTCCCCATCCCGCGCTCGGGTGTTGATCCGTCGCCGGAACGAGTCAACGCTTTCCTCGGCGCGCTTGGTGGCGAATCGAAGGCCGAAGGACGGGTAGGCGTACCGCCCGTTCCAGCCACGGCGCGACGGGTTCGGCTCGACGAAGTACGACAACGTAACGCGAAGGCGCACCTCCTCGCCCGAGAGATCCTCTAGAACGTCGGCCGGCCACGGCAGCCTGTGCAGGTTCATCTCGCGCGCCCTGCCGTCACCGCTGCCTTCGTGCTCGAAGGGGTGCAGTTGGGACTCGACCACCAGCGTGAGCGCGTCGACCGCGGATCTAATCGCTCGATCTCGATCCGGGACACCCATCCCATATCGCCTCAGCAGCGTCCCGACCGCGCCTTTGCTTGTCGCAGCCGCGAAGCGCCCCTTCATTGCCTCAGTCCACTCGGCGGAATGAACGATCAAAGCCCGCACGCTCTCTGGGCGCAAATGCGGATAGGCCGCGTAGATATCCGCCGCGATGGCGGCAACCTGCGCGGTCGCGGCCGACGTGTCGCGAGTCGTAGTGAAGAAGCCCTCACCAAGCCGCTGCATCCTGGTGGTCAGCAGCGCAAGGTTCGGCGGCGTATCGACGTCTGTCTGGTCGGGCGAGACAGCGTTGTTCCCGCCGTCTGCCACGACCTCAGGCTTGAACGGCCAGATCTTTCGACCGAACAGCACGGATGTGCGGCTGCTCGGCGCGAGCTCACCGCGCGGTGCGATTGGTACCCAGCCTGCGAACTCTGCGGGCGCTCCTGCCATGTCGTCCCGCGGCGAGTATGCCCCAACAGTGAGAGCGTTCCATGCCTGCGCCGGGTCTTCGACAGGTTCGACATCGCTGCGGTCGATATGGTCCTCACCGGGTCGAACGTCACGGATGTTGCCGGCCGAAACGACGAAGAGGCGAGGGTGCCGCGGCTCATCGCGATCAAGATACGTGAGCTGGGCTGCGCTATCGTCGATCGCTCGACCAAACGCAAGCGCGTCCAGCGCGGTAGACCAAGAGGTCGGCTTGCCAGGCCCGGCGCGACTCACGTTGGGCCTGTCGGCGTCTCCTTCCGGAGCGGTCACCGCGAGCATGAAGACGCGCGGCCGGTCTGCGGCTCGGATCTCGGGCTGGTCGACAGCTCGGGCGGTAATCGCCCCGAGCAGGTCACTTTCGTTCGCGCCGTTATCCGGCAGGATCTTGACCGACTCGAGCCGGTGTTCCAGCCGCACAGGCAGCGCGCTCGTAACCGCGCCGGCCAGGTCGCCATAGAGCGCGAGCCCCGACATCTCCGTGCCGTGAGGATTGGTGGGTTGCGGCGTCCACCCCTGGTCGGCGACATGTACATCGGCGGAATCCAACGAGCCTGCGAGCAGAGGGTGCCCGTCGTAGACCCCTGTGTCCAGCACGCACACGACCGGGGAATCCGGGCCAGCGGTCTGCAGGCGTGAGAGCAGGTCATCGACCCACTGCTTCTGCTCGGCCGCGGGCAGTTCGGTCAGGAAGCTCGTGACGTCATGCGGTCGTCGCAACTCTGCGATGTCGTCGAGCGCCCCGAAGGCCTGGGCCAACTGCTCGGCAGTCGCATTGAGCAGGATGACCGTTCTGTCGTTGAACCCGAGGAAGTGGGCACTCGTTCGCAACTGATGGGCCTGAGCGAAACGAGTGAGGCGTTCCTGCTCCTGGCCGTCGCGGTTGCGTAGCCACACCTCCCACCAGCGCGGCTCTGTGGAGTCGCTCGGGAACTGATCCTCAGGGTCGGTCCACAACTCACGGATGGTTGCCCGCCGGATAGAGCTGATCGCCTCGACGAGCGCGGCGTGCTTCACTGAGTCGCTCTGAGCGGTCTCGACGTATTTCGTCAACCGCTTGAGGAAGTACTCCTTCTTACCGAAGGGGACGTAGACCGTGGCTTCTTGCACGACCTCGTCATCGACGATCCGCGCGCGAACAGCGACAAGCTCGGGCTGCTCACCGGACGACTGCGGGTCAAGGCTCTCCAACGCGAGTTCGATCCCGGGGAAGGATTCGAAGGTGATGTACGTTCCGTCGTGCTCGTCCTCCCCCTTCCACGAGTCTTCAAACTCGCGGACCAGCCGCCGGCCGTGTTGAACACGGTTGCCGGTGAAGTCGTGCTTTTGGGCACCTCTTCCCACCGGAAGCGTGAAACCTTCTGCGTCTGGCGAAGAGGAGACAAGGATATGCGGGCGGTCGCGATCTGCCATACCGTTACGCGCCCAACGACTCGCGTTTGCCCCGAGGCCTCGGGCGGTCCTGGAGAGCCCCCACGAGGTCGTCGGTCAGGATTCGCGAACGACCTGAGAGGACGGTGCGCTTGGCAGCGTTCTCCGACGCAGTGACAATCTCAGCATGGCTGAGTCCATCTGCTGCTACCAGAACACGCTTCCATGCGAGGTTTGTTGTTTGGAACCTGGCGAGACTGTTGGCGATCACCGCGCGTGCACCATCTGCGTCCGGCAGCGCGAACTCCATGACCGTGTCGAATCGCCGGAACAGCGCATTATCGAGCAGGGCGGGGTGGTTCGTCGCAGCGATGATGATGCTTTGCGACGCGTCATCTTCGAGGAACTGCAGGAACGAGTTGAGAACACGGCGAATCTCCCCCACGTCATTTGACGCCGCCCGGTCCCCAGCGAGCGCATCGACCTCGTCGAACAGATACACGCCCCGAGTCTCGGCGAGCGCGTCGAAGATGAGCCGCAGTTTCGCCGCTGTCTCGCCCATATATTTGGTGATAATCGTGTCGAGCCGAATCGCAAAGAGCGGCAGACCAAGTTCTCCCGCCACCACACGTGCAGTGGAGGTCTTGCCCGTCCCGGGCGGCCCGATCAGCAGGAGCCTTCGGGCCGGCCCAAGTCCGTGACGCGCGAGTTTGTCCCTTTGACGCTGCTCCAGCAGGACGTGCTTGAGCTTGTCTTCTAGATCGCCAGACAGGACCAAGTCACCCAGATGGCCATCCGGGTAGGAGACGGAGAGCAGAGACGCAAGCTCGCCGCGCGGTTGTGCCACAGGGACGACCGACGCGATCCGCGACCTCTCGACCCCACGGCGTCGCAAATCATCAACGAGGTCCCGCAGCTCCTGCGCGAACTTTGACTGGCCTGCACGGGCCGCCTTCGCGGCAACCTGCATCGCGACGGAGTAGAACTGGGAGTCATCACCGTCTGCATGGCTCCTAACCATTGCCTTTAGCTGGTCGCTCGTCGCCACGGTGCCCCTCTCTACTCCAAGCCCGCCACGGCGTCAAGTCTATCTGCTTGCGTAGCGCAGGTGTGTCCGAATAAGAGCATCGGCGCACTTCCGGTGGGCGACGGCGACGCGTGCGCACACAGCGAACGCGGCAACCGCTCGCGGTCAGATACTAGAGGAGCCGCCGCCGCGTTCCTCGACGAGGCGCGCGTAAGCCTCGGGGTCTCGCACCACTTCGAGGAACGCGGTGTTCTGCTGAGCTGCAAGGATCTGCAGTTGCTCCCCCACGTCCTCCGAGGGAACGTTCGACAGGATCAAGCGCCGAACAAGCTCGGTGAGCGGCTCGCCGATGGCCGCCTTGAAATTGAAGCCAAGTGTTTGCAGGATCGTGATCGTCTCAGCGGACAACAGCGGCTCCAGCGGCTCCAGCGCCTTGAGTGCAGCCGTGTTGTCCGCATCCGAGGAGGCCGCAACCTTCTTGATCGTCGGAAGCACCGTCGCCGAGATGTAGTCGACCTCCTCGCTCGTGATCCGCTGGGCAACGAGCGACTGCTCCAGACCCCGCGCGATCGTGAGCAACTGATTCTTCTCGTCAATGAGTGTGTTGATGATCTCGCTCAACTCGTTCACGATCTCGTCGTGCTGCTTCGTCGCACGGACGGCCTGAACCTTCGTCGCGATCGCCGCAGCTCCGTTCTGGGCTGCCAACCTCGCCAGGTCTGCCAACAGCTTGGTCACTTCTGGATCGATCACTTCATCCTCCAAGATGGCTGGTCAACGGAATGTAGAGCGACCCTTGCGTCCCTGCCAGCTGGGCCTTCGGGGCCGGGCGTGAGCTCGTCTTGCCCGACGACCCGGCACCGCCCGCTTCGCGGTGCTGAACCGTGACCGGAGATGAGGCACGCGACCGCGCGGGTGTATCCGACCTGGCGCGGGACTGAAGGACGGCCCTTGCCTGCTACATACCGATACCCCGCTCCCGGTTTCCCGCCTCTGGCCGCCAGGCTTGTGCGGTCGGTCGTCGTGTCGCTTGGTGTAGGGCCGTAGCGACGCGTGCGGCGTCGACCGCCTGGGCATCAGTAGAGACCGGGTCGTTGCCGAGTGGTGCGGCGCTTGTGATGCCGTAGCGGTCGCGGTAGGCGGCGACTGTGCGTGTTGCGGCGGTCCAGGTGTGCCGGGCTCGGGCTTCGTCTGGTTCGGGGCCGAGCGTGGTGAGCCAGGGTTCGTGGTCGCGGATGGCGCGTTGAACCAGGTCGGTCACGCGTTGCTCGATCAGCGTCGCTCGTTGTTGGAGCGCCCGCCGGTATTCGTCCGTCATGGATCCGGTGGCTTCGGGGATGAGGCCGGCGATCCGGCGGGTTGGGCGTCGTTGAATGGTCAGCCCGTCGGCGCGAGCGGGTTGCGCGGCGGTGGTGGCGAGGCGGTGGTGTAGGACGGCTGCGGGGTCGTCGGCGTCGTCCAGGCCACGCTGGGCGACGAGGTCGGGCAGCAGGTATTCGACGTCGTGACCATCTGCTACGGCGCGACGAAGTTCCGCGGTCAAGGCTCCGAACGCGGGGGCTGTGATGACCTGGTCCGCGTCTCGGGGTGAGAGGCCGGAGTGGTGGAGCAGTCTGGTCCAGCGGTCGCGTTGTGCGGCCGCGGCGAGGGTTTCGTACTCGGCGGCGAGCTGCGCGACCGATCCCCACCGCTCACATTCGTCATGGCTGGTCTGGGTGGCGGACTTCTCGGCTCCGACCGTGCGGACGATCCCGACCAAGACGCTCCGGGCGGTGGGGGCTTGGTAGTCGTCGGGCGTGATCTCCAGTGGAGTGTCGGTGATGACGTAGGCGGTGTTGTTCTCCCGCCCGCGGGTCAGGCCGACGTACAGGTGCTCCCGAGTCATGCCCGGCCCGGCGATCAGGTGCCCAGTATCAACAGTGAGTCCTTGAGCGCGGTAGGTGGTCACGGCGTACCCGAGGTCGAGGTGCTCGGCCGCGTAGGCGGCGGGCAGTACGACCGTGTTGCCGTACTTGGCTTCGGGTCGGCGTACGACCACCGACCCGTCGATACGGATCTTGACGAGGGTCCACCGGTCACCGTTGCGCACCCACGACCCGTTCCGAGTGCGGAGCCGGCGGTCGTTGCGGCGGGTGATGACGGTGTCCCCAACCGACGCGGCCAGCCCGTCGACGAGGCGGACCGCCCGGCCGGCATCGGTGGCGCCGGTCTGCAGTCGCTCGGCGCGGGCGCGTTCGTTGACCGCTCGCACGGTCTCGCTGTCCGCGGCCACCAGCACAGTCGCCTTGCCCTGCGCGAGGTCGTTCTTCCAGGCGGCATACGCGGTCTCGACCATGGTCGCGGCGTCGCCGTCGTGGACTCGGTCGTGGTCCAGGTAGGTATCGACGACTTCGCCGTGTCCGTGCCGCAGGGCCAGGGAAGCGTGTTTCTCCCAGGTGTGGGTGAACCGGTGGACCTCGGTCAGCTCCGGGACATCATCCTCGGCCTGGCGGGCGAAGGTGAGGAGTGCGAAGGCTCCGCCGGCCTCTACGGCCTGGAGCTGGGCGGGGTCGCCGACCAGCAGCACCTTCGCTCCCACCGCGGCGGCGTGCTCGGTGATCCGGTCCAGGGTCAGCGTCCCGGCCAGGGTGGCTTCGTCGATGATCACGAGCTGCCCCACCTGGAACGTGGTGTCGTGGTGGGTGTGGTCGTAGAGCCACTTGGCGGTGTTCTCGCACCCGATACCCAGGTCCTCGGCCAGGACCGCTGCAGCGACCGCCGATGGTGCCAGCCCGACCACGGATCCTGCCCCGTGCTCGTGTTCCCACGCGGCGCGTAGGGCGCGCATGGTGGTGGTCTTCCCGGTGCCGGCCGGGCCGACTAGCAGGTCCACCTGCCGGCCCGAGACCGCGATGCGGGCGATGGCCTCGGCCTGTTCCGCCGACACGGTCCGCCCGCCAATGGACCCCTTCGCGAGGGCGTATTCAACGGGGTCGAGAGTGATCGTCGGTGCGGTGCGGGTGCCTGCGCGGTCCAGGAGCCTGGTCTCGGCGTCCAGGAGGGCTTGGGACGAATACCGGGCCGAGTCCTTCGGCCGCAGGATGCTCGTCCCGTCCTCCCGCCGGAACTCTGCGGGCGTGACGGCCAGGTCAGGCGGCGTCAACTGCACCGAACCACCCAGCGCCCGGTCAGTGATCGCGTCCAGCACAGCCATGCGGTCCTCGGCCGTCGCGAACCGCAGGGACTTGGTCTGCCGGGCAGACTCGGCGTACAGGTTCCACCGGCCCCAGACCGGTTTCTTCTCCGAGACCACGACCACCACCACCCCGGCCAGCTCCGCGATCAGGTCCAGGGGGATGTCGTCGGCCCGCAGCACCCGCGGCGGCCTCTTCGACGCCAGTCGGCTGGCCCATGTCGTGGCGTCGCGGCCCAGGATCCGGGCCGCGCGGTGCCGCCACATGGCGGTGAGGTCGGCCAGGGAGTGGTGGGTCTTGTCGGGGCGGGTCTCCTTGCTGGCCTGCTGCTTGTACTTGTTGATCGTCTTCCTGCTCGGCCGGCGCCCGTACTTGGCCACGTGGCCCGCGATCAGCTCGTCCGCCCGGGTGTTGACCTGCTCCGAGCGGGCCGAGAACTCGGCCAGCAGGTCGTCCGGCACACCCGTGATCGACCACCCCGGGTTGCGGCCCTGCCCAGCCCGGGCGCGCAGCTCCCACCCGACTCCGAGGGTGCGGGTGAGGTGGTCCATCACGATCGCTTCGTGCAGCTCCGACATCGCCACCACAGCCGCGTACAACCCTCGGGCATCGAGGGACCGCCAGTGCCCGTCCAGGACGGTCTTGACCTTGTTGGAGACCACGACGTGGGTGTGCAGGTGCGGATCGTTGGTCCGCGAGTCCCAGTGATCGAACGCCATCGCGATCAACCCGGTGACACCGACCTGCGCAACCGCACCGCCCTCGCCGGCCTCGCTCGTAGCGTTGCCGGCGACGGAGGCTCCGGTGCGGGTCGCGGCCAGCTCGCGCTCCATGAGCGCGAACACCTCCACGATGGCAGCGTGGTGGATGGCCACGATCTGCTCCTGGATCCCGGCGTCAGCCACGCCCCACAAGATCGACGCGGACTTCGGCAGCGCGAAGCCGAGGTCATACCCCGCGACCGCCTTGCGCGGCTTGCCGTCCTTGCCCGGACCGTAGACCGGGTACGCCCGCCCGAGCTGCACGCCGGTGACCGGGTCCATGCCCTTGCCCGCCAGGCGGGCCATCTGCTCCTCGGTCACCACAGCCCCCACGACCAGGCGTCCGAGTTCGTCGGACCCGAGGCTAGCGACACCGGAGCCCACCCAGCGGCCCGGTGGCGTGCCGGTCTCGGTGTAGTACCGCGTCAACGGGGTACCCATCGACCGGTCGCCGTCGCCGGCCGCGACCGACCTCATGAAGTACTCGAACCCGTCCCCGGCCGACATCTTCGCGATCGACACCGCCATGCGCCGCACACCCCCCTACAACAGGAGGTGCGCGGGCCGCACCAGACGGCCCGAACCGCTCTATGTGCCTCGATCTGCAAGAGGCGTAATCCGATCTCGGGGCGGTCCGCGGGACCCGCTGTCCGCTGCTCACCTGCCCTACCTACGCAGCACTGTCAGCGGCGACGCTGTGTCCGCCTCGCATGTCCGCCGTCGTCGCGTGCTCGTCAGCCGCGTGCTCTGCTGCCAAGTACCGAGGCGAGGGCTGGGGATGGGTCTCCCCCCCGAGCGTGCCCGACCAGCAGCCGCCCATCCCTCGCTACGGGATCCGTCGCAACGCGTCGTCGAGAGCCTGCTCGGCGGTGTGCGCGGCATCCATGACTTGCTCCACGGCTTCGAGCGGCAACGTCGCTTGTGTCACTGACGCGTCCAGGATCGTCGAGAGTGCCCGCCGGTTGGTGTCGGTCAGGGTCACGAGGACGGTGTCGGCGGCGAGGAGGTCACGTGCTGTGTATCCGTCTGCTTGCGAGACGAGGCCGTCGACGACGCCCGTGAGCTGGTCTGCTCGGGCGATCGTGTACCGGAGCAGGAGGAGCGTCGCACGTATCCGGAAGACGACGAGTGCAGGTGCGGGATCGAGCGCCGTGATGAGCGCGACGAGCTGGTCCAGATCCAGATCCGCAGAACGCCCGGCGCTCGTGAGACAGGCGCCCCGCAGGCAGGCCGCGACGACGTGTTCCCAGGGTTCTTCGATACGTGTCTCGTCCAGGAGGCTGAGTGCCTGGTCGGGTTCGCGGGCGTCGAGCTGCGCCAGGATGGCGGCTTGTCGGCCGTCGAAGAGTCGGTCGCCGATACCGTGGTGCTGTTCGGCGTACGTGGTGGCTTCTACCCAGCGGCGGGCACTGGTCAGGGCTCGGGTACCGTCGGCGAGCAGGGTGGTCCAGGTGAACCGTGCGATCTCGGACGCCGCGCCGGGTACGACGAGCTGACCCAGGTCGATGGGTACTCCGTCGATGACGACGGCGCCGGGGTTGGTGGCTGCGTGGTGGAGGCTGCGCAGTATGGCGTGGGCCTGCTCGCCCTGGCGGGCTCGGATCAACAAGCGCGCTATGTTGACCACCGGTTGCAGCGCCCATGTCGCGGGTGTTCCAGCCAGGGGTGCGTGCTGGCGGAAGATCTCGAACTGGCGCCAGCACAGGTCGCGGGCGTCGTCAGGATGACCGGCATCGCTCAGCAGCAGAGCCGCCTTGTTCAGGACAGCGGTAGCTGCAGCAAGGTCTCCATAGTCTTGTCGGGCTCGTTCCGCGCCGGCCTGGAGAGCGGCGATGCGGTCGGTGACCGGCAGCGCGACGGGTCGCGGGCGGGGCACGAGCGGGAGCCAGTGAGCGAACCTCGTCAGGCTGGTCTCGGTGGTGGTCATGGCCGGGTCTCCTGTGTTGGCAAGTTCAGTCGTTGAACACGGCGGCGGCTGCGGTGTGCGCGATGCGTGCTTGGGCCTCGGGGTCGAGGCCGATGCGGTTCCAGGCGAATAGCGCGTGGTGGGCCAGGACCGCGCGGATGCCCCGGGTGAGCTCTCCGCGCTGGTGGTGTGCGCGCAGCCTGCTCCCTGTGGCTGTGTGGGAGGCGGCCCAGGGTGCGAGCCAGCCGAGGGCATCGTTGTTCTCGACAAGGCGCGCGGTGTCGACGGTCAGGAGCCGTCGCGTCGCGGTGATGTCGTCGGCGGTCGGCGCGGTCGTCGTGGGCCGGTGGTGGGCGATGCGGTCCCAGACGTCGCCTTGTTCGTACCAGTCGAGCCCGGCGGCGCGGTGCAGGAGTGCTGCCAGCAGGATCGAGACCTGTTCGCGTTCGTCGGGTCCGGTCGGCCGGGCCCGTCGGTGGGCGAGGTAGGCCAGGACGTGGGTCGTGTCACGGGCGAAGTGGTCGTGCGCCACGTGCATGCCGGCCTCGCCACCGAACGCTCGGGTCTCCGGCTCGTAGACCGACGGCGTCCAGCGCTGGATCTGCCCGCGAGCAGCCAGGTCGTCGAGTGTCTTGTTGACGCGGGCGGCGGTGGCCGGGTCGGTGTGGAACCGGATCCGCCAGTACGGCGTCTTGCGGACGAAGAACCAGTCGTCAACGTCGAGGTCGTGCAGTGCGGGCGCGAGGACCGTCACCGCGGTCTGCTCGACAGCGCCCGGATCAGCAAACTGGATGTTGGTCTGCCGCCACTCGACAGGCACGTCGTTCGCCGAACCCAGGTCGGCGACGTGGTGGGCCTTCCTCGTCAGTTCAGGAGCAGGCAGGTGTCCCACTGCGCCTCCCGGTGGTCCGTCGCGGTGGTGTGCAGGGCGAGCGCGGTACCGGCGAGGCCGTCGAGGAACTCGATCTCCTCCGACAGCGGATCGGTTCTCGCGACGACCGCTTGGACGAGCTGGGTCACCTCGTTGGTGAGATCTGGTGTGGCGGCGTCGATGCCGGCGCGCCAGGTGGTGGCCAGGACGCCGGCCAAGCCGTGGCAGAGGCCGGCGTCGGTCAGGGTGGCCACGCTCTGCGTGCTGCGGACCTCGTTCAGGAGTGCGTTCTCCGCGGCCTGGCGTCGTTGCTCGTTACCGGTCGCGAGTGCGGCGAGCTGGAGGGCGCGGGCGATGCCGGGTGTGCCGTAGCACCACGACGGGCGATGCCGTGAGGGTAGCGGCTCATAGCCACGGACCTGGGCCAACGTCAGGATGCTGGGCCACCAGGTGCCCGTCTCGTCGTGCTGTTCCCAGGTGTCGCACCAGGAGCAGATCCGCTCGATCGCGGCCTCATGGCCACGGACTCGCGCTCCCCGCCGTAGCGCGAGCGCGAGGACGGTCAGGGCAGCGGCGATGCCGTGGGACATGCTCAGGTTGGCGTGCCCGTCGGCGAACCGGGCGGTGCCAGCGGTCTGCTTGGTGGGCGCGGTGTGGGTCCACCACCCGGGCAGTTCCTCACGCCCGGGCAGTGGTTCGGTGAGCCGGACCAGGTAGTCCAGGACCTGGGTGGTCACCTCGTGGTCGGGGTGCCGGTGCAGGTGGTAGGCGCCCAGGCCGGCCAGTCCACGGATCAGGTCGTGCTCCCCCATCGGTGGTGTCGACGCTGTGCGCCAGCGGGCGCTGGCCTGGTCGAGACGTCGGCGCGTGATCGCCGTGACCGCTCGGTCCAACTGCGACAGACTGCCGGAGGCGTCGGTCATGGTGTGCAGGGCCAGAGCCAGGGCGGGTGCGCCGTAGAACAGGCCGGCATTCGCTCCGGCGCTGACGGGTTCCCGGGCGGCTTCTCGCAGCCAGCCGTGGGCGGTGGTCCAGTCGCCGTGGCCGGTGCGGGCCCGTTCGATGTGAAGCAGCGCGATCCCGACGGCGCCTCCGCCGAGCGACTGCCTCCGGGCACGCCCCGTGCCGTGCTGGAGTCTCGCCGGGTCGGCGAGCCGCCGAACGATCGCGGCGACCAGATCGTCCGCGGCGTTGATGAGCGACGGGGTCTGGGTGGCGCCCGGGGCCGTCATGCGCGGGTTCCCCGGTGGGGGCGTCGGGCGTTCCAGGCTAGGACGCCCGTGCGGGCCAGGTGCAGACATTCCTCTTCGGCGCCGGGCAGCAGGCCGAGCATGCGGATGACGTGCAGGTGCAGCAGGTCTGGGATCCAGACCAGTGGGTCGGCGCCCAGGTCGAGGAGTGCGGAGCGGTACTCGGCCAGGGCCGCGTGCCGGGTCTGCCATGCCGCTGTGCTCTGGGGATCGGGTTGCGACATGTCGGGACCCGAACGCTCGTCGAGTGCTTGCTGGGTCCAGGTGATCGCGTGGACGCGGGTTGCGCGGTCGGGTGCTTGCGGCGGTGTTCTGGGGACGTTCGACAGCAGCCAGGACACGGCCGCGTCCGGACCGCCGGCCAGCACCTCGGTGATACCAACCAGGCTCACGGCGGTCATGGCCTTGCGTACCCGGAGCGGCACCCCGGTGGTGGCGGTGCGCTGAAGCCGTGCGACGGCCGAGTCGGCGGCGAAGAATCGCTCGGCGGTCGCAAGGGTGGCGTCCGCGCCGAAGCGACCGGACTCGGGCTGGTAGGTGTCGAGCACGAGATGGCTGACCAGGCCTCGGTCACGGAGGCCCTGCGCCCACCGGCTGGTCTCCTGGGCGATGTGTGCGGCGGTCGCCTCGGTGGTCTGGAGGCGGAGACGCAGGTGCGGGTCGGGGTCGGTGTAGGGCAGGTACCACCACTGGGTGCCGTGCCCGAGGCGTTCCAGCAGGGCCGGTAAGTGGTTGATCAGGACGGCGTCGATCTTGTCGGGGTGGCCATAGAGCTTGGTGTTGAGCCAGTCTCCGGTCAGCGGCATGCGAGGCTCTGCGACGGTCGCCCGCTCGGAGGTCAGCTTGGGGCGGGTGTTCAGCGCCCGAGGTGCGGCTTCGGAACCGAGCGGCAAAACCAGCTCGTGGACGCGGCTCTCGATCCAGCCGTACGCTCCGTCCGGCGGCGCCTCGTGCAGGACCGCTCGGCCGTTCTCCGCCAGGTAGTCCAGGAGCACGACCTGATCGGCATCCCGGTCGAGGTCGAGACGGAGCCGTCGGTCCATGTCGACCAGCAGCACGCCGGAGGGCAGCATCATCCGGTCGCGCCATAAGCCCAGGGCCACACGTGCGTCGGCGGGTTCGGCGGTGCCGACGTCGTCGGTCGTCAGGATCCAGCGTGCGGGCGCCAGGACGATGCGGCCCCGCCGGACGCGCGGCAGGAACGGCAGCGCGGCAGCGGTGCCCCAGTCGAAGGGCGTGCAGGCGGCGGCGCGTGCGGTCGGGAGCTGGCACAGGAACCGCATCAGGGGGTGGGCGGCCTGGGTCAGCTCGATGGCGGTGAAGGTGACTGGCTCGACCGCCACGTCGCGGCTGGTCCAGATCAGGGTCAGGCCGTACCGGTCCGCGGTGACGGCGAGCTCGTCGAGCCGGATCGGTTCCACCCCGGGCGGGGTTAAGTCGTCGGGGCAGATGACGTGGGGCAGGAGGATCGGGTTGGCCGAGACGTTCTCCGCTCGGATGTTCAGGGGTCGCACGAGGACCTGTGCTGTGACGGCGTCGCGAGTGGAGGTCGGCAGGGATCGGTAGGTGTCCCGGATCGCGGTGGTGTCGGTCAGGAGGTGCCAGAAGCGTCCGGTGGTAGTCCCGGCCGCACGGGAAGCGCCGGCGACGGTGAGCGTGAAGTCTCCGGCGTCGATCTGTTCGGCGGTGGTGGCGTGGAGCTCGAACCGCAGCTCGGTGTGCGGCTGCGCCGCGCGCGGTTCCCGGGGCGCCAGGAGCTCGATCAGGGCGTCGTCCAGGTCCACCTCCAGCCGGCGTCCGAGGGCGGCTCGCTGCGCGACGGCGGCCAGGACGCCGTCGCGGTCCCGCGTCGGCTCGGGCCGGGGTGCGGGCAGGCGGGTGCCGCGGAAGGTGGCCGGGTAGCCCAGGCCGGTGTCCCCCAGGAGGTCGAGCAGCGGCACGACGGCGTGCGGCCCGTATCGCTCCAGGAACCGGGAGTGGTAGTCGCGCCATTCGGCGTGCCCGTCCGGTTCCGGTGCCAATCGGGCCAGCAGGTCGGCCGCTTGTTCGGCTGCCTCGATCACCGGTGCGGGGACCGTCAGGTCGACGTCGGCCAGGGTGTCGGCCCCGACCGGTCGTTCGTGGGGCTGGATGGTGCGCAAGTGGTCGACGAGTGCGGGCCACGGGTCATCGTCTGCAAGGACGGGCACAGCCTGGAACCGAGCGGCCAGGTCACGTACCTCGGTCACCAGCGGTCCAGGTTCCGCGGCGTCGAGGTGTGCGGCGATGTGCGTGACCGGGTTCGTAGCGGCAGCGCTCGGGCGCAGGCTCGTGGCCAGGAATCCCCGCTCGACCAAGGTGACGGTCATGTGCTCGACGTCCGCACGCCGTGCGCCCGGGGTCGTGTCGGTGATGGTCTGCACAAGGTCGGTGAACCGGACCGGTTCGCGTGCGACGGTCATGGCCCGCCGGACGGGCTCGGTCAGGGCGATGGAGACTTCGGTGAGGGCGGGGTGGCGCGGGTTGCCGCCGTCGGGTCGGTGATCGATGACCAGGCGGTCGTCGCGGACGAAGGCCAGCTCGTTCGCCTGGACCGTCTGACGGTGCAGGAGGGCCGGTTCGGATGCCAGGCGGTCCACGACGTCGGCCACCCACTGGCCGTCCGGGCGAGGGTAGGCGGTGTGCTCCCCGCCGAGCCGTGCCTTCGTCGTCGGACCGACAGCGACCGGTGCGACACCGGCGAACAGTCCGAACGGGGTGACGCGGCTCGCGGCGCGCCGCGCGTACCGGCCCAGCGCGTGCGCAACACGGTCAAGGTCGCCAGTGGTCACGTCTGGGTCGCGGAGGACCTTGCTGGTCTGATCGGCCAGCGACGGGCTGGCCAGGGCGACGGCCGTGGAGAAGGGCTCTCGCCACGCCTCGGTCAGCCAGGCGCGCATGTCGGTGTCTGGGGCGTCGGCGGCTGGTGGTGGGGAGGGTGCGGCGCAGGTTCCGATCCGGATGAACGCCGCGTTCATCGCCTTGAACATGGTGCGCTCCCTTCGCGGGCGTGGGAGCCGGTCTGGGTCCGGCTCCCACGCAGAGCGGTCGACTAACCGGTCAACACAGGCCTAGTGCGGTCACGCTGGGGGTGGGGTCCTTACTTGGGGCAGCTCGTGCAGGCGGTCTCGCAGGTTGTGCCGCAGTTGTCGTTGGTGAGCTGGTACAGGTCCTCGACGATCGGGCCGGACTCCACGACCCGGATGTCCAGGTCGAACCCGTTGCTGGCCACCGGGGTGACCGGGGTGCCGCTCAGCGGGGCGTAGGCGGGGCTCAGGGGCATCACCATGGTTGGTTCCTCCTTGTTACTGGTTCGGTGCTACTTGTCGGGTGGTGCTCGCGCAGGTGCCCGGGTCAGGGCTTCTGCGGCGTGGGCCAGGTGATGACCACACGGTTACGGGGCCGGTCCAGCACCCGGCTGCGACCGCTGGTACCGATCGCGCCGTCGGGGGTACCGGCCGGGTAGACGGCGATGGTCGCGTCGAGGTTGGTCTCGTCCCAGGAGCCGATCAGAGCGACCAGGCGGTCAGCCATCTCCTGTCCGCGGGGTCCGTGGCCGAGGCCACCGAAGCGCAGGCCGTCGTCGAACCGGCGCAACGAGAGGTAGGCGAAGGAGGAGGAGCTCGTCTCGTCCAGGATCGTGGGCAGGCCCAGCGGCCAGGCGTGCGCGATGGTCCCGGTCTCGGCGGCGGCCTTGGTCGCGGTGATGACGCCGAACATCGGGGCGTTGACCATCAGCCACAGGTGCAGCCCGTCGAACCGCTCCACGCCGGTCACCTCGCCCCACGCCTCGACCCGCGGCTGTGCCAGGGCGCCGCGGAGCGCTTCGGGGTGGATCGGGAGGTCGGAGTCGATCAGGAGCGTCACGCCGTCGGCCAGTTGCAGGTACCGCTCGGCGGGGCTGGCGGCTCCACGCATCGGCACGAAGTGGGCCAGCTCGTACTGGTCGCTGATCAGACCGACGCCCTGCCGGTGCAGCACGACCACCCGGGTGATGCCCCGCATCCGCAGCGGCACCACGATCCGCCCGTCGGGTGCGAGCTGTTCGATCCACGACGGCGGCAGGTCTGCGACCGAGGTGGTCACGACGATCCGGTCGTACGGCGCATGCTCGGGGACACCGGCGTCGGCGTCGGCCAGGACCACGTTGACCTGCTCGTATCCGGCTCGGGCGAGGTACTGGACGCTGCGCTCGGTGACTCGTGGGTCGATGTCGACCGTGGTGACCTGGCCTTCGGGGCCGACGAGCTCGGCCAGCAGCGCGGCGTTGTATCCGCCCGAGCCGACTTCCAGGACCCGCATGCCCGGGGCAACCTTGGCCTGTTCGAGCATCATCGCCTGGACGTCGACGGCCGAGATCATGCTGACAGCGACACCGGTCTCGTCCAGGGTGCGGTGCAGCACCGTGCGCAACGCGTACGCCGACTCCAGGTCGTCCTGCGGCCCGAACACATGCCGCGGCACCGCACGCAGCGCAGCGGTCACCTCCGGGCTGCGCAGCACACCGGACGCCTGCAACGCGGCGATCATGGCCTCCCGCAGTTCCTGGGCCTGCTCGCTGTCCACCGGTTCGTCGGACACGTACGTCTGCTCCGTCATCTCGTCCCTCTCGTGATCGCGGTACATGGCTGCTGGCGTGTGGTCCGTGTGGACCCGTGGTCAAGGGTGGCCGCCGTCCGAGGGCTGCGCCTGCTTGCGAACCGGTCTTGTGGGTCGCGGGTCACAGATCGCTCAGGGGTAGCTCGAACCCGGCCGGGCCGTCGCCGGTCACGCTGCGCCACTGCGCGCGACGGCGGCTCTCGTCCCCGCGGGGGTAGGGCAGCCCGGCCTCCAGGGCGGCGGCTTCGATCGCGCGCATCGTGGTCCCGACGCCGGACGGGATCGGTGCATGTCGCACCCAGCGCCCGTCCCGGAGGGACCATGCCTCGCACCGCGTCAAGTCCGGCCCGGGGCCGTGCCAGACCCGCAGCACGACCGGGCCGGGCGCGGTCCGTCCAGCAGTAGCGATCTGTGCGGCCAGCGGCGACAACGCGCCGTCCACGGCCGGGACCAGGGAAGCAAGCACCGACAGCACTCCGCGTTCCTCGATGGTGCCCGTGGTCTGGTCTGCGGCACTGCGCACGATTGAGGGTGCCTGGCCCATCGCGACCCCCCGGCCGGCCCAGGCCAGCATGTCCAGGTCGTTGACGCCGTCGCCGACCGCGACGGTGTGACCGGCGGGGATGTCGAGGTGGGTGCGTATCTCTTCCAGAGCGGCGGCCTTGTTCACGCCCGGTGCGGTCAGGTCCAGCCAGTCGGCGCCCTGGGGTACGACCGTGACCCCGGTGACGTGTAAGGCGTCGACGTACCGGCGGATGCCCGGAGCAGCCAGCGCGACCCGGGTGGCGGGCTCGGCCATCAGGTCGGCGAGCAGCATCGTCTTCTGCTGCCCGTTCAACTCGTCGGCTCGGAACCGGCCGGCGGTCCTCCAGCCCCATCCGATCTCCTCGACGGCGACACGGACGTTCCCGGTGAGGTCCAGAGCGCGTCGGAGCACGGGGGCGGGGTCGAACATCCGGGCGTCGACCACGTCGTAGCCCGACGGCGCGGCCGGGTCCAGGTGGACGGTCAACGCGCCATTGGAGCACACCGCCCACCCACGGGTCAGGCCCAGCCTGGTGGCGATCGGCAGCAGACCGGCCAGCGACCTTCCGGTGGCGGGCACGATCTCGTGGCCCGCGGCGCGAACCAGGTCCAGAGCGTCGACCGTCCCGGACGGAATTCGCCGCTCGCTGTCGACCAGCGTGCCGTCGACGTCCAGGGCGACCAGGGTCCTGGTGCATGTCGTCGTGCTCATCGCGCCACCGCCTGGCGGAGAGCGGACCGCACTTGGATCTCCAGGCCGTCGGCCAGCCCGGTCCAGAGCGTGTGCCCGGGGACGAACATGCGGTGGTCCAGCGGGAAGTCGCAGCCCAAGACCTGGGCGATCTGCTCGCCCTGGTTGAGGTCCATCGGCTGTAGACAGATCCGTCCGCGGGTGAACGTCACGATCTCGATGCGGTCTGCCCCGACGGCGTGAAGCACTCGCGCGGTGGTATCCATCGCTGCTTCCAGCCGCGACGCCATGCCGGCTCCGCCTTTCTCACTGGATGTGCTCATGGTGCTCTCCAGAACGTGTTGTGGCTTCGTTGCCTGGAACGCTATGGCTGACGGCTACGCGAAAGCCTCGCCTCGCGCGCATAACTTGTATGCGCGCCCCGCATCCGTGCTTCTTCCGCGCGTACGCTGGCACCAGTCCAGTGACTGCCGTCACAGAGGGGGTGGGCCCGTTGCCGGCTACGACCACGGCGCTCGCGCGCTACTGCACCGGCTGCGCCGCGCGTATCGCGACGGACAACCCTTCCTCGATGTGCTCGACCTGTGCTCGTTCGGCTCAGTCGAGTCCCGGAGGCGCCCCGCAACTGGACCGCTCGTTCTGGGAAACAGACCTCATGCGCGACGCGCTGGCGAGCCAGGACATGGGTGCGGTCGTGGCTGCGTACCGGCGCCACCCTCGGCACGGACGACGTCCGCTCGCGCAAAGCCTCGTGGCCGGATGGCTGGGGATCACCCAGGGCCAGCTCAGCCGCGTCGAGTCCGGCCGTAACAAGATCCGAGACCTCGACCGGCTCCGGGACTACGCGTCCGTTCTGCACATCCCCCACGAGCTGCTCTGGTTCGCCGCCATCGACCCGTCGCCGTCACGCGAACGTCGCCCGAAGCCGATAAGTCTCCCTGGTGGGGTACCTCGCCCTGCGACCAGTCATGCCACCGACGCTGCACTGGCAGACTCGCTGCTGGCGACACTGCGGCAGTACTCGACCACCGACAACATGACCGGGCCCGCTCCGATGCTTCCGCTGGCCGAGGCCCAGGCCACCTTCATCAACTCGCTCCTGGCCGAAGCCGGCCCGGCGCGCAAGCAGCTGCTGTACGTCGGCGCGAGGTTCGCCGAGTTCATCGGCTGGCTGAACCAGGACAGCGGGAACATCCGGGCCGCCATGGCGTGGTCGAACCGGGCCCTGGACATGGCGACGGAGATCAAGCGTCCGGGCCTCATCTCCTACATTCTGATGCGCAAGAGCAACATCGCTTTCGACGCGGGCCGGCCCGACCTTGTGCTCGAACTGGCGCGGGCATCCGCGGAGGTGCCCGGTGAACTCACCTCGCGCATGCGCGCTCTCGCGGCCCGCCAGGAAGCGCACGCTCATGCCTTGTTCGGCAACCAGGACGCCACCGCGCACGCGCTCGACCGCGCCTTCGAGCTGGCTGCCGTCCCGGCTCAGGAGCGTGACATCGCGCGCTACTGCACACCGAGCTACATCGAGATGGAGGCTGCGCACTGCTGGGTCGAGCTAGGAAAGCCGGAAAGAGCGCTCGGGGCACTCCAACAGGGACTAGCGGAGTGGCGACCCGAGTTCCGCCGAGACCTCGGACTAGGGCTGGCGCGGTTCGCCGTCGCCCATGCCCGCACCGGAGAGCCTGACGATGCCCTCGACATCGCCATGGAGTCCGTCCGGATCGTCAGCGAGACGGGATCGGTCCGCACCGCGAAGCAGCTGTACCGGGCATCATCGATCCTGCACACCAACGGTGCTCGCAGCGAGGGGGCTGACCTGCGGCATTCTCTTCAGACGACGTTGCGTCTGAGAGGATGACGCGAACCCCACGAGAGGATCGCAGCAGTGAGCTTCATGCCCCGGGTAACCGCGACCGACGCCGCTCGCCAGGACGCCCGGATCGCAGTTCTGCCGATCGGTAGCTTCGAGCAGCACGGAGACCACCTCCCCCTGGCTACGGACACGATGGTCGCGACCCTGATCGCCGAAAAAGTCTGTGAACGGTATGGGCTTCTGAACCTGCCGCCGGTAACCATCTCCTGCTCGCACGAGCACGAGGACATGCCGGGGCTGGCGGGCACGGTGAGTGTCAGCCCGACCACGCTGCTGGCGATCGTCAACGACGTACGTCAGTCGCTGCAGCGCGCTGGCATCCACCACCTGGTCCTGGTCAACGCTCACGGCGGCAACTACGCCCTGTCCAACCTCGCCCAGGAGGCGAACGTCGAGGGCGCCGCAGTGGCACTGTTCCCCGGGAACGAGGACTGGAAGGCGGCCCGGACGACGGCTGGGATCGTGACCGGCGGTCGTGCTGACATGCACGCCGGAGAGCTGGAGACCTCGATCCTGATGCACGCCTTCCCTGATTCCGTCGGGGAGACGTACACGAAGAACGACCACGACGCCCCGTCACGCAACCACCTCACGACCTTGGGGATGAAGGCATACACGACCTCCGGCGTCATCGGGATGCCCTCCCTGGCCACCGCGGCCAAGGGCGAAGCCGTCATCGACGCACTGGTAGATCTGTTCGCCGACTGCATCAGCCTGTTCGACGACAACTCGCCGACCCGGAAGGCAAGCGATGACTGAACGCCGACCGTTCGTACTCCTCTCCGTCGCGGTGTCGCTTGACGGGTACATCGACGACAACCACCCCGAGCGCCTGCGGTTGTCGAACGCCGCCGACTTTGAACGCGTGGATGAAGAACGCAAGGACGTGGACGCGATCCTCATCGGCGCCAACACGGTGCGACGTGACAACCCGCGCCTGGTGGTCAAGTCCGAAGAGCGCCGCGCACAGCGGGTCGCCACCGGCAAGCCCGCCTACCCGACGAAGGTGACGATCACTGCCAGCGGCGACCTCGATCCCGGCTCCAAGTTCTTCGGCGCCGAAGGCGCCGAGAAGATCGTCTACACGACCGATGGAGCCCAAGCCACGGCCAAGGAACGTCTGGGTGACGCCGCCACCATCGTCGCGCTCGGCGAAACGGTGACACCGGCCGCCGTCCTCGCGGACCTCGTCTCACGCGGGGTGGAACGGGTCATGGTTGAGGGTGGTGGGCACATCCACACGATGTTCCTCACCGCGGATCTTGTCGACGAGCTCCAGGTAGTGTTCGCACCGATCTTCGTCGGTCAGAACAGCGCTCCCCGCTTCGTCTACGAGGGCGTCTTCCCGCAGGACTTCCGCAACCGCATGGAGCTCATCGAGACGCGCGCCGTCGGTGACTGCGCCCTCCTGCGCTACCGGCCGATCCGATGACCACCGTCAACGCTGCCGACGACCGTCGGAACCTTGAAGAGGCCATCGCGCTGGCGAGCAACTGCACGCCGAAGCCGACGTCGTTCTGCGTTGGTGCCACGATCGTGGACGCCGACGGGGTGGTACTTGCCACTGGCTACTCGGGGCAGAACGACCTTCACGAACATGCTGAAGAGGCCGCGCTGAACGCTCTCGACGACGCGGGCCGAGCCCGGCTCACCAACGCGACGCTCTACACGTCGCTGGAACCCTGCAGCAAGCGAGCAAGCAGACCTATCACGTGCACCGAACACATCCTGCGGGCCGGCATACCCCGAGTTGTCTTCGCCCTGTCCGAACCTGATCTCTTCGTGGACTGCGTCGGCGCCGAGACGCTCAGAGCAGCCGGCGTCGACGTCATCCAGTTCGAAGACCTCGCCGACGCCGCATGGAGCGCCAACCAGCACCTGGGTCGGTAGCGCGGATCATGCAGGTCTGCGTCTCTCGTCGGCCGCCTGTCAGGCCGAGCCAGCTCCCTCTCGGTCCATGTCTCGGACTCGCTTGGCACCGATCCTGTCCAAGTACCGGCCAGGGTGGTCGTGATCAGGCCCGTCTTCAAGGTCATGGACCAGGAAGGCGACCGCTGTCTCGAAGTCGGTGACCTCGAGGCTGGCGCCCGGTATCGGGATGGTGCCGTGTCCACCGTCGATGCTGCAGAGTTCGACGCGATCGATGAGGGCGTTGTTCCAGAAGAAGTCGACCCAGAACGCGCGTACAGATCTGTTCACAAAGTCGTTGGCCCACTCGAAGTGCAGGTTCTTGCGCTCCTCTCGGACATGAACGTCCATGCCCCATGACATCGTCAGGCTCGGCTCTTCCCGGCAGACCGCATGACTGTGGTGCTCGTCGACGACGTCGCTGAAGTTTCCTTCCGGACTCCAGCCGTAGTCCCAGCGATAGTGGAAGGAAGGTCCAGCGATACGGATGCGGTACCACGCGTCGGACGTGCGGTTCGCGATGAGTTCGTGCTGGATATCGAAAAGCTTCATTTGACCCCTCGCTCAACTTGATCGGAGGCACACGGTAGTCGGGAAGTCAGGGGTCCGACGGCACGCCAGTCGTAAAGCTAGCGAAGATCACCCGGGCAACTGCTGTGGTGAACCTGCTTCCGTCGAAGCCCTGATGCGCGACCTCGAGCACCCGACTTCACAGCGTGGGCGCATCGATGCTTCCGCTGTCGCGCCGACGCGGTTGCCCCGCTGGTGAAGGTCCGGGTTCGGCCATGCTCGACTTGAGCTTTGTCGAAGGTGACGAGTCCTCTGATGTGCTCTGGAACGCGGTGGCTGGGCGGGTCAAGTCAGGTGGCGTCCAGCGGTCTTCAGGATCGTCCTGGAGGTAGAACGGCGTGGCTCCGGGTTCGGCGGCCCCGATGGTCAGGACTCCGTGCACGTATGGCCGTTCGTACGGGTCTTCGATGTATCCCGCCGGGGGGGTCGTCGCGATGTGCTCGGCGACCTCGCGTTCCTCGTCGCTGACCGCGAGCCGAGTATCACCGACCTTGGTCGCGAGGTGGTGGTGGGTGGCAATCGCGTCGAGGGCCCAGCGTGCGAGGTCGTAGACCTCCATCCGCAGCACCCTCGTGAACACGGCGGGTGCTGGGGCACCTGCGGTCTGGGCGCGTGCTTCCAGTGTGCCCGCTGCTTCTTCTTCGATGAGCATCGCAAGGAGCTGGCCGCGGGCCTCGAACTTGCCGTAGGCGGTGATGGCCGCCAGGCGCGCTTCCAGGACTCGCCCGTACCCGCCTGTGAACCATGCCGCGGCGGCTGGCGCTCGCTCGGCACGGCCGGGCAGGACCTGGGTGCTGGTGTTCCTCAGCACGCCGCGCTGAATCACCCCGACGGGCGTGGGGGTGGAAGTCGGGACGGTGGTGACCTCCAACGGGTACAGGATCTCCACCGGCGAGACACCGAGCGCGGCGGCGAGCACGGTCACGTCTTGCAGGTAGATCTTCTCCCGGGGCCTGGTCTCCAGGTTCGCGATACTCGCCCGCGCCATCGGGTACCCCAGCTCGACGGTCCGATCAGCGACCTGCTGCGTCGTCAATCCGGCCGCCAGGCGGGCGGCCCGAATCCGCTCACCGATGCCCGCCGTCCACGAACGCGACCAGGCCGCACCGTCACGCTCCACGACGGCGTCGCGGAGCTGGTCTGGTGCGGTGCCCGGATCGGTGCGGTCGGGCTCGGTGGGGTGTCCCATGCGCGCCACACTATCCCCAAGCGCACGATCGCAACACCCAAGCCATCCATGTGCAGGTCTTGCACATTACTGCTTCTGGTCCTACGCTGATGCACATGCCGTGGCGCGCCGACGCGTGCCACAGCTGGGGACTGATGATGAGCGATCAGAGCACGGGAGCGGTTCGGACGGCAGGGCCGGACCACCACCCCGACCACTGGCCCGCCACCACTCCGTCGCGCCCAGGCCCTACGAGCGCTCTGTCGGAGTTCGCGACTCCGGAGGGGCTTCGGGCACTGCTCGATCGTCTGGCCAAGGCCGGCGGCGAAGCCTGGTCCACGAACCCGGAGGCAACGGAACTGCTGCGATTCTGTGGTGACCGGTACCGAGACCTGGCGCGCAAGCATCACCTGACCGAGCACGACGCCGTCGTCGCGGCGTTCGAAGCCCTCCGCCAGGACTCCGTACGCCGCGCGGAGAACCCGTGGGCGGTGGTAACCACGGCAGTCCAGCGTGCTCTCGGAGCCGAGGCCCGGGCCGAGCAGCTCCTGTGCTCCCCGGGCCGTGCCCGCCACCTGATGACCCGCACCGACCTCCCGCCGGCCCTGCGTATCGGCGACCCGTCCGCACCGACCACGGCCCCAGACGGCGACGCCGCTCCGTGGCTCGAACTCGCGTTGGCCACCATGAGCGCGGGTACGACCGGGACAGACGGTCCCGTCCCGGCGACAGTCGCGATCATCGCCAAGGTCCAGGCTGCGACGCGGGCGACGGTCGCAGTCCTGGTAGCGGTCGGCTGGCCGAGTGACGTCGCGCAGGCCGGGCTGGACCACATCACCACCACCCTGACGACGGCCAACGGTGTGCCCGCCGCGCGCGACCGGCTGCGCAAAGACCGCCACCCCATCGTCGAGCTCGACATAGACCAAACCACCTGGACTCGCCTCGTCTCCGCGGTGCTCGGCACCCCGACCCGCGACGGTCTCCTGCACCGGCTCCTGGCCGGGTGCACAGCCCGCCAGGTGATCGAGCAGGACGCCCACGACCTGACCCCACCCCACCACCCAGGCGCCCGGGAGGCCGACCATGCCGCATGACGACACCGACGGCCTGCGGATGGACCGCGCCGTCGACTCCATCACCGTCGGCCACCGGCACCGCCGCGATCTCGGCGACCTCCAAGCCCTGTGCGACTCGATCCGCCGGATCGGACTGCTGTGCCCCCTGACGGTCACCCCGGACGGTCTGCTGCTGTGCGGGTGGCGACGCCTGGAAGCCGTCAAGCGGCTTGGTTGGAAGACCGTGCCTGTCTTCGTTCGCCGGGCGTCGGCCGGGCTACGGGACCTGATCGCCGAGCACGATGAGAACACCATCCGCGAGCCCCTGCCCCTGGCGACCGCCGAGGAGCTGTACCGCGAGTACAAGACCGCCGAGACCGAACAAGCCACCCTCCGCCAGCAAGCCACCCGCTTCCGGGCCGACAAGAACACGACGAACGCCGGCTGGAAAGACACCAACCCAACCGGCGGCGACGCGAACGGCCACGACGCGAACAGGACGAAGGACGAGGGCAAAAGGGACGACAACGGCCCCGCCGAATCGGCGGCACCATACGACGCGCCGGCGCCCGGCCGACACGGTGACGCACGCGCGAAGGCCGCCCAGATGGTCACCGGCACCAAGTCCTACACCCGCCTCGAACACACCGGACGAATCAAGGACGCCCGCGACGACCCCACCATGCCCGAGGACATCCGCAGCATGGCGCAGGCCGCCTGGCACGACATCACCACCAACAACGCTTCCCCCGAGAAGGAGTGGAAGCGGATCCGCGCAGCAATCGCCGACCACCACGCCACCGGGGCCACACTGGTCGAAGCCGACGGGCAGGACGACCCCGCCGAGCTGGCCGCCGTCGCCCAGGCCGCACTCGCCAGACCACGCGCTCAACGCCCCAAGACAACCGCGTCGGCCGACGCCAACCCGACCCCATCGGGCACGGCACGGCCGCTTGCCGCGCTGGTCGCTGCCCTCGGTGAGCAGATCGACCACGCCGACGCTGCTGCTCTCGCCGCGGACGCGAACAGCAGCGACTTCACACGCCTACACCGCGTGAGCGAGCGGCTCGACCGCCTGTGCGCCGAGATCCACGCCGCCCAACACAAGCGCCACCCTGCACTCCGACGCAAGGGACCGACGCGGTCGCAACATAGTTCAGTCGACGACGATCAGCAGGGACTTTGGTAGCCGCCAGGCTCACTGGTCGCCTGCAGCGGTCCGGCTTGGGGTAGTTCGCCTTCGCCGCTTCCTCGCGATCCCTCCGAACTCGTGTGTCACACCTGGCTTCGGACGGACACTGCAAGTTGTGAACGGTCTAAGCGGTGCCCATGCGCCCGGCCCTCGTCCTGAGGCTTCGGAGCACCTGACCGTGCTGTGGAACGAGCACGCCGGCCGGGTTCTGGCCTACGCGTCGCGGCACGTGGACGCCCACGAGGCTCAGGAGATCGTGGCAGAGACGTTCCTTGTGGCGTGGCGTCGGATCCAAGAGGTCCCAGACCCGCCGTTGCCGTGGTTGCTGGTCGTGGCACGCAACACGATCTCGAACCACGTGCGAACGACGGTCCGGCGGCGCCGCACCGAGAGCGAGTTCGAGAAGTTGGAACGCCTCGTGATGCCCCGTGAGGGTGTGGACGTCACAACCGAGGAGCGGGATGCGGTGCTGCGGGGGCTACGTGGCGTGTCGGACGACGACCGGGAAGTCCTGCTGCTGACGGGCTGGGACGGTCTGACACCCGCCGAGGCAGCACAAGTGCTGGGGTGTTCCGCCACGACCTACCGGGCGAGGTTGTCCCGCGCCCGCAAGCGATTCGAGCGAGCTGCACAGGCAGACGGCCAGAGCGATAGCGCCACAGGCTTCTTTCGGAGGACACGATGACCCAGGACCGATCCGTTTTCGATGCGCTCCAGGCCCTCGCTCCGCAGAGGTCGGACCAGGACCTGACGGCTGCCCGCGCGATGTTCGACGACCTGATGGAACAAGAGGACAAGGTGCGCGCCCTCCCTGTGCCCAGGACGCCGCGCGCTGTCCACCGCCTGCGTCCGCGGACGTTGGTGGCTTCTGCCGCCCTCGTGGCAGCGGGCGTCATCGTGGGTATCGCGCTGCCGTTCAACTCACCTCAGGCCCCGCTCCCCGCGTCCTTCATGGGCGCGCGACCTGCCGCCGCAGACGAGTTGAAGCAGTGCGGCACCCATCCCGACGACAGTCGGCGCAACCTACCCGAGTCGGAGTGGGCGGCGCACCCGGAGTCCGAGTCCCTGCGGGTCGGTCTGAACTCCATGCAAGTTCTGGACCATCCGCTGCTGGCGACGTGGCGTCCAGAGTGCACGGCGCAACCCGTGGCAGTCTTCTTCGACGGCAGCAACGGCGCTGGCCTGACGGTGTACCGGGATGTTGCCGATCCCTTCAGCACGGCGAGCGGTCTGAGCACGGTGGCCGTTCGGGGAACGGATGGGCAGGTGCTCACGCCGCCGTCCGGCTTCCACTTCCTCACCTGGCAGGAATCAGGAGTTCGGTGGCTCGTCGAGGCCGGCGGGGTCTCCACGAGCGGGCTGCTCGATCTGGTGGATGCCCTCGACCTCGATCCGAGCGGCGGCTTCAGCCCGCCCGAGGGGTTCTCCAGCGCCCAGCTCCCGGTGCTGACCGACGCGCGTACCCCAGGGTACGTCTGGTCGGTGCAGTACGGGCCTGGAGGTGTCGAGGAAGAACAGCCCGACGGTGGGACGAAGGAGGTCGTGCTCGCCGGATACGCCTTCGTCGAAGCCCGGACTCCCGCAATGGATCCTGTCGAGGCCGACCTCGCCCGGCGACCCGGAGTGCAGCTGGTGCGTTTCGACGGCAGGAACGCGAGCTACTTTCCTCAGGAGCAGGGTGGAGCCGGTCTGCGGTGGATCGAGGGTTCCACCACCTATCGGCTGGTCGTTGCCGGCGCCGACCTGGACCAGCTCCTGCAGATCGCTCGGGGCTTGACCCCAGTGGGTGACGACGGGACCGGGGTGAGCCGGTGACGGTCAGGGTCATCGTCGCCCAGTCCCATGCAGTGATCCGGTCAGGACTCGCCGTGCTCCTTGACGAAGCATCGACGCTCAAGGTCGTCGCCAGCGCCAGCAACGGCCCGGCGCTGTCGGAGCTGCTCAACCAGCAGGGCGCCGACGTGGTCGTGATCGGGCTGGACCTGCTCAGGAACGAGCCCGAGCTGCTTGAGTACGCGACACGTGGTCATTGCGAAGTGGCGTTCCTCGCACTCGGCGCACCCCGTCATCCACGCGAGCTCGACTGGCTCCTCGCGAACGGTGTCACCGGGTATCTGTCGGACGCTGCCGAACCGTCAGAGTTGATCGGAGCCGTCCATCTGGTTGCTTCCCGAGCGGTCGTCGTCGGTGAGCCGGTCGCCGTGCACGTGCGCGACGCCGTCAGGTCGTCTGCATGGACCGCCGCACGCGAGACCCGAGCAGACCTGGGGGTGAAACTGACACGACGAGAGCGCGAGGTGCTCGGCCTGATCGTCCGCGGCTTGGAGAACGGCGAGATCGCTGAACGTCTCCACGTCGGTAAGCAAACCGTCAAGTCACACGTGTCGGAACTTCTCCGCAAGCTTGAGCAACGCAACAGGGTTGGCCTGGCTGTCGCTGCCGTTCGCGGCGAGATTCGCCTCCAGCCTCCCCCGGATGGGGGAGTCGACCCGCCGAAAGTCTTCATCCAGGAGCGCACCCCAATGGGGGAAGTGACCGGAATGCCGGATCCGTACGGTGAACTCCCGTCACCTCCATACCGAAAAGGGGAGTTCAAGCATGGGCAAGGCAATGCGGTTCCTGTTGATGATCGGCGCGGCCTTCGGGTTCACGTTCGGCGCCATGGGCGTAGCCAGCGCGGCGGAGTGTGGCTCCGGCTACACGTGTATCTGGCAGAACAACGACTACGGCGGCGACTACAACGCGCGGTCGATCAACAGCGGGGACTTCTCGCTGAACAACGCCGCCTCATCGGCGGGGGCCAACGGGGCGACGTGCCGCACCAGCCGGTTCTACGACGGCACCGGACAGAGCGGCTCCTACTTCACCCTGTCCAGCGCCCAGCTGGTCGGCTCGAACTACCAGGACCCGAACCTGTCCAACGGGGTCGGGAACGACGGCGCTGGGATCAACTGGGACAACCGCGTCTCCAGCTACCAGTTCCTGAACTGCTGACACCACCTGAACTGCGGGGTGCGGCGGTCAGCGCCGCACCCCGCAGTTCGCATTTCCGTACACCTCTACTGAAGGGCTTTCACGACATGATTCGCCGCGGTCGCACAAGGATGCTGGTCCCGATCCTCACCTGCCTTGCTGTGACGCCGTTGCTGGCCGCGTGCACCTCCGACGATCCAGCGGACCAGGCGTCCAGTGGTCTGGATCTGAGCGCAGACCTGGATCGCCAGAGCGGCGCGATCGTCTTCCCGGCAGACCGCCTGAAGATGACTCGGTCGGACGTGGAGACCCTCGACAGCGCCTACTCGTTTGCGGTCGCAGCGTGTGCCAAGGACCTGGGTGTGGACTACTCGCCGTTCGCGCCGAACGACGAGCCGTTGTACGACGCGTCGAACTACTTCGGCGTGTGGCTGGAGAAGTACGCACAAGAGTTCGGCTTCGTGGCGCCCATGACACCAGCAGACATGGCGGCTAACGGAGTCAAGGGCGCACCGTCGGTGACCGAACATGCACCGGGCGCCGGCCCCGAGTCGGCGCAGCTGAGCGACGACGATCGTGCTCAGCTTGAGCCGTGCTTCACCTCCGAGGAGGCTTCGCGGTTCGACGCGGTGAGTCTGGCCGGGGCGGCGCCGTGGAACGGGCCGCTCGGCCAGATCGACGCCGAGTTCTTCGGATATCCGGAGGCGGAGGAGGTCGTGGCCGACTATGACGACTGTCTGAAGGCCAACGGTCTGCAGCCGCAACCTGACACGCCTGGCTTTGCTCGTGGCGCCGACAGCCGAGAGATCTCCGCCGAGCAGATCGAGTTGGCACTCAAGGTTGTGGCATGCAAGGACGAGGTGGACTACGTCCAGCGCCTCGCTGACGTCATGGCTGACAAGCAAGCACCGATCATCGAGGACTATGCCACCGAGATGGTCGCTCAGAAGGAGAAAACCGACCAGGTGGTCGCCGAGGCCGAGGCGTACATCTCCGAGCACAGGTCGGAGTTCGGTCAGTGACGAAGACCGACGGCGGTCCTGTGACCGACTCGCTCCCCGTCGCAAAGCGTCGACGGACTCGGTGGCTGTGGACCACGGCTGGGGTCTGCGTCGTCGTCACGGCGGCCGGCTTCGTCGTGGGGGCCACGGTGCGATCGCCGTGGGAAGACGCCGTGGAAAACTCTCAGGCGGACCTTGTCGCGACCGCCAACGTGGAGGTCCGCGAGTTCACACCGCAGCCTGTCGAGGCGCAAGGACGGGTGACGATCGGTTCTCTGCGCGATATCGCGCCGGTGTCAGCCGATGGGGCGGTACAGGTCGTGACAGCGAGGCACGCGAAGCCTGGCGACGTCCTCAGGCCCGGGAAGACGCTCGTCGAAGTCTCGGGCCGGCCGTTGATCGCGCTGAGCCTGCCCTTCGACCTGTACCGGGACGTCTCTCCGGGCGATCGGGGTGCAGACGTCCGTGCCCTGCAGGAGTCGCTTCAACTACTTGGTCTCTACCGGATGGCCCCGGACGGCGAGTACGGGCCGGCCACGGCTACGGCAGTTCGGGCACTGTACGAAGCTGTCGACGCCGAGCCACCTGAGCCGTCAGACGAGGCGCAAGAAGCCCTGAGGACGGCTGAGGAAGCCCTTGCGGCAGCGACCCCCTCCCCGCCTGAGGGCGAAGGCGAGGGCACCGAGGACACGGCCGCTGACGAGGCGGCGTTGGCTGAGCAACTGGACGAGGCCAAGGACGCTGCTGACACTCCGGTACGTATGTCCGAGATAGTCGCTGTGCCGTCGGGTTCGGCATCAGTGGTCTCCGTGGCGGCGGTGGGCACCCGACTGGAGGGCGACCACCTGACGGTCGCGTCCCTCAGATCAGGCGAGCCATCAGCCACGGCTCGGGTCAGTGTCGCGGATGCGAAGTCGTTCACGGTCGGCACCACGGTCGACGTCGTCGCCACCACCGACCAGTCCACGTCACGCAAGGCCGAGGTCGTCGAGGTCAGTGAATTCAAGCCTGCCGACGACAACAGCGAGATCCCCGGGTACGACGTCAAACTGCGGTTCGCGAAGACGAATGACCTTCCGTACGAGGACGACGAACAGGTCATCGCACGGATCACCTCGACGGGCCAGTCGCGAACCGGTCCAGCGGTTCCGCTGATCGCCGTCCGCGAGGACTCCTCGGGGACGTACGTGCTGCGTCCAGGTGCTGACGAGAGCGCCACGCGAGTCGGTGTCCGGGTGCTGATGACCGCAGACGGGTACGCCCTGGTCGAAGGGGAACTAGCAGAGGGCACCGAGGTCATCGTGAGTGAGGGGTCATGAGCGCTCTGGCGGTACGCGGCATCACCAAGACCTATCCAGCACAGCCGCCGGTCGAAGCGCTGCGAGGAATCGACCTCGACGTCGAGGCTGGTGAGCGGCTGGCAATCGTGGGCCGGTCGGGCGCAGGCAAGTCGACGCTGCTCAACATCCTCGGGCTGCTCGACGAACCCACAGCAGGCTCCTACCAGCTGCACGGTGAAGAGGTCGGCAGGGCCGGTGAGCGGCGCCGGGATCAGCTGCGCACCGACGCGATCGGCTTCGTCTTCCAGGATTCTCATGTCCTGGGCCACCGCACGGTCCGCGAGAACCTCGGGATCAAGCTCGCGATCAACCGGGTGCCGACCGATCAACGGGACGGGCGGGTCCGATCGAGCCTCGAACGGGTCGGTCTCGTGCACCGGATCGACGCTCCCGGTCGCCTACTGTCCGGAGGGGAGAAACAACGGCTCGCCATCGCCCGAGCGATCGTCACCCAGCCGTCGGTCATCCTCGCCGACGAACCCACCGGGAACCTCGATCCGGCGAACTCCGACGTCGTCCTCGGCCTGTTCGACGAACAGGCGCAGACCGGTGTCGCGGTCGTCGTCATCACCCACGACATGCGGATCGCGGCCTGGGCTGACCGTGCAGTGACCCTGGAATCGGGTCGGTTCCGGCCCGGGGTACTCACCCCATGACCCGGATCACCTCCCACAGGTCGCGTCACCGCTGGCTGTACATCACCGACCTCGTCGAGGACGTCGTCATCGAGCTGACGGTCCGTAGAACACGTACCGCTCTGGTGCTGGTGGCCGTGGCGCTCAGCACTGGCGCACTCATCGCCTCGATCGGGATCTCCGCGACGGCGTCTGCCCAGATCGGCTCTGACATCGCCGCGACCACGCTCGACGAGGTCACCGTGAGCGTCCGACCGGTCACCGGCGACGACGCCGACGGTGAAGACACACGGTCGACGCAGTTCCCGGACGACGCCGAAGATCGAGCGCAACACCTCGACCTTGTCGAGGCCGCCGGCCGCGTCCTGGACACCACAACAGGCACCGCAGCCGTCGTCACCCGCGAACGCCGCACCTCAACTGACTCACCCGGCGCTGCCGTGTCGTTGCTCGGCGCCACCCCCGGATACCTCACCGCCGCTCGTGTCACCACGGAGAAGGACCGCACCTGGTACCTGGACGGCACCGAGCGTGTGGCCTTCCTCGGCGAGAACGCCGCTCGTCTGCTCGACATCCCCGTCTCCTCCCGCCCGACCGGGTACCAGGTCTGGATCGGAGACGAGGCCTACCAGATAGCCGGCTTTCTCACGAGCAACGGCAGCACAGACCTGTCCGCCGCTGTCGTCATCCCGTACCGCCTCGCGGTCGACCTCGTCGGATCCGACACCCAGACCCAGATGCTCGTCCGAACCAAGACCGGCGCCGGGTCCGTCGTGGCGGGCGTGATCCGCGAGCAGATCCGACCCGATCAACCCGAACGCCTTGAAGCCTCGCAGGTGCAGAGCATGGAAAGCCTCCGACGCGGAGTCAGCACCCAGCTGGGCCGCCTGGCAGCAGGAATCGGCGCCTTCCTCGCAGTCCTGACCGCGCTGCTCATCGCCAACTCGATGATCGTCTCGGTAGTAGCCCGAACTACCGAGATCGGGCTCCGAAGAGCGCTCGGTGCCAGCCGGCGAGCCGTCTCGGCCGTCTTCCTGTGCGAAGGTGCCGTCGTCGGAGCGCTCGGCGGACTCGCCGGTGGAGCACTATCGGCAGTGCTTGTCGTCACGGTCGCGGCTGCCAACCAGTGGTCCGCTGTCCTGCACCCGCTCACCGCATTCCTCGGTCCCGTTCTGGGCGCACTGATAGGGCTGGCGTCATCCGCGTACCCCGCCTCAAGGGCTGCCCGAATCAGCCCGGCCATCGCCGTCAGGTCCGACTGAATCTCCGACGTTCATGCCAGTGGACCGCAAGCGGCCACCCTGCGCTCCGGCCCAAGAATCCGGCCGGAGCGCAGGGTCACACAGCCGACAAGAATGCAGCAGCAACTCCGGCCTGGTTCGCCGCTCGCCTACCAGCCGGTATTGGAACCCTCATCGGCCGTGAGCGCCGCACCGGCCGACGCATCCCCTGCCTCCCGCCGTCGACGCTCCCGCTCCCACGTCTCGTCGCCGATCTCGACCATGGCCTGCAGAACCGCCGACGTGTCGGGCGCCAGGCGCAGTTGCTCGATGTAGTGCCGAGCCGTGATCCCGGTGTCGATCTTGTGCCCCAGCAGAGCAGCAGCATCGGCCGGCTTCATCTTCCGCGCGACCTCGGTCGCGACCGTGGACCGGAGCTTGTGCGGGTGCACCTGCCCGGTCATCTTCGCGCTCTCCAGCGCCGCCCGCAGACTGCGGCGCATGTTGTGCGTCGTCTGCGGCCGATCCACGTTGCGCCCGTCCTTGAACATCCGCGACGGGAACACCGGCGCATCCGCGTGCGCACCCGCCGGGCGGACCATCTCCAGCGACTCCACGACGAACGGCGGGACGATGATGGTCCGCCCACCAGCATCGGTCTTCGGCTCCTCCTGCCGGACCGTGCCCTGACCCTTGATGTCGACGAGCGTGGCCTCGACCCGAACCGTGGGCTGGTCGACGCCGGACAGATCCACCGCACCCCACCGCAGTGCCATCACCTCCCCGATCCGCAGCCCGGTCCCGAGCATCAGGTCCACGGCGGCGGGCAGGTGTCCGGTCGGCTTCGGCCCGGGCAGTCCCTTGCGCTGCTTCTCCCACGACCGCACCGCCCACCGCAGTTGGCCGACCGTCATCACGGTCAGCGCCACCGGTCGCGGCGTCTTCGGCTTGGGTGTCTTGACCTTGCGCACCGGGTTGTCTCGCAGTGCGTCGTGGACCACGGCGCGGTCGATGACGTCCGCGAACCGACCGTGCGCCTGGATCGCGGTCGCCACCATGTCATGCCCGCCCTCCTTGCCGCGCCGGACGATGCCGTCGACCCATGCCTGGCAGATCGCCGGTGTGAGCTGGTTGAGCCGGTAGTGCCCCAGGTAGGGGTCGACGTGGTTGCCGAGCAGCCGTTCGTACTCGTCCACCGTCTGGGGCCGCACCGGCGGGTCCGGCCACAGCGACCGCTCCCGCAGATCGTCGATCCACTGTCGGCATGCCAGACCGACCTTGCTGTTCGGCGCTAACGCCTCCGAGCCACGCGCCGCACCGATCCGCTCGGTGATCGCCTTCTGCAGCTTGGACAGCGCGACGCTGTCGTTCTTCCCGATCCGCGTCACCTGCACCACGGAGTTGTCCAGCAGGCACACGCGGGCACGGGCCCGCACCTGCCCGTCCGGCATCGGCGCGAACGAGAACTTGCCGTGCTCGCCGGGCTTGAGCTGTTCCCTGGGCACGAGGTCACCACCCCGTCCCGTGCTGAGCATCCCCGTGCCTGCGGGACGCGGACCCGCCGCGAATCTCGTGCGCCTTGATCCAGGCGCGCACGTCGGCCTCCTCGAACAGCACGTGCCGCCCGATCTTGTAGGCCCGCGGACCGGTCCCGTTCTTGCGCCACGACCGGACCGTCTCCGGCGAGGCGTGCAGCTTCTCGCACAGTTCCTCGACCGTCCACATCGGGGTATGGTCCAGGCGCTTGTCGTGCTCGTCGGGGGTCCCGGCGCGGTTCTCGCTCATGCCCCACACGAGTCCGGGAGCCACCAGCCTCACCGGGCGGAAGGGGTCCCTCACGGTCGTCCCCGGTGAGTCAAACCGAGGCAGAAACCGAGGCAGCATGCGTCTCATCAGTCAGCACCGTTCTTTCCGGTCGGTGCCTTCCTGCACGAGAAAGGCCGCTGACCTGGGCTGACGCCCGGCCAACGGCCTTTCAATCGGTGGAGCTAGGGGGATTCGAACCCCCGACCTTCTCATTGCGAACGAGACGCGCTACCAACTGCGCCATAGCCCCTCGGACTGCAGAAGAGTAGCACTTCACCGCAGGTGATCCGCAACTTGGCACCGTGTCGCGCAGGTCACCGCGGTACGGCCCGGCCTCACCCGGCCGCGCGACGACGCGCCAGGATCTCCTCCAGCGGCGTGGCCAGCGTCTCGGACTTCATGCGCGGCGGTTCGCCGCGCAGCAGCTCGTCCTCGGCCGTCGAGCCGCCCGGTGCACCGGCGTCGTCGGCCGTGGTCCGGACCGGCACCGGGATGGACGGCGGGAGCGCGCCCGACCCCGGCCGAGCCGGAACGCTGCCCGCCGGAGCGGCAGGGCCGGACGAGCCGGCCGGGAGCGGGGCAGGCTGACGCTGAGGCGCCGCCGGCTTGGTCACGTACGTCGGCAGCGGCACGGGCACGGGATCCCAGGCGCGCCCGCTCGGCGTCTCGTCCGCGGGGACGGTCACCGCCGGCTCGTCGCCGGCACCCTCGGCGGGCTCCGGCGAGGGCTCCGCGGCGACCTCGATCACCTGGGGCTTGGCCGGGCCGTCCAGGATCTCGTCCAGCACGTCCTTGCGCGTCACACGCGGGATCGCCTGCGTCTCCGTGCTCGAACCGCGCGTGGCCAGGCCGGTCACCTGTGCCCGGTTGCGCGGCGCGTACGGACCGCCGTTGGCGAGCGCACGGGCCTGCGTGGCACGCTGCCGCGCGGCACGCACGGTGGCCTGCCAGCGGGCATCCGCGCGCCGGGCCGCCCGCGCCGCGCGCCGACCCAGGAACAGCACGAACAGCAGCATGGCCGACGACGCCGCGGCGACACCCCAGTGCACCAGGCCGAACGCGACGAGCGCCCAGGCCACCACGCTGCACACGAGCAGGATCGCCGACACGATGAGACGACGGCGCGCTCGGGCCGCCCGCCGTGCCCGCCGCTCGACCCGGCGGATGCGCTCCGCCGTGAGCGGGCGGCCGCGGACCATGATCTGGAGCGGGTAGCCCTTCGGGGTCGGGTGGGCGACGCGCGGCACGCCTTGCCCGGTACCCCGCTTGCTGTCAGTCATCGCCCCTCCCTTCCTGCCTGTGCCGCTCATCGCGACGATGCGCAGCCCTACCGAGAACCTGTCGGCCACCCGTGCGTCGCCGAGCTCCGACCGTCGGCGGACCATGCTCGGCAGCCAGTAGCCCAGCCACAGGACGAACAGCGCCACGGCCGTGAGTCCTGCGGTCGATTCCACGACACGACGTTAGGCGAGCGTCACCGGGTCCCGCCGCACCACGTGCGGCGTGTCCCGGCGTCAGAGCGCTTCCCGCAGACGCTGCCAGCGTGCCAGCAGCCCCTCGGGAACCTCCTCGGCGGTGACGGCGAACGTGCGGTGATCACGCCACTGGCCCTGGATGTGGAGAAAGCGTTCCCGCACTCCCTCGTCCCGCAGGCCGAGCTTCTCGACCACGCGCAGGCTGGGCTTGTTCTCCGGCCTGATGTTGATCTCGATGCGGTGCAGGCCCAGGAAGAAGGCGTAGTCCGTGGCCATGGCCACGGACGTGGGGATCACGCCCCGCCCCGCGACGTGCTCGCTCACCCAGTACCCGATGCTCGCCGAGCACATCGACCCCCAGGTGATGGACGAGACGGTGAGCTGTCCCACCAGTGCACCGTCCAGCTCCACGCCGAAGGGCAGCGACGTCCCGGCGCGGGCCTGCGCCGAGAGCGAGCGCACGTACTCCCCGAACGTCGAGGCGATGTACCGGTTCGCACCGGGCGCCGTCGCCTCCCAACGCTCGAGCCAGGCTGCGTTCTCCGCCCGCAGGCGGGCCCAGTCGGTCGCGTCCCGACGCCGCAGCGGTCGCAGCACGACCGCTCCGGCCGGCGTGTCCTCACGCAGCGTCACCGGCCATGGCTTGGCCACCGTCCACCCCTTCACGAACTTCCCTGTCGCGCCTTCCGGCACGTCCGACCTGCTCGACGGCATCTTCGTTCGCCCCTTGCCACGTCCCACGGCGAATCCCCGTGCTGGAGAGGGTCTACCACGCCCGGCGGTCTTGGACCCGTCGAGCAGCCGCTCGGTCATGTTCTCGCCTTCTTCGTACGCTGTTCGTAACAATCCAGTCTCGGAGTCTTGGCACAATAGCGGTCATGAGCGGCATCTCCGTCCCGACGCCACAGCCGTATCCCGTCCTTCCGGGAATGGAGACAGGTGACGCCAAGGAGGAGCTCCGCCGCGCGATCCGAGCCCAGCGCGGCCATCGGTCCGCCCGGCAGCGCGCGCAGGCCGCCGAGGCGTTCGCCGACGTCATCGAGTCGATCCCCGAGGTGCGCGACGCCGGATGCGTCGCCGCGTACGCGGCACGCAGCGCGGAGCCCGGGATGCTCCCGCTGCTGGAACGGCTCTCGGGCCGCGGCGTCCGCACGCTGCTCCCCGTGCTCGGGGCGGGCCTGGCCCGCGACTGGGCCGACTACACGGGCCCGGACGACCTGCTGGAGCGCGCCCCCGGCCGCCCGCCCGAGCCGGGCGGGAGCACCCTGGGCACCGATGCGATCAGGCTCGCCGACATCGTGCTGGCGCCGGCCCTCGCCGTCGACTCCCGCGGGGTGCGGCTGGGTCAGGGCGGCGGCTGGTACGACCGCGCGCTCACGCACCTGCGGCCGGGCGCGAAGGTCGTCGCCGTCGTCTTCCCGGAAGAGGTGTACGACGCCGCGGAGCACCCCCTGCCCCGCGAGGAGCACGACATCCTCGTCCACGCCGTCGCGACCACGACCGACTGGCGCTGGCTCGGCTGACCCGGCAGGGGCCGCCGTCCGGCGCGTGCGGGCCGGGCCCGTCGTGACGGACCCGGCCCGCGACGCCGGTCTCACGGCGTGAGGATCAGCTCGTTCTCCTGCGCGGCGGCTACCGCGTCCCTGCTGAACGGCCAGGGGAAGGTCTCCCCTGCCGCCCAGGCTGCGAGCTGGTCGTCGTAGTGGGCGGACGCCGGGTGCGCTGACGTGCCGGTCACCACCACCCAGGTGGAGGCGTCGAGGTCGGCGAGGTCGACGACCATGCGCATCGAGGGCCCGCTGGTCACCTCGAAGCTGTCGCTGGAGGCGTCCCAGGCCGTGGCGTTGACGATCGACGAGCCGCCCCCGACCTTGGTCGGTGCCGGGTTCATGTAGAACGCGATCGGGGCCGGGACGCCGGACCCGCCGAGCACCAGGTGCTCCAGGCGGAGCTGGTGCAGGGTGCCCCACTCCCAGTCGCTCGTGTCCTTGCCCAGCTCGACCGTCAGGTCCTGACGGGCGCTGGTCAGGGCCTCGGTGAGCACCTGGTCGCGGCTCTCCACCACGGCCACCGTGGACTTGTCGTCCCAGAACTCGTCGTTCGGGTTGTCGAGCATGCCCTGGATGACGGCGAGCCATCGGCTGCCGCCGTCGGGCCACATGGACTCCGGCAGCTCGTCGTTGAACGTGATCTGCAGGAGGTTGCGCCACACGGCCGCGAAGTACGCCGCGGGTGCGGAGTCGGCGTCCATCGACCGGTCCCAGTCGGCCAGCAGGTCCTGACCGTCTGACTCGTACCCGTCGGGTAGGTCGACCTCCAGCAGCACCGGCACCAGGGTGTCGGCGAACACGCTCCACTGGTCCGTCTGGATCGTGGTCATGTCGGCCGCCGTCAGCTTGCGGCCCTCCGCGATCTGGTCGCCGAGCAGCGTGCGGATGCGCTCCGACCGGTAGCCGTAGTCCCAGTCCCGGGTGAGGAACGGGCCCTCGCCGCCGGGGAGCACGGCCTGGTTGGCCGCCACGATGTACCCCTCGGCCGGGTCCACGACGCCGGGCATCTGCTCCTGCGGCACGAAGCCGGTCCAGTCGTACCGCGCGTCCCAGCCCGGTCGCGGCCAGGATCCGTCGGACTCCACGGCACCCGGCACGCTGGCCCGGACCGGGATCTTGCCCGGCGCCTGGTAGCCGATGTGCCCGTCCGTGGTGGCGAACACGATGTTCTGCGCGGGCACCTCGAACAGCGCGGCCGCGGCCTTCATGTCCGCCGGGGTCTTCGCCGTGTTCATCGCGAAGACGGCGTCGGCGGTGCGGCCGGGCTGGAGCGCCGTCCACTGCAACGAGATCTCGTACTGGCCCAGCTCGGTGCCCGTCTCGGTGGGCGACCGGCGGACCGCGTCCATGTCGGCCTCGTCCATCACCGAGGAGATGATCGGCCCGTGCACCGTGCGCCGGACCTCCAGGTCGATCGGGCTGCCGCCGTCGACCCGGATCACCTCGGTCTCCTTCTCCATGGGCACCCACTCGTCGGCGCCGCGCAGGTACGTGTCGTTGCGGACCCGCTCGATGAAGAAGTCGGTGACGTCGGCGCCCATGTTGGTCAGGCCCCAGGCGAGGTCGGCGTTGTGCCCGATGACCACACCGGGAAACCCCGAGAACGAGAACCCGGACACGTCGAACGGGCACTCCGGTCCCACCTGGTTGCAGTGCAGGCCCACCTGCGCCCAGATGCCGGGTGCGGCCAGGTCGAGGTGCGGGTCGTTGGCCAGGAGCGGCTTGCCCGACTCCGTGTACTTGCCCGACACGGCCCACGAGTTCGAGCCGGTGCCCTCGCCGCGCGCGATCTGCACGGGCACCGAGTCGAGCGCGCGCTGCGCCGCCTCCATCGCCTCTGCCAGCTCCGGGCTGCCGTACACGTCCCCGGTGGCCGACGCCGTCTGGGTCGCCTGGCTCTGCTGCGTCGCCTGCCCGGTCCCCACGTCGGCGGGGTCGAGGATGGGCGTGTTGCCCGTGCCCGAGAAGGCGGGGAAGAGCTCCGCGACCCGCGACGCGTCACCGAGCGTGCTGTAGGCCAGCGCCCGGTCGAGCTCGTCGTCGTAGTTGCCGCGCAGGTCCCACGCCATCGCCTTGAGCCAGGCGAGCGAGTCGATCGGGTCCCACGGCTCCGGCTCGTTCACCTCGACGCTGACGTCGAGCACCGTGTACTCGACGGCGGTCTCCGACGGGCTGCGGCCCGCGAGGTAGGCGTTGACGCCGTCGGCATAGGCCTGGAGGTACTGCCGGGTGGAGTCGTCCAGGACGTTGAACTCCTCCTCGGCCACGTGCCGCCAGCCGAAGGTCCGGATGACCATGTCCGCCTGGATCGCGTCCTCGTTGTTGCCCACCAGCTCGGCCAGCCGGCCCGCCGTCACGTGGCGGCGGTAGTCCATCTCGAAGAACCGGTCCTGCGCGTGCACGTAGCCCTGCGCACGGAAGAGGTCCTCGGCCGAGTCGGCGTAGATCTGCGGCACGCCCTGGGCGTCCCGGCTGACCCGCACGTCGGAGCCGAGGCCCTCGAGCTGCACCTCCCCGGAGAGCTCCGGGAGGGGACGGCGCGCGGTGAACCAGCCGAAGGTCGTGAGGGCGACGAGCACCAGCACCACGACGACGGCGGTACCCACCAGGAACTGGCGAACCATGGAGGTACGGGTCCGCCGACGGCGGGGACGCGGAGCGTCGGAAGGAGCGGTCTCGGCAGGCTCGACGGGATCGGCGGAAGTGGTCGCGGACACGCACTGGAGACTACCGCCAGCCCCAGACATTGAGTGAACGCGCACAGGTGAACGGCGTCGGGAGATCCTGGGACTATCCGTCGCCGCAGGACCGTTAGTATTGGCACTCGGAAACCCCGAGTGCCAGGCCCGGCCCCGGTGAGCGCACGCAGCTCCAGCCGGTCTGACGTCCCAGAGGAGTGCACGTGCCCACCTATGCGTACCGGTGTGCCGACTGCGGCCACGCGTTCGACATCCACCAGGAGTTCAGCGACGAGTCGCTGACGGTCTGCCCGGAGTGCCAGGGCAAGCTGCGAAAGGTCTTCAGCTCGGTCGGGGTCACGTTCAAGGGCTCCGGCTTCTACCGCACGGACTCGCGCAGCACGTCGACGAACAGCACGGTGAAGGCCGGAGGGTCGGACTCCTCCGGGTCCTCGTCGGGATCGTCGTCGAGCTCCTCCGGCGGTTCGTCGTCGAGCGGTTCCTCCACGTCCACCTCGTCGTCGAGCTCGTCGTCGAGCAGCTCCGGCACGAAGGCCGCATCGGCCTGAGCCGGCTGTTTGCTGGCGGCTGGCTGGGGTTGGCTGGCGGCTGGCCTGGCCGACGGCTGGCGACTGGCTTGACTGACGCGGCCGGCCTGGGCGACGGCTGGCGGCTGGCCAGTTTTGGCTGCGGCTGACCAGATTTGGCTGCGGCTGCCGGGGCTAGCTGTGATGTCCAGGGAGGTTGTTCCTGGATTCGGGCGAAACGCGCTCGGGGTTAGGGGCTGAGGAAGGCCTCCGGTAGTGGAGTGGAGTTGTCGAGAAACCACACCGCCCACCGGAGGCCTTCGTGACCCACGCTAACGCCCTGCTGACCCCGAGAGCACGCCTGCGCCTGGCGCGTCTGGTCGTCGAGTCCGGATGGACCATCACCAGCACCGCGAAGATGTTCATGGTCTCGCCACGCACCGCTAGCAAGTGGGCCCACCGCTACCGCACCGAGGGGCCCGCGGGCATGACCGACCGGTCCTCCCGCCCGCACCACAGCCCAACCCGGACCCCGCGACCCGTGGTCAAGCAGATCGTGGGCCTGCGGTGGCGCCACCGGCTCGGCCCGGCGCAGATCGCCGGGCGCCTGGGCATGCCGGCCTCGACCGTGCACGCCGTCCTGGTCCGGGCCAGGATCAACCGCCTGTCCCGGATCGACCGGGTCACCGGCGAACCGATCCGCCGCTACGAACACGAGTACCCGGGCTCGTTGATCCACGTCGACGTGACCAAGTTCGGCAACATCCCCGACGGCGGCGGGCACCGCTACGTCGGCCGGCAGCAGGGCGGACGTAACCAGCGCGCCACCCCAGGCCTGGCCCGCGGCACGGACTACAAGCCCCGCACCGGGACCGCGTTCCTGCACACCGTGATCGACGACCACTCCCGGCTGGCCTACGTCGAGATCCACACCGACGAGAAGGCCGACACCGCCGTCGGCGTCCTGCACCGGGCCACCGCCTGGCTGGCCGACCACGGCGTGAGCGTCCAGCGGGTCCTGTCCGACAACGGGGCGGCCTACCGATCCCACGCCTGGCGCGATGCCTGCGCCCAGCTCGACATCAAGCCCAAGCGCACCCGCCCCTACCGGCCCCAGACCAACGGCAAGATCGAACGCTTCCACCGCACCCTGGCCGACGGCTGGGCCTACGCCCGGCACTACACCTCCGAGACCGAACGTCGCGACGAGCTACCCGGCTGGCTGCACTACTACAACCACCACCGCGCGCACTCAGCGATCGGCAACCAACCACCCATCACCCGACTGAACAACCTCCCTGGACATCACAGCTAGCCGGCGACCGGCCGAGCCTGGCTGCGGCACCGTCGGCTCCACCCCGCCGCGCGCGTTCGGTCGGCAGCACCGGGATCGGTCGCTCGATCGACCGATCCCAGTGCTGGCGACCGAACGCTCGTCGCTGCGTCGAACAAGGGGCCGAAGTCAGCATCTCGCCTCGGGCCTCAGCGACCCGCTCGTAGCGCGCCCAGGCCCGCGAGAGTGACCACAGGCGCTCTCCTCGGGCCTCTGTGCACAGATGCACCCGCAACCAGCCCGCCGGTCGGACCGGCCACCTAGCGTCGTCGGCATGGGACTCCTCGACACGCTCACCGACACAGCCGTCCACCACGTTGCACCGCGCGATGATGCACCGCGCGATCCGGGCGCGCCGACGGCCCCGCTCCGGCCGTCCGTGCAGGACGAACCACACCGGTCGACGATGCGCGACGAGCCCCGCCGTCCGACGCCGTGGGAGGCGCCACGGCAACCCGGCCATGCCGCGAGCAGCCCGTGGAGCTTGGACGTCCTGGCCGCGTCCACCCTGGACACCACCACCGCGCCCAGCCCCCTGCTCTCCGCACCGTGGGGCGCCACACCGGACCGGTCACCGGGTCCCCGCCGACAGCAGAGTCGTGGCCTCGGCGGGTGGCTGTCGCGACCCGCGTCACCAGGATTCCGCCGGGCGCGGCGCATCCTGTGGCGCTGGCGCTTCGCCCTCGCCGCCGCGCTGTTCGGTCTGGCGGCAACCCTTGCCCTGTACGTGCTGCGCCCGCCCCCGCCTCCGACGGTGGACATCGCGATCACTGCCCGTCCGATCGCGGTCGGAACCCAGCTGACCAGCGAAGACGTCGTTCTGCGACCCGTCGCCGCCGACGCCGCCCCACCCGGCGTGGCCCACGCCGTGCACGACCTCCTGGGGCGGGTGGCGGTCGTCGGGCTGCCAGCCGGCGCGCCCCTGCACGCCACCCTTGTCTCCGACGACGGCGTCTCCGCCGCCGCGCCACGCGGCTCGGCGGTGGTCCCGGTCCGCCTGTCCGACGATGCGGTCGCCGCCCTCCTGCGCCCCGGCGACCGCGTGGACCTGCTGGCCGGGACGACGTCGGGCATCGAACCGGCGACCGAGCCCCGATACCTCGCTCGCGACGCGCTGGTGCTCCCCGTCCCGCCCGGACGCGCGCCGGAGGCGGCAGGCGGACTGCTCGGACCGGCGTCAGAGGCCGACCGGCCGGTCACGCTCGTCGCGGTGAGCCCGCAGGAGGCCCCCGAGCTGTCGGCGGTCTCGGGCTGGGGTTCCGTGACGGCTGTTCTGGTGCCGTAGCCGCACACCCAGTGGATCCGGCATAGTGGGGCAAACAACGACCGCATTCTGCGGAATGTCCCGTTCGAGGTGCGGATTCTCGGAACAAACCGGAGAATCCATGACCGGGCCGGTCCCGGCGGCCCGAGAACATTCGTGAACAACAGCAGGGGAATCAGGATGCTTCAGGGTTTCAAGGAATTCATCACGCGCGGCAACGTGCTCGACCTCGCGGTCGCCGTCGTCATCGGCGCCGCCTTCTCCGGGGTCATCAGCGGCCTCGTGGACGGCTTCATCATGCCGCTCATCGGGTGGCTCATCGGTGCGCCGGACTTCACCGAGATCGCCTTCTATCTCCCGAACTGGCAGGGCGAGACCACGAAGTTCCAGATCGGCCTCTTCATCCAGGGCGTGATCATGTTCCTGCTGATCTCGGCAGCGATCTACTTCTTCGTGATCCTCCCGATCAAGAAGCTGCAGTCGCTGCGCAAGCAGGCCGAAGAGGACGTCGTCGAGGAGGCGCTGGCCGAGGAGGTCGTGCTGCTCACCGAGATCCGCGACCTGCTCCGCACCCAGGCGGGCGCCGCCTCGCAGAACCGCTGACCCACCGGATCGCCGACGGCGACTCAGCTCCCGCGGCGGTCGTCAACGGCCAGCCCCGTCGTGGTCGGTGGAACGTCACCTGGCGTCCCACCGACCATCGCGGGTCCGGCACCGCAGCGTGGGATGGGCCGAACGTGCGATGGGCCGAACGTGCGATGGGCCGAACGTGCGACTGACCGAGCGCCTGACATATCGGCATGCATCGCGCCTGACCCGCGTGCTCAACCCCAGTGCGGGGGCACGTCCCGGCGGAGCTGTTCGTCGTTGGACCCGTGACCGCCGGCAGCAGCCCGGTCGTCAGTGTCCTCACCCCAGCCGGCCGGGCGTTCGTCCGCGCTCACACCCAGCACCGCCTCACGTTCGGTCCCCCGCCGCACGGCTCGCCGAGGTCCCCGACGCCGGGGCGTGCCGCCGCTCGGCACCGCCTCGGCGCCCTGCTCCTCGGACTCGTTCACGTGTCCATTGTCCCCCGACCACCCGCCGAGGGTCTGCGCGAGCCGACCTGGCTCCGTGCTCCAGGCGTCCGCCTGCAAAGCTGGCACCGTCCAGCAAGGTCGGCACGGTCCAGCGACATCGGCGCCATCCGGGCACCCACCGGCAAGTTCGGGACCGTGCAGCAACGTCGGCACCGCCCGGGGAACCCGCCAGGAAGCTCAGCACCCTCCGGCGCAGTCGGATCCTGCAGTAATGCCGACGCCCGCGGGCGAGGTCGGCAGTTTGCTTCGAGATCGGCACAGGCCTGTGCCGATCTCGAAGCAAACTGCCGACCACCTGAGTCTGACGAGGCAAACTGCCGACCTCGCCGGAGGAACCTGCCGACCTCAAGCCACCAGCTTCAAACCGCCGGCCGCAAGCCACCAACAAGGCATCCGCCGGGAGCCCCCAAGCCAAGCCGGGCGCCCACCAACTCAGCCAGCCCCAAGCCAAGCCGGGCGCCCACCAACTCAGCCAGGCAGCCCCAAGCCGATCTAGGCGCCCACCAAATCAACCAGGCGCCCCAGCCCACCCAGGCACATCCAGCCCAGCCAGGCACCCAGTCCGCCCGGCCCCTCCGGCCAGCCCGTGACCGGCCAGCTCGTCACCAGCCGCCCGTGACCGGCCCTCGAAGCCGACGAGTCCGCCCCACACCAACAGGGGCCACCCCCACACCTCAGTCGTCCAGCACCTGCGGCACCACCAGTTCCGCCGCCGGGGCCACTCCCCCGGACAGCCCGACCCGTGCGTCCCGCACCGACAGCACCACGCTCCGCACCCGCTCCGCCTCGGCGTCCGGGTCCAGGAACGCGGCGGCCGACCACACCTGAGCCACGATCCAGCCGAGCCGTTCCAGCCGTTCGGCGAGCTGGCGGTCACGCACGCGGATCGACGGTTCGGCCACGTACGCGGCGTCGTCGGTCAGCACGGCCACCAGCAGCTCACCGGGCAGGTCGGGGTGGCCCACGGCGAGGGGGATCCGGTCGCCGCCGGGCAGGCCGTAGTCCGTCTCGACCACGAGGCCGGAGCGCCACAGCCGCTCCCCGAGGTCCACCACGAGCCGGTCCAGCGACCGTGCCACGTCCACGCCGTTGCCGATCTCCACCTGGTCCGCGAGCCCGGAGCGCTCCTCGGCGAAGGACAGCACCCGCGCCAGCAGCTGCGGCCCCGGGCCGCGGAGCCGCTCCGGGTCGAGGTCGCTTGCCGGGAAGCACGACACCACGTGCAGGCGCTTGCGTGCCGCGCCCAGCGAGCCGAGCAGCATCGCGTCGCCGCCGGCGTCGCCGAGCACGCCGAACCGGTGCAGCACGCGGCCGTGCGGCGTCCGCCCGAATCCGAGGGTGAGCACAATGGTGTCGCGGGCCAGCCCGGCCACGCCCGTCACGTCGGCCACCACCACCGGCTCGGGCCGCGAGCCCGCGAAGAACGGGGCCAGGGCCGGGTTGTTCCGCACCTCCGCGAGCAGCCGCTCCCGGATCCGGTCGGCGTGCGCCGCGGTGACGGTCACGATGCCGAAGGTCTCCTCCGGCCGGGTCATCGCGTGCTCGATGGCGAGGTCGACCACGCGCTCGACCTCCGCCGTCGTCGACTCGACGGTCCCCGAGACCGGATCCGGCATACCGGTCCCGTCCACGAGCGAGAAGTGCACCAGAGCCTCGGTGCGCGGCAGGGGCGCGGGCCGCAGGATGCCCTCGTAGCCGTGCTCGGCCAGCAGCGCCGTGAGGCGCGGGTCGCGGCGCGCGGGCTCGGGCTGGAGCGTGACGCGCGGCAGCAGCCGGGCCAGGTCCCGCACGGCGGTGCCCGACGCCGACCGCGGGTCGCCCACCACCACGATCTGCCGGCCCCGGGCCAGCGCGGGCACGACCACCTCGACCGGCACGTGCTGCACGGCGTCCAGGATCACCAGGTCGGCGCTCCGCTCGGCGGGCAGCAGGTGCGGCACCATCGTCGGCGTCGAGACCCAGGTGGGACGCAGGCGCCGCACGGTCGAGCCGTGCGCGGACACCAGGTCGCGCATCGAGGTGAGGCCGCCGTCGACCAGCTGGGCGTAGAGCGCCTCGGCGTCGTCCCGTTCCTCGCGCATGGCGGCGCCCAGGTGCGCGCGCACCGCGGCCCGCACGGGCGCGGACAGGGAGCCGACGTGCCGGCGGTCCAGCTCGCGGAACCGTCCGGCGAGGGCGTCGAGGCCCGCACCGTCCTGACCGGCGAGGTCGGGCTCGGTGGCAAGGATCTGCTCGAACACCGAGGACCACCACGACAGCTCCAGCTCCGGGCCCACGAGGTCGGCCTCGACGCGGCGCTCGGTGAGGTCGTCGACGAGGTCGCCGAGACCGGACGCCCGCAGCCGGCGCAGCACCGCGGTCCGCTCCGGCAGCGGGGTCAGCGCCTCCCGCGTCTCCGAGAGGGAGGCGAGCCGCTGGACCATCGCGAACAGGTCCAGGTCGAGCAGGCCGCCCCCCGCGTGCGAGGAGCGCAGCACGGGTTCGAGGGCCTCCAGGTCGATCCGCACCGCCTCGTAGGTCTCCTCGACGGCCGCCAGGCCCTCGGGCAGGGTCGGCCAGCCGCCACGCGGGCACTGCTCCTGCCAGACCTCGCGCTGGCGCTGCACCTCGACGAGGGCCGCGTGCATGTCCGGCACCCGGACGCCCGGGCGCACCATCTCGCGGGCCCGGCGCTTCAGCCGGCGTCGCGCCAGCCAGCCCATCTCCACACCCTGCTCCGCGCGCTTCCGTCGCGACGCCGTGGCCTGCACCATGTCGGCGGCCGTGCGCTCGAACACCATGGGCTGGAACACGTCGAGCGTGCCGCGCATCCCCCCGAGCATGGCGAGCTGCTCACCCCACTGGCGAGCCGTCGTCGCCTTGACCAGGCCGGTCACCCGCGCCACGTACTCGATCTGCTCCCGCAGCTCCGGCAGCGTGTGCTCGGCGAGCCGGGTCACGCGGGCGAGCGTCGAGCGGGCGTCGTCGTCGGTGAGGATGTGCGCGCCGAACCACGGGCTGGACGCCGACGTGAGCGTGAACGCCCCCAGCTCGGCCGCCCGCTCCAGGTCGGCCGCGAGCTCCGCGCGGCGCTCGGCGCCCAGCGCGAGCACCTCCTCGGAACCGAGCCGCACCCGGGTGGCCGGCGCCGGCCGCTCCGAGGTGAGCCGCGCGAGCGCCTGCAGGGCGTCGTACGCGGAGACCCGCCACGGGTCCCGCACGCGGTGCAGCGCCCCGATGTAGCCGGCGAGCTGCGCCCGCGACCCGATCAGGGCGTCCCGGACCCGGGCCACCTCGTCGACGTCGATCCGTTCCTGCGCGGGCGCCATCGCCTCCAGGAGGCGCCGTGAGGTCGAGGTGCGCCACGTCGGCACGGGCGCGATGTCGAGCAGCAGGCCCGCCAGACCCAGCGAGTCCAGCCGCGCGGCCAGGGCGTCGGCGGCGCGGCGGTGCCCCGGCACGTACAGCACGGAGCGGCCGCTCGCGTTCGCCTCGGCGACGACCGCGGCCAGCGTGCCGGCGGCGTCGGACCCGACCGGGGCGTCCACGAACAGGTGGCTGCCGGTCGTGAGCGCGTCCACGACGTGCCGCTGGTGCGGGTCGAGGTCGCCGACGCCGCGCTCGTGCGCCGGGTCGGCGTCGCCCACCCGTGCCGGGGGCAGCTCCGTCCGGCCGAGCCTGCGCACCGAGTCGTCCACGCCGCCGAGGGCGGAGACCACCTCGTGGCTCCCCAGCGTCGGGGCGAGCTCGTCGAGGTCGTCGACCAGCGCCTGGCCGGGGTGCACGAACGTGCCCACCAGCACTCGCCGGTCGAGCTGGAAGTCGCCCAGCACAGCCGAGCCGAGGCTCGCCACCCGGTCCAGCACGTCGGTGGGGTTGAACCCGGCGAGCGTGAAGGTCGCCTTGGCCAGCGCGGCAGGATCGAGCAGGGCGCCGTGGGCCCGCAGCGTGCGCGCCACCACGGGGTTGATCTCGGCGGCGGTGTCGAGCGTGATGTCGTAGTCACCCTCGCCGTCGGTGCGCGGCGTCAGCGTGACGGGACGCAGGATGACGGGTGCGCGCACCACGCGCGGCCCCTCGGCCTCCTCGTCCGCGGACGACGCCGGACGCCCCGACGGCATGGCCAGCGTGACGACCGGGACGGAGCCGGTGAGGGCCGGTGCGTCGTCGGGGCTGTCCGCGGACTCCTGCTCCGGCGGCTGGGGCGCGCTCGCCGGCCCGAGCACCCGGGTGATCGCCTCCATGTCGTCCCGGCGTCCGGCGTCCGACCCACCGGAGACCGGGTACTCCGTCCACGTGGCGACGCCGATCGCGAGGTAGGTCGGCGAGAGCCCGTAGCGCTGCGCGTGCTCCGCGGAGCGGGCCGCGACCGCTCGGGCACGACGCCGGGCCGTGGGCAGGGCACCGGCCTCGCGGACCAGGTTGGACAGGCGGGTCGGCCGGCCTGCGAAGAGCTGGGCGACGCCCGACGGGTGCGCCGACGACAGGTCGATGACGGCCTCGCCGAGCAGCCCGACGTCGGCCAGGGACGATCCCCCGGCGAGGCGGACGAGCCCGGCCCGCCAGCGCGCGACCGACTCGGCCATGGGGTCGCGGGATGCTCGCGGTGTGGACCCCGAGGCCTCCGACGCGGCCAGCTCGGTGGCCGGGTCCACGTTCTCGTCCTGCAGCGCGGCCGAGAGCTCCTCGGTCAGGTCGGCCGAGCTCTCGGGGGCGGCTGCGGTCTGGCGGCGTGCAGCGTTCACACCAGCACGCTAACCGTGCGGCGCACGCAAGCTCCGGACGCCACGCCGCGCGACACGCCGGACCATCCGAACCCCCGGCGTGGCGCGACGCGCGGGCGCACGGGCCCGGCATGCGACCGTGCGCGCCAGCAGGACTCTCGGGGGGGGCGATGTTCCCGGGAATGCAGGAGCCCCTCCGGCAGGGGGTCCGAAGGGGCTTCGCAGACGGGCCGGAGCCCGACGGGGTATGACGATGCGCACCGCGCAGGGGGCGGGCGATGCGCACCGTCTTGTGAGAGTCTGCACCTGTTCCAGGCGGACGTCAACACCGACTCGGACGATTGTCCAACTTGCTTTTCCTCCGGCCGGCAAACGTTTTCGAATTCCGGCCCGAGCGGCGCCCACAAGACGTTCTGCCGCGTCGTTGCACGGTTCCCGACCCGTGCCCGGCCCCCGTCACCGGACCCGCTCGGGCAGCCCGGAGATGGCCCGCGAGACGCCTCCGGGACCCGGGATATCACCCCCTGGCCGTGCCGGTGCGGGCACGATCCGGACGCCGGTCCGCCGTCGGGAAAAAGCGTGGACACCGCCTCCTAGGATCGAACGTTTGTGAGCGCACTCGTCGAGGTCGTCTTCCCCCGCCGGCTGGGACGGCCGTTCCGCTGGCTCGTCTCGGCGTCCTGGACCAGCAACATCGGCGACGGCATCGCGCTGGCCGCCGGACCCTTGCTCGTCGCCTCGCAGACCGACAGCGCCTTCCTCGTCGCGCTCGCCGCCATGCTCGAACGCCTGCCGTGGCTCGTGTTCGGTCTGTGGGCGGGTGTGCTCGCCGACCGGCTCGACCGCCGCGCCGTCGTCATCGTCGCGAACGCCGTCCGTGCCCTCGTCATCGCGGTGCTGTGCGTGTTCGTCGCCACCGGGACGGTGTCCATCTGGCTGGTCCTGGCCGCGATGTTCCTCTGGGGCACGGCCGAGGTCTTCGCCGACACCACCCAGCAGACCCTGCTGCCCATGCTCGTGGAGCCCCGGGACCTCGGCACCGGCAACCAGCGCCTCCAGGCCGGCTTCCTCACGGCGAACCAGTTCGCCGGCCCTCCGCTGGGCGCGTTCCTGTTCGCGGCGGGGATGGTCTGGCCGTTCGTGGTACAGGTGGTCTGCGTGACCCTCGCGGTGGTCCTGGTCTCCCGGGTACGCCTGCCCGACGCCGAACCCCGCCCCGGCGCCAGGTCGCACGTGCGGCAGGACATCGCCGAGGGGCTGCGCTGGATCTGGCACCACGCCCCCGTGCGCACGCTGGCGATCGTCATCCTCACCTTCAACATCACGTGGGCGGCGCCGGGTGCGGTGCTGGTCAAGTACGCGCTCGACCACCTGCACATGAGCGAGGTGGAGTACGGCCTGCTCACCACGTCGGCGGCGGTCGGCGGCATCGTGGGCACGCTGGCCTACGGCTGGCTGGAGCGGCACGTGGCCCTGGCCACCCTCATGCGCGTGTGCCTCACCCTGGAGGTGCTCTACCACGCGGCCTTCGCCCTGACGACGACGAGCTGGGTGGCGATCCTGATCATGGGTGTCTTCGGGGTCTACGCCTTCGTCTGGGGCACGCTCTCCACCACCGTCCGGCAGCGGGCGGTACCGCGCGAGTTCCAGGGCCGGGTGGGCTCTCTGTACATGATCTGCGTGTTCGGCGGCGTCGCGCTCGGGCAGCTGCTCGGCGGCATCATCGCCGAGCACTGGGGGCTCGTCGCGCCGTGGTGGTTCGCCTGCGCCGGCGCGGGCCTCACCCTGGTGCTGGTCTGGCGGTCCCTCGGCAACATCGCCCACGCGGGTGCCCCCGACGGGCCGGCGGCTTCCTGACGTCTGTCCCATTCGTTCGCGGGTTCGGTCCGTCGCCTGGCTGTTGCCTGACGCCGCTCGCTGCGGTCGGTCCGTTGCCTGGGTTCCATGGCGGGTGTTCGGTTCCGTCGACGGGTTCCGCGACGGTGGTCGGTCCGTTGCCCGGGTTCCGCGACCGGTGGTCGGTTCCATCGACCGGTTCCGCGACAGTGGTCGGTCCGTTGCCCAGGTTCCGCGACCAGTGGTCGGTTCCATCGACCGGTTCCGCGACGGTGTTCGGTCCGTTGCCGGGCTCCGCGACGAGTGTTCGGTCGGTTGCCTCGAGATCGGTCCGTCGATGGACCGATCTCGAAGCAACCGACCGAACACCCGCGGGCAGGGCTGGCAATGGACCGAACACCCGCGGGCAGCGCTGGCAATGGACCGAACACCCGCCGGCAGCGCAAGCAGAAGACCAAGCACCCCAGCACGCAGCACGCAGCACCCAGCACTGACAACAGACCAAACACCGCCGGCAACGCAAGCAGAAGACCGAACACCCCACGGAGCCGCTGACGAACCAGCAGCCCCGCGGCGTCAGCGGACCGTGACCATCGGGATCGAGCCGGTCTCGGTGAACTCGCGCATCCGCTTGCGCACCGTCGTCTCGCTGACGCCGACCTCCTCCGCGATCTCGCGGTACGTGCGCCCCTTGGCGCGCAGGTCGATCATGCGCTCGGCGGCCCGGGTGCCGAGCTGCGTGTCCCGGCGGGGAGCGCGCCGCGGGGGGATCGCCTCCCGCACGTTCGCCGTGGCGCGGTCCGCCGCCTCGACAGGATCGACGGCCTCGGCCTCGACGCGCTGCCAGCCGCCGTCCGCCGCGACGGCCGGCCCGCCCGGCTCCGTTCCAGCGCCCCGCCCCTCTCCGAACGGTCCCGGCTCCGTCCCGGCGCCCCGCCCCTCTCCGGACGGCCCCGGCTCAACGGGCGCGCGCTCCGTCACCCGGTCTCGACGCTCGTCGAGGGCCGCGCTGCGCCGCCCCGCGGGGCGCGGCGCGCCCTGGCCCGGCGCGTCCCCGAACGCCTGCCCGTCGAACACCCCGCTGCCGTCCACGCCCCCGACCGGTACACCGACCTCTCCCGCGACGGCCTCGGCGGCACGCCACTCGTAGTCAGGTATGCCGACGCCGGTCCCGACGTCCGTCCTCGACGCGTCCAACACCCCCGACACGCCCAGCGCCCCCGGCTCCAGCCGCTCGCCCGTCAGGATCCCGGTCAGCCGCGCCCGGTCGGCCAGGTGCAGGCGTGCCACGTCGGCCGTGCCGTCGCCGACCGCCGCCAGCGCCTCGCACCAGGCCGCGACCTGCGCGCGCATCTCGGTGGGCGGCACGGTGCGCAGCGCGACGGAGCGTGCCCGGCGGCGTCCGGCCTCGGCCTTCGCGAGCCGGCGCCGCGCGGCACGTGAGCCGTCGTTGAGGCTCTGCGCCCGGAAGAGGTCCTCCGTGGTGAGGAACAGCGCGTGCATCCGCGCCGACTGCCGCAGCGCCGACCAGGACGTGCCGGTGGCCAGGTGCCGGTCGCCGATCAGCGCCAGGTGCCACATGAGCGCGGCCAGCAGCGGCACGACGAACCGGAACAGCACGGCGCCGACGGGATGACCGATGTACGCCTCGTGCCACGCCGCGAAGATGCCCGACGCCGACGACAGCGCCCAGGTCAGCGCGAGCAGCGTGCCGCCGGGCCGGTTGTCGCGCGCGGCCTCGCGGGCCAGCAGCGCGACGGTGACGAGCGACAGCTCGAAGACGCCGGCCGTCGCGTAGGCGGTGCCCTGGTTCATGGCGAGCACGTCCACGCCGAACTGGACCATGGCCAGGTAGGCGGACCCGGTCGAGATCAGGGCGACGGAGATGGCGCCGGTGAGCACGAGGTTGCGGGAACGGCGCGTCGGGACGCTCGTGGTCGGGAACGTCCGGTCGGCGGTGGCCACGGCGATCTCTCCTCGGTGGGTTGCGGCAGTGGTGCAAGTCGGACGGAGATGAAGATATCGGACACATGTGTCAGCCCGGTATCGTTCTGGGGATGGCTGACACGCTCGGCGGGCACCAGACCCCGGAGTCGTCCCGGCCGCGCGCGTCCCGGGTGTGGACGTGGGTGGCGGCGGTGGTGCTCCTCGCGGTGCTCGCCTCCATGACCTGGCTGGTGCTGCAGCCCGACACCGACGGCGTCGCGTCCGCCCCGGCGACGGTGACGAGCGCGCCCGGCCCCACGCCCTCCCCCACCCCGTCCGCCTCCGAGCCGGCGCCGGCCGCCTTCGCGCTCGCCGGCCTGCCCGAACCCCGCATCGACCGGCTGCTGCCGCACGAGCTGCCGCAGTCCGACGTCGACCGGCTCCGCGCGCTGCCGGGTTCGGTCGCGCGACCCAAGGCCGACCGCACCCCGGTCTGGGCCCAGCCGGACGCGACGAAGAAGCCGGTGCTCGCGCTGGAGTCCGCCTACTACGACGCCGCCGCCCGCTGGCTGGTGCTGGAGCGCCGGCCCGGCTGGGTCAAGGTGCTCGTCCCCTACGGTCGCGGCGCGCTGCCGTCACAGGACGCCGAGCGCGTGAACGGCACCGCGGGCTGGCTGCGCGAGGACGACGTCGTACTGCGCGCGGAGAAGCGGGCGGTCCTGGTCGACCTGTCGGACCGCACGATCACCCTGCGCAAGGCCGACGGCACCCGGGAGACGTTCCCCGCCGCCGTCGGCGCCCCCGAGACGCCGACGCCGCTCGGGCTCACCCAGGTGTTCACGGTGACGGAGGCCGTGAACACGGGCCTGTCGGTCTTCCTGTCGATGCAGAGCGAGTCCCTCGACGGGTTCTACGGCACCGAGTACGCCGCGACGGCCATCCACGTCGGCGTCGGCCAGGGGCAGGCGGTCAGCAACGGATGCGTGCGCCTCGCACCCGGTGACTTCGAGCGGTTCGCCGGCCTGGACCCTGGCGTACCGGTGCTCGTGACGGCCTAGCGTCCCCGGACCCACCTCGAGCCGGAGGAACGTTGTCCCACGAGGGTGGGTTGCTGTGCGTAGACATTGTCGACGCACAGCAACCCACCTCCGCGGGGCACCTTCTCCCCCGCACGATCCCCGCACGATCTCGCCTCGCTGCGCCGCGCGAGATCCGCGTCACGCCCCCGCCGGGCAGGCGTCGTCCGCCGCCCGGCGGAAGCACCCCACGAAGTGGCCGGGCGAGTGCTCCACCAGGCCGACGCCGTCCGGCACCCCGTCCGCCGACGCCGCCTCCTCGCCCAGGGACCGCCCCTGCGCCGCGAGCGCCTCGTGGTAGAGGCACCGCCCTGCCAGGCGCGCGGTGCGCTCGGCCTCCTCCGCCTCGACGTCCTCCCACGTGCGGTCGAGGTGCGGCACCGAGGCGAGCAGGTCCCGGGTGTAGGGGTGCAGCGGGTCGTCGAAGACGGCGCTGGTGACGCCCCGCTCGACCACGCGACCCTGGTAGAGGATGACCACGCGGTCGGAGACGTAGTTGCCGAGCGAGAGGTCGTGGGTGACGAAGAGGATGCCCAGGCCGCGCGCCTTGAGGTCGCCGAGCAGGTTGAGCACGTCGATGCGGGTGGAGGCGTCGAGCATGGAGATGATCTCGTCGGCGACCAGCAGCTCGATGTCGAGCAGCAGGGCGCGCGCGATGAGCAGGCGCTGGAGCTGGCCGCCGGAGAGCTGGTGGGGGAACTTGCCGAGGATGTCGCCGGGTTCGAGGGTGACGGCGCCCAGCGCCTCCTCCAGGCGGCCGCGCCAGTCCGCGGAGGAGACCCGGGGAAAGTAGGAGCGACGCAGGGTCTCGAAGGCCCGGTCCACCTTGAAGATGGGGTTGAAGGAGCTGAACGGGTCCTGGAACACACCCTGGACCCTGCGATAGTACTCGCGGCGTTCACGGAACCCGAGCCGGGTGACGTCGCGCCCGTCGAAGGTGATGCTGCCGCCCGAGGAGTCGAGCAGGTGGAGCACCATCTTGCCGATGGTCGACTTGCCGCTGCCGGACTCCCCGATGAGCGAGACCACCTCGCCGCGCTGCACGTCGAGGCTGACCTGCCGCACGGCGTGCAGGTCGGAGCTGCCGAAGGTGCCGGTCCTGTAGACCTTGTCGAGCCGGTCGAGGGTCAGCATCAGCTCACCGCCCAGCACGCGACCTGGTGGCCCTCGGCCACCTCGCGGAAGGGCGGGGCCTCGGCGCACCTGTCGTGCGCCAGGGGGCAGCGGTCGCGGAACCGGCACCCGGTGGGCGGGTTCAGCAGCGACGGCGGCCGCCCCTCGATCCCGGTGAGCCGCTGCTCCTCGTACCGGTCGCCCACCTGGGGCAGCGCCCCGATGAGCATCTTGGTGTAGGGGTGCAGGGGCTCGTCGATGATGGTCCGGGCGGGGGCCTTCTCGGCGAGGTGCCCGGCGTACATGACCAGGATGGTGTCGGCGACCTGGAACAGCACGGAGATGTCGTGGGTGATGACGATCATCGACGTCACGAACCCGTGGTCGCGGAACTCGACCAGCGCGCGGGCGACGGCCTTCTGGGAGGACACGTCGAGCGCGGAGGTCACCTCGTCGCCGATGAGCAGGGACGGGTTGAGCAGCGTGGACAGCACGAGCACCACGCGCTGCTTCATGCCCCCGGACAGCTCGATCGGGTAGCGCTTCAGCACCTCGGCGTCGAGCCCCACGAGGCCGAGGCGCCGTTCGAGCTCGGGCAGCACCTCGGCGTACCGCACCCCGTGGGCGGCGAGCAGGTCGCGGATCATCCGGCCGATCTTGCGTGTCGGGTTCATCGCCGACATCGCGTACTGCGGGATGAGGGACACCTCGCGGTAGCGGTGGCGGCGCATGGCGGCGTCGTCGGCGATGGGGAGCTTCTCGCCGTCGAGGGCGACCGTGCCGCCTTCGTGCCGCATGCGTGTGTCGAGACGGATGAGGGCCTTGCCGAGCGTGGTCTTGCCGCAGCCGGACTCGCCGGCGATGCCCATGATCTCGCCGTCGGCCACGTCGAAGGTGACGCCGTCGAGCGCCTTCACGTCGCCCTTCAGGGTGCGGTAGTAGACCCGGAGGTCGGTCACGGACAGTGCCATCACGTCTCCCGCAGCTTGGGGTTGAAGACCTCGTCCAGGCCCACGTTCATGACGTAGAGCGAGCCCACGATGAGCGTGATCCCGAGCCCGGGTGGCACGAACCACCACCACAGCCCCAGGTGGAGCGCGCTCCACTGCACAGCCTGGTTCATCATCAGGCCGAGCGACATGGCGTTGGTGGGCCCGAGCCCGATGAAGTCGAGCGACGCCGCCGTCAGGATGGACCCGCCGAACAGCAGCACGAACGTCATGAAGAGGTAGGAGTACATGTTGGGCGCCACCTCGCGCCGCAGGATCGTGCCCACCCCCACGCCGGACAGCCGCGCCAGGTCGATGAAGTCCCGCGAGCGCAGCGACAGGGTCTGCGCCCGCACGGCGCGCGCCACCCACGGCCAGGAGAAGACGCCGATGTACAGCGCCTGCATGGGCACGCTGCGCACGCCCAGGTAGGCGTTGATGATGATGAGCACCACGAAGCCCGGGATGACCAGCACCACGTTGGTGAGCATGTTGAGCAGCTCGTCGATCAGACCGCCGCGGTAGCCCGCGACGAACCCGATGGTCATGCCGATCACGGCAGAGACGGCGCTGCCCAGCACGCCCACGAGGAACGTGGACCGCAGCCCGGCGACGAACTGCGCGAACACGTCCTGCCCGAACGTCGTGGTGCCGAACGGGAAGTCGCCGCCGGGCGGCGCCATGGGCCGGCCCGCGTAGTCCATCGGGGCGTACCGCAGGAACGCGGGCCCGATCAGTCCCAGCAGCAGGAACACGAGCACCACGGCCCCGCCCACCAGCACCTTCGGGTTCCGCAGGGCGAAGTACAGGGTCTCGCGCACGTCGCCCCCGGGCTTTCGCAGGCCCGACGGCGTTCCGGTCACCCCGGGCTGGTCGCCCGCCTCGGTCCCGGGCCCCGTGGTCGGTCGTGTCGCCGTCATGCCGTTCTCCTTCCGCACGAGCCTGCGGCTCCGCTCCGGCTCATGCGGTAGCCCCCGTCAGTCCGGTCCGCGTGCGGGGATCGACCAGCACGTAGACGATGTCGATCACGAAGTTGGCCACGAGCACGCCGATCACCACGAACAGCAGGGTGCCCTGCAGCAGGAAGAAGTCCTGGTTCTGGATCGCGGAGAGCACGAGCTTGCCCAGGCCGGGGTACGCGAACACGATCTCGGTGACCAGGGCGCCGCCGAGCACCGTGCCGAGCTGCAGCGCCAGGCCGGTGATCTGCGGCAGCATCGCGTTGCGGAACGCGTACCTCCGCACGAGCCGCCGGGGTGCGCCGAGCGCGGACAGGTAGTTCGCGTAGTCCGACTCGAGCTCGTAGATGATCAGGTTGCGCATGCCGATCGCCCAGCCGCCCAGCGAGACCAGGAACAGCGACAGGAACGGCAGCACCCAGTGGTGCAGCAGGTCGCCCGCGAACGACCACGACCACTGCGGCACCAGCCCGAAGTCGTACCCGCCCGCCACGGGGAACCAGCCGAGCGCCACGCCGAGCCCCCACGCCAGCAGGATCGCGAGCCACATGTACGGCATGGCCGTGACGAGGTAGCCGACGGGCAGCGCCACGTTGTCGAGCCACCGGCTGCGCGCCGCCATCGCCCCCACGCTGTTGCCCACCACGAAGCTCAGCACGATCGCGGGGATCATGATGCCCAGGGTGTACGGCACGGCGTCGAGCACCACCTGGCTCACGGGCGCGGGGAACAGCCACACGCTCGTGCCCAGGTCACCCCGGAGCAGCGCCGCCCAGTAGTTCAGGTACTGCTGCCAGACCGGCAGGTCCAGGCCGAACGTGCGCTCGTAGTACGCGGTCATGGCGGCGACCGTCTCGGGGTGCTGCACGGCGGTGCGCGCCACCATCCGCTGGACCGGGTCCCCCGGCATGAGCCGGGGGATCAGCCAGTTCAGCGTGACCGCGACGACGAACGTCAGCCCGTAGACCAGCGTCTTGCGGGCGAGGTAGCCACGCATGCGTCAGGAGGCGGGCTCGAGGGCGAGCAGCGTGTTGATGCCGCCCATCTGCGTGTACCCGTTCCACAGGACCGGGAAGTACGCGTCCTCGCGACCTTCCGTGGGCCAGTTGGTCCACTGCGACTCGTTGTACTGGGCCCAGGCGCCGTTGTACCAGAGCGGGATGGCCGGCATCTGCGTCATGAACCGCTCCTGCACCTGCGACAGGGTGCTCTCGAACTCCGGCGTGCCGGTCTCGGTGCGCGACAGCTTCTGCACCAGCTCCCACGACTCCGCGTCCTCGGCCCGGCCGAAGTTGCCGACCAGCATCTGCTCCTGGATCGGCTGGTAGAACGCGTAGTTGTAGTAGGTCCACGGCGTGTTGCTCACGCCCGCGTTGCCGTTGATCACCAGGTCGAAGTCGCCCGTGGCGCGTGCGTCGTCGACGGCGCCCGCGTCGGGGAAGTCGGCCGTGACCTTGATGCCCGCGGCGGAGGCGTCCTCCGCGATGACGCGCGCGGCCTCCATCCAGTCCGTCCAGCCGGCGGGGACGATCAGCTTGAGGTCGATCGGCTCGCCGTCGGGCGTCTCGACGAACCCGTCGCCGTCGGTGTCCTGGTAGCCGGCGTCGGCCAGGATGGACTTGGCCTCCTCGGCGTCGAAGGTGAACCCGTGCTCGGCCACGACGTCCTCGTCGTAGTACGCCTCGAACGCCGGGACCAGGCCGGACGGGTGCGCCTTGGCCACCAGGCCGCCGTACGCGTTCGCGACGATCTTGTCGACGTCGATGGACCGCGCCAGCGCCTGCCGGAAGTCGACGTCGTCCATCGGGGGCCGCGTCTGGTTCGGGATGAGGTTGGCCGACGCGGCCGCCAGCATGTACGGCTCGCCCTCGTAGTAGGTGCTCACCTGGCCGGAGTCGGCGAGCTGGTTCACGCCGGGCAGGAAGTTGTTGGACAGGTCCAGGCCGCCGGACAGCATCAGGCCGAGGGCCACCTCGTTGGAGGTGTTCACCACGTCGACGATGTACTTCATGGGCATCTCGTAGCCGAGCTCGCTCTTGGCCCACCAGTCGTCGTTGCGCTCCCAGACCATCCGGTCCTGCCCGACGGCGTTGAACATGAACGCGCCCGAGCCGACCGGGTCCTCGTTCGGGTTGGACAGCAGCTCCTCGTCCGACCAGTCACCCATGATGTGCTCGGGCACGATCATCGTGGTGTAGAGCCAGTTGTCCCACTCCTGGTAGCGCGGGTCGGAGAAGGTGAACTCGACGGTGGTGTCGTCCGTGGCCTCGACCGTGTCGAGCCAGGTCCACAGGTTCGAGTACGGCACGGCGTCGACCTTGCCCAGCTCGGTGGTGAAGACCACGTCGTCGGCGTCGAGCGTCTCCCCGTCCTGCCAGGTGAGGCCGTCGCGGAGGGTCAGCTCGTAGGTGTCGTCGTCGGTCCACTCGCCGCCCTCGGCGAGCCAGGGCGTGAGCTCGAGCGTGATCGGGTCGAACTGGAACAGCGGCTCGTAGACCAGGCCGCGCGTGCCGGTGGCCTCGCCGGAGCTGGGGATCGGGTTCCAGGACGACGGCGGACCCCACTGGGTGCCGCTCGTGAACACGGTCTCCTCGCGGGGGTACTCCCCCACCAGCTCGTTCGCCGCGTCCATGCCCTCGGCGGACGCGTAGGGGTTGGACGTGGGTGCGTTCCCACCACCGCCGGAGGTGCAGCCGGCGAGCAGCAGGCCCGCCGCCGTGGCCGCCGCCAGGGCCGCCGCGCCCCGGGACCTGGTCTGTCGAAGGAGCATCGTCGATCCTCTCGTCCACCCCCGCACGGCCGTCGTGCGGACCGGGCGCATCGTCGCGCCAGGTTGGTGAGCATCGTTCTAGCCCCGGGACAGGTTGGTCAAGGTTTGTCACCTATGTTGCGCAATCGACACCTTCGCCCGACCCGGCGCTTAGCGCGCCGGGCCGGGCTGCCGTTAGGCTGTGTGCGCTGGTCCGGCAGCGCCCGGACGTGCTCCTCCCCCCGGGAGGAGCGAGCGCCTGTAGCTCAGTGGATAGAGCACCGCTCTCCTAAAGCGGGTGTCGGCAGTTCGAGTCTGCCCAGGCGCACCTACTCGGCGAGCGTCCCGGCGGGCACCGCCGGGCGCTCCCCGGCCGCCGCCCCGCTGCGGGCCACGGCGCGCTCGCCGCCCCGCACCAGCGTGGCGACCACCATCACGACCAGCCCGACCAGGGTCACCGCCGCGCCCGCCCACAGCGGAGACGTGTACCCGAGCCCCGCGGCGAGCGTCAGCCCGCCCACCCAGGCGCCGAACGCGTTGCCCACGTTGAACGCCGCGATGTTCGCGCCGGAGGCGAGCGTGGGCGCGGCCGACGCGTGGCGCATGACACGCATCTGCAGGCCCGGCACGGTCGCGAAGCCGACGGCGCCCATGAGCACCAGGCTGATCATCGTCGCGACCTGGCTCGTGGCGGTCAGCGCGAACACCGCCAGGACCACGGTGAGCAGCACCAGCAGTGTGAGCAGGGTGGCCCCGAGGTTCTTGTCCGCGGCCTTGCCGCCGGCCAGGTTGCCCACGAACAGGCCCGCTCCGAAGAGGATGAGCAGCCACGGCACGGTCGAGGTCGCGAACCCGCTGACCTCGGTGAGCGTGAACGCGATGTAGGTGAACGCCCCGAACATGCCGCCGTAGCCGAGCACGGTCACGGCGATGGACAGCCAGACCTGCGGTGCGCGGAACGCCGCGAGCTCGCCGCGCAGGCCGGGACCGGCCTGCCCGCTCGGCCCCGCGACATCGTCGGGCACGCCTACCCGGGCCGGGACCAGCAGTGCGATGCCGACGAAGGCGAGCACGCCGATGCCCGTGATGGCCCAGAAGGTGGAGCGCCAGCCGGCCGCCTGGCCGAGCAGGGTGCCGAACGGCACGCCCAGCACGTTGGCGACGGTCAGGCCGGCGAACATGATCGAGATGGCGGCGGCGCGCCGGTCGCGGGCGACCAGGTCGGCCGCGACGACCGCGCCGATGCCGAAGAACGCGCCGTGGCACAGCGCCGCGACGACCCGGCCGAGCATCATCAGCTCATAGGTGGGCGCGAGCGCGGACAGCAGGTTGCCCGCGATGAACAGGATCATCAGCCCGAGCAGGGCCTTCTTGCGGTCCACCCGGGTCAGGGCGGCGGTGAGACCGATCGCGCCGACCGCGACGGACAGGGCGTAGCCGGAGATGAGATATCCGGCGACGGTCTCGGTGACGCCGAAGTCCGTGGCCACCTCGGGCAGCAGGCCCATGATGACGAACTCGGTGAGGCCGATCCCGAAGCCCCCGATGGCGAGGGCCCACAGGGCGACAGGCATGACAGTGCTCCTTGAGGTGCTGGTGGCGGTGCTGGTGGCGGTGCTGGGTTCTCCCGGCGGGGCTGGGGCCGGGGGCCGTCAGCCGTCGAAGCGGTCGGGGTGCGGGCCGGTGCGGCCGTCCCGGTCGAGGGCGTCGATCGCGGCGACCTCCTGTGCCGTGAGCTCGAACCCGAGCACGTCGAGGTTCGAGGCGATGCGCGCGGGCGTGACCGACTTGGGGATCACGACGTTCCCGTGCTGCAGGTGCCAGCGCAGCACCACCTGCGCGGCGGACGCGCCGTGCGCGCGGGCGGCATCGGTCACGGCCGGCTCGTCGAGGACCGCGCCCTGCGCGAGCGGGCTCCACGCCTCGGTGACGACGCCGAGGTCCGCGTGGTGCGCCCGCAGCTCGCGCTGCTGGAGGGCCGGGTGCAGCTCGACCTGGTTGACGACGGGACGCACGCCGGTCGCCGCGACGATCGCGTCGAGGTGCGCGGGCTCGAAGTTGGAGACGCCGATCTCCCGGACCAGGCCCGCCTCGCGGGCCTCGACGAGCCCCTCCCAGGCGGCGACGGCCTGTCCGCGGCCCGGTGCGGGCCAGTGGATCAGGTACAGGTCGAGGACATCGAGACCGAGCAGCTCCAGGCTGCGCTCCAGGGCCGGCCGCACGGCGTCGCGCGCCATGGAGTCGGTCCACAGCTTGCTGGTGACGAACACGTCGTCACGGGCCAGGCCGGAGGCTGCCAGAGCGCGGCCGACACCCGCCTCGTTGCCGTAGGCCGCCGCCGTGTCGATGCTCCGGTAGCCGGCCTCCAGCGCGTGGCCGACGGCGCGGGTGGTCTCGGCGTCGGGCACCTGGAAGACGCCGAACCCGACCTGGGGCATGGTCGCTCCCGGACGGACGGCGTTGGGGAGGACGACGGCGGGGATCTCGGCGGGGGATGACATGACGACTCCTTGCTGTTCTCCGGACGGTGCCCGCTGTGCGTACGCGGACACCTGGCGCACGCGGTTAGTTGCACGCGCCTTCTAGATATTTGCATGCGCGCACTAGTTGCACAAGCGCTATAGTTGGAGACAGACATCACGCCCGCCGGACGGGCGCAGAGGAGGGCTCATGGGAATCGCCGACGACGCCGTCGAGATCCGTGCCCAGGGCTGGCGCACGCTCGCCGCGCTGCACGGCATGATCGACACCGCGCTGGAGCGCGCACTGCAGGCCGAGCACGGCCTGTCCGTCGTGGAGTACACGGTGCTGGACGCGCTGTCCCGCCAGGACGGCTGGCACATGCGCATGCAGCAGCTCGGCCGCGCCGCCGCGCTCTCCCCGAGCGCGACGACGCGGCTGGTCAACCGCCTGGAGGACCGCGCACTGCTCACCCGCGTGCTCTGCCAGGACGACCGGCGCGGCATCTACACCGAGCTCACGCCGTCGGGCGAGAAGCTGCTGCTGGCGGCGCGGCCGACGCACGACCGCGCGCTGCACGAGGCGCTGCAGGAGGCGGAACAGGTGCCGGAGCTCGCCGGGCTCGTGGGCACGCTGGGGGGCGTGGGCGCGGCGGTCTGACGCACCCGAGGACGACGCGAGGGGCCGGATCCGTCGGATCCGGCCCCTCGCGTCGTCGGTGTCAGAGGATCGCGCGGAGGAACTCCTGGGTCCGCTCGTTCTGCGGGGACGTGAAGATCGTCTCCGGGTCTGCCTCCTCGATGATCTTGCCGCCGTCGAACATCAGCACCCGGTTGGAGACCTCCCGGGCGAACTGCATCTCGTGCGTCACGATCAGCATGGTGATGTCCGTGGTCTCGGCGATGGTGCGGAGCACCCCGAGCACGTCGGCCACGAGCTCCGGGTCCAGCGCGGAGGTCACCTCGTCCAGCAGCAGGATCTCCGGCTCCATGGCCAGGGCCCGTGCGATGGCGACGCGCTGCTGCTGCCCGCCCGAGAGCTGCGTGCACCGGGCGTCGCGCTTGTCGGCCAGGCCCACCCGCTCCAGCAGGTCCTCGGCCTTGGCGATCGCCTCGGCCTTCGGCACGCCGAGCACGTGCACCGGCGCCTCGATGATGTTCTCCAGCACGGACATGTTGGGGAACAGGTTGAACTGCTGGAACACCATCCCGACCCGGCGCCGCACGAGGCTGCGCCGCTTCTCGGGGATGGCGACCCGCTTGCCGCCGCGGATCTCGTGCGTGTACGGCTCGCCGTCGACGAGGATGAGGCCGTCGTTCGCCTCCTCCAGCGTCATGAGCAGACGCAGGATGGTCGTCTTGCCGGAGCCGGACGGGCCGATCAGGGTCACCCGGTCGCCCGCGGCGACCGAGAAGTCCAGCCCGTCGAGCACGACGTTGTCGCCGAAGCGCTTGCCCACCCCCTGGAACTCGATGGCGGGTCGGGTGTCGGTGTCAAGCAAGGCGGTTCTCCAATCGGCGGACGAGCAGCGAGGTCGGGTAGCTCACCAGGAGGAAGAGCAGGCCGACCATGGTGATCGCCTCGATGTAGCGGAAGTTGTTGCCGCCGTACTGCTGGGCCGCGGTGTACATCTCGACCACCCCGATCGCGAACAGGAACGGCGTCTCCTTGAACATGGAGATGGCGTAGTTGCCCAACCCGGGCAGCGTGTTGCGGATGGCCTGCGGCAGCACGACGGCGGTCCAGGTGCGGCGCCTCGGCAGGTCGAGCGCGATCGCCGCCTCCCACTGGCCCTTCGGCACGGCGTCGATCCCCGCGCGGTACACCTCGGACATGTACGTCGCGTAGTGGACGCCGAGCACCACGCACCCGATCGCGAGCGACGGGAACTGGGTGAAGATCAGGTTGGCGAAGACGAGCTGCACCAGCAGCGGCGTGGACCGGATGAACTCCACCACCACGGCCACCGGGACGGTGACGACCCGCAGGCTCGACCGCCGCACCACGGCGACGACCAGGCCCAGGATCGCGGCGATGACCATGCCGACCACGGTCGCCAGGACCGTGATCTGCAACCCTTCGAGGAGCGCGGGGAGCACCGCGGCGGCGTGCTCCCAGCTCCATGCCTCGGTCTCAGTCATGGTCGGCACCTCCCTTCGCGGCGGTGACGGACGGCGACGCCGGAGCCGGCGCGGCAGCACCCGAGGCCACGGAGGCCGACGGCGTCAGCCGCAGCACCTCGCGCAGCGACGGGCCCACACCGACCCGGTGCTTCGCCCGCACCTCGATCGCGTTCATGACCAGCGTGAGCAGGTAGGCGAACGCGAAGTAGAGCAGGAGGCCCACCGTGTAGGAGAACACCGTGTCGGAGGTGCGCTGGCGCAGCTCACCGGTGAAGAAGTTGAGGTCGTGCAGCGTGATGTACGCCGCGAGCGCCGAACCCTTGACGAGCTGGATCAGCAGGTTGGTGAACATCGGGATCATCAGCGGCCACGCCTGGGGCATGATCACGCGGCGCAGCCGGTGCACCGGGCCGAGGTCGAGGGCCGTGGCCGCCTCCCACTGCCCGCGGGGCACCGAGTTGATGGATCCGCGCACCACCTCGGAGGCGTACGCCCCGTAGTTGAGACCGAGCGCGACGATGCCGCAGGCGAGCGGGTCGAGCTCGACGTAGAAGGGCGGGAGCGGCAGCACGTAGTACATCCAGAAGATCTGGACCACGAGGGACGTACCGCGGAAGAACTCGACGACCACACGGGACGGGATCCGCGCCCAGCGCGTCCGGGCACGCGAGGCGAGACCCAGCGTGAACGCGATGAACAGCGCGAGCACCGCACCGCCGAGCGTGAGCTCGAGCGTGACGAGAATGCCCTCGCCGAGCTGCGGGAGCAGCCCGGCGAGGATCTGGAGGTTGTCGGACACGTGGGCGGTCAGCCGTCCAGGCCGAGCTCCGGAGCCAGCTCCTCGGCCAGCGACTCGAGGTCACCCTCGCAGAGCTTCTCGGTGGTCAGGCCCTCCACGGGGCGCTCGGCAGCCGTGAACCCGAACGGGCCCACGATCTCCAGCCAGCGCTCCTCGTCCGCGACGATCTCCGCGAGCTTCTCGTTGTACGCGTCGCGCAGCGCCTCCTGGCCCTTGGGGAAGACCTCGGCACCCGCGCCGATCTGCGGCACGCCGTCGAGCTCGGCCACGAACGAGTCGGTGACCTCGATCGGGGCGTCGGTCTTCTGCTCGAGGGTCTTCAGCGAGATCGCGGTCAGGGCGAACGCGTCGGCACGACCGCTCGTGACGGCGTCCAGGCCGTCCTGAGCCGCACCGACCTCGATCTTGTCGATGCCCAGCTCGTTGGCGTAGCCGGCCTCGATCGCGCCGCTGAGCACGGCAAGCTTGACCCCGGCGTCCTGGGCGGACTGCATGTCCGTCAGGTTGTCCGGGTTGCCCTCCGGCACCAGGAACGCCGTGGTGTACATGATCTGCGGCTCGGAGAACAGGGCCTGCTCGCACCGCTCGGGAAGGATCGACATGCCGGCGCTGACCGTGTCGTAACGGCCCGCGGTCAGACCCGGGATGAGCGAGTTCCACTCGGTCTGGACGCCCTCGACGTCGTCGACGCCGAGCTCGCCGAAGATCTCCTGGTCCAGCGCGATCGTGGCGCCGGTGAGGTCGCCGGCGTCCTCGAAGCTGTAGGGCTCCTCGCCGTTGAACGCGACGGTGACGGAGCCGTCGTCCTGGAGCTGCTGGAGCGCGTCGGCGTCGTTTCCGCCGGTCGCGTCCGGAGCCGTGGACGAGCAGGCAGCCAACGCGACGAGGGCGAGTGCTGAACCTGCCGCGAACACGGCTCGGCGGAGCGGGCGGACGCTTGATCTAGACATGATTCCCTTCACGCCACCCGGCGCCTACGGCAAAGCCTGGGTGGGCTGGAGTTCACGGACGAGTGGCACCGTAGCGCGACATCGGACGATCCGACAATCTAGCGTTCGACATTAGGATTGTCTACAATCCACAAGTTCACCCGGCCGGCACCGCCCCGACCCCCTGCCGTTGCCGCACAGCAGCCCGCGCACCGGGGATGATGTCGTCATCGACGTGCGCTCATGGAAGGAGCACCGATGTCCCACCCGCCGCGGGCCACCCTGGCGACTGCACCGTCCTTCTCACGTGTGACGCGTCCCTCGACCGTCGACCTGATCCAGACGGAGCTGCGGAACGCCGTGTACGCGGGTGCGCTCGCCGTCGGCTCGCCGATCCGCGAGGTCGAGGTCGCGGCCCAGCTCGGCGTGAGCCGTGGCCCGCTGCGCGAGGCGGCCCAGCGCCTGGTCCAGGAGGGGCTGCTCGTGGCGACGCCGGGGCGCGGCATGCGCGTGGCGACCATCGGACCGGACCGGCTGCCCGCGCTCTACGAGGCCCGCAAGTCGGTCGAGACCACCGCGGCGCGGCTGCTGGTGCGGTCGGGGGACGACGCGGCCGTCGCCGGCGTCCGCCAGGCGCACGACGAGCTGGTGGCCGCGAACCGGACCAAGGACGCGCGCCGGGTGGGCGGCGCCGACCTGAACCTCCACTGGGCGCTCGTCGCCGCGGCGGGCAACCCCTGGCTGACCCGCTGGATGACCACGCTCATCGTCGAGGTGCGGATGGCCACGTTCACCGTGAGCGACGAGTACGTGGTGCGCAAGGACACCGCCGACGCGCACGCGGTGATCGTCGAGCGCCTGGAGGCGCGCGACGAGACCGGCCTCGTCACCTGCCTGACCGAGATGCTGGACGGCGCCGTCGCGCGCCTGCTCGGCCGGGACGACGAGCCCGTGGAGACGCTGGAGGAACCGGCCGACGCCCCCGAGATCACGCTCGGCCCGATCGACACGCCGGACGAACCCTAGGCGGTCCGGTGCGCAGGCTCAGACCCAGGCCGCCGGGTCCGCCAGCACCGCTCGCAGCACCTCGCGCGCCCCGCCGGTGAGCGCCGCGTGCGGCCCGGCCTGCGCGGCCCGCACCTCCAGGTCGACGAACGGCGCGGCGAGCACGCGGTCGTCGAGCACCGACTCGACGTCGGCCCGGAGCCAGGGCATCAGCTCGGCGTAGGCGCCGCCCAGCACGATCGTGCCGACGTCGAGCAGGTTCACGAAGTCGGCGAGCGCGGAACCGAGCGCCCGCCCGGCCGGCAGGACGGCGCGGCTGCCGGCGTCGGCCAGGAGGCTGACCAGCGCGTCGAGCGGGGCGTCCGGCGGCAGGCCGGCGGCCCGCATCATCGCCTCCTTGCCCGCGTACTGCTCCAGGCAGCCGAACGCGCCGCACGAGCAGCGCGGCCCGGCCGGGTCGACGACGACGTGGCCGATCTCACCGTTCCAGCCACGCTCCCCCAGGAAGAGCGCGCGGTCGACGACGATCGCCGCACCGATGCCGACGTCGCCGGACACGAAGACGAAGGAGTCGGGCGCCGCGACGTCGGACCCGCCGGCCAGCTCGGCGAGCGCCGCGAGCTTGGCCTCGTTGGCGACACGCACGTCGAGCTCACCGAGCCCCAGCAGCGGGACCGGTTCGAGGGACGACCAGCCGAGGTTGGGCGCCACCTGGAGCAGCCCGGTGCGCGGGTCGACGAGCCCGGGCAGGGCCAGCCGGCCGCCGGCGACGGTCATGTCCGCGGCGGTGACCTCGCCCGACACCTCGCGGGCGAGCTCGCCGAGCCGGGCGAGCACCGCCGTCGGGTCGCTGTCGTGGAACGAGCCCGGGACCACCTGCTCGGCGACCACGTCGCCCGTGAGATCGACCACACGCACGCCGAGGTAGTCCACGTTGACCTCGAGCCCGAGGCCGACGACGGTCCGCGGCGCGGGGATCAGCGGGACGGCGGGCCGGCCGGCGCGGCCCCCGGTCACGGCGGGCAGCTCGCGCACGAGCCCGGCGGCGACGAGCTGGTCCACCAGCGTCGACACCGTGGCGCGGGCCAGGCCGGTCGCGGCGGCCACGCCCGCGCGCGACAGTGGTTCCGGGACCTCGAACACCGCGCGGGCGACGAGCTCCAGGTTGTGCTCGCGCAGGCTGTGCTGACGGGCCGCGGCGGGGCCCGTCCGCGTGGAGGTCTCGCGTGCGGTCCCGGCGGTGGTCACGCCTTGACTGTAGCCGAACCTCGCGTAATAGTTCATCCGTACAACAAATGCGGCGCCGCATGCCGGGGCCGCCTCGATGAGGAGACCCCCGTGAGCGACATCAAGTACTCGTTCGGTCTGTGGACCGTCGGCTGGCCCGCCAACGACCCGTTCGGCACGGCGACCCGCCCCGACCTGGACCCCGCCGAGTCCGTCCGGAAGCTCGCCGACCTCGGCGCCTGGGGCTTCACGTTCCACGACAACGACGTCTACCCGTTCGGCTCCGACGACGCCGAGCGCCAGAAGCACATCGACTCCGTCAAGAAGGCCGCCGCGGACACGGGCATGGTCTGCGAGATGGTCACGACCAACACGTTCACGCACCCCGTCTTCAAGGACGGCGCGTTCACCTCCAACAACCGTGAGGTGCGCCGCTTCGGACTGCGCAAGGTGCTGCGCAACGTGGACCTGGCCGCCGACATGGGCGCCTCGACCTTCGTGATGTGGGGTGGCCGCGAGGGCACCGAGTACGACAACTCGAAGGACCTGAACGCGGCGCACGCGCGCTACGCCGAGGGCATCGACACGGTCGCCTCGTACATCAAGGAGAAGGGCTACGGGCTGAAGATCGCCCTGGAGCCCAAGCCCAACGAGCCGCGCGGCGACATCTTCCTGCCGACGATCGGCCACGCCATCGCGCTGATCGACTCGCTCGACAACGCCGACATCGTGGGCCTCAACCCGGAGACCGGCCACGAGCAGATGGCGGGCCTGAACTACACGCACGGCATCGCCCTGGCGCTGCACCTCGGCAAGCTGTTCCACATCGACCTCAACGGCCAGCACGGCCCGAAGTACGACCAGGACCTCGTGTTCGGGCACGGCGACCTGCTGTCGGCGTTCTTCACGGTCGACCTGCTGGAGAACGGCTTCCCGAACGGCGGCCCCCGCTACGAGGGCCCGCGCCACTTCGACTACAAGCCGTCGCGCACCGAGCACATCGACGGCGTGTGGGAGTCGGCCAAGGCCAACATGGAGACCTACGACATGCTCGCCGCCAAGGCGAAGCAGTACCGCGAGGACTCCGAGGTCCAGGCTGCGTTCGAGCACGCGGGCATCTTCGAGCTGGGGCAGTCCACCCTGGCCGAGGGCGAGTCGTTCGACTCCTTCCTCGCCGAGGCCGACCCGGACGTCGACGCCCTCGCGGAGAAGGACTACGGCCTGGTCCGCCTCCACCAGCTGGCCCTGAAGCACCTGATCGGCTGACCCTCTGGTCCGTCGAGTGCTGGATATTCGCCCCTTCGAGCCGTACAACAGGGCGAATATCCAGCACTCAACGGATGGGGCGCGCGGTAGCGTGGCCAATCCCTTCCCCTGAACTTCCTGGAGCATCGATGCCCCTCGTCGCCGGCGTGGACACGTCCACGCAGTCCTGCAAGATCGTCGTGCGCGACGCCGAGACCGGCGCGCTGGTCCGCACCGGTTCCGCCAAGCACCCGGACGGCACGGAGGTGGACCCTCAGCACTGGTGGGACGCCTTCGGCGAGGCGGCAGCCGCTGCCGGCGGCCTGTCCGACGTCGCGGCCCTCGCCGTGGGCGGCCAGCAGCACGGCATGGTCGCCCTCGACGCCGAGGGACGAGTGGTCCGCGACGCCCTCCTGTGGAACGACACCCGCTCCGCGCCGTCGGCCGAGACTCTGATCAGCGAGCTGGGCGACGGTGACCGCGAGGTGGGCGCCCAGGCCTGGGCCGACGCCGTCGGCTCCGTGCTCGTGGCCTCCCTGACGATCACCAAGCTCCGCTGGCTGCGCGACAACGAGCCCGAGAACGCGGCACGCGTCGCCGCCGTGGCGCTCCCCCACGACTGGCTGTCCTGGCGCATCGCGGGCTACGGCCCGGCGGACGACCCGACCGCTCCGCTCGGACCGCAGCTCGACAAGCTCTTCACCGACCGGTCGGACGCGTCGGGCACCGGCTACTACGATGCCTCGACCGGCCAGTACCGGCCTGACCTGCTCGAACGCGCTCTGGGGCGGACCGACGTCGTGCTGCCGCGCGTGGTCGGCGTGACCGAGGCGGGTGCCGTGGCGCACCCGAGCATCGCCGGTTCCGAGGTCGAGGGCGGCGCCCTGATCGGGCCCGGCGCGGGCGACAACGCCGGGGCGTCCCTCGGGCTCGGCATGACGCCGGGCGACATCGCCATCTCGATCGGCACCTCGGGCGTGGTCTCCGCCGTCGCGCCGCAGCGCACCGCCGACGGGTCCGGCGCGATCAACGGCTTCGCCGACGCGACCGGCAACGCGCTCATGCTCGCCGTCACGCTCAACGCGGCGCGCGTGCTGGACGCGGCCCGCGCCGTGCTCGACGTGAACTTCGACGAGCTGGCCGAGCTGGCCCTCCAGGCCCCGCCCGGGTCCGACGGCCTCGTCCTGGTCCCGTACCTGGAGGGCGAGCGCACGCCCAACCGGCCCGACGCCACCGGCACGCTGCACGGCATCCGCCTCGCCACGTCGACGCGTCCGCACCTGGCCCGCGCCTACATCGAGGGCATGCTCTCCGGCCTCGCGGACGGCCTGGACGCCCTGCGGGCGCAGGGCGTCTCCGTCGAGCGCGTGATGCTGATCGGCGGCGCGGCGCAGTCGCCGGCCGTGCAGCAGATCGCCCCCCAGGTCTTCGGCCTGCCGATCAGCATCCCGGAGCCCGGCGAGTACGTGGCCGACGGCGCCGCGCGCCAGGCCGCGTGGACGCTCGCGGCGGCGGGCGGGACCGACGACGTCGCCGCGCCCGCCTGGTCGACGACGATCGCGACCACGCTGGAGGCCGACCCGAAGCCGGTTGTCCGCGAGCAGTACGCAGCGGTCCGCGACCTGGTCTGATCCGCGACGCCGGCGCCCGCGCCTCGTCAGGCCCGCTGACGCAGGGCGGGCGCGGGCGCCTCGCCGGTGGTCACCGGGGCGGCGGCGTCACTCCGCGCGCGTGTAACGCAGGTGCCGGAACCGGAGCCCGGAGGACGACGTCGTCCACTCCGTCGCCGAGGCGACCGCCCACTCCGGCCCGATCTCTGGGGCGAAGGCGTCGCCCTCGACCTCGGTGTTGATCTCGCAGACGTCCAGCAGGTCGGCCACCGGGAGCGCCTCGCTGTAGATCTGGGAACCGCCGATCACCCAGGTCTCGTCGCCGCCGGGCGCGTCCGCGGCGACCGCGAGCGCCTCGCCGAGCGTGCCGGCCGCGACGACGTCGCCCCCGGCGTCCGGCACCCCGTGCGGGCCGTGCGAGGAGACCACGATGTTGGTGCGCCCGGGCAGCGGGCGCTTCGGCAGCGACTCCCACGTGAGCCGGCCCATGACGACGGGGTGGCCCGCGGTGGTCTGCTTGAAGTGCGCGAAGTCCTCGGGAACGCGCCACGGGATGTCGCCACCGGCGCCGATGACCGGCCGGCCGGCGGCGTCGCGCGCCTGTCCCCAGATGAGCCCGATCATCAGACCGCGATCGGTGCCTTGATGGTGGGGTGCGAGACGTAGCCCAGCACCTCGACGTCCTCGTACTCGTAGTCGAAGATCGAGTCGCGCGGGGCGAGGCGGAGCGACGGGTAGGGGTAGGGGTCGCGGGCGAGCTGCGTCTCGACCTGCTCCACGTGGTTGTCGTAGATGTGCACGTCACCGCCCGTCCAGACGAACTCGCCGACCTCGAGCCCGGTCTGCGCCGCGACCATGTGCGTGAGCAGCGCGTAGGAGGCGATGTTGAACGGGACGCCCAGGAACAGGTCGGCGGAGCGCTGGTAGAGCTGGCAGCTCAGCTTGCCGTCCGCCACGTAGAACTGGAACAGGGCGTGGCACGGCGGGAGCGCCATGTCGTCCACCTCGGCCGGGTTCCACGCCGTGACGACGTGCCGCCGCGAGTCCGGGTTGGTGCGGATCTGCTCCACGACCTTGGCGATCTGGTCCACGTGGCCGCCGTCGGGCGTGGGCCAGGAGCGCCACTGGACGCCGTAGACCGGGCCCAGCTCGCCCGACTCGTCCGCCCAGTCGTCCCAGATCTTGACGCCGCGCTCCTGCAGCCAGCGGACGTTGGAGTCGCCGCGCAGGAACCACAGCAGCTCGTAAACCACCGACTTGAGGTGCACGCGCTTGGTGGTGATCAGGGGGAAGCCCTGCGCGAGGTCGTACCGGATCTGCCGGCCGAAGACGCTGCGCGTACCCGTACCGGTCCGGTCGCCCTTGCGGGTGCCGGTGGCCAGCACGTCGCGGAGCAGGTCCTCGTACGGGGTCTCGATCACGGTCATGCGGCCAGCCTATGCCGCAGCCGGGCCAGGGTGCCCTCCCGGCTCGCGGACCGGTACGCCCCGGTCGTGGAGCGAGACGTCCCGCACCTGCCATACTCGGCGGCACCGACGAGGAGGGGCTGCATGCCTGAGCAGGTGGGTTCACGGGTCAAGCGTTCGCCGGTGCTGTGGGTGGCGGTGGTCGCGGTGGGGCTCGCCGCGGTGATCCGCCTCGCCGGCGGGATCGCGGGGACGTCGGCGTTGTGGCCGGTCGCGGTCGGGCTGGTCGCCGTCGTGGTGATCGTGGCGGTGGTCTACGCGATCCTCGACTCGCGCACCCGCGCCGCGCTCCGGCAGGTGGCCGGCCGGCGACCCGGCGCGACGGTGGTGCTCACCGTGCCCGCCACGTCGATGGTCGAGACCGCGGCCCGGCTCGGCGTGGACCAGCGGGCCATCCGGCCCGACGGGTCGAGGCACACCGTGCTGGTGCTGCTCCCCGACCGGGTCGAGCTCTGGGGACGGGACGGGCAGGAACCTCTGTGGTCGGTGCCGCGGCCGGGCGCCGGCGAGGTCCGGGTGGTGCTCGCCCGGATCGGGCTCAGCTCGATGGACGCCCTGCACATCGGGGCGGACGGCGACCCGAACGCCGTCGTGGTGCGGCCCGTCCCCGTGCCGGTCTGGCGGGACCTGAGCCGCAGGCACCGGCAGGCGGCCATGGAAGGGCTGGTCCGTGACCTCGGGCACGACCCGGCGCAGGTCCTGTCCTGACCGCGACCTGACCGTCGCGGGGTCAGCGCTGCTGCCGGCCCTCCTGCTGCGCCCGCAGCTCGCGCAGGTGCCGGCCACGACGGCGGTACAGCGCGCTCATCGTGACGACGACGATCGCCACCAGGGCACCCAGCACCGCGCCCCACGCGCTGCCGCCCCGGAAGGCGGGGCCGTCGACGTCGAGGATCCGCTCACCGGCGTGTGCCGCGGACGACGTGCCCAGCACGATGCCCAGCGTCAGCAGGTTGGGCACCGCGAAGAGCGCGGCTGCCACCACGAACCCGCCCCGCACCGGCCAGGACCGGTTCGGCAGGGCCGCCTGCGTGACCAGGAGCAGCGGCACGATCGTGAACACCGCTCCGACGACCAGGCCCCACCAGGCCCCCGCGGCGAAGGAGCCGTCCACCGCGTTGCCTATCACCTGGGCCCACCAGCGCGGCAGGAACGCCGACAGGAACAGGTAGACCAGCCACACGGCCACGATCACGGCCACGACGCCGAGCAGCCGCTTGACGACGTCGCGCCAGTCCGGTCGCCATCGCGCACCGGCACCTCTGCCGGGCGCTCCCGTCCCGCCGGGCGCGCCGGTGCCGCCGGGCGCGCCGGTGCCGCCGGGCGCGCCGGTGCCGCTGGGACCGCCCGCTGCCGGGCCGGTCGCCCGGGGCCCGTCGCTCGCCTTCTCCGTCATGGAGACGATCGTCGCAGCGGCCGACCTGCTCCGCCCGCCGAACCCGTCCGCCCGCGGGAACGTTGCGGACCTCGTCCGCGTTGAACACCGGGCCGACCGACCGGGCCGTACGACCCGGCTCCGTGACCGTGTCGGTGACCAGTGGAAGGATGACCCTCATGACGGAGCAGACCACCACCTCGGACGCCACGCGCGCAGCCGATGCCGCGACGCCCTCGCCCACGGACCCGCTGTGGGTGGAGCGCAACGGCACCCGCACCTACACGGGCTTCTCGGCCCGGGGCGCGCGCGTCGACATCGGCCCGGCCGAGGCGGGAGCCGTGTTCACGCCGGGCGAGCTGCTGAAGATCGCGCTCGCCGCGTGCGCCGGCATGAGCAGCGACAAGGCGTTCGCGCGGCGGCTCGGTGACGACTACCGGACCACGATCCGCGTCGAGGACCCGAAGCTCGTGTCGGAGGACCGGTACCCGGTGCTCACGGAGAGGTTCGAGATCGACCTCTCCATGCTCGACGAGGAGGACCGTGCGAAGCTCCTGACGATCGCCCAGCGGTCGATCGACAAGGCATGCACCGTCGGCCGTACGCTCAAGGCCGGCGCCCAGATCCCGGACGCGATCTTCGAGCAGCCGACGGAGGGCTGACATGGCCGACGAGAAAGTGACCGCCTCAGGACCGAACGGGCAGGCCGTACCGGGTGACGCCATCGTCAAGCCGGACGAGTTGGTCGAGGTGACCCCGGCGGACTGGGTCAGGTACAAGCCGGACAGCCCGCTCGACTACCTGGTCGACCGGGCGGTCACGATCCCGTCGGCGACCATCCACAAGCATGTGGACAAGGTGCGGGCCAGGAACCCCGACGCCACCCCGGCCCAGATCGTCAAGCTCCTGGAGAAGGAGTACCTGCGCGTCATCCAGACCACGGGCGGTGCCGTCGGCGCGGCCGCGGCCATCCCCGCGGTCGGCACCGCGGCGGGCATCGCCCTGTCCACGAGCGACATCGCGACGTTCTTCGCCTCGTCGGCGGCCTTCTCGCTCGCGGTGGCGGACGTGCACGGCATCGACGTCCAGGACGTCCCGCGCCGTCGGGCGCTGCTCCTGGCCACGGTGCTCGGCGACAAGGGCGCACAGGACGTGGAGGACGCCATCGGCGGATCGGGCGTCGCCTGGGGCAAGGTGCTGCTCACGAGCATGCCGCGCACCACGCTGCACCGCGTGAACAAGGCGCTGACGCACCGGTTCGTCCAGCGGCAGGTCGCCAAGCAGGGCAGCCTCATGCTGGGCCGCATCCTGCCGTTCGGCATCGGGGCGGTCGTGGGCGTGTTCGGGGCGCGTGCCCTCGGCCACACCGTGATCGCGCAGTCCCGGGTCGCGTTCGGCGCCCCGCCGGAGCGCTTCCCCCGGGTCATCGAGCAGAAGTAGCCCGGGCCCGGCGTCGGGCGGCCCGGTATATGCCGTTGACCGGCGCGATCGCAGGACCCGCTCTAGGCTGCGGTGCATGGCGGACACGACGCACGGCGCACTCGCTCCGACGTACCACCCCCTGCCCATCACCATCGCGCGGGCCCATGGCACCCACGTGTGGGACACGGACGGCAACGAGTTCCTCGACTTCCTGTCGGGGTACTCTGCCCTGAACTTCGGGCACCTGCACCAGGGGCTGGTCGCCGCCGCGATGTCGCAGCTGCGCCAGGTGACGCTCACGTCGCGCGCGTTCGACCACGACCGGCTCGAGGAGTTCGCGCAGCGGCTCGTCGAGGTCGTCGGACCGCTGACGACCGGCGGCGAGGACAGCCTCGTGGTGCCGATGAACACCGGCGCCGAGGCCGTGGAGACCGCGATCAAGGCGGTCCGCAAGTGGGGCTACGACGTGCGCGGCGTGCCGGAGGACCAGGCGACGATCGTGGTCGCCGACGGCAACTTCCACGGCCGCACCACCACGCTGGTCGGCCTGTCGGACGACCCGGCGTCCCGCGACGGTTTCGGCCCCTTCGCGCCCGGGTTCCGCCGGGTCCCGTTCGGCGACCTCGCCGCACTGGCCGACGCCGTGGACGACACCACGGTGGCCGTCCTGCTGGAGCCGGTGCAGGGCGAGGCCGGCGTCGTGGTGCCGCCCGACGACTACTGGCCCGGCGTGCGCGAGCTCACCGCGCAGCGGGACATCGCCCTGGTCGCCGACGAGGTCCAGTCGGGCCTGGGCCGCACCGGCACCACGCTCGCGTGCGAGCTCTGGGACGTGCGGCCGGACCTGGTCTGTCTCGGCAAGGCGCTCGGGGGCGGCATCGTGCCGGTCTCGGCGGTGGTCGGCAGGCCGGAGATCCTCGGCGTCCTGACCCCGGGCACCCACGGCTCGACGTTCGGCGGCAACCCGCTGGCCTGCGCGGTGGGCATCGCCGCGCTCGACCTGCTCTCGACCGGGCAGTACCAGGCGCGGGCCGCGGCGTCGGGCAGGGTGCTCAAGGCGCGGCTCGACGCGCTGGTGGAGCGTGGTCTCCTCACCGAGGCCCGCACGGTGGGACTGTGGGCGGGCATCGACCTGGACCCGGCCCTCGGCACCGGACGCGAGCTGTGCGAGGCGCTGCTGGAGCGCGGCGTGCTCGCGAAGGACACGCACGGCACGACGATCCGCCTGTCGCCGCCGCTGTCGATCGTGCAGCCCGAGCTGGAGATGGCGCTCGACATCCTGGAGGAGTCGCTGCTCGCGCTCCGCGAGGAACAGGGGGGCGGCGCGGCGGCGCCCGGCGCGGCCGGGGAGCCCGGGGCAGGCGACGAACCTGGGGCAGGCGAGGAGCCCGGGGCGGGCGAGGAGCCCGCCGCGGATGGCGAGGCAGAGGGCGGTGAGGCCACGCCCGAGGGTGCCGCCGGGGGCGGGACGGCCGAGGGTGCCGCCGGGGGCGGGACGGCCGGCGAGGTGTCCGCGGCCGCTTCCCAGGATGACGCGCAGCCGCAGGACACACCCGCGGACGGCGCATCGGTGGAAGAGGTACCGACGAACAAGGCATCTGCGGAGGTGGCGCCCGCAGACGAGGCGCCCGCAACAGAGGCGCCCGCAGACGAGGCCACCGATGAGGCAACCGCGGGCGAGGTCCCCGCGACAGCGGCAACCGCAGACGAAGCCTCCGACGCGCCGCCCGCCACCGAGCCCACCACCGAGCCCAGCTCTGGGCCCACCACGGAGCCCACTCCTGGGCCCACTCCTGAGCCCGGTCCCGGCCCGGCCGACGCCACCGCGACGCCCTCCGCGGCGAGCGCGCCGTCGGCCAAGACCCCGCTCGCGAAGCGGCTCCCCCGGCGGCCCCGCCCCTCCCGGCGCAAGGCCGCACCGGCCCCGGCCGAGGACGGCAAGGGCCCGGCGGCCGGCGACGCCACCGGGACCGCCGAGGGCAGTGCTCCGGCCGGCGGCACGGGTGGGCGCTCCGAACTGTCACCGACCGCCGGCTGAGCGTAGGCTCCGGGAGGTGACCACTACGACGTCGTCTCCGACAGCAACACTTCCGGCCCTGGCCGAGCTCCAGCAGGCCTACGCGGACCTTCAGGCCAAGGGCCTGAAGCTGGATCTCACGCGCGGCAAGCCGTCGGCGGAGCAGCTCGACCTCGCCGAGGCGATGCTGGCCCTGCCGGGCGTCGGCATCCACACCGACGACACGGGCACGGACACGCGCAACTACGGCGGCCTCGACGGCGGCCTCGCGATCCGCCGCATCTTCGCCGAGCTGCTCGACGTGCCGGTGGAGCAGCTCCTCGCCGGCGGCAACGCGTCGCTGACCTCGATGCACGACGTCGTCGCGTTCGCCGAGCTGTTCGGATTCCCCGAGTCCCCGAAGCCGTGGGCCCGCGAGGAGAAGGTGCGCTGGATCTGCCCGGTGCCGGGCTACGACCGGCACTTCTCGATCTGCGAGTCGCTCGGCATCGAGATGATCCCGGTGCCGATGACGGCGGACGGGCCCGACGCCGAGGCCGTGGCGGCGCTCGTCGCGGACGACCCGACGATCAAGGGCATGTGGGTGGTCCCCACGTACTCCAACCCGGACGGCGCCGTCATCACCGAGGACGTCGCCCGCGCGCTCGTCTCGATGCCCGCCGCCGCACCGGACTTCCGGATCATGTGGGACAACGCCTACGCCGTCCACCACCTGACCGACGACGAGGTGACCAGTCCGAACGCCCTCGCACTGGCCGCGGAGGCCGGCCACCCGGACCGCGTGCTCCTGTTCGCGTCCACGTCCAAGATCACGTTCGCGGGTTCGGGCGTCGCGTTCCTCGGCAGCTCGCCGGCCAACATCGCCTGGTACAAGAAGCACCTGTCGGTCGCGTCGATCGGCCCGGACAAGGTCAACCACCTGCGGCACGCCATGTTCTTCGGCTCGGCCGACGGCGTCCGCGCGCACATGCGCAAGCACCGCGAGATCCTGGCGCCCAAGTTCGAGGCGGTGGTGCAGATCCTCGCCGAGCGCCTGGGCGGGTACGGCATCGCGTCGTGGACGGAGCCGAAGGGCGGCTACTTCGTGTCGCTCGACGTCGCGCCGGGCACGGCGTCGCGCGTGGTGCAGCTCGCCAAGGAGGCCGGCATCGCGCTCACGCCGGCCGGCGCCACGCACCCGTACGGGAAGGACCCGGAGAACAAGAACGTGCGCCTCGCACCCTCGATGCCGCCGCTGGACGAGGTCCGCGCGGCGATGGACGGCGTGGCGACGTGCGTCCTCCTGGCCGCCGCGGAGGCTGCCCGGTCCTGACCCGCTCACGCGTCAGGCGCCCAGGTCACCGGAGTGACCTGGGCGCCTGACCTGTGCAGGACGTCGGAGAGGTCAGTCCTGGCAGTGCTTGTTGATCACCAGGACCGGGCACGCCGAGTGGTGCAGCACGGCCTGGCTGGTCGAGCCCAGCAGCAGCCCGCGGAACCCGCCGCGGCCGCGTGAACCCACCACGACGAGGTCCGACGCCGTCGAGAACTCCGTGAGCAGCTCGGCCCCCGTGCCGTCGAGCACGATCCGCCGGATCCGCAGCCCTGGGTTCTCCGCCTCGTACCGGTCGACCAGGACGTCCATCCCGGCGCCGACGTCCGCCAGCACCTGCTCGCGGTCGATGGACGAGGGCAGCCACGCCAGGAACCCGGTGTTGCCGACGGGCACCCCGGTCACGGCGGTCAGCTCGGCGCCCCACGCGTTGGCCTGCACGATCGCGTGCTGCAGCGCCCGCTCGGCCTGCGGCGACCCGTCCACGCCGACGACGATGCGGCGCACCTCCCGGATCTCGGCCGCCCCGGGCGCGACGCCCGTCGGCTCCGTGCCCGACGTCGGCGTTCCGGCATCGGCCGTGTTCCAGGGGACACCCCGGTTCGCCTCGGCTCGCAGCGGGACCACGACGACAGGACACTGCGCGTGGGCCGGCAGCGCCGACGACACCGTACCCAGCAGCCGTTCCGTGAAACCGCCCCGGCCGCGGGTTCCGACGACGGCGAGGCCGTAGTCCGCCGACAGCTCGACGAGCACGCCGGCCGCGTCGCCCGTGGCCACCTCCGTGGTGGCGCGGACCCCGGCGTCGGCGACGCGGGCCTCCGCCTCGGCAAGGACGGACTTCGCGCCCTCCTGGATGGTGGTGTCGTCGAGGGCCGCGTAGCCCCCGTCGAGCGACGCCGCCGTGAACGACGGCAGCGAGTAGCTGCACACGATGTGCAGCGACCAGCCCACGCGGTGCGCGTAGGCGGTGGCCCAGTCCAACGCGTGCAGGCTCGCGGCCGATCCGTCCACCCCGACCAGTACGACCTCGGATCGTGTCATCGCCCAGCCCTTTCCTCGGCAGTGCACCCTTGCACTCCCAACGCTACCGGCGGCGGCGCCCTCATGGGACGCGGTACCAGGAACCTCATACCAGAGCGCCCGCCCGCACACCCCGGCACGGGGCGGCGGACGGGCGCTCTGTACGACCCGCGGGGGTCAGCCCATGCGGACGAACGTCGGGTTCGACTGCCAGATCGGGCGGAAGTCGACCACGGTGCCCGGCTTGGAGGCGTCGATCATGGTGTTGCCGCCGGCGTAGATGGAGACGTGGCCCGGGGTCCACATCAGGTCGCCCGGCTGCGCCTCGGAGGCCGGCACGATGGTGCCGTAGCCCGGCTGCGAGGACGACGAGTGCGGCAGCGAGATGCCGAGCTGGCCGTAGACGTACTGGGTGAAGCCGGAGCAGTCGAAGCCGCTCGGGCTGGCGCCGCCGGAGACGTACGGGACGCCGATGTAGCGGCTGGCGATGGAGATCACGGAGTTGCCGATGGCCGACGCCGGGACGTCGACCGACGCGGTGGCGGTCTCCGCCGCCTCTGCTGCTGCCTCCGCGGCCTCGGCGGCGGCTGCCTCGGCGGCCTCGGCCGCCTCCTCGGCGGCGAGCTCCGCCTGGTACTCCTCGTTGTCGGCCGCCGAGATCACGGAGACCGCGGACTTCTCGACGGTCAGCTCGGCGTCCGGCGCGACGGTCACCACGGGGGCGTTGGACAGCGCCTCCCGAGCCTGCGTCGTCAGCGCGTTCAGGTCGACCGAGTTCATCTTCGCGTGGCCGGTCTCCATCGGAGCGGCCTGGGCGGCCATCGCGCCACCGAAGGTCGAGACGAGGAGTGCGCCACCGGCGGCGGCGACCGCGGTACGGCGACCGACGGCGGCGTTCTGGGCGAGCTCGGTGAGCGGAGTCACGGGGCGTCGCGCAGCCCGATGGCGTGCGCGGGTCGTACGTGCAGTCACGTAGTACCTCTCCTTGTACGCCTTCGAGGTCAGCTGTCGGGTTCGGGTGGGAGAAATCACCCGGCCGTGCACTCCCTGAGGACTGCCCGGCTTCACCCCGAGGACGCACCCTGGCGCCCGATGGTGGGTCCCCCGCCTCTGTCATGCGGTCGTCTTGGGGCCCCGGCCGGTGACAGAGTTCGGCGTCCGTCCGAGGACTCTCGCGGATGAAGCTCCGTGTGAGCGTTCCGAACGTACCGGACCTCACACCTGATGTCACGTTCCGGCAACGAATGCCATGACGTGTCGGATCTGCGGTGCCACCTTTCCGACAAAGCGGACGGTTTGGACCGCCGCCCGCCGGTCGTCAGGCGGTGGCGACGAAGAGGTGCCGCGCCAGGTCCTCGCCGAGCTCGAGCGCGGTGTCGGCGCCGTCGACGGTCACGGTGTAGGTGCCGTCGCTGTGCTCGGCCGTGATGCGTGACCCAGGGACCAGGCCGGCGTCCGCCAGGCGTGCGAGCAGGTCGACGTCGGTCTGCAGCGGCTCGGCGATCCGGGTGAGCGACGCCGCGAGCGGCTCGCCCTTGACGCCCTTCTTCGCCGCCGCCTCGAACGCCGACGGCAGCGAGATCACACCGCTCAGGAACGGGACGTCGGTGTAGGCCTCGCCCAGCTCGGACAGCCCCGGGATCGGGTTGCCGTACGGGTCGTGGTGCGGGTGGTCGAGCAGGCCCACCAGGCGCTTCTCGACGAGGTCGCTCATGACGTGCTCCCAGCGGCAGGCCTCGACGTGCACGTGCTCCCAGTCGAGCTTGATGACGTCGGTCAGCAGGCGCTCCGCGAGGCGGTGCTTGCGCATCACGCGCATCGCCTTGTCGTGGCCCAGCTCGGTCAGCTCGAGGTGCCGGTCGCCGGTCACGATCACGAGGCCGTCACGCTCCATGCGCGCGACCGTCTGCGACACCGTGGGCCCGGAGTGCCCCAGACGCTCCGCGATGCGCGCGCGCAGAGGCGTGATGCCTTCCTCGTCGAGCTCGTAGATGGTCTTGAGATACATCTCGGTGGTGTCGATCAGATCCGTCACGTCTGCTCCCGTCGTGCGCCCAGCCGCCCCAGTCGCCCTGGACACGTACGGCCCGGGCGTCGGCCCAGGTTCTAGTCTAGTTCTGTGCCACTGACAATCCCGACACAGCTGCTGCCCGCCGACGGCCGATTCGGCTCCGGCCCGTCCAAGGTACGTCCCGGCCAGGTCGATCATCTCGTGGCGAACGCGCACGTGCTCGGTACCTCACACCGGCGTCCGCCCGTGAAGGACCTGGTGCGCCGTATCCGTGAGGGTGTCACGGAGCTGCTCGGCGCGCCCGACGGGTACGAGGTCGCGCTCGGCAACGGCGGCGCCACCGCCTTCTGGGACATCGCCACGCTGTGCCTCGTCGAGCGCAAGGCGCAGCACGCCGAGTTCGGCGAGTTCGGCGGCAAGTTCGCCAGGGCCACGTCGCGCGCGCCCTTCCTGGAGCCGTCCCAGGTCATCTCCGCCGAGCCCGGCGCGGTGGCCTACCTCGCCCCGGCGGACGACGTCGACACCTACGCGACGCCGCACAACGAGACCTCGACCGGCGCGATGGCCCCGGTGGTGCGCCCGGCCGGGCCGGACGGCGCCCTCGTGCTCACCGACGCGACGTCCGGTGCGGGCGCGCTGCCCGTGGACCTGAGCCAGACCGATGCCTATTACTTCGCGCCGCAGAAGGTCTTCGCGGCCGACGGCGGCCTGTGGCTCGCCGTCCTGTCCCCCGCGGCCGTGGAGCGTGCCGCCCGCGTCGAGGCGTCCGGGCGCTGGGTGCCGGAGTTCCTGTCCCTCACGACGGCGGTCGAGAACTCGCGGCTGGACCAGACCCTCAACACCCCCGCGGTCGCGACGCTGCTGCTCCTGGCCGACCAGGTGGAGTGGTTGCTCGACCAGGGCGGGCTGAAGTGGGCGGCGGAACGCAGCGCGACGTCGGCCGAGACCCTCTACTCCTGGGCCGAGGCGCGCGAGTGGGCCACGCCGTTCGTCACGCGCCCGGAGGAGCGGTCCACGGTGGTCGGCACCGTCGACCTGGCCGACGAGATCGACGCGGACCGGGTCATCGCGGAGCTGAGCGCCAACGGCGTCCAGGACGTGTTCGCGTACCGGAAGCTCGGGCGCAACCAGCTCCGCGTCGGGATGTACCCGGCGGTCGACCCCGCCGACGTCGCCGCCCTCACGGCGTGCGTCGACTACGTCGTCGAAACCCTCTGACCAGGGCGATCACGTCCGCAATATCCCTTCGACGGCGGGTTCCCCGTATTGTCCGGGACAACGGAACTCTGTAACGTTTCCGCAACAGAGGGAACCATTCGAGGGGCTGTTCAACACCATGCCAGTGATCGACCACTTCACATTCGGGATCGTCACGCCGTTGCTGGCGTACGCGATCTCGTGCACCGGCGCAGCGACGGGCCTCGCGTGCACGTCCCGCGCCCGAGGGGCTTCAGGCGGTGCACGCGCGGCATGGCTCGTGTTCGGCGCCATCGCCATCGGCGGTACCGGCATCTGGGTGATGCACTTCGTCGCCATGCTGGGTTTCTCCGCCTCCGGTGTGACCATCAGGTACGACGTTCCCCAGACCCTGCTGAGCGCGGCGATCGCCATCGTCGTGGTCGGTGCGGGCCTCTTCATCACGGAGCTGGGCAAGCGCCGGCTCCCGGCGATGCTCGTCGGCGGTGCCCTCGCGGGCGCCGGCGTCGCGGCCATGCACTACATGGGCATGGAGGCGATGCAGATGTCGGCGGAGGTCGTCTACAACCCCGTGTACGTCATCGCGTCGGTGATCATCGCCGTCGTCGCGGCCACCGCGGCGCTCTGGTGCACCGTCCACATCCGCGGCACGCTCGCCACGATCATCGCCACCCTGGTGATGGGCGTGGCGGTGACCGGCATGCACTACACCGGCATGGCCGGCGTGTCCGTGGTCAACCCCGTGGACAGCGTCCCCGCCGGCGCCTCCACGATGCAGCTGCTCGTGCCGCTCGTGATGGCCGTCAGCGTCGTGACGTTCCTGCTCATCCTCGGGATCGGCCTCTGGCCCACCGAGGAGGAGCTGCGCACGCAGGCCGAGTTCGAGAACCGGCTCAAGGCGCACACCGAGCAGGGGCAGCGGTACGAGAACGTGCAGCAGGAGCTGCAGCCGAGCGCCGCGCAGTTCGCGCAGACGCACCGCTCGGTCTGACCCGCCGTCGTTCTGACGACGAGGCGCCCGTCCCCTTCGTGGGGGCGGGCGCCTCGTCGTGTGACCGCACCCACGTACCGTTAGCCACGCTAATGATCTAGACTGCTGTAGATGTCGTCGAGCTCCCGCAAGCCCGGCCGGAACCCGGCCACCGTCGGGGGCGACCTGCGCGTCGCCCTCACCCGGATCTCCCGCCGCCTGCGCGCCGAACGAGGCGAGGCCGACCTCCCCGAGGGCCAGTTCGGGATCCTGACGGTGCTGCACAAGCACGGCGAGATGTCCCCCGGCTCGCTCGCCGAGCACGAACGGGTCCGGCCGCCGTCGATGACCCGGGCGGTGAACACCCTGGCCGAGCTCGGCCTCGTCGAGAAGGTGGAGCACGCGACGGACCGTCGGCAGGTGGTCGTCCGTCTCACCCCCGCGGGCGCCCGAGAGGTCGCCGAGACCCGGCGTCGCCGTGACGCCTGGCTCACGAAACAACTGTCCACCCTGACCGTAGAGGAGAGAGAGATCCTTGCGGGAGCCAGCGAGCTCCTGATCCGGATCGCCGCTCGATGAGCGCAACCTTCGCCAGCCTGAAATACCGTAACTATCGTCTCTGGTTCGCCAGCGCTCTCGTCGCCAACATCGGCACCTGGATGCAGCGCGTGGCGCAGGACTGGGTCGTCCTGACCCTCCTGACCAACAACTCCGGTGTCGCCGTCGGCATCGTCACCGCACTGCAGTTCATCCCCCACATCTTCCTGTCCGCGTGGGCCGGGCTGCTCGCCGACCGCGTCGACCGCCGCAAGCTCCTGATGATGACGCAGGGCGGCATGGGCGTACTGGGCCTCGGGCTCGGTGCACTGGTGCTGTCCGGTGTGGCCGAGCTGTGGCACGTGTACGTGTTCGCCACCCTGCTGGGCGTGGTCAGCGCCATCGACGGCCCCGTGCGCCAGACCTTCGTGGCCCAGCTCGTCCCCGCCAAGCGGCTCGCGAACGCCGTCGGGCTCAACTCGACCAACTTCAACGCCGCGCGGCTCATCGGTCCCGGCGTGGCAGGCCTGCTCATCGCCGCCGTCGGCTCCGGCTGGGTGTTCGTCATCAACGGCATCGCGTTCGGTGCCGTGATCATCTCGCTCACCCGCATGCGCGACCTGCACGTGCTGCCGACCGCTCCGCGTGCCAAGGGCCAGATCCGCGAGGGACTGGCCTACATCCGGGGGCGCAGCGACATCGTCGTGATCATGGTCGTCATGGGCGTGGTCTCCATGCTGGGACTGAACTTTCAGCTCACGTCGGCCATGATGGCGCGCGTCGAGTTCGGCCGGGGAGCCGGCGAGTACGGCATCCTCGGGTCCGTCCTGGCGATCGGCTCCCTCGCGGGCGCCCTGCTGGCGGCCCGCCGGGAGCGTCCGCGCGTACGGCTCGTGCTGGGTGCGGCGTTCGCGTTCGCGATCGCCATGGGCATCCAGGCCGTCATGCCGACGTACCTCGGCTACCTGCTGATGTGCATCCCCGTGGGGTTCGCGTCGCTGACCATGCTGACCTCGGCCAACGCCGCGATCCAGCTCTCCGTGGCGCCCGAGGTGCGCGGCCGCGTCATGTCGATCTACATGATGGTGCTGCTCGGCACCACGCCGCTGGGCTCCCCGGTGGTGGGCTGGATCGGCGAGACGTTCGGCCCCCGGTACGCGGTCCTGATCGGCGCCGTCGCGACGCTGCTGGTCACCGCCGTCGCGACGATCTGGGCCTACCGGACGTGGCACGTGCGCGTCCGCGCCCGCCTCTCCCGCTCGCACCGCATCCCGCGGCCGTACCTCCAGGTGACCTACCCGGAAGCGGCAGCGGCGGCGGAGCGCCAGGTCCTGGCAGCCTGACCCGCCTCTTACCAAAGGTCCGCCGCGAGCAGGCGATCGGGCATGGATTCCCCGTGAAAACCATGTCGGATCGCCTGCTCGCGGCGGACCTTTGTGTTCGCGCGACGGGGACCACAGGGGGTCGTCGCGGCCCGTTGTCCACAGGGGCGGGGGCGGCGCGGAGCAGTGGGGGTCCTGGTCTGGTGCGATCAGAGCATGCCCCAGCCCGTCACCTTCCTGCCCGACGCCGAACGCATCCTGAGCCGGCAGCAGGGGCTCCTCTCCACCCGCCAGTGCGAGGAGTTCGGCGTCACGCGCCAGACCCGCTGCCGGCTCGTGCAGCAGGGCCGCTGGCGCCGTCCGGTGCGCGGTGTCTACGACACTGACCCGGTGCCGCTCGGCTCACGCGTCCGGGACGACTGGTTCACCCATGCCGCGCGCTGGCGGACGTGGCTCGCCCTGCTGTCCCACGGCCCCGACGCGGTCGCGGTGGGCGCCGCGGCGCTCGTGCTGCACGACGTGCAGGGACTGCCGGCCGACTTCGAGCCGGAGGTCGCGATGCCCGACGGGTCACGCCGGGTGAGCCGCTTCGGGACCCTGCGGCAGTACCGCCCCTTCCCCACCCTCCGGGTGGGCGACCGCGAGGTGGCGCGGCTCGACCACGCACTCGCCCAGGCGCTGCCCGTCCTGCCGCGGGAGAGCGCGCTGGCGGTGCTCGACGACGTCGCCCGGCGCCTGGGCATGACCCCGGACCGGCTCGCCACCGTTCACGACCTGCTTCGGGGACGACCCGGCGCGAAGCGGGTGCATGCGCTGTTCCCGCTCGTCGACGCGCGGTCCGAGTCCCCCGCCGAGTCCGCCGCACGGCTCTCGTGTCACGACAACGGGGTGCCGCCCGACGACCTGCAGGCCCGGTTCGTGATCGACGGCACCGTCGTGGCGCGTGTCGACTTCGTCTGGCGGCTGCCCGACGGCCGTTGGCTGGTGGTCGAGGTCGACGGAGTCGGGCCGCACAGCACCGCCCGGGCGTTGGTCCGCGACGCCCCGCGGCAGAACCGGCTGCTGGCGTCCGGACGGGTGATCGTGCTCCGGTTCAAGCCCGCCGACAACGCCCGGCCGGGTGGGATCGGCCGGCAGGTCGCCGCCGTCCTCCGCCGCCACGACTGGCACCCGGCCGCCTACCCCGCCCCAACCACCCCGATCGACCTGACCCCACCCGCCGCCCCCGCGAGCAGGCGATCCGGCATGGATTCCCCGTGAAAACCATGCCGGATCGCCTGCTCGCGGCGGACCTTTGGGTGGGCGGCGTCAGATGCCTACCGCAGCGCGGATCGGGCCCATCAGGAAGTAGACGACGAACAGCAGCGCCGCGATCCACAGCAGGGGGTGCACCTTGCGCGCCTTGCCGACGGCGATCTTGATCAGCACGAACGAGATCACGCCCGCCCCGATGCCCACCGTGATCGAGTACGCGAACGGCATGAGCACCATCGTGAGGAACGCCGGGATGGCGACCTCGAGGTCCGTCCAGTCGATGCCCGTGACCTGCACGACCATGAGGAAGCCGACGATCACCAGCGCGGGCGTCGCGGCCTCGTGCGGCACCACCTCGACGAGCGGCGACAGGAACGTGGTGAGCAGGAACGCCACACCGGTGGTCACGGCGGCCAGGCCCGTGCGGGCGCCGTCGCCCACGCCGGACGCCGACTCGACGTAGGCCGTGTTGGACGACACCGAGCCCGCGCCACCAGCCACGGCGGCCAGCGAGTCGACCACCAGGATCTGCGTGGTGCGGGGCGGGTTGCCCTTGGCGTCGAGCAGCTTGGCCTCGCCGCCGATGGCGACCATCGTGCCCATCGTGTCGAAGAAGTCCGCGATGAGGAGCGTGAACACCAGCAGGATCACCGCGATGGGCCCGATCGCCTCGAACGATCCGAGCAGCGAGAACTGGCCGATCAGCGAGAAGTCGGGCAGCTTCACCACGGAGTCGGGCAGGGCGGGCACGTTCAGCGCCCAGCCCCCCGGGTTGTCCTCGGTGCGCCCGCCGATACCGCCGACGGCCTCGACCACGACCGCGAGCACCGTCGAGGCGACGATCGCGATGAGGATGCCGCCCCGCACCTTGCGCACCACGAGGACGGCGGCCAGCAGCACCCCGAACGCGAACACGAACAGCGGCCAGGCGCCGAGCGAACCGCCCATGCCCAGCTCGGTGGGCGTCGCCAGGGAGGCGGGGATGCGCACGAAGCCGGCGTCGTACACGCCGATGAACGTGATGAACAGGCCGATGCCCACGCTGATCGCGATCTTGAGCTCGCGCGGCACCGCCCGGAACACCGCCTCCCGGAAGCCCGTGACCACCAGGATCAGGATGACCAGGCCTTCCATCACCACGATGCCCATGGCATCCGCCCAGGTCATGCCCGGCAGGGCCGCCACGGAGAAGGCGACGACGGCGTTCAGGCCGAGCCCCGCCGCGAGCGCCAGCGGGAAGTTGGCGACCACGCCCATGAGGATCGACATGACGCCGGCCACCAGGGCCGTGGCCGCCGCGATGGCCGTGACGTCGCCCATCGTCTCGCCGCCGCCGAGATACTGGCCCGTCCCGTCGGGCACGCTGCCGAGGATGAGCGGGTTCAGCACGACGATGTAGCTCATCGTGAAGAAGGTGACCAGACCGCCGCGCACCTCCGTCCACACCGTGGACCCGCGTTCGCTGATCTTGAAGAACCGGTCGATGGCGCCCCGCGCCTGGGCCTGGTCGTGAGCCATGCTCCGATGTTCTCCTTCGTTACCCGTTGTCGCCCGACGACGTGCCGCGCACGGCACCGGTGAGCATCCGCTCCACGGCGTCCGTCCGGGTCAGCACGTAGTCCACGCTGAGATGGTGAAAGTCCCGGTAGACGGGGTGGCTGGTGTCTCCGATGCGGCACGTGGTGTCGTCGCACGTCTCGGACCAGACCCCGTCCCAGGTGGTGACACCGTACTGGGCCCATATTTCGGCGCTGATACGCGGGAGGTCCCCGTTGGACTCCTCCGCCTCGGTGCGCGTCATGCTGCAGTCCCCGAGGCCGGGCCACGGCCGGGTGAGGCATTCGAGCGGGTCCACGTCGAGCCGCGGGTTGTCCACCACGGCGACCACATGGGGCGTGACGGCGGTGAGGTGCGCGAACAGGGCGTCGTTGGCGGAGCGCCAGGCGGCGCGCACCTCGGCGTCGTCCATGCGTGTCCCGTCGGCGTGCTGCATGCGGTCGGCGTAGATCTGGGCCTGGCTCACGACGACGGCGTCGGGCCGCAGGTCGTCGACGATGCGCAGGGTTCCGGCCTGGAAGGGCAGGCAGGAGCCCCGCTCGGTGGGCTGCTCCACGACCACCTCGGCGGCCGGGCACCCGTGCCGCCAGCGGACGGCGAGACGCAGTCCGGCGTCGCGCGCCGCGACGTCGAACGCGGGGATCCAGTGCATGGTGTGGGAGTCGCCGAGCAGGAGCACGGTGGTCGCGGAGTCGACGTCCCCGAGCAGGCACACGACGTCGCCCGACGCCGTCGTGGTCTCCTCCGTGCACGGGTACGGCTCCGGCTCGGCGCGCTCCGCGACGGCAGTGGCGTAGGGCTCGCGCTGCAGCACCGAGGCGGTCGCCACGCGGGTGCCGAGGGTGAGGCCGCCCACGGCGACCCCGATGACGAGCGTGACGGCGGCGGTGCGCCGCCAGGACCGCAGCGCCGGGCTGAACCGGACCGGGTTCTCCACCCAGCGGTAGGTCGCGACGGCGGCGCCGAGGGCGGCGAGCGAGGCGAGCACCTTGATCCAGACGGCGTCGTCCTGCACGGCGGCCGTGGTGAGCACCACGAACGGCCAGTGCCACAGGTACCAGGAGTAGGAGACGTCGCCGAACCGCTGCAGCAGCGGCAGGTCGAGCACCCGGTCCACCCAGGTGGCCGACGCCGGGACGCTGCCCGCGGCCAGCACCAGCAGCGCACCGCCCACGGGCAGCAGAGCCACGGTGCCGGGGAACGGGTCGGTCTCGTGCACGAACGCGAAGGAGAGGGCCAGCAGCACGAACCCGGCGGTGCCGAGCAGGGTCCGCAGCAGCCACGGCCGCAGGTGCACGACGCCGGCGAGCCGCGCCCAGGGCAGGGTGGCGACGAGGGCCGCGCCCGCGAACTCCCACGCCCGGGTCGGCAGGATGTAGAACGCCCAGTCCGGCGCGACCGCCGTCAGCCAGACCGAGGTGGCCAGCGAGAGGACGAACGTCCCCGCGAACAGGATCTGCAGCGTGCGCCGGGCCGGGACGCGGGTGCGCCGGGCCACGGCGACGGCCAGGAGCACGAGCAGCGGCCAGAACAGGTAGAACTGCTCCTCGATGCCCAGCGACCAGGTGTGCAGGTAGGGGCTGGGGACAGCGGACTCGGAGAAGTAGTCCTGCCCCTGGTAGGGGAACAGCAGGTTGGAGACGAACAGCATGGCCGCCGCGCCGTGGGTCGCGATCTTCTGCCAGGCGAGCGGCGACAGCAGCACCAGGCAGGCGACGAGCGTGACGGTGACGACCAGCGCGAGCGCCGGGACGAGACGCCGCATGCGCCGCGTCCAGAACGCGACCAGGTCGACGGTCCCGCTGCGCCCCACCTCGCGCAGCAGCAGCGAGCTGATGAGATAGCCGGAGATGACGTAGAAGACGTCGACGCCGGTGAACCCGCCGGGCACCGCGAGGCCTGCGTGGTAGACGACGACCGCGAGCACGGCGACCGCCCGCAGCCCGTTGATGTCGGTCCGGAAGGTGTGGCCCCCGGACGCGGGGTCCGCCGCCGTGCCGGGGCCGCGGTGCTCCGGGTCCGGTCCGGTGGGTCGGTCGACGGCGGTGGTCGTCGCCTGCGCCAATGTGTCTCCTGCGGTCGGTCCGGGCGGGTGCGCGGCTCACACGATAACGGGCGCGCGCGGTCCGTCCGGACAGCCTGTGGACAACTGCTCAGCCGAGGAACACGTGGGAGCAGACCAGCACCGGCAGACCGGTCGTCCCGCCGTCGCGCACGCAGCCGATCGCACCGCGCAGCAGGTCGGTGCTGACCAGGTTGTCCCGGTGCGTCGGCGAGTCCAGCCAGGCCTGCACCACGTCCTGCGGCGGGCGGTCGGTGCGGCTGAGGTTCTCCGCGGCGATCGTGCCGCCGGGGCAGCTCCGCTGCACGGGCGGCAGGGGCGCATGCGTCAGCTCGGCCGCGCCGATCAGCGCGGCCGCTCGCTCCTCGGCGACGGCGGCGAGGCAGTCGTCGTGCTCCAGCGGTGGTACTCCGAGCTGCATGCGGGCGGCATTCACGCCGTCCTCCAGCGCGGCCGCGTACCGGGTGCGGTCGGCGAGGTCGGTACCGGCGGGCGGCGTCCAGGTGGGGCGGAGGGCCGACGGCGCCTCCCGCCCATCGGCCGTCGCGCCGGGACTCGCCGCGGTGTCGCTCGGGCGGGTGTCGCGGCCGGGTCCGGAGCAGCCGGTGAGCAGGGCGCCGATCAGGGCTAGACCGAGGAGGATCGGAACTGTCGAGCGGGCTACGAGCGCCGAGCGACGCGGAGCCGGCAGGCGGACGGCGACCGCCGAACGGACGGGAGCCGTCGCGCGGACCGGAACCGCCGGGCGGACCGGAACCGCCGAACGGACGGCTGCCGTCGCGCGGACCGGAACCGCCGGGCGGACGGCGACCGCCAAGCAGACCGCGACCGCCGAGCGGACCGGAGCCGTCAGGCAGGCCCAGGCCGTCATGATCAGCCGCATGGGGCGGGCCGGGTCGCGGTGCACGACGTCGATTCGACACCCGCCACCCACCGCCCACAACCGGAACCCCCGCCGCCTCGCGATGGTGCGCTTCTACCCAGTCATTGCGCCCAGCACGACCGCCAATTCTGGGCGTAATGACTGGGTAGAAGCGCACCACGGGCGAACGCGGGTCCGCTCGGGCGGACACGGGCCAGCTCGGGCGGACACGGGCCCGCTCCGCGGGGCACACACCAGCTCGGGCCAGCGAGCGCCAGCTCGAGCCGGCAAGGAGCGGCGAGAAGATCAGGCGAGGAAGACGTGGGCGCAGATCATGGTCGGCGCGGCCGGGTCGCCGCCGTCGGGGACGCACGCGACCGCGCCGCGGGTCAGGTCACCGTTCAGGATGTTGGCGCGGTGCCCGTCGGAGTCCATCCAGCCCTGCGCGGCCTCGGCGGGCGTCCAGCCGCCCTTGGCCAGGTTCTCCGCGACGGCCGTCGTGGGACACCGCTCGAAGATCGGGTCGAGCGGTGCGTGCGCCAGCTCCTGCCCGACGAGCGCCTGGGCGCGCTCCAGTGCCACGTCGTACGCGCAGGTGTCGTGCGTCAGGGCGGGCAGCGCGTTCGCGGTGCGGTGACCGTTGACCGCTTCTTCCAGGGCCGCCGCGTACTGGACGGGGTCGGTCAGGTCGGGTGCGTCGTCCGCGCCCCCGCCGCCGGGACCGCCACCCGCGCCGTCGCCCGAACCGCCCCCGGAACCACCGCCCCCGGAGCCACCCTCGGCACCACCGGCGCCGTCCCCGGACCCACCGCCCGAATCGGCCCCGCCCGAGCCGCCGTCCGACCCGTCACCACCCACCGGCCCCCGGTCCGCACCGCGCGACGCCGAGCCGCTGGGCGCCGGCTGCACGTCCACCGCCGCGGACTCCTGGGTGTGCTCGCCCGTGATCGCGCCGACCGACGTGGGCTGCGGGCCGGGCGCGTGCTCGACGGGCGCGGCCACCCCGACGACGCCGGGGGCGATTCCCGGCGCCGGCATCGGCTCGGCTCCCGGCGCGAGCAGACCGGCGCACGCCGTGAGCCCTGCCCCGGTCATGACCACCAGCGTCACGCGGGCGACCGCACGACCTGCGCGGACCACGCCGGCGACCGCACGACCTGCACGGACCACACGACCCGGTCGGGTCGCGGACGACGTCGTGCGGCGTGCTGGGGACACAAGTGCGGACAATACAGACGATCGCGACGATGCGGAATGCCCCGGCGCGCGGGGGAACCGCTGCCCGGACACCATGGTCCGTGACCCGCGACCAGGAGGAGGCCGACCTGCCCACCGAGCACGACGCGTCCCCCGAGCACGCCCCGCCGCCCCCGCACAGCGCGCCCACCCGGCACGACGCGCCGACCCCGTACCCCCCGTCCGAGCGCGAGCACCCCCCGTCCAAGCCCCCGCCCCAGCCCTCGGACCCCTCGCCCGCACCCCCGCACACCCGCCCCGTCACGCGCCGCCAGGCCCTGCGGATCGGCACCCTCGCGCTCGGCGCGTCCGCCCTCGTGGCCGGCGGGCTGGTGGCGTGGGACGCGTTCCAGGACGCGACGCACCCGTTCGCCGCCGTCCGCACACGGTGGCTCGCCCAGCTCACGGGCGCGGCCACCGACGACGACGCCGCCGGCCGCCTGCTGGACCAGCTCGGCCCGGACGGCCGGTGGCCGGACCTGTCCCTGACCTCCCGCGAGCGGACCGTCGGCCTGCGGATCCGCTACGAGCGGCTCCGGGAGCTCGCCCGCGCCTACGCCACGCCGGGCTCCCGCTACGCGCAGGACCCCGAGGTGCGGGACGTCCTGCTGGCCGGCCTCGACCGGCTCCACGAGGACTACGCCGCGCACACGGGCCGGTCGGGGAACTGGTGGGACCGGCAGGTCGGCATCCCGCTCCAGCTCACGGCGACGTCGATGCTCCTGTACGACGACCTCGGCGAGGACCGGCTGCGGCGCTGGATGGCCACGGTGCACGAGCAGACCCCCGCCCCGGCGTACACGGCGGCCAACCGCGCCTGGACGGGACGTGTCGTGGTGGAGCGCGCACTGCTGCTCGACGACGAGGACGCCCTCACCGCCGGCCTGCGGGGCATGGCCCCCGCGTTCCGGCCCACGGCGTCCGGCGACGGGATCCACGCCGACGGGTCGTTCCTGCAGCACGACGTGCACCCCTACTCGGGCGGGTACGGGCTGTCCCTGCTCACCTCCGCCGCCACCGTGCTGGCCCTGCTGCACGACACGCCGTGGCACCTCCCGGGTCCGGCCCTCGACGACCTGCTGCGCTGGGTGGACGACGGGCTCGTGCCGTGGCTGCACGCCGGCGCGGTCCTGGCCCCGGTGCGCGGGCGCAACATCGCTCGCCGCTCGGTCGGTGACCGGGACGCCGGGCGGGCCGCGGCATCCGCCCTGCGGCTCCTGGCCTCGGCGGCGGACGGCGAGCGGGCCGCACGCTGGACGCGCCTGGCCGCCTACGCGTCACCGGACCCGGCCGACGGCGTCACGCCGCTGGCTCCCCCGGAGGGCACCCGGGTCTTCCCCGCGATGGACCGCGTGGTGCACCGGCGGCCCGCGTTCACGGTCGCGCTGGCGATGTCGTCGGCGCGGATCGCCACGTACGAGTCGATCGGCGCGGAGAACCTGCACGGCTGGTACACGGGCAGCGGCGCGTACTACCTGTACGACGCGGCAGGCACCCCCTACGACGACGACTACTGGCCCACCGTCGACGCCCGTCGCATCCCCGGGACGACGACGGCGTCGGGCACGCCCGGCGACTCCGCCGGCGCAGGCTTCCGCGGCACGTCGCACTGGGCCGGCGGCGCCGCCCTGGGCTCCCGGGCGGCGGTCGGCATGGCGTTCCGGCACCCGGCGGCCCCGGGCATGGCCGAGGTATCGGGCTTCACGTCGTGGTTCCTGCTGGACGACGAGATCGTGGCGCTCGGCACGGGCATCGCCTCGGCGTCCGGACGCCCGGTGGAGACCGTGGTGGACAACCGCCGGCTCGTGGACCCGGCGGCCCAGCGGCTCGTCGTCGACGGCCGCACCGTGCCGCACGCGGTGGGACCGGGCACGCCCGCCCCTACCGTGGCCGACGGCGCCAGGTGGGCCCATCTGTCGGGCGCGACCCCGGGCACCGGCATCGGCTACGTGTTCCGGGACGGGCAGCGCCTGCGGCTGCTCCGCGAGCGGCGCACGGGCCGGTGGGCCGACATCAACCGCAGTGCGCCGCACCGCGACCCGACGGTGCGGGCCAACAGCTTCGCGACGCTCTGGCTGGAGCACGGCACCGACCCCGCGGACGGCCGCTACGGGTACACGATCCTGCCGGGCGCGACGCCGCAGGAGGTGGCGTCCTACGCCGCGGCCCCGCGGACGGAGGTCCTGGCGAACTCGCGGGCCGTGCAGGCGGTGCGCCGCGACGACACGGTGGCGCTGAACGTCTGGCAGGCGGAGGCGCCGGAGACGGGCGGCGTGCGGTGCGACCGGCCGGCCGCGGTGCTCGTGGTGCAGGAGGGGACGCGGCTGACCGTGGCGGTCGCCGACCCGACGCAGCGGCTGGAGCGGCCGTTGCGGATCACGCTGGCCCGTACGGCGGCCCGGCTGACCGGCGCGCACGAGCGGGTCACCGTCGAACGCCTGGAGCCGGACATCGCGCTCGTCGTGGACCTGGCCGGTGCGCGCGGCGCCACGGTCACCGCGGCGTTCGGGCTCTGACCCGGCCCGCGGTCACGCCCACAGGTCGAGGGGGAACGCGGCCAGCAGGGCGTCGGCGTCCCACACCGGCGGGCGGGCGCCGCCCATCTCCACGGCCTCGTCCACCGACGCCGCCACGCGGAACGCCTCGCGCCCGGTGCCGGCGTAGTAGTCGTGGTACTTGTGCATCGGCTCGGCCGACGGCGGGACGAGCCGCGCCGGGATGCCGAACGACTCGGCGAGCACGATGCCGTGCAGGGACGTCGCCACGACGAGGTCGCAGCGCGCGATCTGCCCGGCGATCGCGTGCAGGTCGCCCTGCGGCGCGATCGTCCGCGGGTCGTCGCGGTACCGGACCCAGTCGTGCAGGTTGGGCACGAAGCCGACCGCGCGCCGGGCGCCGTCGGCGTACGTCTCCCGGGGCCAGAAGCGGCTCCAGAGCAGCGCCGGGTCGCCGAACACGCGCGGCGCGGCGATGCCCGCCTCGCGCAGCACCCGGTGGGTGATCGGTCCGCGCACGGCCCGGACGTCCAGCTGCAGACCGCGGGGCAGGTGCGCCTGCTTGCCGTTGATGCCGGTGCCCCAGACCACGTCGCCCGGGCTCGCTAGGTGCAGGATGGAGCCCACCGTGAGGAGCCTGCGCCCTGCGCCCCGGGCGGGGTCGACGCCGCGCGCGGCCAGGATGCGCGCGACGAGCGCCGGGCCGACGAGGTCGCCGAAGTTGTTGACCCGGCGCCGCACCGGCACCAGCCGCCCGAACGGCCCGGGTACCACCGGCCGCCGGGGGTTCCAGTGCACCACCTCGACGGTCACGACCGGGCCCCCGCGGCGAGCGCCCGCCGGACGGGCCGCAACGCCCGGCGGCCGAGCACGAGCGCGGTCTCGGCGACCGCGCGGGGTCCGACGGCGGACCACAGCGTCGCCGTCGTCCGCCGCACCGGGGGCAGGCCGTAGCACGCGGCGAAGTCGGGGTCGAGCGGGCGGGCGAGCCCGCGCAGGCGCTTGCCGGAGTGGTTCTCCCCCGTGTCCACGTGGTAGACGGCGCCGCGGAACGGCAGGGGTTCGAGCACCCTGCCCTGGTGCCGCGCGAACCACTCGACCGCGTGCCGGTGGGCGCCGAGCACGTGGCCGACCCGCTCGCCGTACCCGGCCAGGACCTCCTCCTGCGTGGCGGTCTCGTCGAGGTGGGCGGGTACGCCGTAGGCGTCGAACGGGACCACGAGGCTCGTGCCGCAGGTCCGGTGGAAGGCGGGCTGACGTCGGTAGACACCGCGGGCGCGGGAGTACACCCAGCCCTGGTCGACCACCCACCCGGGGTGCCCCGGGTGCCGCGCGGTGAACGCGGCGAGGTCGCGGTGCACGAAGTCGTCGGCGTCCACGATCATCACGTGGTCCGGCGCGTAGGGGCGGGCCGCGAGCAGCCCGACGCCGATCTTGCTGCCCTTGTCCCGGACGAACCGGTCCCGCTCGGCGTGCGGGCCGTGGGCGGCCTCGGGCGGCGCGAAGCCGACGGGGACGAACCGTACCCGCTCCCCCAGGTCGAACCCCGGGGCGCGGTTGCCCACCACCAGCACCACGTACTCCCCGCTGGTCTGCGCGGTCAGCGACGCGAGGGTGAGGCGCAGCAGCTCCTCGACGCGGCCGTAGTCGGCGGCGTTGCGCGGATGGCGCAGCGAGGTGACGAACGCGAGCATCAGGCGGCCCAGAGCCGGGCGGCCAGCTCGCGCGCCTCGTCGAGGCCGGACGCGTGGTGGGCGGTGCTGAACGTGCCGGTGTAGTCGTCGTAGACGGCGCGGACCTTGCCGTAGCTGTTGTCCAGCACCACGTGCTCCACGCCCAGCAGCGCCGCCATCACGTGCGCGTGGAGGCGGTCGACGACGGCGCCCCGCGCGGGCGCGAACAGCCGCACCCCGGCGTCGATGCCGGCCCGGTTGATCGTCGCGAGGGCCGCCGCCACGGGCCGGTTCGCGAGGCCCGACGCCGGCAGCGGCACCCGGCGGGCGACGCGGGCACGCTGGTGACCGAGCGTCGTGACGGTCCGGGCGGCCCGCCGGCGCCAGGCCTCGCTGCCGCCGGCGTGCCAGTCCGTGCGGTCGGCGTCCAGCCCGGGGACCCAGGCCGGCCCGACGTCGTGCAGGCCCGAGGCGGTCTCCTTGTCCGCGCGGGCGAGCACGAGCAGCCGCCGGGTGTCGGCCACGGACCGCTCGCGGCGCGGCGGTTCCCAGCCGAGAGCCAGGTCGGGGCAGAACCGCGCGGCCAGGGAGGGGAGCTGTTCGGCGGCCCGGGCCAGCGACGGGGTGTCCCGCAGCAGGAGCGTGAAGTCGGGGTGCGCGCCCAGGATCCGGTCGGCCTGCGCGGCGCGGTCCGCCGACCCGAACCAGACGGACTGCGGGAGCTGGACCACCGGGTAGTCGGGCAGGTCCTGGACGATGCGCTCCCGGTGCTCCTGGTGGCCCGGCCAGAGGTCGCCGAAGTCGCCCCCGCCGCGGACGAGGACGGTCCCGGACGGCATCGCCGCCCGCAGGTCCGCCGGCACGTACCCGCGCAGGTCGGCCGCGTAGCGGACGTCGCGCCCGAGGCGCCGCAGGTAGGCGGCCGTGCCGGCCCAGATGAGCGAGTCACCGACATTGCGCTGGTTGGGCACGTCCAGGAGGGCGACAGGGCCGGGACGGATCACGGCGGCGAGGGTCGACGCGGTCGCGTCCCGCAGCCCGGCGAGATGGGCGTGGTCGTCCGGACGCATCATGTCTGTGCCCCCTGTCGGTCTGGTTCGCGGTCGGGACCATCATGGATGCTGTTATCCGATGACGCAGGTCGGAATTGTCGACCACGCGGGACGGGGACGATTCGGGTCGCACGCGGAACATTCATCGCATATTTTTGCGGGGCACCAGCGATCACCTTTCCAGCCGACCAGCTAGGTTTCCCGATGTCCGGAACGAGCACCAGCAACACACCCTGGAACAACCATCGCATCGCCTTCGTCGGCGGCCTGCACCGCAGCGGCACCACGCTCCTCGCCCGAATTATTGGTTCTAGTCCGAATGCGTCCGGGCTGACCGGAACGGGCGCCGTGATGGACGAGGGACAACATATTCAGGACACGTATCTCGGTGGTCTGGGCAATACGTCCGAATGGTCTTTCCACCCGCAGGCGCACCTCACCGAGGAGGACGCGCAGCGCACGCCCGACGCCGGCGCACGGCTCTGGCAGAGCTGGTCCCCGTACTGGGACCTCGACCGCGCGGTGCTCGTCGAGAAGTCCCCGCCCAACCTGACGAAGATGCGCTACTTCCAGGAGATCTTCCCCGGGTCGCGGTTCGTGGTCGTCACCCGGCACCCCGTGGTCCAGGCCCTGGCCGTGCGCAAGTGGGCCACCCGCAGCCGGGGACGGTTCACCTTCGGGTTCCCCCGGCTCGTGGAGCACTGGGTGCACGCGCACGACGTGTTCGCGGAGGACGCCCTGCACATCGAGAACCTGCTGGTGCTGCGGTACGAGCACCTGATGCGCGACCCGGCCGGCGAGCTGGGCCGGGTCGCCCGGTTCCTGGGCGTGGAGCTCGACGACGACGCGGTGGACGCCGTGGACGCCGGCCGCAGCAACCGCTACGCGGAGCTGTGGCGCTCCGGCGGCCGGGCCGAGCTGGCCGGGCGCGTGCGGCACCACGTGTCACGCCTCGGGTCGCGGCACGGCACGCCCCGGGCGGACCTGCTCCGCGACGTCACCGACGCCGCACTGCTGCCCCGGTACCGCAACGTGGTGGGCGAGCACCTCGGCGACCGTATCCGCGCCCACGGCTACGACCTGGACTCGCTCGACGAGGCCGCGCCGTGGGCCCCGGTGGTCCGCGTCTCGACGATGGCGGCCGAGACCCGATGAGCGCACCGCACCGCGTCGTCTACGTGACCGGCTCGGGCCGCAGCGGCACGAGCACGCTCGCGGGCGTCCTGCGCGAGTTCGGCCTGCGGGTCCCGGCACCCGAGGTCGAGGCCGACGCGTCCAACCCGCGGGGCTTCTCGGAGCCACGGTGGGTGGTGGACTTCCACGACTCGCTGCTGCGGGCCGCCGACGTGCAGACGTCGGACCCGCGGCCGCTGGCCTGGCACCTCGTGGACCGGGCCGGGGTCGAGGCGAACGCGCTCGGCCAGATCCGGGTGTGGCTCGACGCGCAGGTCGCGGAGCACGGCGACCTGGTCATCAAGGACCCGCGCCTGCTCTGGTTCCTGGAGCTCTGGCTGGAGGCCGCGGCCGGCACGGGCGCCCGCGCGTCGTGCCTGACGATGCTGCGCCCGCCCGCCGAGGTGGTGGGCAGCAAGGCGGCCAACTACAAGGGCCGGGGCATGGTCGACCGGGTGGCGGGCTGGATCAACCTGATGCTCGGCACGGAGCTGGCAACCCGGTCGACGCCGCGGGCGTTCGTCCGCTACGCCGACCTGATCCACGACTGGGACGAGCCCGTCTTCAACGCCGCCGCCGCGCTCGACCTGCCGATGGTCGACCCGGACGACAAGGCCGCCGTGCACCGGGTCGACGCGTTCATCGACCCGTCGCTGCACCGCGTCGGTGCCACCTGGGACGACGTGCCCGTCCCGGCGCCGCTGCGCAGCCTCGCCGACGACACGTGGGCCGCGCTCGACGCGCTCCCCGAGCACGACGACCCCGGGACCCGCGCGGAGTTCGACCGGCTCCGCGCGCTCTACCCCTACGTGCACCGCAGGGTCGCGGCGTCGCCGGCCCGGCGGATCGCCCGCATGGTGCCGCCCGAGGTGGTGCCGCCCACCGTGCGACGGAGCGTCGCGAGCATGCTCTGGCGCTCGTCCGGCACGGCGGGCTGAGGGCCCGGGCCTCGCGGTCTCACGCGACAGGCGCCTCGTTGAGCAGGGCATCCAGCTCCTCGGCCTCGGGGACGCCGAGGTCCGCGTAGATCGCGTGGGCCTGCCGGAAGCCGGCTTGGGCCTGGTCCAGGTCCCCCAGGCCGCGGTGCGCGTGGCCGATGCCTGCGTGTGCACGGGCCTGCTGGTCGCGTGAACCCACCTGGACCGCGATGCCGAGCGCCTCGGTGTGGGCCCGCAGGGACTCGGCGGGGCTGCCCGCGAGCCGCGCCGCCTCGCCCAGGCCGTTGTACGACCACGCCTGCCCGGTGACGTCCCCGGTCTCCTGGCACGCGGTCAGCGCCCGCCCGAAGTACGCCGCGGCCTCGGCCGGTTCCGCCAGGCGCAGGTGCAGCATGCCGAGCGAGTCCAGGATGTACCCCCGTGAGGTCACGATGCCCAGCTCGTCGGCCGTGGCCAGGGAGCGGCGCAGACGCTCGCCGGCGGTCGAGTAGTCCCCGCGCTCCATGTCGTTGTTCGCCAGGTTGTTGAGCGCGATGGACTCGCAGTAGCGCGCCCCGATCTCCTGGAAGATCGTCAGTGCCTGCCGGCAGCGCTCGTAGGCGGCGTCGTGGTCCCCCAGCCTGGCCGCGACCCCGACCATGCCGTTGAGCACCGAGGCCTCGACGAACCGGTCGCCCGACCGTTGCGCCACCTCGAGCGCGTGCCGGTGCCGGTCCCGGGCGGCCCGGTGGTCGCCCCGCCGGTGGGCGACCGTCGCCAGGTTGGTGAGCGTGTGCGCCTCCCCGGCGAGGTTGCCGACCTCGCGGAACAGCGCGAGCGCCCGGTACAGGTGCTCCAGCGCCGTCTCGTACCGGCACGCCTGCGAGTGCCCCACCCCGAGCTGACGCAAGGCGTGGGCCTGACCGGACAGGTCGCCCACCGCCTCGGCGGCCCGCAGCGCGTGCGCGTTGACGACGAACTGGCCCACCGGATGAGCGCTGTTCACGTACCGGTGCAGGATCAGGGCGATGGCGACGGCGTACGCGGCGTCCTGCCGGTCGGCGGCGTGCTCGGCGACCGCCGCCAGGCAGACCTGCTCGGCCTGGAGCCAGGCCGTGGCCGTGCGCGGCTCCGACACGTCGGGCAAGGGGACGTCCGGGATCCGGTCGAGCTCGTACTGCACCTCGGCGGGGTACAGGGTGCTGACGGCGGCGTGGGCCGCGGCCCGGTAGTAGTCGAGGAGCCGTTCCTCGGCCGCGGCACGGTCCTGCCCGGTGTCGTGGGTCCGGGCCAGGTGGGCCGCGTAGGCGCGCAGGAGGTCGTGCATGCCGTAGCGGCCTGGTGTGGTGCGGTGCAGCAGGTGGGCGGCCACGAGGGTGTCCAGGACCCGGCGGGCCCGATGGGGCTCCAGACCGGTCAGGGCGGCGGCGACATGGGGGTCCAGGTCGGGGCCGGGGTGCAGGCCCAGCCGGCGAAAGGTGCGGGCGGCCTGGTCGGGCAGGTGCTGCAGGGACCAGGAGAACACGGCGTGCACCGCCGCGTAGGGATCACCACCCGGGTCGAGCAGCTCAAGTCGTTCCTGCCGGTCGGCGAGCTCCGCGGTGATCTCGGCCAGGGTGCGGTCGGGCCGGGAGGTGGCCAGCACGGCCGCGACGCGCAACGCCAGGGGCAGGCGTGCGCACTGCTCGGCGAGGGTCGCCGCTGCGTCGGGCTCGGTGGTGACGCGGTCGCCGATCAGCCGGTGGAGCAGGCCGTTCGCCTCCACCGCGGGCAGCAGGTCGAGGCCGAGCTGGTGGGCGCCGTGCACCGCCACCAGCCCGGCCAGGCTGTCCCGGCTGGTGACCACGACCAGGGACGAGCCACCGCCGGGCAGCAGGGGGCGCACCTGGGCCACGCTGCCGGCGTTGTCCAGCACGATCAGCATGCGGCGCCCGGCCAGCTCGCTGCGGTACCGGGCGGCGCGCGACTCGTCGTCCAGCGGGACGTCACGCTCGGCCACGCCCAGGGCGGTCAGGAATCTCACCAGGGCGTCGGCAGGGCGTACGGGCTGGTCAGGGTCGTATCCGCGCAGGTTCACGTAGAGCTGCCCGTCCGGGAACCGGTCCGCGACCCGGTGCGCCCAGTGCACCGCGAGCGCCGTCTTGCCGACGCCCGCGGTGCCGCTGATCGCGGCGACACCGGGCGACGTCGTGAGGCCGGCCAGGAGGTCGTCCAGACGCCGCAGGTCGGCGGCGCGCCCCGTGAACGCGGCGACGTCCAGGGGTAGCTGGGCGGGACGCGTGCGGTCGGCTGCACCCGGGGCGGGACCGGGCGCCGTCGGGCCCCCGGGACCGGCGGGAGCCGATGCGGTCGGTGCGGGTGGCGCGGCTGCTGCGGGTGGCGCAGGTTCCGGGACCGCCAGTCCCGGGTCGTGGCGCAGGATGCGCTGGTACAGCTCCTGGAGGCCCGGGCCGGGGTCGCTGCCCAGCTCGTCGGCCAGCCGTTCGGCGACGAGGCGGTAGTGCTCCAGCGCGTCGGCCTGCCGGCCGCACCGGTACAGGGCGAGCACGAGCTGGGCGGCCAGCCGCTCGTCCAGCGGGGCCCGGTGGGCGGCCGCGGCTACCTCGGGCAGCAGGCGGCCGTGCTCGCCACGGCGCAGCAGCAGGTCGTGGTGGTCCAGCACGGCCGCGTGCCGCTCGGCGTCGAGGGTGACGGCGACCGACCGGAGCCAGTCGCTGTCCAGACCGGCGAACGGCTCGCCCTGCCACAGCGCGAGCGCCTCCTGCCACAGCGCGCCGGCGTCCGCGTCGTCACCGCCGCCGACGGCGCTACCGACAGCGCCCGCAGCACTTCCGACGGTGCCCCCGTCGGCGCCCCGGCGGCGAGCACGGGCCACCAGAGCACGGAACCGGTGCAGGTCCACCTGGGCGCCGTCCACCGCCAGCACATAGCCGCCCGGCCCGTGCACGGGCACCGGTCCGCCCGCGCCGTCGAGCGCGGAACGCAGCCGTGAGACGTAGGCGTGCAGGGTCTGCCGCGCGCTGCGGGGTGCCGACCGGCCCCAGACCCGATCGACCAGCAGGTCCAGCGGGACGACGGCCCCCGGCTCCACCAGGAGCGCCGCCAGCACGGCCCGCTGCCGGGCCGAACCCAGCGGGACCGCGCCCCGTTCGTCGTGCGCGGCCACGCCGCCGAGCAGCTGAAACCAGATCACGCCGTCCACCCCCCGACAGAAAGCTCAGGATAGAAGAGGCGAAGAGGGGCAAGGTAGTACATGTGCCACCGGAGTCATGCCGGAGTCATGTCGCGTCATGCGGAGCGGGGCGCGTACATGATGACGGCCACGCCGGCCAGGCAGAGGAGCGCGCCGATGACGTCCCAGCGGTCCGGACGGAAGCCGTCCACGACCATCCCCCACGCCAGCGAGCCGGCGACGAACACGCCGCCGTACGCGGCGAGGATGCGCCCGAAGCTCGCGTCGGGCTGCAGGCTGGCGAAGAACCCGTAGATCCCGAGCGCGACGACACCGGCGCCGATCCAGATCCAGCCGCGGTGCTCGCGCACGCCCTGCCAGACGAGCCACGCCCCGCCGATCTCGAACAGCGCCGCGCCCAGGAACAGGACGATCGATCTCAGCAGCATCATGCGCTCGACGGTAGACGGCTTCGTGCTTGCGGGGCTGCATCGAAGAGTGTCAACATAGAAGCACATCGATACAACCGAGGTGCCGCCGATGACCGCTCTCTCCCCGCACGGCGCCGCCGAGTCCCACGCGATCGGCCTCGACGCGGCGACCGCCCTGGCGGCGACGCTCAAGGCGATGGCCGACCCGCTCCGGCTGCGCATGCTGTCCGCCGTCGCGACCAGCGTGTCCGGCGAGGTCACCGTGGGCGAGCTCGCCACCCTCACCGACGTGTCCCAGCCCACCGTGTCCCACCACCTCAAGGTGCTGCGCGACGTCGGGCTGCTCTCGGCCGACCGGCGCGGCACCTCGGTCTGGTACCGCGTCGAACCCGCCTACCGGGGTGCGGTGAGCACGTTGCTGGACCGGTTCGCGCCGGCCGCGGTCGACGCCGGCCGGACCCGGCAGCCGGCCGGGCTGACGAACGTGGAGCCCGCTCTCGACCGCCTGGCGGCGTCGCTGGCCGAGCGCTTTCCCGGCACACCGCCCGGCGAGTGTGCCCGGGTGGTCCGCGAGTCGTACGCCGCCCTCGTGCGCCGGGGCGGCGAGGCCACCTACCTCGTGCCGCTGACCGAGCACTTCGCGCGGCAGCGGATCGTCGACGCCGAGAAGGCCCGCGCCCTGGAGCTGGGCGCGGCGGGCGAGCACCTGCCGCAGGTGCTGTTCGTCTGCGTGGCCAACGCTGGCCGGTCCCAGCTCGCCGCCGCCCTGATGCGGCACCACGCGGGCGACCGCGTGGTGGTGCGCTCGGCCGGGTCCGCGCCCGCGGCGGCGGTGCACGCGGGCGTCCGGGCGCTCCTGGAGGAGCTGGGCGACGGCACCTCGGCCGACCAGGTCGACGACGTGACCCGCTTCTACCCGAAGCCGCTGACCGACGACGCGGTCCGCGCCGCGGACGTCGTGGTCACCATGGGCTGCGGCGACGTCTGCCCGGTGCTGCCCGGCACGCGGTACGAGGACTGGGCGGTGGGCGACCCGGCCCTCGCCTCCCCCGCCGGTGTGGCCGCGATCCGCGACGACCTGGACCAGCGCGTGCGCACCCTGCTCGCCGATCTCGTGCCGGAAGCCGCCTGATCCGCCGGGCAGCCTGACCCGTACACCACCACTCCTATCCCACCGGAGCCCCTTGATGAGCCTCACCGAACCGACCACCGAGACCAAGCCGTCCGCCCTGTTCGTCTGCGTGCACAACGCGGGCCGCTCCCAGATGGCCGCGGGATTCCTCCGCGCGCTGTCGGGCGGCGCCGTCGAGGTGCGCTCGGCCGGCTCCATGCCGGCCGAGGCGATCAACCCCGTCGCCGTGGAGGCGATGCTGGAGAAGGGCGTCGACATCCGCGGCGAGCAGCCCAAGGTGCTCACCACGGAGGCGGTCGAGGCGTCGGACGCCGTGATCACCATGGGGTGCGGCGACGCCTGCCCGTACTACCCCGGCAAGAACTACCAGGACTGGGAGCTGGACGACCCCGCCGGCCAGGGCCTCGAGGCGGTGCGCCCCATCCGCGACGAGATCGAGCGGCGCGTGCGCCGGCTCCTGGCGGAGCTCGGCGTCGAACCCGTCGCATGATCCCGGGCGCCGCCTAGCGGCGCGCCGTCGGCACGCCCGTACCGATCGTCACCGCCTGCGGCCCGGACGGCGCACCGCAGCACCCGCCGCCGGACGCGCCCGCCGGCACCTCGGACGAGACCGCGCCGTCCGCATCGGCCGCGAGCGCGAGGTCGGAGGAGCAGACACCGGTCTGCGGCAGGTCCAGCTCGACGGCATCGGCGGCCGCCCGGTCCCCGGCCAGCGCCGCGACCACGGACCGCACCTGCTCGTAGCCGGTGGCCAGCAGGAAGGTGGGCGCGCGGCCGTACGACTTCGTGCCGACCAGGTAGAAGCCGTCGTCCGGGTGCGCGAGCTCCGCCTCGCCGTGCGCGGGCACCGTGCCGCAGGAGTGGTGGTTCGGGTCGATGAGCGGCGCGATGGCGCGCGGGGCCTCGACCACCGGGTCGAGGTCGAGGCGGACCTCGCGCAGCATGTCCAGGTCGGGGCGGAAGCCGGTCGCGGTGACGATCGTGTCGACGGTCAGGTCGAGGGCGCCGTCGGTGCCGTCCTTGCGCCCTGTACCCAGCACCCGCACGGCGCCCGAGGGCTCAGGCTCCAGGCGCTCGACGGCGACCCGGGTGAGCAGCTCGACGCGCCCGGACCCGACGGCGTCGCGCAGGCGCGTGCCGAGCAGGCCGCGGGCGGGCAGCTCGTCGTCGGCCCCGCCGCCATAGAGGCGCCGCGCCGAACCGCCGCGGATCGCCCAGAGGATGCGGGTGGTCGGCTCGTCCTGAGCCAGCTCGACCAGGCTGAGCAGCGTGTTCGCCGCGGAGTGGCCCGCGCCCACCACCAGGGTGGTGCGGCGGGCGAACCGCTCGCGGTCCGCCCCCAGCACGTCCGGCAGGGCGCCCGCCAGATGCTCGGCGACCCGCTCTTCCCCGATCGCCGGCAGGCCCGACGGACCGAGCCGGTTGGGCGTGCCGTAGGTTCCTGAGGCGTCGATCACGGCGCGCGCCCGGACCTCGCGGACCTCCCCGCCCGCCGTCCAGCGCACCAGGTAGGGCCGCCGCTCGCGGCCCAGCGAACGGGACCGGTCCGCGCCGTCGCGGGCGACCGCGACGACGCGGGCACCGTAGCGGACCCGCTCGCCGAGTGCGGCGGCCAGCGGCGCCAGGTACTGCTCGACCAGGTCGGCGCCGGTGGGCAGGACGTCCGGGGCCGGTTCGGTCCAGCCCGCACCGGTGAGCAGACGGCGGGCGGCGGCGTCGACGTCGTACCGCCAGGGCGAGAAGAGGCGCACGTGCCCCCAGGAGGCGACGGCCGCGGCCGGGCCGGAGCCCGCCTCCAGCACGAGCGGTTCGAGCCCGCGCTCCACCAGATGAGCCGCCGCGGCGAGGCCGACCGGCCCCGCCCCGACGACCACGACGGGCAGGCTCTCGCGGGATCCGGACATGTTCCACCCCTCAGATCGATACTTATCAATGCGTGAACGAGTGCAACATATCCACAGACTTCGATGCGTGGCAAGATGGTGGGCATGACCACCACGCTCCCCCTGACGGACGCGTCACGGACGGCCACGGAGCCGGTATCCGGTACCTGCTGCGCGCCCCTGGTGCGCGAGGCCGCCGACCCGGAGACCGCCGCCGAGCTCGCGCACGTGTTCAAGGCGCTCGGCGACCCGACGCGCGTGCGCCTGCTGTCGGTCATCGCCGCGCACGACGGCGGCGAGGCGTGCGTCTGCGACCTCACCGAACCGGTCGGGCTGTCCCAGCCCACGGTGAGCCACCACCTCAAGCTGCTGGTCGACGCCGGCCTGCTCACCCGCGAGCAGCGGGGCAAGTGGGCGTACTACTCGGTGGTGCCGGGAGCGTTGAACCGGCTGGGGGTGCTCCTGACCGAGGCGGCACGCTGAACGGCTCCGGCACGACCGGCGGACAGGCCGCTGGACGTGCCGGAGCCGCTGCATGAGCCTCAGTGCAGGAACGACGTACCGCACGACGAGGTGGACACCCACTTGTGCGAGCTGATCGTGTTCGACGCACCGGACGAGCCGGCGCCACCCGCCAGGGAGTCGTCGTTCAGGTTGCTCACGTAGTACTCGGACTTCTTGACGCACGACCAGTTGCCACTGTGGTTGAAGCCGTTGAACACCATGACCGCCATGCCCGACGTGCCCTTGTGCAGCAGCGAGTGCGCCCTGTTGTTGTCCGTGCCCTGGAAGCCGCCCGAGGAGTTGCCCCAGTTGGCGTCGTTCCCGTTCGACTTGCCCAGGTAACCGCCGCAGTTGATGTAGTCGTAGGCGTAGAAGTAGCCCGACGTCGCGTTGTGCCACGCGTTGTCGCAGGCTGTCGAGGCCTGCGCGCTCACGGGGAACAGCGCCCCTGTGATCACCAGACCGAGCGACGCGAGCAGGACGAAGATCTTGCGCATGATGTGTACTCCTTTGGTTGGTTGGTTGAATCCGGTTCAGTGCGCCAGCACCCGTTCGGCGTTCTCCAGCGCCACGACCTGCATCCGCCGGTAATCGGCAACCTCGTCGTCGTACCGCGTCAGCCGCCCGCGGTACTCGTCCTCCAGGTCGAGCGCCGTGCTCACCAGCGCCGTCTCGCGGACGGCGCAGGTCGCCTCGGCCACCGCGAGGTCGCGCTCGGCGGTGCGCGCCCGCTCCCTGTTCAGTCCGGCGAGAACGCGGTGCAGGTCATCGCGGACCGCGGGCGGGTCCGGGTAGTCGTAGCCCCGTCGGCCCATACAGTCCGACCAGTCGGCGAGCTCGGCCGCGAACCGCTCGTCGGCGACGATGTCCTGCGCGTACAGGCCCACGAGGTTGGTCGCCACCTTCTCGGCCCGGAACCACGCCGCGAAGTCGCCGTAGAGCTCGTCCTTGGCCCGCGCGAAACAGCTGTCGGCCGGCGTCTGGACGACGCCGCCCGCGGGCAGCTCCGCCGACAGCATCCCGCCGGCCGGGTCGCCGTCCAGGGCCACGGACCAGCGCACCCGTTCCGCCTCCGGCAGGGCGTTGGCGTAGGCGTGGTTCGGGTCGCTGCGCTGGATCTCGGCGACCCGGTCCTCCAGCTCCAGCCCGTAGCCATGCTCCCGCGCCCAGGCGACGTCGTCGAGCACGTAGCCCGACCCCTGCCGCTCCTCGACGCTTGCCACCCACGCCGGCACGTACCGGAAGCCCTCGGCCTTCATGCAGTCCCGGACCAGGAGCTCGACCGCCTCGTCCACCCGGACCTGCTCGACGTCGGTCAGCTCACGGGCCGGGACGCCGTCGGAGCGCGCCGGGCCGGGTTCCAGGCCCGCCGCCGCGGTGCATCCGGCCAGGGTCAGGACGGCGACCGCCGTCACGCAGGTGATGAAGTACGCGCGCCTCATGCCGGTGCCCTCCTCGACGGACCGTTGGTCTGTCCGCCCCTCGGGGGGTCGAGGGGCGGACGCGGCACCATCGGCGCCGCGACCCACCGTAGGAAGGCGGCCTTGCACGAAACATGCAGCCCGCTTGCAGCCTTTGCCGCGTCAGACGAACAGCGTCCGGTCCCGCACGCTCCCCGCCACGCGCCCCGCCGTCAGCGCGAGCCGCTTGACCCCGCGACGGCGCACCAGCCGGTCCGGCGACAGCGCCCGGACCAGGCCGCCCGCGACCGTGACCGGCACGCGCCACAGCGGCCGGCGCGGCAGGCCCGCGTCCCGGAACCGCAGGTAGATCCGCACCGACTGGCGCCCGTACCGGAACTGCTGGCGCGCCAGGTCGCGCAGCCGCTCCCGCTCGTAGTAGACGACGACGGCGTCCGGCACCGCGCGCGTGCGGTACCCGGCGAGGTGCGCGCGGTAGAAGAAGTCGGACTCGTCGCCGCCGCCGAGCAGCGACTCGTCGAACCCGCCCACGGCGTCGTGCACCTCCCGGGCGAAGCCGCAGTTGGCACCGATGGGGCGTGGCACGTGCCACAGGTGGGTGGAGGTGGCGGGGTCGGTGCCGACGACCGTCTCGTCGGGCAGCCGCCGCTCGACGGCTCCGCCCACGCAGTCCGCCCCCGCACGGCGGGCCCGGTCCATCGCGGAGATCCAGCCCGGCGTGACGGCGTCGTCGGCGTCGCAGAGCAGGACGAACTCGCCCCGGGCGTGCGCCACGCCCACGTTACGAGCGTGGTTGATGCCGGGCCGGCCGCTCGCGTCGACGCCCCGGACGCGCGGGTCGGTCCGGCCGGCCGCGGCGACGACGGCGCGGCTCTCGTCCCGCGAGCCGTTGTCGGCGACGACCACCTCGAAGTCGCCGGTGAAGTCCTGCGCCGCGAGGGCCCGGAGCTGCCGGCCGAGCGTCGCCGCCCCGTCCCGGCAGGGGATCACCACGGAGTACACCGCGCTCACCGCCCCGCCGCGGCGCCACGGGGCATACCTGCCACGGCGCCACCGGGCGCGCCCGCCGCGGCGCAACCGGGGGTGCCCGCCGCCGTGTCGGCCTCCTGCGTCACCCGGGCATCCTGCGGGTCCGACCCGACCGGGGGACGCGGGCGCCACAGAATGACCGCGAGCATCACCGGCAGCAGCGGCGTCAGGTGCCGCACGTACGAGCCGTAGTCGGGCTCGAACACGCTCTGCACCACGGTCAGGCCCAGGACGAGCGCGACCAGGCGCGCCCACTGCGGGTCGCTCCGCGCCCGCGCACCCCACAGCCGGACCGCCCGGCCGAACTGGAACCAGAGCACGGCCAGGAACGCCGCGACCATCAGGTAGTACGGCGAGAGCTTGAGGATCAGCGGCAGGGGCACGGCGAACGTCACCAGCACGATCACCGAGTTCAGGAAGCTGCCCACCGGTCCCGCCACGTCGACGAACGGCTCGATCAGCGTGCGCGTGTCCACGTCGCCGATGCGCACCTCGTTGACCTTGGTGCGGTAGAAGTCCAGCTCGACCCCGAGGTAGTTCTGGAAGACGACGGCCAGCACGACGAGGGCGGCCACCGCCGCGGCGATCATCCGGCCCACGGAGAACCCCCGCGCCATGACCACCCGGAACCCGACGTAGCCGCCGATGACGAGGTACCAGTAGTCCCGGAACTCGTGGGCGTAGACGGCCATGGCCGCCACCAGCGCGATCTCGGGCCACCACCCGCGCCGGCGCCACAGCGCGACGAGCGCGATCGGCAGCACGAACACGTCCTTGGAGTACGTGCCGACGTACACCACGGCCAGCACCACCGAGCCCACGACGAGGGCGAGCCCCAGGAGCCCCGCGTTCCCGATCCGTCCCCGCAGCGCCACCAGCAGCACGGTGGCGAACAGGAGGTACCCCAGCAGCCCCGCCCAGACCGGCTGCTCGGCCAGGCCGAGGTCGCGGTAGATCGCGCCCACCGTGCTGAACGACTTGTCCGAGTCGTAGCCCTGGTAGCCGCCCGCGATCGTGGCGATCTTCCGGCTGTCGTACAGGAACCGCTGCGGCACCGCCGGGCTGCCCAGCAGCACGAAGCACGCGCTCCCGACCAGGAGCAGCCCCACCAGGAGCTGCTTCACCGTGCGGTCGCCGTCGATCGCACGGCGTTCGGGGTGCGGGCGCTGTGTCACGCCACCAGCGCCCCTCCGGCGGCGGTCGCGTAGGCCCGCACGACGCCGTCGTGCAGGGCCGTCTCGTCCATCTCGCCCACGAGACGGTCGCCCGACGCGATCATGCGCAGCCGCTCCCGGGGGTCCTCGACGGCGGCGTGGACGGCGGCCGCGGCCTCGTCCGGCGTGCCGACGGCGGTCAGCCGCGCCCCCTCGAACGCCGGGATGTCGCGGACCACCGCCGGCAGGCCGACCCGGGCGGCGTCGAGCACGCTGATCGGGAACCCTTCGTACGCGGCGCTGTGCAGGTAGACGTCGGAGGCCGCCATCTGCCGCATGACGTCGTCCGCGGTGAGCCACCCCGTGACCTCGACCCCGGCACCGGCCAGCTCCCGGACCAGGTCCGGGTCGCCGTCCCCCAGCCAGCGGAAGGTGAGCCCCAGTCCGGCCGCGCGCGCGGCCCTCGCCGTCGCCGCGTAGAACCGCGGGTCCTTCTGTGCGACCACGCGGCCGACCATCGTGACGGTGCGCCGGGACCCGGCCGCCGCACCGGAGCGTGCCCCGGCCTCACGGACGGCCGCGGACGACGGCGCGTTGGGGATGCGCACCACGTGGTGCACACCCATCGACCGGGCGAGCCGCTCCTCGCGCGGGCTCACTGCGGCGACGACCGAACCGTTCGCCGCGAGGAACCGCTCGGCGGAGCGGACGGCGCGGCGCACGGGGCCGGGCAGGTCGGGCCGCTCGAAGTAGTAGCAGTGCGGCTGGTACACGACGGGCACGGGCAGCCGCCGCACCCGCGTGTACAGACCGGCCCAGCTCGAGTGCGCGTGCACGACGTCGGGCGTCACCTCGTCCACGACGTCCCGCACCGCGCGGACCCGGGCCACGTGCCCGTCCGGGAGGTCGGCCGTGCCCCGGTAGGCACCGCGGCCGTGCGTGCTCTCGATGCCCGTGGAGAGCAGGTGGTGCTCGGCCTCCGGAACCAGCTCGGTGATGCGGTCGATCGCTCGGCCGACGCCCCCGGAATACCGGTCCGTGACGTGCAGAATTCGCACCTGCAGATCTCCCTGTCGAGCGCCCTTTACGTCCGGAATTTGCGGCAATAAACCGGGATATCCCAGCGGGCGCGCTTCTCCGGAACGTCGGTTAGATTACCAACGGAAGCGCAGGCAGGCCCGTCAGGGGAACACGTTGAACGTGACCGAATATCTCAGGATCATCCGTAAGCACTGGGTTCCCGTGACCGCTCTGGCACTTGCCGGAATTGTGCTCGCCGGGTTGTTCGCATTCACCAGGACGCCCACCTATACGACCTCCGCGCAGGTATTCGTTTCGTTCCACGGCGCCGAGTCCACGTCCGAGCTCGCCACCGGCACCACCTATGTGCAGCGCCGCGTCGTGTCGTACTCGAACCTGGTGCGCAGCCCGCAGGTGCTCGAACCGGTCGTCGAGGAGCTCGGCCTCGACACGACCCCGGGCGAGCTGGCCACCCGGGTCCAGGCCGCCCCCGTCACCGACACCGTGCTCATCGACATCACCACGACGGACGCCGACCCGACGCTGGCCGCGCGCATCGCGAACACCGTCGCCGAGAGCCTCGCCGTGCGGGTCGACGCGCTGGAGACGCCGCAGGGCGCCGGCGACTCCCCCGTGCAGCTCCAGCTCGTCCGCGAAGCCGTGCCGCCGGCCTCGGCGAGCTACCCGAACATCCCCGTCATGATCCTCGTCGGCCTGCTCCTCGGCTCCGCCCTCGGGGTCGCGCTCGCCGTGCTGCGCGAGATCGTCGACACCCGCGTGCGCTCGGAGCAGGACCTGCGGACCGTCACCGACTCCGCGGTCATCGGCACCATCACCCTCGACGACGAGGCGAGGAGCAACCCGCTCGTCGTGCAGACCAGCCCGTACCACACGCGCTCGGAGGCGTTCCGGCGGCTGCGCACCAACCTGCAGTTCCTGGACCTGGACGGGGGCCCGCAGGCCCTGGTGGTCACCTCCTCCGTGCCGGACGAGGGCAAGACCACCTCGGCGATCAACCTGGCCATCACGCTGGCCGACGCCGACGCGAAGGTCCTGCTGATCGACGCCGACCTGCGCCGGCCCTCCGTCGCCGGGTACCTCGGCCTGGAGGGGTCGGTGGGCCTCACGACGCTCCTCATCCAGCGGGCGACGATCGACGACGTGGTGCAGCCCTGGGGTTCGGCCGGCCTGTACGTCATCCCGTCGGGGGCCGTGCCGCCGAACCCCGCCGAGCTCGTCGGCTCCCGCAGCATGGCCCGGCTGATCGAGGAGACGAGCCAGAAGTTCGACTACGTCATCATCGACACCCCGCCGCTGCTGCCCGTGACCGACGCCGCGCTCATCGCCAAGATGACCAGCGGCGTGCTGATGGTGGCGGGTGCGGGTCAGGTGCGCCGCGAGCAGCTCCGGCAGTCGCTCGCGAACCTGTCCGCCGTCAGCGCGCGCGTGCTCGGGATCGTCCTGAACAAGGCCGGCCGGGAGGCCGACGCCTACGGGGCCGGCTACTACGACTACCGCCCGCACGAGGACGACGCCCCGGCCGGCGGTGCCGACCAGGGCAGGGTGGAGAAGGGCTGGCGCCGCCTCGCGGGTGCGCGGCGGACGCCCGTCAGCGCCACGAGCACGCCGCCCGGAACCCTCCGCGGCTGAGGCGCGCGCCCCGAACCCTGGCGCCCCTCCTCAGCACCGGGCATGCGCCACGCCGGCGCCCGGCGGGCACCAGAGCGCCGCCGTCAGGGAATGATCCGGGCCGGTACCCCGACCGCGGACGCGTCGTCCGGGACGTCCGCGAGCACCACGGCGTTGGCCCCGATCCGTGCCCTGTCCCCGACCCGGACCGGGCCGAGCACACGGGCTCCGGCGCCGACGTAGACGTCGTCGCCCAGCACCGGGTCGCCGTCCTCCCCGGAGCGGGAACGTGCCGCGCCGAGCGTGATGCCCTGCTGCACGCGGGCGTCACGGCCGATCACCACGCCGGAACCGATCACCACGCCCGTTGGGTGCCACAGGACGAGGCCGGGACCGATCCGCGCCGACCAGGCGATGTCCGCCCCGGTGACGAGGTGGTTGAGCTGCTTGAGCACCGAACCCAGCACGGGCACCACGTGCCCCGCGCGCGCCGACGCCCGGTACAGGAAGGCCGCGGCGAACCGCAGGGTGAGCAGCGTGGGCAGCACGCCGGCGGTACCCGGGCGGCGCGGGTCGTCGCTGGTCCGGTTCGCCGCGAGGTCGGCGAACAGGCCCAGAGGCTCCGTCCCGCCGGCTCTGCTCCCTGCGCCAGCGCCCGCGCCAGCGCCAGCGCCCGCACCTGTGGCCGTGTCCCGGGCCGTGTCGTTGGTCATCGCCGCACCACCAGCCGGTCCTCCGCCGGGCTCACCGGTGCGCGCAGGCTCCAGCGCACCCGGCCGGCAGCGCGTGCCGCAGCGTCGATCGCCGCGCCGAGCCGCTCGCTGCCCGCCGTCCAGTCGTAGGCGGCCACGCGCTCCACGGCGCGGGCGCGCAGCCGGTCCCGCAGGTCCTCGTCCGCCATGAGCCGGGCCGCCGCGCCGGCGAGGGCGGCGGCGTCGCCCGGCGGAACGACCAGGCCGTTGCCCAGGTCGTGGACCACCTCGGCCTGTCCCGGCACGTCCGTCGCCACCACGGGCAGGCCCGCGGCCGCGGCCTCGATCACCTTGAACGGCGAGGTGCCCCGGGCGCTCGCCGCGACGGCGCCCCGGGTCGCGAAGGCGAGCGTGGCACCGCCCAGCACGCGCGCGACGGCGGCGCGGTCGAGCACGCCCCGCCACTCGACGCCGTCGTCCCGGGCCGCCAGCACGGCGTCCCGTTCGGCTCCGTCGCCGACCACGACCAGCCGCAGCCCGCTCGGCCAGTCCGGCCGGCGCACGGCGTCGACGAGGTCCCGGATGCCCTGCCAGGGCGCGAGGTTGCCGACGAAGACGGCGTAGGGCGGCCACACGGGTGCTCGCCGTCCGGCGGCGAACAGCGCGACGTCGGCCCCGTTCTCCAGGACGGTCACCTCGTGGGCGGGCCGGCCGGTCACCTCGACCACCCAGCGCGCGATGCCGGCCGACGGCGCCACGACCCGGTCCGCGAGGGCCAGCGGCCGCAGCGCGATCCACCGGGCGACCCGGGAGCGCCCGATCCACGGGTGCACGGCCTCGACCTCGGCCAGCACCCCCTGGGCGCTGACCACACAGGCACCGCCGCGCAGCCTGGCGGCGACCAGGGCGGGCAGCGCGAACGGGTGCCACCGCACCACGACGACGCCGCGCCGCGGCTGACGCACCGAGTCCAGCAGCAGCCGGGCGAGACGGCTGACCCGCCCCCCGGACCGGTCCCGCCGGGCCACGACCCGGTGGGGCTCGATCCCGAGCGCCGCGAGCCGGCGGAGCGTGCCGTCGAGGTGCACGCCCGCGGCAGCCGACTCTGCGGCGCCCTCCAACCAGACGAGGGTCACCCTGGTTCGTGGGTTCACGCGCTCTCCTTCTCCACGGACGGACTCCCACCACGCCGCGACAGCAGACGCGCGGCATGCCTCAGCACGGCAAGGTCGGCCCGCAGACGGCGCCAGAGCAGCGCCTGCACAGCGAGCGCAGCGGCCCACACCAGCAGGCCGACGGCGATCGCGAGCCACGGGCCCAGGCCGGGCAGCAGGCTCACGACGAGTCCCGCCGCCGCGGCGGCCAGACCGTGACCCGCGAAGGCCCGGACCCCGTTCCGGAACAGGGCGCCCGCGGGCGCGTCGGTCACCCGACCGACCCACCACAACCCCAGCGGCCAGACGACGGCGGTCGACACCGCGTAGCCCAGCGCGGCCCCCGTCATGCCGAGGAGGCTGCCGCCGCCGATCGCGAGCAGCACCACCGGCCGGGTCACCAGCGTGAACCGCAGCAGCGAACCCGTGCGGCCCGACGACTGGAACACCCAGTTGGGGGCGAACCCCGCCGCCTCGAACACGCCGCCGACCGCCAGGATCGCGAAGGCGGGCGCGGCCTGCGACCAGCGTTCGCCGAGCACCACGTCGACCACGGGTCCCGCCAGCGCCGCCGCGAGCGCCAGCGCCGGGACGATCGTGTGCAGCAGGACGGTCTGGCCGAACAGGAGGAACTCGCGGTAGCGCGGGGCGTCGTCGCGCACGCGGGAGAGCACGGGGAGCGCCACGCGGTTGGCGGGCCAGGTGGCCTGCCGGATCGGCAGCGCCATGAGCTGGTACACGCGGCTGTAGAGGCCGGCGACGCCCGCCCCGAAGCGGACGCCGAGGATCGCGGTGTCGATGTTGCGGGTCGCGTAGCCCAGGAGCTGTGCCCCGAGCAGGTTGGACCCGTACCGCACGAAGGGGCGCACGGAGACGTCCCGCCGCGGCCACCGGGGCAGCCAGCGCCCGGCGACGATCACGCCGGCCGACATCACGAACGCGGCCACGAGCTGCTGGGCCACCAGCGCCCAGTAGTCACCGCCCGCGACGGCGACGACGATCGCGACGGCGAGCCCCGCGACCGGTCCGGCCACGTCGGCGACGGCGGCGGCGCCCAGCCGCATCCCGCGCACGAGGCCGGCCCGGTGCTGGGTGGCCAGGCTGTTCAGCAGGAAGCTCAGGGAGACCCAGCGCGTGACGTCCGCGAGCTCGGGCTGCCCGTAGAAGGCGGCGACGAGCGGCGCGCAGGCGATGCCCGCACCGGTGAGGACGGCGCCGATCAGGGTGTTGAGCCAGAACAGGTTGTCCCGTTCGGCGTCGGACAGGGTCCGGGCCTGGATCGCGGCGTTGGCCAGGCCGAAGTCCCGCACGGTCTCTGCGACGCCGACCAGGGCGAGCACCATCGCGAGGTAGCCGAACGCCTCCGGGGCCAGCAGGCGCGCCAGCACGACGATCGACACCGCCTGGACCCCGACCTTGAGGAGCTGCCCGCCCAGGGTCACGGCACCCCCGCGGGCCGCCTGCCGGCCGAGCGGCGTCCGGTCGGGGGCCGTGGACGTACCGGTCACGCTCGCCGTCCGACGGCACGCACGATCCGGCGGTACGCCTCGGCGTGCCGGATGCCGACCAGCTCCCAGTCGCGGTCCTCGAGGTGGGGGCGCGTGCCGCGCTCCCGGACGAGCCGCGCGGCCGCGAGCGCCCGGAGCAGGTCGCCGCGCTGGAGGGTGCCGTCGAACATGATCACCCAGCCCTCACCGACCTCCCGCGCGAGGGCGTCGGTGGCCTCGCTGCGCGGTACCAGCACGGGGCGGTCCAGGGAGAGGGCCAGCAGCGCGGCGCCGGAGTTGTGCATCTGCAGGTAGGGCAGCACCACGAGCTCGGCGCGCCGTACCTCGCGGGCGAGGACGTCGTCGGGCACGAACTCCAGGCGGGTCTCCACCCGGGGGTCCGCGGCGGCCACCGCGACGATGTGCTCGGCGAGGCCGGCGTCCTCCGGCCGCCCCGCGACCGTCAGCCGCAGGCCCGGGTCGTCGATCGACCCGAACACCTCCAGCAGGCGTTCGACGCCCTTGTACCGCCGGACCAGGCCGAACTGGAGGAGCCGCCCGGGCTCCGCCACGGTGGCGGGGTCGGGTGGGAAGACCGACCGGTAGTGCCCGTGCGGGATGGTCGCGGTCCGCACGCCGAGCGGCAGCGGCGTGGTCGGGTTGAGGCGGATCCACAGCTCCGTGCGACGGTCGAGCGCGGCCAGGAACGCCCGCTCCAGGCGGTCGCCCGACTCGTGCGGGGCGAGGTTGTGGGCGGTGCGCACGACCGGCGTCTCCGTCAGCTCCAGCCGCAGCAGGAGCGTCCAGGCGAGCACGAGCTTGACGATCCGGCCGGGTACGGTGCGCTGCCGCACGAGGAACTCCGGCCAGTGCACGTGCAGCACGTCGTACGCGCCGAAGATCGCGCGGAGCCAGGTGAACGTCAGGATCCGGACCTCCGGCGGGGCACCGCCGATCATGTGGTCCACGTACTGCGTGCTGCCGTCCGGGGCGGGCAGCACGTGGAGCACACGCACGAGCCCGCGGGTGACGGGGGCGGCGTCCGGCATGGGGCCGGCTTCGTGGTCCGCACCGTTGCCCCTGTTCACAGGCCTCATGGTCCCGGCACGCGAGGAGAACCGCATCTGGACCATCAGTACGCCCCGCTCGGCGCGAAGACCTCGCGGGCCGTGCGCAGCATGATGCCGATGTCGCCGAGCAGGCTCCAGTTCTCCACGTAGTAGAGGTCGAGGCGCGCACCCTGGTCGATCGACAGGTCGTTGCGGCCGCTCACCTGCCACAGGCCGGTCAGCCCGGGCTTGACGAACAGGCGCCGGCGGAGCGCGTCGTCGTACTGCGCCACCTCCAGGGCCACCTGCGGCCGGGGCCCGACGAGGCTCATGTCGCCGCGGAGGACGTTGAGGAGCTGGGGGAACTCGTCGAGCGAGTACTTGCGCAGGAGACGGCCGAGCGGCGTCACGCGCGGGTCGTCCTTCGGCTTGTAGAACACGCCGACGTCACCGTCGAGCACCTCGGCGAGCGCGGCCTCGGCGTCCTGCCGCATGGAGCGCAGCTTGTAGAGCGTGAACGGGCGGCCGTTCAGGCCGATCCGCTGCTGCCGGAACAGGGCGGGGCCGGGGCTGGTCAGTCGCACGCAGAGCGCGAGGACCAGCATCGGGACCGCCACCACGAGCCCGATCAGGGCGGCGACGACCACGTCGAAGACCCGCTTCACCGCGTGCTGGAGGCCCGTGTACCCGGGCGGCGACACCTGGACCACCGGTACGCCGTCGACCGGCGTGATGAGCAGCCGCGGGCTCGCCACGTCGGCGAGCGCAGGGACCACGACGAGCTCGGCGCCCGTGGCCTCCAGGTCCCAGGCGAGCCGCTTGAGCGTCATGGGCGTGGCACTGTCGGACGCCGTCACCGCGACGACGTCGACGTCAGCCGCGCGCGCGGCCTCCGCGGCGTCCTCCACCCGGCCGAGCACGGGGACGCCGGCGACCGGGGACGGGACGCTCGGCCCGCCCGGCAGGCAGACGCCCACGACCTGGAACCCCGCCTCGTGCGCGCGCTCGACGCGGCGGCACAGGTCGAGCACGGCGTCCCGCGCGCCGACCACGAGGGTGCGGCGCTGGAACCTGCCGTGCGCGCGGTCGGCGTGCAGGCGCGCCGCCAGGACGCGCCGTCCCACGGCGAGGAGCAGGAGGCCGACCGGCAGCGTCACCGCGACGTACGAGCGGGCAAGGTCGAACTTCACGAGGTAGCAGACGATCGCGGCGAGGCCGAAGAGCGCGAGCGTGCCGCGCGCGAGCCGCACGTACTCCTCGCGGCCCGAACCCAGGATGCGTGGGCTGCGCGCTCCCGCGAGCCCGATCGCGATCACCCAGGCCTCCGCCAGCGCGACCGAGATGAGCACGTACTGGCCGCCGCGGGGCTCGAAGAGGTCGACCTCCACCTGGCGGTCGAAACGGAGCACGTAACCGAGGGCGACGGCGGCGACCACGGCAGCGAGGTCGACGAAGAGGGCCCGGCGGTTGAGGACCTCCTGCCACGGGGCGGCCGGGCCACGGCGCGGGGCCGGTGCGGTCATCGAGGCCACGTGCCGGGCGGCCGCACGGTCCAGCTCGCTCGTGAGGTCGGTCGCGAGCTCGGCCGCCTCGCGGTCGACGTCGGCGGCGTTCGGATGGTTACCGATGGTCACGGCACGCTCCAGGACAAGGGCGACGAGGCCGGGGCGCTGCGGACGGCCGTACGCCGCACCTCAGCTCCACGGTGAGGTGCGGCGCACGGCCGGCCCGGCGTGGATCAGTGCTGCCGAGCGGCCCGCACGCGGGACACGACCAGCGCGGCCACGCCCGCGAGCAGGAGGCCGCCGGCGACGGCGAGGTACGGCAGGCTCGTGGCCCCGGTCGAGGCCAGGACCACGTCCTCGTCGGTACCACCCCCGCCCGCCGCCGCGGAGCCCGCCGTGACGGCGGTGATCGTGTAGGTCTCGGACAGCGGCCCGCCGTCCTCGTCGAGCACCTGCACCGTGTAGTCGCCCGGTGCGGAGACGGTCGCCGAGTCGCTGACCGTGCCGTTCTCGTCAAGGGTGAACTGGGCCGAGTCGGCACCGGCCACGTCGACGTCCGTGCCGTTCCCGGCAGCCTGGCCCGCGAAGGAGATCTGGACGGTGACGGTCGCGGACGCCATGTCGGCGCAGTCGATCGTGAAACCGAAAGGATCCCCGACCGTGACCGTCTGGCTGTCGAACGTGATGACGCACGGGAATTCGCTGTAGTCGGTGTCCGCCTGGTCCGCATGGGCGGCCCCGGCGGGTGCCAGCACGGCCGCCGTAGCGATCGCAATGGCGCTGATAAAGCGTCGAAGCATTGCTCTGTCCCCTGGATAGTGACTGACTGCTGCACGTGATAGGTGCCGCGGCACCGGTCTGCGTGCCCGGCATATCCAGCGCGGTCACACGCCTGCCCCGAATGAGGAGCGGATCAACCAGGAAAGGCTATTTCTCGAACGACACCTTGACGGGCCTGGGGCCCGGTGTCGTGCGAAGAATGACGCCTCCGTCCTGGCGCTTCCCAGAGATAATGGCATAGGTGACAGATGCTGTCTCGCCAGGGTGAAGTTCTATGTCATCGAATACTCTGGACAATTGATCGTGCTTCTGCGGAGAAAGACCGATTTTCTCGGAGTTTTCGGACGCCTCGACGACCGTCCCTCCGGCGGGCGCGTAGACCACGGAACGCAGGCGGATCAGCCCCGGTTCGCGCTCGTCGTCACCCACCACGTACGCGGGCAGGCGCGCCGCGTCGGCCGCCTTCACCCGGGAGGTGTACGTCACCGTGACGTCCAGCCGGCGGGAGCCGTCGGGCCGCGTCTCGCGCTCGGCCACGTCCACCGCGGTGTCGAGGTAGTAGCCGATCTTCGCCATCTGCAACCCGTGCGTGAAGACCCCGACCACGGGCTGCGCGCCGTTCACACCGCGCAGCCCGCCGTCGAGCACGGTGCCCGACAGGAGGTCGGCCTCGGTCCGGTCCGCCGACCACACGAGCAGCCGCCCCTCGCGGGCGGCGACCGTCAGCGCGTCCACCATGCCGGCCGACCCGGCGGCGCCGGACGACAGCGACCCGAACGCGGTCCGGGCGACGTCCGCGAAGATCTGGTCCGCGCCCTGCGGCGTCTCGGTGAGGTAGACGCCGTTGATCAGGTAGCTCACCAGGTCGGCGCCCTGGAGCCCGCCCGCCGGTCCCGCCTCCAGCGGGCCGTCGGCCGCCAGCAGCCGGGCCAGCGCGGCGGGGTCCGTCGCGAGCACGCCGTCCACCGTCTGCCCCGTCTCCCGGGCCCACATGGCCCGCGCGATCTGGGCGGCGCGGGGAAAGTCCGGGGTGGCGGTCACGTTCTGCATCCAGCGCCCGACCTTGTCGCCGAACACCGCCTGCTCGTCCTCGGTCAGCTCGGCCGCCGGTGTCGGGAAGGGGCCCACCTCGTCGGCGGGCATCTGCCGGGTGAGCTCGATCCGGCCCTGGTCGGCGTGCAGGACCAGCACCGTGCCGACGATGCCACCCAGCGCCCGGGGCTCGGCGCTGTTCTGCACGAGGACGAGGTAGTCACGCGGGCCGTCGGCGCCCAGCATCGGCGGGATGAGCTGCGCGGCGCGCGCCGCCGTCGCCGTCGACATCCGCAGGTCGGCGAGCTGCTGGTGCAGGTCGGCGACGGCGGTGGACACCTGCGGCAGGACCGGCGACCGGTCGATGCGCGCCACGCGCTGCTGCGCGTAGCCCACGGCCTGGTCCGCCTGGGCCACCGCGGGTGCGGCCGCCACCAGGGGGTCGAGGTCGATCCGGCCGTCGTGCGGGGCGAACGTCGCGGGGTCGGCCAGCTCGACCACGTCGGCGAGCCGCGGCAACGGTCCACGGGCGAGACCGTCGGCCACCGCCGCCATCGTCGCCACGGCCTCCACCGTCGGTCCCACGACCGGGAGCCTGCTCACCAGCGCCCAGTGCGGGCCGTCGGTCGCGTCCCGCGCCTCGGCGGTGTGCCGCTGCAGGTCGGCGACACCGGCGTCGAGCCGGTCGATGCGCCCGGCGACGGCGTCGGCCTGCAGCGTGGCGACACCCTGCGCCGCCTGGCCGAGCGCCGCGCGGGCGCGCACGGCGTCGACGACGACCCACGCGAGGACCAGCGCGAGCACCGCGAGCAGCCCGCCCACGCAGAGCAGCACGACCCTCAGGTTCCGGCGACGGCGGCGGGTCCAGAACTCCCGCCGGGGCAACGACGGCTTCTCCCATCGGGGCGGTGCCGGACGCTCCGCCACGAGGGTGCCGGCCCGCCCGGGGCCAGGCCGCGGCGGCCCCGGCGGCCCCGGCCTGCGCAACGGCAGCACCTTTGCACCCTCACCCTTTTTCTCGCCGTGGCGGCTGCTTTCAGAACCCTCCCTGGATCTCGGGTTCCGCGTGTTCTCTGCGGGGGCCGTGGCGGGCGGGAACACCGGCGCGTCCGCCCACTTGTCGCCCCATCCAGGATGTGTCACCGGACCTCCTGACGGCTTAGTGCGCGTTACGTTACCTGCGACCCGCCGGAGGAGCGCGCCGGAATTCACCAGTTTGCATTGACCGATGATTGTCGGCGAGCATTTCCATGATGCCGCATAGAAATGCTGGTCAAGGTCATGCAATGCGCGGATAGAATAACCGCGACATACCACGGTCCCGAAGAAAGGCATGTGCGATGGCGTTCAGCGTGCTCGCGGTCTGCACGGGCAACATCTGCCGGTCCCCGGCGGTGGAGACGCTGCTGCGCCACGCCCTCGACCCGTCGGTCACCGTCGCCAGCGCGGGCACCCGCGCGCTGGTGGGCCAGCCGGTCGCCGAGCCGATGGCCGAGCTGCTGACGGCAGAGGGGCTCCCGCCCACCGGGTTCGTGGCCCGGCAGCTCGAGCCCGCGCTCGTCGAGCAGGCGGACCTGGTGCTCGCCCTGACCACCGCGCACCGTGCCCGGGTGGTCGAGTCGGTCCCGTCCGCCGTGCGCCGCACGGTCACCGTCACCGAGCTGGGCCGCCTGTCGAGCACGCTGGCACCGGGTGCCGTCACCGGCGAGGACGACGCCGCCCGGCTCGCCACCCTGCTGCCCGCCGCCCTCCAGGAGCGGCCCCGCCACGCGGGCCGCCGCCACGACGACGACGTCGTGGACCCCTACCGGCGGTCCGGCGCCACGTACCGGCGCAGCTACGACCAGATCGTCGACGCCCTGACGTCCGTGGTGGCCGCGTTGCGGGCGTGACCGGGCACACCCCGGTTTCACCCCTGGCACACCCCCGTCGTCGCCGGGCTTGACGAGTCCTTGTCCGTACACTGGCAAGGTGCCAACGATCCGCTCCCTGCTGGCTCACCCGGAGCAGCGCCGGCCGAGCCCTCCGGCTCCGCGCGCCGATCTCTTCCGGGTCCTCGGCGCGGGCATCGGCATGTTCGCGATCGGGCTCGTGGTGATGCTCGTCCTGGCTCTCACCGGGCGGGGGAGCATGGAGGCCGTCGCGATCTGCGGCACCGGGATGGCGCTCGGCGGGCTCGGGCTCCTCTGGGCGCGCCGGCACCGCTGACCCGGTCGCACTCCGGGCGGCCGGTCAGGGCCAGGCACGCTCCGCGTCCAGGAGGTCCGCCCGGTCCGGGTCGCGCAGCGCCGCCTCCAGGAGGAGCGCATCGGCCCCGGTCAGCTCGGCCAGCGCCCGCGCGAGGCCCTCGACCGAACCGGCGTGCGGAACGCCGGAGCCGTCGTCCGCCGTGGAGACCCACCATGCGACGCGCGTGCCCTCGACGGTGAGCGGCTCGTGGCGACGCCAGGCGGCCGGGGCGCCCGGCACCAGGGCACGGACGCGCGGGTCCAGGTCCACGCGCTCCCCGGCGCCGTCGGGCACCACGCCGGGGTCGTCCTCGTAGGGCAGGTCGAGCAGGTCGGCGAGGTCCTCGGCGACGTCGGCCGGCGCGGGGACCACCGGGCCGAGCTGGGCCCACCGGGGCGAGGCGGCGACGGCGAGGTCCTCGGCGGCCTCCACGGTGACCCCGCCGGGCCCGAGCGCGGGGAGCCGGGCCGGGGTCACGGAGCGCACGTCGCCGGTGCGGACGAGCGCGGCCAGCCCGGCCCACACGGCACGCGCGACGGCGGCCGGCAGCCGCACCCGCTCGTCGCCGACCGGTTCCGGCAGCCGGTCCAGGACCGTCGCCCAGTCACGTCCGGGCAGGTCAGCCAGGTTGTGCAGGCCACCCAGCGCGACCAGGACGGCGTCGTCGAGCCCGGCGGTCGCGGGCGGCGCGGGCGCCAGCAGGGGCGTGTCACCGATCGCGAACGGCGCGCCGAGCACACGGCGCAGGAACCACGCGGTGTACGACACCGCCTCCCGGCCGGGGGCGTCCGGCGAGCGCACGGGCGTCAGCAGCGCGCGGCGCAGCGCGCTGTCCGCCGCGATGCGGCCGAGCGCCGCGGCGAGCGGATCCTCGACGCCGGTCTCGTCGCCGGGCCCGGTCCGGCCCAGGCCGCCCTCGGGCGCCTCGCGCAGCACGTCCAGGTCCGGGACCGCCTCGACGTCGCCCACCCAGGCCCCGGGGCCCAGCTCGTCCGCGAGATGCTCGACGTACTCGTCCCACGCGGAGAGCCAGCCGGCCGGGTCGTCGGGGCCGTGGTCGGCGGCGTCCTCGGTCGTCAGCACGTCGGCGACGCGGTACGGCGCCAGGCCGGCACGGGCACCCGCGGCGGCCAGCGGGCCGGGCCCCCAGCGCTCGACGACGTGCTCGTCCACCACGGCGACGTCCAGGTTCCGGGCGGCCCAGGTGCCCGGCAGCGCGGACTCCCGCAGCGGCACGACGTCGCCGTCCGCCACCACCGGGAGCTCACCCAGCCAGAAGGGCAGCCCGCCCGGCTCCGGGGCCGAACCCGCACCGAGGCGGCTGCCGCCGTGCCCGCCCGGGCCCGGCACGTCGTCCTCGGCCACTGCGAGCGCGACCAGCTCCAGCACGGCCCGCACCGTCTGCGCGGCTCCGGACGGCGACGCCGCTGCATCCTCCGCGGACGGCGCGGACAGGACGCGGCCGACCTGGTCGGCGTCGCCGTCCTCCAGGATCTCCTCGGCGGCGGCGAGGGCCGCGGACCGGACCGCGGCGTCGGCCAGCAGACCACGCGCCGAGGTGCGCGCGGCGCCGACCCGTTCCAGCAGCGGGTGGGCGACGTCCGGGTGCACCACCCGGACGCCCAGGTCACGCGCGACCTGAGCGAGGTGCGGGGCGTCGAGGAGCACGGTGCCCCGGGCGCCCCGGCTGGTGCGCCCGTCGGCGAGCGGCACCGGGAGGCCCGCGACGGCCTCGAGCACCGCGGGATCGCCGGTGTGCGCCGCGAGGGCGTCGAGGGCGTCGCGGACGACCCCGGGCTCGGGCGGCAGCGCCTCGACCAGCTCGGCGAGGTCGGCACGGTGCGCACCGAGGGACCGTGCCAGCGCCTGGTGCCGCACCGGGACGGTGACGAGGGCGGCCGGCGAGCCGCCGGAGAGCACGCGGGCGAGCGCCGGGTCCTCCCCGAACGGGCCGGCGAGGTAGGCGGCGTCCTGCGGCGGCACGCGCAGGACGTGCTCCTCGTCCGGCACACGGGGATGCGCCAGGGTGCCCTCCGGAGCGGCGTGCCGGGACCGGGACGGATCCTCTCTCGGCGCGGCGCCGGGTCCCGGCAGGCGCAGCAGCGGGGTCGCCCGCAGGGCTGCCTCGGCCGCAGCGCGCACCGCGGCGTCGACCTCGCCGGCCGGGAGACCGGTCGGCACCAGGCCGAGGACGTCGCGCTCCGCCGCGAGCCCGCCCAGGAACGCGGCGTAGGCCCGGCCGGCCTCGGCGGCCACCCGGTCCGTGGTGGGCCCGGGCAGCACGCCCCGACGCCCCGGGTCGACCGGGAACGACGCGATGAGCAGGGCGGGGAACGTGAGCGGCACGTCGGTGGGCGTCGGGGCGTGCAGGGAGGTGCTCACGCGCGCGCCCTCCGCCGTGGTCGGCAGCGCCCAGAGCACCGACCAGTCCGCGCGGCGCTCCTCGGTCGGCAGCGTGCCGTCCGGGTCGAGCACCCCCGAGGTGCGGTGCACGCGCCACCTCGAGGAGACGTCGCGCAGCACGCGCGCAGTCGCCGACGGCGGGGCGACGTGCGGTTCAGAACCCGGCTGACCTGCGAAGTCGTCCTCGATCACCACCTCGGCGAGCGCGGGGAGGGCGAGCAGGAGGGCATCGTCGAGCGCGGCGAGCTGGTCGCGGACGGCGGCGACGGCGGCGGCGTCACGCAGCACGAGCTCGACCACGGTGTCCGGTTCGCCGGCCGTGGTGCCGGGAGCAGGGAAGGGAAGCCGCAGCACGGGCAGCGCGTCCCCCCGCGCCCGCGCGTCACCCAGCAACCGGGCGGCGCTCTCCTGCTCCCCCGCCGCCGACGCGAGGTCGGTCCTTTGTCTCGAGATCGGTCCATCGATGGGCCGATCTCGAGACAAAGGACCGACCTCGGCGTCATCCTCGCCGGCATCAGAGTCCAGGGCCAGCTCCGCACGGGTCGCGGCGAGCGAGAACCGCACGCCGCCGTCGCGCGAGCGGACCAGCACCTCGTCCGACACCGACCGGACCGCCGCGAACCCCACACCGAACCGCCCGACGGCGCGCATCGCCCCGCCGGTCCCGGAGCCGGCGTCCGGCCAGGCGTCACCGCCGGCCGCCCGCTCCGCGTCGCCCGAGCCGGTGCCGGGCGGGACCTGCGCGGCACCGCTCGAGCCGGTACCGGGCGGGACCTGCGCGGCGTCGCTCGAGCCGGTACCGACCCCGACCTGCGCGGCACCGCCCGAGCCGGTACCGACCCCGACCTGCGCGGCACCACCCGAGCCGGTGCCGAGCGGGACCTTCGCAGAGGCCCGAAGGGACACCAGCGACCCCACGCCGGCGGCGTCGAGCGGTGCACCGGTGTTGGCCGCGACGAGCCGCCAGCCCGAGCCGTCGCCCGGGTCCTCGCCGTCCGTACCGTCGCCGCCCGAACCAGCGACGAAACCCGAACCAGCGACGAAGCCCGAACCCGAACCCCCGTCACCAGGCCCGCCAGCGGCCCCGACGGCCTCCAGCCGCAGCACGAGCCGCCCCGGTACCCCCGCACGCGCCGCCGCGTCGGCCGCGTTCTGCGCGAGCTCCACCACCACCCGGTCGCGGTAGTACCCGCGCGCGTAGTCCTCCTCGGCGTTCGCGTCCTCGCGGAACCGCGTCGGGGAGGCGAGCCACGCCTCGGTCACCGCGCGCCGCAGCGCGCCGGTGCCGAAGGGGTCGTGGGTCACTCGCCCGGTGCGTCCTCGCGGCCGGCGGCAGTGCCGGCGCCGTCGGCGTCCGGGCCGCCGCCCTCGGTGCCGCCCGCGTCCGCGACGGCCACCGGCTCCACCTCGTTCTCGTCGATCAGCGGCGCCGGGGCCGGCCAGTCGGTCGGGTGCTCCTCGACGTCGGTCTCCGAGTGCGCCCCGCAGCCGTGGTCGAGGGAGACCACCTTGCCGTCGTCGGGCGACCACTCGTTGGCGCAGACCCCGAAGAGCTGGCCCATCGAGCCGGACAGCGGGATGAGGAACGCGCACGTCATGCACTCCGCGGCCGCGGCGACGGCACCCGCGGTGGTGGGGCCGCGCGACCCGCGGTACCAGCGCTCGGCCGCCTCGGCCCGGCCCTGCGGGGACAGCACGCGGGTGCGGGCGAGCGCGAGCTCGTCGATCGCCACCTCGTCCACCTCGGGGTCGCCCGTGGGCGTGTACCCGGGCTCGAGCCGCGGGTCGTCGGCCTTGAAGGGCAGCACGTCGCCCGGGCCCACGTCACCCGGACGGAGCCGCTCGGACCAGGGCAGCCAGGCCGGGGCGAGGATCGCCTCGTCGCCCGGCAGCAGCTCGACCTCGCTGATCGTGGCGGTCCGGCCGCGCGGCACGCGCGTCACCGTGACCGTCCAGTGCCAGCCGCGGTAGCCCCGCATGGTCGCGGCGAAGCGGTGCGACGCCACCCGCTCGTCCTCGAAGACGGTGCCGAGGTGCTCCCCGACGTCGTCCGGTCGCTCGGCCACCTCCTGGGCGGCGGCGCGCGCGATCTCGACGGCGCCGTTCAGCACCGCGTCGCGGCTGGAGCGTGCGGTGACCCGCCGGGTGGACGTGCGTGCGGCGGGCGCGATGGTGACCATGTTCCTCGGGACCTCGTGGGGTTTCAGGCGTCGAAGTCGTCTGCGACCTTGCGCAGCATCTTGGCAAGCGTCTCCGTGTTCTTCGGATAACGCCCCTTGCGCAGGTCATTTGCCACGCGGTCCAGCATCTGCGTGAGGTCGCCGACGATCACTGCCATGTCCTCGGCGTCCTTCCGCTTGGCCTTCGCGACCGACGGCGCGGCGTCGAGCACCTTGACGGCGAGCGCCTGCGGACCCCGGCGGCCGTCGGCCACCCCGAAGTCCACGCGCGCGCCGGGCTTGGGCACGACGCCCTGGGGCAGGGCGGAGGCGTGCAGGAACACCTCGCCCCCGTCCTCGCTGGCGATGAAACCGAACCCTTTGTCGGTGTCGAACCACTTGACCTTGCCGGTAGGCACTGCGACCTTCTTCTGTGCTTGTCGATGCTGTCCGCGAATCCGCTGACAGCGGTCAGGGCTGCTGCGACTGAGCGCGCCACCTCTGGCCGAAGCACAAGGTTACCGGGCGCGGGCGTACCGCGTCGCATGCATTCGGTGCCACTCACCCGCACGGCGCGGCGCAGGGCCCCGGACGGCCCCGGGGCGCCCACCTCAGGCCTCGATCCCCAGGTCCGCCGCGAGCCGGAGCGCCACCTCGTCGAGCCAGGCCGCCGAGTCGGCGACGGAGCCGACCTGGTGGCCGAACAGCTCGAACGAGATCATGCCGAACAGCGTGGTCCAGGCCAGGACGGCGCGACGGACGGTCTCGGGCAGCGCGTCGTCCGCCAGGGTGGCCTCGCTCATCAGCCCGTGCTCGGCGATGAACGCCAAGGCGGGCGCCATCGTCCCGGCGTCCGGCGCCGTCGCGAGCACCACCGGGGGACGTGCGCCCGCGGTGAACGCGTCCCCGACGATCCGGACGAGCACCCGCACCACGCGCGTGGCCGGGTCCACGGTGTCGCGCGGGGCGGCGTAGCCCGGCACCGGGGTGCCGTAGAGCAGCCCGAACTCCCCCGGGTGCGCCACGCACCACGCACGCACGGCCCGGAAGGTGGCCAGCCAGCGCGTGCGGGTGTCGGTGCGGTCCGCGACCCCGGCGTCGGCCGCCTCGGCGGCGGCGCCCAGCTCGCCGTAGGCCTCGATGAGCAGCGCCGTGAGCAGGGCGTCCCGGCTGGGGAAGTAGCGGTACACGGCCGAGGACACCATCTCGACGTCCCGGGCCACCGCGCGGAGCGACAGGGCGGCGGCCCCGTCCGTGGACAACCGCGCCCGGGCGGCGTCGAGGATCTCGCGGGTGATGGTCTCGCGGGCCAGGGCGCGGGCGGAACGGGCGGGACTCATGCGCCCCAGCCTCGCATGACAGATCACTGCACACAACCGAGAGCATCGCTCTTGCCAAAGAGCGGGAGGCGTGCCACGCTGGCGGCACGCAGAGAGCACCGCTCTCGGATTGGAGCATTGATCATGTCCGACCGTCACCTCGTCGTGGGCGCCGGCCCCATCGGCCGCCACGTCGCCGCCCTGCTCGCGGAGCGCGGCTCGCACGTCACCGTCGTGAGCCGCTCGGGTCGCAGCACCGGGATCGACGGCGTGGAGCACCTCGCCCTCGACGCCTCCGACGCCGACGCCCTGGCCCGCGCCGCCGAGGGCACCGACCACCTCTACAACTGCGCCAACCCGGCCGACTACACCCAGTGGGAGCGGGTGTGGCCCCCGCTGGCAGCGTCCCTGCTGTCGGCCGCGGAACGCTCCGGCGCCGTCTACGCCATCACGGGCACGCTCTACCCCTACGGCCCCGTCGACGGCCCGATCTCCGAGGACCTGCCCGACGCCGCGACGGACCACAAGGGCCGCCTCCGCGCCCGGATGTGGGCGCAGGCCAAGGCGGCCCACGACGCCGGGCGCATCCGGGCCGTGGAGATCCGCGGCTCCGACTACATGGGCCGCGGCGTCGGCGGCAACGGGCACATCTCCCGCCTGGTGCCCACCGCGCTGCAGGGCAGGCGCGTCCTGATGATGGGCCGCACCGACCTGCCCCACACCTTCACCGACGTGGCGGACGCCGCCCGCACCCTGGTCGCCGCCGCCGAGGACCCGGGCGCCCACGGACGCGTCTGGCACGTGCCGAGCAACGCCCCCGTGACCCAGGCCCAGGCCCTGACGGACGTGCTCGCCACGGCCGGCCGGCCACCGGTCAGGATCTCCTCGCTGCGCGGCGCAGCGCTCGCCGCGTCCGCGCTCGCCGTGCCCTTCATGCGGGAGATGCGCGAGATCATCTACCAGTGGGAGCGGCCGTACGTGCTGGACGACACCGCGGCCCGCGCCCGCTTCGGCATCACGCCGACCCCCTGGGAGGAGGTCTGCCGCCGCACCGCGCAGGTCTGACGGCGGCCGGGGCGTGGTACGACCGGACGGGGCCCCAGGAAACCCGCGTAGCATCGTGAGGATGGCCTCCTCGCTCCCCGCAGCGCCGGCGGCGGCCACACGGCACTTCGCCGACGACCTCCGGCAGCGCTCGGACACCGCGCTCGCCGCGCTCCTGCGCGCCCGTCCCGACCTCGCCACACCGTCCCCCTCCACCCTGCGCTCGCTCGCGGCCCGGGCCTCCAGCAGGACGTCGCTCGAACGCGCCCTCGCCCGTACGGACGCCCTGACGCTGCAGGTCCTGGAGGCGGTGCTCGCCCTCGAACCGCTCGTCGGGGCGTCCGAGCCCCGCGCCACGACGGACCGCCCCGCGCCGGACGACCCGCCCGTCGCCGACCCGCCGCTGCCCGGCCCGCTCACCACCGACGTGGTCACCCGGGCACTGGGCGGGTCGGCGGCGGACGAGCCCGCCGTGGAACGCGCCGTCCGGCGGGCGGTCGAGCAGGCGCTCCTGTGGGACGCGAGGCCCGCGGCGACCGCGGGCGACGACCGGCCGGCCGGACCCCTCGACCTGCGTACGGTGCCCGGGCTCGACGAGCTGCTCGGGCCCAACCCGGCCGGCCTGGGCCCCCACCTCTCCCCCGCCCCGGACGGGCTGGCGACGGCGGTCGGCCGGGCCCTCGGCACCACCCCGCAGCCGCCGACGCCCGGCGCGGCGCTCGACGCCCTCCTCGCGTCGGCGCCCCCGGGCACCCGGACGGTCCTGGACGCGCTCGCATGGGGCCCGCCCGTCGGCCTCGTGCCCGCGGCGGGAACCCGCCCCCGCGACGCGGTGAACTGGCTCGTCACGGAGCACCTCCTGGTCCGGTCGGACGCACGCCACGTGGTGCTGCCGCGCCTGGTCGGGCTCGCCCTCCGGGACGGACGCACCCACCGCGCGCCGCGCGCCGTGCCCCCGGCGCCCGCGGGGCGCGAGGTACCCCTCGCCACGGCCGACGCCGAGGCCGCGAGCGCCTCGCTGGAGCTCGTCCGCCGGGTGCGCCTGCTGCGCCGGTCCTGGGACGAGAACCCGCCGTCGGTGCTCCGTGCGGGTGGCCTGGGCGTGCGCGACCTGCGCCGGGTCGCCGCCGAGCTGGAGTCGGACGAGCGCGCCGCGGCGTTCGTGGTCGAGGTGGCGGCCCTGGCGGGCCTGGTCCGGGACGACGGCGAGGCGCCGCCGTCGTACGTGCCGACCGTCGCGGACTGGGACGACCTGGACGACGCCGGTCGCTGGGCGCGGCTGGCCGAGGCCTGGTTGTCCTCGCGCCGCGCGCCGTGGCTGGTCGGCTCGCGCGACGACAAGGGCGCCCTGCGCGCGCCGCTGTCGCCCGACCTGCAGCGGCCGTGGGTGCCCCGCCTGCGCAACGGCGTGCTGGGCGTGCTGGCCGGGCCGGACGGCGCCACCCCGGGCGCCGCCGGGCCGGACGCCCTCGCGGCCCCGGTCACGGCGGGGGGCACGGTGCTCGCCCCCACCCCTGAGGCGGTGGTCGAGGTGCTGACCTGGCACACGCCCCGCTCGGTACCGCCGTCGAGCGCGGTCGAGGGGCTGCTCGCGGAGGCGGAGTGGCTGGGCGTGACGGGTGCGGGCGCGCTGTCCACCCCGGGCCGCGCGCTCCTGCACCCCCACGCGCCGGACGCACGGACCGACGGCGCACCCGGCCCGGCCTCGCCCGGCACGCCCCCGGGCAGCCCGGTCCCGGACGGCGCGCCGGTCACGGACAGCGCCGCGGACGCGCTGCGGGCGGTGCTGCCGCACGAGGTGGACGAGATCCTGCTGCAGGGCGACCTGACCGGCATCGTCCCGGGCCGCCCGTCCCGGCAGCTCGCCCGGCTCCTGGAGCGCGCGGCGGACGTCGAGTCGCGGGGTGCCGCGACGACCGTCCGCTTCAGCCCGGCGTCCGTCACCCGGGCGCTCGACCAGGGCGGCACGGCCGACGAGCTGCTCGACGAGCTGGCCCGCCGGTCGCCCGTGCCGGTGCCGCAGCCGCTGGACTACCTGGTGCGCGACACGGCCCGGCGGCACGGCGCCGTGCGCGTGGGCTCGGCGTCGTCGTACCTGCGGGCGGCCGACGCGACGGTGCTGGCCGGCCTGGAGCACGACCCGACGCTGGCCGGCCTGGGCCTGGTGCGGCTCGCACCGACGGTGCTCGCGGCGTCCGTCCCCGCGGCCGCCCTGCACGAGGCGCTGCGGGAGCGCGGCCTGGTGTCGGCCCTGGAGGGCCCGGACGGCCGGGTGCTCGTGGCCCGCCGCGGCGTGACGGGCCGCGCGATGCCCGCGCCACGCTCCGCGGCGGCCATCCGGATGGGCACGGGCTCCGACGTCGCCACGCGGGCTCCCGACCCCGAGGCCCTCGTCGCCGAGCTGCGCGCCGTCGAGGAGGCCGCCCGGTCGGGTGCTCGGGCGCGCGCCGAGGCGGCGGCCGTGGCCCGGTCGGTGACCGGAACCGTCGCCCACCCGGGCGAGCACGGTCCCGGCGCGCCCGCGTCCGGCGGTGCGGCAGCCGGCCCGGCCGGCGCACGGGCACCACGGAACGGGGCGCCGGCACCGGGGAACGGCGCCGTACGGCAGCCCGCCGGTCCCGAGGACGACGACCCGGGAACACAACACCCCGCCGACGGGTTGGCACTGCTGCGCGACGCGCTCCGCGACGGCTCCACCGTGATCGTCGAGATGGCCGGGCACACCGGCCGGCTGGAGCGCCGCGAGCTGCGACCCCTGAACCTCGACGGCGGCCGGCTGCGAGCCCTCGACCCCGACCGGGAGGCCGAGCTCACCATCGCCGTCCACCGCATCGCGTCGGTCCTGCCGACGTCATCCACGCCCTAGCCCGGCACGACCGCTGCACCACCGCTGCACCACCGAGGGAGGCTTCATGCCCGACGGCCCGCTGATCGTCCAGAGCGACAAGACCCTGCTGCTGGAGGTCGACCACCCGAGCGCCGAGCAGGCGCGGCGCTCCATCGCGCCGTTCGCCGAGCTGGAGCGCGCGCCCGAGCACGTGCACACCTACCGCCTGACGGCGCTGGGCCTGTGGAACGCGCGCGCGGCGGGGCACGACGCCGAGCAGGTGGTGAACACGCTCATCGAGTACAGCCGCTACCCGGTGCCGCACGCGCTGCTGGTCGACGTCGCCGAGACGATGGCCCGGTACGGGCGGCTGCAGCTCGTGCAGGACCCTGCGCACGGCCTGGTGCTGCGCACCACCGACCGGGCCGTGCTCGCCGAGGTGCTCAAGTCGAAGCGCACCGCGGGGCTCGTGGGCGAGCGTCTGGACGAGTCGACGGTCGTGGTGCACCCGTCCGAGCGCGGCCACCTCAAGCAGGTGCTGGTCAAGCTCGGCTGGCCCGCCGAGGACCTCGCGGGGTACGTGGACGGCGAGAAGCACGCCATCGACCTGAGCCCCGTCACCAAGCCGCGCACCCCGCACGAGCAGGCCGCCGCGTGGGAGATGCGGCCCTACCAGGCGCAGGCCGTGGACGGGTTCTGGCACGGCGGGTCCGGCGTCGTGGTGCTGCCCTGCGGCGCGGGCAAGACGATCGTGGGCGCGGGCGCCATGGCGAAGTCGGGCACGACGACGCTGATCCTGGTGACGAACACGGTGAGCGCGCGCCAGTGGCGCGACGAGCTCGTGCGGCGCACCACGCTGACCGAGGACGAGATCGGCGAGTACTCCGGCACCAAGAAGGAGATCAAGCCGGTCACCATCGCGACCTACCAGGTGCTGACCACCAAGCGGAAGGGCGTCTACACGCACCTCGAGCTGCTGGACGCCCGCGACTGGGGCCTCATCCTGTACGACGAGGTGCACCTGCTGCCCGCGCCCGTCTTCCGCATGACGGCGGACCTGCAGGCGCGCCGCCGGCTCGGCCTCACCGCCACGCTGGTGCGCGAGGACGGCCGCGAGGACGAGGTGTTCAGCCTGATCGGCCCCAAGCGGTTCGACGCGCCGTGGAAGGACATCGAGGCGCAGGGCTACATCGCACCGGCCGACTGCGTCGAGGTACGCCTCACGCTGCCGGAGTCCGAGCGCATGACGTACGCGACGGCCGAGATGGAGGACAAGTACCGGCTCGCGGCGTCGGCGTCGGGCAAGAAGAAGGTCGTGGAGCAGATCGTCGCGCAGCACCCGGACGACCAGGTGCTCGTCATCGGGCAGTACATCGACCAGCTCGAGGAGCTGGCCGAGCACCTCGGCGCGCCGATCATCACCGGGGCGACCACCACCAAGGAGCGGCAGCGCCTGTTCGGCGCGTTCCGCGAGGGCGAGATCTCGCGGCTCGTGGTGAGCAAGGTCGCCAACTACTCGGTGGACCTGCCGGAGGCCTCCGTGGCGATCCAGGTGTCGGGTTCGTTCGGGTCACGGCAGGAGGAGGCGCAGCGCCTCGGACGCATCATGCGGCCCAAGGCGGACGGGCGCACCGCCCACTTCTACGCCGTCGTCGCACGCGACACGGTGGACCAGGACTTCGCCGCCCACCGGCAGCGGTTCCTGGCCGAGCAGGGCTACGCGTACCGCATCGTCGACGCCGAGGACCTGACCGCTCCGACGCCGTGAAAAACCCCTTCATCAAGTGCGTTTACCTGGGGATTCATTGCATATGCGCAACACGGCGTCCTCCGATTGCGATGTCTTGAACCCGGGGTGACGATCAGGGACGTGATCGAGTCCCCAGCAAGACACGAGCCTTCGCACGAGGCCGCTCCCCGGGTGTCCCGGGGATGGGCTCTCGTGGCGTTCGCGGGTCTGGCAGGCCTCGCGCTGACGGCCACCTCCCAGGCCGCGAGCGCGACCGTCAGGGAGCCGGCCGAGCCGCGCCCGTCCGTCTCGCCGAGCCTCACGGCGGCCATGCAGGCGGAGATGATGTCGGACGTGCTGCCGGCCTCGCCGCCGATCACCCTCACGGACCCGGTGACGGACGGCGCGGGCGCGCTGGACGACGCCGAGCGCGACGAGGTGCGGTCCGCGCTCGCCCGGCTCGCCGACGAGTCGGACCTGCGCATGTTCGTCGTCTACATCGAGAGCTTCGACGGCACGCAGCCCGAGGACTGGGCCAACGCGAGCGCGAACCAGTCCGGGTTCGGCACCGACGACCTGCTGCTGGCCGTGGCCACCGCCGACCGGCAGTTCGGGCTGTCGGCGGACAGCAACGTGGCCCTCACGGACGCGCAGCTCGGCCGCATCGAGGACGCCGCGGGTGCCGCGGTCGAGGACGAGCGCTGGTCCGCCGCCGCGACGGACGCCGCCGACGCGGTGCGGGCGACCGGCACCACGGCGACCAGCCCGCTGCTGGTCGCCGGCCTCGTCGTGGCGGGCGTGCTGGTGCTCGCCACGCTGGGGTACGTCTCCTGGCGGTTCGTCGTGCCCCGGCTCCGCCCGCGCCTGGCCGGGCTCGCCCGCCGCACCCCGCCGGCCGCCGGGCCGACGCCGGACGAGCTCGCGCACCTGTCGCTCCCCGAGCTGGACGAGCGCGCGGCAGCCGCCCTGGTCGGTATCGACGACGCGCTGAAGACCTGCGAGCAGGAGCTCGGCCTCGCGCGGGCGGAGCTCGGCGCGGACGCGACGCGCGACTTCGAGCTGATCCTCGCCCGCGCCACCGCCGACGTGCGGCAGGCGTTCGCGATCCGGCAGGCGCTCGACACCGCCGCCGAGAACGGCGCCGGTGAGCAGGACACCGCGGCACAGGACCCGGAGCGGCGCGCCCACCTGGTGCGCGTCCTGGGGCTGTGCGAGGGTGCGGCCGACACCCTCGACGCGCGCACCCGTGCGTTCGACGACCTGCGCCGGCTGCAGCAGCGGGCGCCCGAGCTGCTCGCCGACGTCGTCGACCGGGCGCCGGAGGTCGCCGGCCGGGTGGAGCGGGCGCGCGCCACGCTGGACGAGCTCGCGGAGACGTACCCGGCGGAGACCCTGGCCCTCGTCTCCGGCAACCCGGAGCAGGCCGAGCTGCTGCTCACCAACGCCCAGGAGGCGGTGGCGGCCGGGCGCTCGGCGCTGGAGGGCGGCCAGAAGGCCGTGGCCGTCTCGCACGCCCGGGGCGCGCAGAACGCGCTCGGCCAGGCGGTCGTGCTGCTCGACGCCGTGGACGCCACCGCCACCCACCTGGAGGAGGCCGCCAGCCGCCTGGACAAGGCCGTCGCGTCCCTCACCCAGGACGTGGCCTCGGCTCGGTCTGTCGAGGGCGACTTCCGGGTCACCCTCGCGCGCACCGCGGCCCAGGCCTCGCTCAAGCACGTGGCGGTGACGCGTGCCGGCGGCGACCCGCTCGCCGGGCTGCAGCGCATCGCCGCGGCGGAGGCGTCGCTCGACGCCGCGCTGGCGCCCACCCGCGACACCACAGAGGTGAAGGCCCGGTCGTCCGCACTGCTGCGCGACACCCTCGGCCGGGTCGACGAGCAGCTGCGGCAGACGGCCGTCTTCGTGGCCACCCGGCGCGGCGCCATCGGCGCCACGGCCCGCACGCGCCTCGCGGAGGCGGTCCGCCTGGCGGACGGCGCCCGCGCGCTCCAGCCCACGGACCCCACGGCGGCCCTGGGCGAGGCCCAGCGGGCGAGCCTCCTCGTGCTGGAGGCCGCACGGCTCGCCCGCGCGGACGCCGACGCCGTCGTGGCCGCCGCGGCCGCGGCGGAGTCCGACGAGAGCGCCGACGCCAACGGACCGATCACCGGCGGCATGATGCTCGGCGGGATCCTGCTCGACCCGCACCTCGTCCGGTCCCGCCGGCGCGCCAGCACGGCGCACATCGGCGGCGGGTTCGGCGGCGGCGGGTTCGGCGGCGGGCGTCCCGTGGCCCTGCGGAAGCTCGGCACGGTGCGCGCCTGGTGGCCGGCCAACGTGAGGTAGGTCACGGCGGACATACCGGACGGCGGGGCGGTGCAGGCGTACCTTCGTGGGCGCTGATCCCTCGGACCCGAGGGACCGGATCGCCGTCCGGAAGGTAGCCCGCAGATGAAGAAGCTCGCCCTCCCTGCCGCCCTGCTCCTCGCTCCGCTGCTCGCGTCGTGCACGACGGGCGCCACCACGGACGACACCGCGTCCACGGCGCCGCCGCCCGCGGCGGCCGGCGAGGTGCACTGGTCGTACGAGGGCGACGAGGGGCCGGACGAGTGGGGGCACCTCGCCGACGAGTTCGCCGAGTGCGAGCAGGGCGACGCGCAGTCGCCCATCGACCTGCCCGAGCATGCCGGCCAGAAGCTGGCGCAGCACCCGCGGATCGAGTCGTCGCCCACCGTGGGCGAGTCCGTCGACACCGGCCACACCGTCCAGCTCGTGCCCGACGGCGACGCGTCGCGGGTCGAGTGGAAGGACGAGACGTTCGATCTCGCCCAGGTGCACTTCCACGTGCCGTCGGAGCACACCGTCGAGGGCGAGCCGGCGGACGCCGAGTTCCACTTCGTCCACACCGCGCAGGACGGTCAGGCCCTCGTCCTGGGTGTGCTCGCCGAGGAGGGCGACGAGAACGCGGCGTGGCAGCCCTTCATCGACGGCGCGGCCGCGCCGGGTGCCACGGACCTGCCGATCGACGTCGCCGCGATGCTGCCCGAGGATCCGACCTTCGAGGAGTACGCCGGCAGCCTCACGACCCCGCCCTGCACGGAGGGGGTCGAGTGGGTGGTCTACCACACGCCGGTCGAGCTCTCCGCCGACCAGATCGAGGCGCTCGAGGCCGCCTACGCGGACAACGCGCGCCCGGTGCAGCCGCAGGGCGACCGCGTCGCGCACGAGGGCACGGTCCGGGTGGTCGAGCACTGACGGCGGGCCCGGCCGGCGCGGGCCGGCCGGGCCACCCGCCGGCGCGGGTCCCGCTACAGGTAGCGCAGCGGGTCGAACTCCTCGATCGGGATGATGCGGACGCGGGGCAGCATCGTCGTGAAGGCGTCGGCGTCACCCTCCAGGTCGTACATGACCAGACCGCGCTGCTCCAGCTCCGTGAACCGTGCGTTCACGAACTCCCGGAACCCGAGCAGACCCACGCGCCGGCCGTCGTCGGCCAGCAGCGCCTCGATCTGCGGCAGGAAGTCGCCGTCGTGGCTCGCGAGCAGCACGTCGCCCGGCCGGTCCAGGAGCGCGTCGAGCGTCCGCTGGATACCGACGTCGACCACCTTCTCCGAACCCTGGGCGGCCAGCGGGATGGGCTTGTAGCCCATGGCGAGCAGCGCCTGCACGAACGGCATGGGCATCTGGCCCGACGTGGCGTTGAGGAAGAACAGCGGCACGACGTCCTGCGACCACACCTTCTCCGCGAACCCGGAGATCCGGTCCCAGCGAGGCCGCTCCTCGGGCGCCGGGCGGCGGTTCAGCACGTTCATGCCGAGTGTGGCGTCGATGTTCTCGCCGTCGACGATGAGGTATGTGCGTCGGGGCGCAGGCCCCGGGTCCTGCGAGAACGGTGCTGACATGCGACACAGCGTAGCCCCGCACCAGGTCGCGGGCCGGACGGACCATCCCACGGCACCCCGGGCGATTTCCCGGGCGAAACTCAGGCATCGTCCAGGAACCGGTCGCACACTGGAGACATGGCTACTCCAGAGGCGCGTCTCGTCGTCGTGGATGACGAACCGAACATTCGTGAGCTCCTGTCCACCTCCCTGCGGTTCGCGGGTTTCGAGGTGCATGCGGCCGCGGACGGCAACGGCGCACTCCAGCTCGTCCGCGACGTCGAGCCGGACCTCGTGGTGCTCGATGTCATGCTCCCGGACATGGACGGCTTCACGGTCACCCGGCGCATGCGCGCCACCGGGCGGCACACCCCCGTCGTCTTCCTCACCGCCAAGGACGACACCCAGGACAAGGTGCAGGGCCTGACCGTCGGCGGCGACGACTACGTGACCAAGCCGTTCAGCCTCGAGGAGGTCGTGGCCCGGATCCGCGCGGTGCTGCGCCGCACCGGCGTGCCCACGCCCGAGGAGGAGGCGGTGCTGCACGTCGGCGACCTGGAGATGGACGAGGACTCGCACGAGGTGCGGCGTGCCGGCGTCGAGGTGGACCTCTCGCCCACCGAGTTCAAGCTGCTGCGGTACCTCATGCTCAACTCCGGCCGGGTGCTGTCCAAGGCGCAGATCCTGGACCACGTCTGGCAGTACGACTGGGGCGGCGACGCCAACATCGTCGAGTCCTACATCTCCTACCTGCGGCGCAAGATCGACACCCTCGAGGTCGACGGCGAGACCCTGCCGCCCCTGATCCACACCAAGCGCGGCGTGGGGTACCTGCTCCGCGCCCCGCAACCCGCCCGTGCTTAGGGACCGTCTCGCCGGAATACCCCTGCGCGCCCGGCTGGTGGCGATCATCTCGCTGCTGCTGGCGGCGGGGCTGGGCATCGCGGGGATCGCGACGACGACGGTCGTGTCCAACTTCCTCGTCGGGCAGGTGGACGACGAGCTGGAGGTCGCCGCCGCCAACCTTCCGTCGACCCTCGACTCGCTCCAGCCCGGCTCCCAGCAGAGCCTGCCGAGCGACTACTACGTCCGGATCGTCGGCGAGCAGAGCGAGCCCAAGGCCCTCGGCTACTCGGCCATCGTCCGGTTCGGCGAGCCCGAGCTGCCGGACGTGACCTACGACGAGGCCGTCGCGAGCAACGGCAAGCCGTTCACCACGTCCGGCACGAGCAAGCGGGCGGGCACCGAGAGCTGGCGCGCGGTCACCGTACCCGCGCAGTACCAGACCGGCGAACGCCTGGTCGTCTACGTCGCGCTGCCCCTGGACGGCACGAACGACACCGTCTCCTTCCTGACCCGCACCCTGATCATGTCCGGCCTGGGCATCGTGCTGCTCGGTGGGCTGACCGCCTGGATGCTCGTCGAGCGCTCCCTGCGGTCGCTGCGCTCCGTGGAGCACACGGCCGCCCAGATCGCGGCGGGCGACCTCACGCTGCGCGTCCCCGAGGCGCCCGCGGGGACCGAGATGGGTTCGCTGGCGGCGTCGCTCAACGCGATGCTGACGCAGATCGAGCGCGCCTTCGCCGCACAGGAGGCCTCCGAGGTGCGCATGCGGCAGTTCGTCTCGGACGCCTCCCACGAGCTGCGCACGCCGGTCGCGACGATCCGCGGGTACGGGGAGCTGTACCGCATGGGCGCCCTGGACAGCACCGACAAGGTGGACGACACCATGTCGCGCATCGAGGACGCCGCCCGCCGCATGGGCGCGCTCGTCAACGACCTGCTGGTGCTCGCGCGACTCGACGAGGGCCGTCCCGTCGCGCGGGAGGACGTCGACCTGGTCGCCCTCGCCCGCGACTCCGCGCAGGACCTGCACGCCCTGGACCCGACGCGCGAGGTGACGGTGGTCCCGCTCGACCCTGCGGGGGAGGTCCCGGAGAAGCTCGTCGTGGAGGGCGACCCCGACCGGCTGCGGCAGGTGGTCACCAACCTGATCGGCAACGTCTCGCGGCACACGCCCGCCGGCACGCCCGCCGAGATCGCGCTCGGCACGTCGGCGGACGACGGCGTGGCCGTGCTGGAGGTGCGCGACCACGGCCCCGGCCTCACCGAGGAGCAGGGCCGGAGGATCTTCGAGCGGTTCTACCGCGCGGACTCCTCGCGCACGCGGGAGTCCGGCGGGTCGGGTCTCGGCATGGCGATCGTCGCGGCGATCGTGGGCACGCACGACGGTCACGTCGAGGTGTCCGACACCGCGGGCGGCGGTCTGACGGTCCGTGTCACGCTCCCCCGCTGACCACCATCCAAGACGGTGGTAGCCGCGCCCGACCGGAGGGGTAATAGGCTGGTACAGGAGTGACCGACCTCAACCGTTAGGCAGAATTCACATGGGCGTGCTGACGTCTGACGCGCCGCAGTGGTTCCTCAGGTCTTTCGTCCGCAGTGCGGCGGGCGCGGGAGCCACGGCGGGCACCGAGTCGATCGAGGAGGTCGGCCAGGCACTTCTCGACAGGTGGTCCGACGAGCACCGGCACTTCCACAACCTGCGGCACCTGGCCGCGGTGCTGCACCGGGTGGACGAGCTGGCCGAGGAGACCCACGAGCCCGACCTGGTGCGGCTCGCCGCCTGGTACCACGGGGCGGTGTTCAGCGCCGACCGCAAGTTCGCCGACGTCTCGCAGGGGGGTGAGCAGTCCACGGCCTCCGCGGTGCTGGCCCACGACGAGCTGACCGCCCTGGGCGTGCCGGACCGCGCGGCCGACCGGGTCGCAGAGCTCGTCAACGCCATCGTGCGGCACGCACCGGACCCGTCGGACTTCGACGCCGCCGTGCTGAACGACGCCGACCTGGCGATGCTGGCCGCCGAGCCCCAGCGCTACAAGGAGTACAAGTCCGCGGTGCGGGCCGAGTACGCGCACATCCCGCCCGAGGACTACCTCCGGGCCCGGATCCGGGTGATCGAGCGGCTGCTCGCCCGCAAGTCGTTGTTCCTGAGCCCGATGGGCACCGCGTGGGAGGAGCCCGCGCGGCAGAACCTCGACATGGAGCTGCACCGGCTGCGCAAGGAGCAGGCCAAGCTCGAATCGGCCTGAGCGGAGCGGGTCCGGCCCGTCAGGACGGCACCCGCACGGTCCGAGCACGACCACAGCGGCGGCTTTCCCCAACCTGTGCACAGGCCCCGCCCGCGGACGCCCCGCCGCCGTCTGCCCGCGCCTACGGTCGGGTGGACGACGCCGGAGGGGCCGGCGCGCGGGAGGTGGGGACATGCGGTTCGAGGTCGACAGCGACCAGGTGGAGCAGGCGAGCGCCGCGGTGGCGGGCTCGGTGGCGGCGGTACGCACGGAGGTGGGTGCGCTCGTGCGCAACCTCGACGCCCTGCAGGCGACGTGGCAGGGTCCGGCCGCTGCGGCGTTCGGGGGCACCGTCACGCAGTGGCGCGGTGCGCAGGCGCAGGTGGAAGGGGCTCTGGACGCGATCCAGACCGCGCTCGCCGCAGCGGCCCGCACCTACGCGGAGGCGGAGGCCGCGGCGACACGCATGTTCTCTTGACGCGGCCGGGGCCCGACCGGTCGGGCCCAGCAAGGAGCCCCGCCGGCCGAGCTGGCCGACGGGGCTCCTCACGCGTGCTCCTGACGGATCAGAAGTCCATGCCGCCCATGCCACCGGTCGGGTCGCCGGCCGGGGCCGCGGCGGGCTCCGGCTTGTCGGCGACGACAGCCTCGGTGGTGAGGAACAGCGCGGCGATCGACGCGGCGTTCTGCAGCGCGGAACGGGTCACCTTGACCGGGTCGTTCACGCCGGCGGCGAGCAGGTCCTCGTACGCACCGGTCGCGGCGTTCAGGCCCTGACCGGAGGGAAGGTTGCGCACCTTCTCCGCCACGACGCCGCCCTCGAGGCCGGCGTTGATGGCGATCTGCTTGAGCGGGGCGTCGATCGCGGCGCGCACGATCCCGGCGCCGATCGCCTCGTCACCCTCGAGCTCCAGCTTCGGGAACGCGACGGCACCGGCCTGGATGAGGGCCACGCCACCACCGGCGACGATGCCCTCCTCGACGGCAGCCTTCGCGTTGCGGACGGCGTCCTCGATGCGGTGCTTGCGCTCCTTGAGCTCCACCTCGGTGGCCGCACCGGCCTTGATGACGGCCACGCCGCCGGCCAGCTTGGCGAGGCGCTCCTGCAGCTTCTCGCGGTCGTAGTCCGAGTCGGACTTGTCGATCTCGCTGCGGATCTGGTTCACGCGACCGGCGATGAGGTCGGCGTCGCCGGCACCCTCGACGATCGTGGTCTCGTCCTTGGTGACGACGACCTTGCGTGCCTGGCCGAGCTCCTCGAGCGTCGCGTTCTCCAGCTTGAGGCCCACCGTCTCGGTGATGACCTGGCCGCCGGTGAGGATCGCGATGTCCTGCAGCATGGCCTTGCGGCGGTCGCCGAAGCCCGGGGCCTTGACGGCGACGGACTTGAAGGTGCCACGGATCTTGTTCAGCACCAGGGTCGCCAGGGCCTCGCCCTCGACGTCCTCGGCGATGATGAGGAGCGACTTGCCCGACTTCATGACCTGGTCGAGCAGCGGCAGCATGTCCTTGACGTTCGAGATCTTCGACTCGACGATCAGGACGTACGGGTCCTCGAGCACGGCCTCCTGGCGCTCGGGGTCCGTCTCGAAGTAACGGGCGAGGAAGCCCTTGTCGAAGCGCATGCCCTCGGTGAGCTCGAGCTCGAGGCCGAAGGTGTTCGACTCCTCGACGGTGATGACGCCTTCCTTGCCCACCTTGTCGAGGGCCTCGGCGATGAGCTCGCCGATCGCCGGGTCGCCGGCCGAGATGGCGGCCGTGGCAGCGATCTCTTCCTTGGTCTCGATCTCCTTGGCGGCGTTCAGCAGCTGCTCGGTGACCGACTCGACGGCCTTCTCGATGCCGCGCTTGACGGCGATCGGGTTGGCACCGGCGGCAACGACGCGCAGGCCCTCCTTCACGAGCGCCTGGGCGAGCACGGTGGCGGTGGTGGTGCCGTCACCCGCGACGTCGTCCGTCTTCTTGGCGACCTCCTTGACGAGCTCCGCACCGATCTTCTCGTACGGGTCGTCGAGCTCGATCTCCTTGGCGATGGAGACACCGTCGTTGGTGATCGTGGGGGCGCCCCACTTCTTGTCCAGAACGACGTTGCGGCCCTTGGGGCCGAGCGTGACCTTCACGGTGTCGGCGAGCTGGTTGAGCCCGCGCTCCATGCTCCGACGAGCTTCCTCGTCGAAAGCGATGATCTTGGCCATGGGGATGAATCCTCCGCTGGTGGCTTGTCCAGGCCGGCCGGTGCCCGCGACGGACGGCAACCCACCCCGGCGATCACGTCTCGCCGCGGCAGGAGGCCTCACCATTCGACCCTGCTGTCACTCTCCAACGGAGAGTGCTAAGACATTATTGGCACTCGGACCAGGAGAGTGCAAGGCGCGGTCCGGCCGTTCGCTCACGGCCACAACGACGGCTCGGTGCGCACGTCGAACTCGCGGCGCAGTGCGCGGCGGGCCGCATGCCACCCGCCCATGCCGTGCACGCCCGGTCCGGGCGGGGTCGACGCCGAGCACAGGTACACCCCTTCGGCCAGCAGGTACGGGTCGGGCGCGGCAGTGGGTCGCGCGACCATCTGCCACATGGTGGCCGCGCCCGCCGAGATGTCACCGCCGGGGTAGTTCTGGTTGTGCTGCTCCATCTGGGCCGCGGGCACGCACCGCGAGGCGACGACGACGTCGCGGAACCCCGGCGCGAACCGTTCGATCTGCCGGGTGACCTCCTCGGTGACGTCGTGCGGCGAACCCGCCGGGACGTGCGCGTAGGTCCACAGCGGGCGCAGGCCGCCGCGCAGCCGGCCCGGGTCGGCCACGCTCGGGTCGCTGACCAGGAGGACCGGCTGATCGGCGTGCAGCCCGTGCGCCACGGTGTCCTCGGCGATCACCATCTCGGCCCGGGTACCGCCCACGTGCACGGTCGACGCACGGCCGACGTCGGGCACCCGCCACGGCACCGGCCCCGAGAGCACGAAGTCGACCTTGGCCGCCGCGTTCCCGTACCGGAAGCGCCGCAGGGCCGCGCGACGTGCCGGCCCGATCCGGTCCCCCGCGACGGCGAGCGCCGTCGCGGGCGTCGTGTCGAACAGCACGGCGCGGGCCGGCGGAAGGTCCGACCACGCCTCGACCCTGCGGCCGGTCTCGACGGACCCGCCGTGCGCCTCCAGGTCGTGCACCAGGGCATCCGTGATGGCCTGTGAGCCGCCCACGGGGATCGCCCACCCGCCGTCGGCGTGCGCGAGTGCGGCGAGCAGCAGTGCTGTGCCGGCGCCCGCGAGCGACGGGAGCGGCGTGATGTTGTGCGCGGCAACCCCGGTGAGCAGGGCTTTCGCCTCGTCGGTGAGGAACCGCCGGTCCCAGCGCGGGCCGCCCTGCTCCAGGAGGGCGGTACCGAAGCGCAGGCCGGGCCGGAGCATCGTGGCGGGCGCCGCTCGTCCGGGCACCCCCTCCAGCATGCCGCGCGGGGTCCGCTTGTCTCCCAGGGCGAGGGCCGTGACCTGCCGCCAGCTCGCGGCGAGCGGTCCCAGGAGGCCGCGCCACGCGTCGCCGTCGGGCCCGAGGCGCTCGGCCGTCCGGTCCAGGTCCCGGTAGGCCAGGCCGGCGCGATCGCCGTCGAGGGGCTGGGCGTAGGCGATGTCGGGAGCAACGAGGTCGACGCCGCGCGCCGGGAGGTCGAAGGCCCGCAGGAACGGGGACGCCCAGGCCATGGGGTGCACGGCGGAGCAGAGGTCGAAGACCAGGTCGTCGTCGAGCCCGGCGACGGGGAGGGTGCGCGCGCCGCCGCCGACGGTCGGCTGCGCCTCGAGGACCCGCACACCAAGTCCCGCGCGGGCGAGCGTCACCGCGGCAGCCAGGCCGTTCGGCCCGGAGCCCACCACGACGGCGTCGAGCAAGGTCACCGCTCCATCGAACCACGAGCGACGGGGGTCGTGGGCGCGGGAACGTCGGCCACCGGCACGTGGCGCGAGCGGAACGGAACGAGCAGCCGCGGTACGGGGCGGCTGCTCGTGGCGCCAGGCATCGTCGTCCGGCGAGGTGCGAGGGCGGTCGTCGTCGACCGCTGGGGGGTTCGGACGCCGGGGTCTGGGTCCCGGAGTCCTTGGGGGGCGGCGGGCGACGGGCGGGCCCTTCCCGCCCGTCGTCCCATCGATATCAGAGTGGACGGACCTGCTCTGCCTGCGGACCCTTCTGCCCCTGCCCCACCTCGTACTCGACGTTCTGACCCTCATCGAGGGACCGGTAACCGTCGGTCTGGATCGCGCTGTAGTGAACAAAAAGGTCCTGGCCGCCGGCGTCCGGGGTGATGAACCCGTACCCCTTCTCGGCGTTGAACCACTTGACGGTGCCCTGGGCCATGCGTAGTTCTCCTTGTACCTCTGCACGGGACACTCGGTCGACCCGTGGTGGTTCGAGCCTAGTGGTCCGGCTCACACCAGGGAACCCTCTATGTCCGGTATGACGCATTAAGCGGTTGGCGAACGCGCAGGTCAGGGGGCCGAGTGACGACTCCTGTCAGCGAATATCAAGATGGTGGTACAGGTTGGCGAGATCAACCACCCTGCGTCGACGCTTGTCGTGGCGTTGCCTCGGGATGACGACGAGCGAACCGTCACCCCGCCGGCGGGGCGACGAGGATGACCCAGATGCCCTCGGTCGGGTGGGCCGCGACATCGTCGGACGGCTTCACGTTGGCGGCCTCGATGCCGAGCGCCTGGGCCACCGCCGTGGCCGTGTCGGCCCGGTCGCCGCCGTAGAGCACGGTGTTGGCCGTGACCGCACCCGGCTGGGGGCCAGCCGCGTCGTCACCGGCCGTGACGGGGTGGATCTCTCCCTCGAAGCCCGCCGCCTGGAGATTGGTCTGCGCGACCGCGGCCATGCCGTCGCCGGCGCCGTCGTTGTAGACACCGATGACGGTCTCGGCCGACTTGTTGGCCAGAGCAGGGTCGCCCGGGTACTGCGCGGCCGGGGCAGACGGCGAGGCAGAGGGTGAAGCGCTCGGGGAGGCACTCGGCGACGCCGCCGGGGCCGACGCCGAGGATGACGGGTCACCCGACGCCTCTGCCGGGTCGTCACCCCCCGACAGCAGCGTGATGCCGCCCCACGCCACGGCGGCGCACACGACGGCGACCAGCAGGAACGGCCAGGCCGAGCTCCATCCGCTGCGCGGCGCGCGGTGCACACCCACTGGTGCGCCCCCGGGGACAGCGACGTCGAACTCGTCGGGCGGGTAGGGGTAGCCACTCTTCGTCACGGCAGAGAGAGTAGCGGGTCGTTGTGACGGATCGGTGCCCGCTCAGTGGTTCTCGTCGGCCAAACGACGCCCGGAACGTCCCCGCTGCCGGGTGGCCCGGAGTCTGCGCAGGCGTGTGACCAGCATCGGGTCGTGCTCGAGGGCCGCCGGCGAGTCGATCAACGCGTTCAACACCTGGTAATACCGGGTGGCCGTCATGTCGAACAGCTCACGGGCCGCCTCCTCCTTGGCGCCCGCGTACTTCCACCACCGGCGCTCGAACGCCAGGATCTCACGGTCGCGGTCGGAGAGCTCGGTGCGAGGCGCCTCGACGGACCCGGTCGGCGCCTGCTCGGCGACCGGCACGTCGGCGACGTGCAGCACGGCTTTCTTCACGGGAGCCGCCAGTCGATCGGCTGCGCACCCTGCTGCTCGAGCAGCGCGTTGACCCGGGAGAAGGGACGCGATCCGAAGAAGCCGCTGCGCGCGGACAGCGGGGACGGGTGCGCGCTCTCGACCACCGGCACGTCGCCGAGCCAGGGCTTCAGGTTGCGCGCCTTGGCGCCCCACAGGACGGCCACGAGCGGCCCACCGCGCGCCACCAGGGCCCGGATCGCCGCCTCCGTGACCGCCTCCCACCCCTTGCCCGCGTGGGAGTCGGACGAGCCGGGCCGGCAGGTGAGCGTCCTGTTCAACAGCATGACGCCCTGGTCCGCCCAGGGGCGCAGGTCGCCGTTCGACGGCAGCGGCAGGCCCAGGTCGTCCTGGAGCTCCTTGTAGATGTTGCCCAGCGAGCGCGGCACAGGTCGCACGTCCGGCTGGACCGAGAAGGACAGCCCCATGGCGTGGCCCGGCGTCGGGTACGGGTCCTGCCCCACGATGAGCACCCGCACGTCCGCGAGCGGTCGCTTGAACGCGGCCAGCACGTTCTCCCCCGCCGGGACGTACGTGCGCCCGGCCGCGACCTCGGCGCGCAGGAAGTCGCCCATCGCATGGATGCGGGGCTCGACGTCGGCGAGCGCCTCTGCCCAGTCCGGTGCGATGACCTGCGACAACGGCGGTGGGCCGGGCACGGCGGCGGCGTCGGCAGGGGGTGTCGGGTTCACGGTGGTCTCCACGCGCAGGAGGTTACCGGGAGCCACCGACACGGACAGCCTGTGCCGCCCGTCACACTCTTCGTCCGGCGGGTATCAGGTACCTGGCGGGACAATGAACGCCGTGAGTGCCACGACGACTCCGGACCCGGAGGGCCCGGCCACCGATCTCCCCGCCACCGATCCCGTCCGCTGGGCGCGGTACGTCGCCATGGGCGACTCCTTCACGGAGGGCCTGTGGGACCCGTACCCCGATGCGCCCGACGTCCAGCGCGGCTGGGCCGACAACCTTGCCGCGTCGTTGTCCGCGCGCCGCATCGCCGCCGGTGACGCACCGCTGGAGTACGCGAACCTCGCCATCCGCGGGCGCAAGCTGCGCCCGATCGTCGCCGAGCAGCTCGACGTCGCCGTGAGCGCCCGGCCCGACCTCGTCTCGCTGGTCGCGGGCGGCAACGACATCCTGCGCCCCTCGGCCGACGTCGACGCCATCTCGGCAGCCCTGGAGGACGCCGTCGTCGCGCTCCGGGCGACCGGCGCCGACGTGCTGCTGGGCACCGGTTTCAAGGCGGGTGGCACGCTGAGCTGGACCAACGGCCGCGTGGGCGTCTTCAACGCGAACATCTGGACCATCGCCCGCCGGCACGGCGCCCGGGTCCTGGACCTGTGGGGCATGCGGTCGCTCGCCGACCTGCGCCTCTGGTCGGGCGACCGCATCCATCTCACCCCCGAGGGCCACCAGCGGGTCGCGAACGCCGCGCTCGCCGCGCTCGGCCTGGAGCCGGACGACGACGCCTACGACACCCCGCTCGACGCCGCCCCGCCGGCCGCGTTCCGCGAGACCGCACGGGCCAACGCCGCCTGGATGCGGCAGCACGTGGGCCCCTGGGTGAAGCGCCGCCTGACGGGCACCTCCAGCGGTGACGGCCGGTCCGCGAAATGGCCCACGCCGCAGGCGTGGCCGCGCGCATGACATCCCACGTCAACGTAGACTTTCGCGGGTGAATCTCGGAGGCTTCCCGGTGCGCCGGGGAGCCTCCGTCGTCGTACGGGCGGGCGGCCCTGTCGCGCCCGGGATCCCTGGATGGTTGAGACGATCATGACCACGAGCACCCCGCTCGCCGAGAAGGCGCCAGGCCTCGGCCTCGGACGCCGCTGGACGCTCCTGGTGACCGTGGGCACCGGCCTGCTGCTGATCACCCTGGACAACTCGATCCTCTACACGGCGCTGCCGACGCTGACCCGGGAGCTCGACGCGAGCTGGTCCGAGAGCCTGTGGATCATCAACGCCTATCCCCTGGTCATGACGGGCCTGCTGCTCGGGGCCGGCACGCTCGGCGACCGGCTGGGCCACCGGCGCATGTTCCTGGCGGGGCTCATCGTCTTCGGGCTGGCCTCGTTCATGGCGGCCACCGCGCCCACCCCCGAGGTGCTGATCGCGGCGCGCGGCCTGCTGGCCGTGGGGGCCGCGGCGATGATGCCGGCCACCCTGGCGCTGATCCGTGTGTCGTTCACCGACGAGCGCGAGCGCAACATCGCCATCAGCGTGTGGGGCAGCCTCTCGGTGGTCGGCGGGGCGCTCGGCCCGATCGTGGGCGGTGCGCTGCTGGAACACTTCGCCTGGGGCTCGATCTTCCTGATCAACGTGCCCGTGGTGGTCGTGGCCGCCGTGGTCGGCCTGGCGGTCGCACCGCAGGACGACCCGCACCCCGACGTCCGGTGGGACTTCGTCTCCTCCGTCCAGGCCCTGGTCACGCTGGTGGGGCTGGTCGTGCTGATCAAGGAGGTCGCGAAGGTGGAGCGCGACGGGACCCTGCTCCTGGGCGCCGCGCTGACCACGGTGGTCGCGTGGTGGGTGTTCGTGCGGCGTCAGCGGCGTCTGCCGTTCCCCCTGCTGGACCTGTCGATCTTCCGCAACGCCGCGTTCGCGTCCGGCGTGCTGGCGGCGGCCGTCGCCATGTTCGCCATGGGTGGCCTGCAGCTCGCCACCACGCAGCGGTTCCAGCTCGTGACCGGCTTCTCGCCCCTGGAGTCGGGGCTGCTGGTGGCCGCGATCGCCGCCGGGTCGCTGCCCTCGTCGCTCCTGGGCGGGATGTTCCTGCACGTCGTGGGCCTGCGGCTCCTGATCGGCGGCGGGCTCGGGCTGGGCGCCGTCGGCGTCGCCTGGACGCTGGTGAGCGTCGACCACGGGCTGGGCTGGCTGCTCGGCGGGCTGCTGGTCACCGGCCTGGGGCTCGGCGCGGCCATGTCGGTGGCCTCGACGGCGATCATCGGCAACGCCCCCGCACGGCGGGCAGGCATGGCGTCCTCCGTGGAGGAGGTCTCCTACGAGTTCGGCAGCCTCGCCGCCGTGGCACTGCTCGGCTCGCTGCTGACCACGGTCTACACGATGACGGTCCGCCTGCCCGAGGACGCGCCGGTGGACGCCGCCCGGTCGCTGACCGACGCCCTGACCGCGGAGGGCACCGGCCCGGAGGTCCTCGCGGCGGCGTTCGAGGCGTTCGGCCACAGCTACGACGTCGTCATGCTGGTGTGCGCGGGGGTGCTGGCCGTGGGCGCCCTGGTCACGACCGTGCTGCTGCGGCGCTACGGCCCAGGTTCGGCGTCGTCGGCATACGGCTCGGGCCACTGACGCGCTTCAAGGTGCGGTAGCCCGAGCGAGGTCGGCAGTTTGCTTCGAGGTCGGTACAGGCCTGTGCCGACCTCGAAGCAAACTGCCGACCTCGCAGGTACGTGGAGCCGCCTGTCGGGTTCGAACCGACGACCTTCCGCTTACAAGGCGGGAGCTCTACCAGCTGAGCTAAGGCGGCGGGCGGGGAACAGCCTAACGGTTCCGGCCCGAGAGGGAAGAGCGGAGCCCCGGACGCGATGTCCGGGGCTCCGCGGTCACCGCGTCGTCGTCACTCGGACGGCTCGGTGGAGGGCTCTGCCGAAGGCGAGGAGGACGGCGCGGCCTCGCCGGTGATCGCCTCGGTGAGGGCGCCGACGGTCTGCCAGGTGGTGAACCGCTCGCCGTCGATGAGGACGCTCGGCGTGCCCAGGCTGCCGGTCTCGGGGTTCACGACGTCGGGGTCGTCACCGGCGACGGCGGTGGCCGCCTCGACCCACTCGCCGTAGGTGTCCATGGCGTCGCCGTCGGAGATGCCCGCTGCGACGTCGGCGGGCACGCCCGCGTCCTGCGCGATCTGGGCGAGCTGCTCGTCCGTCAGGCCGGGCGTCTGCTCCTCGGGCTGGTTCGCGAACAGTGCCTCGTGGTACGCGTTGAACTGCTCGGGGGCCCGGTCGGCCACCCAGGCCGCGGAGGCCGCCGCACGCGTCGAGTACTCGGTGCCCTGCGACGTGCGGTCCAGGATCGAGATCGGGTGCACGATCAGCGTGACGTCCCCGGCCTCCCGCATCTCGGTGATGCTGGCGCCGTTCAGCGACTCGAACTGGCCGCAGACGGGGCACATGTAGTCCACGTAGACGTCGAGCGTCTTCGCGCCCTCGTTCTCGGTCCCCGCGACGCCGTCGGCCCCCACAGGGATGCCCGTCTGCTCCACCACGCCGGCGGGGATGTTCTCCACCTTCTCCATGGGCGTCTTCTGACCTTCGGCGAGGATCAGCCAGATGGCGACGCCCAGGCCGACCACCGCGAGCGCGAGGACGCTCAGGACGATCACCCGGTTCCGCTTCTCGCGAGCCTGCTGCTTCTTCTGGAGAGCGAGGGCCTCGGCGCGGGCCGCGTCACGGCGCTGCGCCTTGGTCTGATTCGTCGACATCGGGGTCCTTCGAGATGCGGGCCAATGGGGGCGAGGCGCGGCACGCGCCTGGACCAAGACTACTAGCGCTCGCTGGGAGAGCCCTGAACGTTTCGTTACGATCCGGGCCCGCGACCGGGCGGTCTACCAGGCCACGTCGGGCCGGCCGCTCAGCGGCCACCACAGCACGTCCACGGTGCCGTCGAACAGCGGGACCGCGGCGAGCACCGCGAGCGCCAGCAGCACCAGCCCGAGCACCACCTTGGCCCGACGCGACGGCGCGACACGGCGCAGCAGCGGGCCGGCGCCGACCCGGGTCCCGTACGAGGCCGGCCCCCACCAGGCCACGACCACCGTGACCAGCATCGCGACGCCGAGCACGAGGCTGTCCACGATCGGCTGGTTCATGCCGCCCACCGACCGTGCCTCGATGCTGGGGTCCGGGACGATGATCAGGTTGCCGGGCGCGAACAGCAGGAGGCCCAGCAGCACCACGATCACGCCGCAGCAGATGCCGACAGCCGCGGCGGGCAGCACGCCGAACACGGCGCGCACGAGGTGCCAGGGCGACAGGAGGGTCGCGACGAGCGCGTCGGCCCGGCTCGGGCCGCGCCGCTCGCGGCGGCTGCGGAACTCCTCGACGGCGATGCCCGCGAGGCGGGTCAGGACCAGCAGGGCCACGAGCACGGCGGCGGCGATGCCGGGCATGGTCGCCGCGAGCGCCACGAGCGCCAGCCCCGCGGTGAGGAAGATCCCCCGGTACCCCCGCACACGTGCGGGGTTCTCCGGGACCACGACCGGCGCGACCGACGGCGGGGCCGGGCTCGGCGCGCCGACCGCCCGACCGGTCACGGAACGCCCCCGGGCCTGGGTGACGGGTGCGGCCGCCAGGTCGGTCACGCCACCGGCGGCGTTGCGGCGGCGCGCGGCGGCACCCGCTGCGGCGCCGACCCCCGTCCCGCCGGCCGCCGCGGAGACCGGGTGCCGGCGCGGGGGCACGCCGTCGGGCAGCACGCGCGTGGAACCGGCGTCGGCCGCCGTCTCGGCCGTCCTGTCCGCGGTGCCGAGCACCGCGGTCCGTTCGTCGTCGCCCTCGGTCTCGGCGACGAACGCCTCGGACTCGGCCTTGAGCGCCCGGGCCACCTCGTCGGGACCCCACCGTTCGGCGGGCACGGCGCGCAGCGCGGCCGCGAGCGCCCGCTCCGCGCGGGGCGGGAGCCCGTCGAGGTCGGCGTCACCCTGCCGGGAGCGGCGCAGCACCAGCTCGGTGGGGCGGACGCCGAACGGCGCGCGCCCGGTGCCCGAGAACGCGAGCACGGCGGCCCACGACCACCAGTCGGTGTCGGGGCCGGGCTCGGCGCCGTCGAGCAGCTCGGGGGCGAGGTAGCCGGGGGTGCCCATGACGAACCCGGTGCGGGTGGCGCGCGGGTCGTTCGGACCCTGGGCGAGCCCGAAGTCGATCAGGACGGGCCCGGTGCGCGCGATGAGCACGTTGGACGGGGTGAGGTCCCGGTGCACGACGCCGGTGCCGTGCACGGCCTCGAGCGCGTCGGCGAGCTGGTCGGCGAGCTCGAACAGGTCCCGGGGGTCGAGCGGCCCGCGCTCGTCGATCTCCTCCTCCAGGGTGGGTCCCTCGACGAGCTCGGTGACGATGAAGGCCTCGGGCCCCTCCAGCTCGGCGTCCAGCACGCGGGCGACGGCGGGGTGGCGCAGGCCCTGGAGCGCGGCGGCCTCGCGGCGCAGGCGTTCGCGGGCGGCCGGGTCGTCGAGGTGGCGGTGCAGCATCTTGAGCGCGACGGCGTTCCCGCCGCCGTCGACCGCCCGGTAGACGGCGCCCATGGCGCCCGACCCGATCTCGCGCACGACCGTGTACCCGCCGAGCTGAGTGCCCGCGACGGGTCCGGCACCCGGCAGCGCGACCGGGGTGTCCACCTCCTCCATGGGGCACACGCTATCCGCCGCGCACGGGCGATGCCCGTCAAGTCCGGCCCTCTGACCAGCACCGGGAGCGCGCCCCGGCGAGTGAGTCACCGACATCGTTACCCTGAGCAGGTACAAGACCTCGGTACTCTTGACGCTGGACAGCGTGACTCTTCTACATCCAAGGAGCAGTACATTGCCGGGTAAAGACGGGTACGATCTGGTCGTCGTCGCGAACCGGCTCCCGGTCGACTTCACGGTCGGTCCCGAGGGCGACCTCACCTGGCAGAGGTCGCCCGGCGGCCTGGTCACCGCACTGGAACCGGTCATGCAGGACGCCGACGGCGCGTGGGTGGGCTGGTCGGGCGCACCCGACCTGGCCCACGAGCCGTTCACCGCCGACGGCATGCTGCTGGTGCCGGTCACCCTGAGCGCCACCGAGATCGAGCGCTACTACGAGGGCTTCTCCAACGCGACGCTCTGGCCGCTCTACCACGACGTCATCGCACCGCCCGACTACCACCGCCAGTGGTGGGACGCCTACCGCCGCGTCAACCAGCGGTTCGCCGACGCCGCCGCCGAGCAGGCCGCCGAGGGCGGCGTCGTGTGGGTGCACGACTACCAGCTCCAGCTCGTGCCCCGCATGCTGCGCGACCTGCGCCCGGACCTGCGCATCGGGTTCTTCGACCACATCCCGTTCCCCCCGGTCGAGCTGTTCGCACAGCTCCCGTGGCGCCGGCAGATCATCGACGGCCTGCTGGGCGCCGACCTGGTGGGCTTCCAGCGCAACGGCGACGCCGCGAACTTCGTGCGCTCCGCGCGCCGCCTCACCGGGTTCACCACGCGCGGCCCGGTCATCACGATCCCCGACGCCGACGGGCGCCCCGGCCGGCACGTGCGTGCGTCGTCGTTCCCCATCTCCATCGACTCCCGCCGGTTCGACACCCTGGCCCGCACGCCCGAGGTCCAGGCGCGCGCCAAGGAGATCAAGGCCGACCTCGGCAACCCCGACATCCTGATGCTCGGCGTGGACCGGCTCGACTACACCAAGGGCATCCGGCACCGCATCAAGGCGTACGGCGAACTGCTCGACGACGGGCGGCTCGACGTGGAGCACCACACGCTCGTGCAGGTGGCCAGCCCGAGCCGCGAGAACGTGGGCGCCTACCAGGAGCTGCGGGAGCACGTCGAGATCCTCGTGGGCCGCATCAACGGCGAGTACGGCGAGCTGGGCCACTCCGCGATCCACTACCTGCACCACTCCTACCCGCCCGAGGAGATGGCGGCCCTCTACCTCGCGGCGGACGTGCTGCTGGTGACCTCGCTGCGCGACGGCATGAACCTGGTGGCCAAGGAGTACATCGCCGCCCGCTCCGACGAGCGCGGCGCCCTGGTGCTGAGCGAGTTCACCGGCGCGGCCGACGAGCTCTCGCCCGGCCCGCTGCTGGTCAACCCGCACGACATCGACGGCATGAAGGACATCATCGTGGCCGCCGCGACCATGGACCCCCGCGAGCAGCGCCGCCGCATGCGCCGCCTGCGCCGCAAGGTCCTGGCCGACGACGTCGCCAAGTGGTCCGAGACGTTCCTCGGCGTGCTCACCGCGGTACCGGCCCGGCCGCTCACCGTGGACCCGCGCGCGGCGGAGCCCCGGCACCACAACCTCCGGGACGCCCTGACCGCGTTCACCACGCTCCCGGAGGGCGTGCCCGCCAAGGGTCTGGCCCGGATGAGCAACGGCAACGGGCGACGCAAGAAGCCGACGACGGGCTGGCTGCTCGCCTCCGACTTCGACGGCACGCTCGCGCCCCTGGTCGACGACCCCAAGGCGTCGGCCATGACCAAGGCGGCCCGCGCCGCCGTCGAGCAGCTGCACGCGCTCACGCACGAGGCGCCGGTCCGTCTGGCGTTCGTGTCCGGGCGCGACCTGTCCGACCTCGCCGAGCGCACCGTGGCTCCCGAGGGCACGTTCCTCGTGGGCAGCCACGGCGCGGAGGCCGGCCGGGCCACCAGCTCCGGCGTCGAGCAGGTGCCGTTCCACCTCACGACCTCGCAGTCCGCCCAGCTCGACGCGCTCGTGGCCGGCTTCGAGTCCGCCGTGTCGGGCCGGGAGGGGGCGTGGGTGCAGGTCAAGCCCGCCGCCGCCGTCGTGCACACGCGCCTGGCGAGCGTGGACGACGCCGCGGCCATCACCGTGGCCGCCGACGAGGTGGCCGCCAACCAGGGCCTGCCGGCCATGCACGGCAAGGACGTGGTCGAGGTCTCCGTGGTGCCCACCAGCAAGGGCGAGGCCCTGCGCCGCCTGCGCGGCACCGTCGCGGCCGAGCTGGGCGTCGAGAAGGTGCGCGTGCTGTACGCGGGCGACGACACCACCGACGAGGCGGCGTTCGCCGCCCTGGAGGCCGGCGACCTGTCGATCAAGGTCGGCACCGGCGACACCCTCGCCTCGCACCGCGTGCCCGACCCCGACGCGCTCGCCGCCGTCCTGGCCGGCCTGGCCCGCACGCTGGGCGAGGAGTGACCTGCCTGTGACCTGGTCTGTACCGCGACCTTGACCAACCGGGGTACGATCGCGCTGCAACAGTGTCACCGCCGACACGTCAGTGGAAGCAACGGCACCCGACCACAACGGATCGTCCGGCACGTACCTGCCGGTGGAGGGATGTTTTCTCATGGCTACGGTCACTTTCGACCACGCGACGCGCGTCTACCCGGGCACGGAGCGCCCGGCCGTCGACCAGCTGAACCTGGAGATCGAGGACGGCGAGTTCCTCGTCCTCGTCGGCCCGTCCGGCTGCGGCAAGTCCACCTCGCTGCGCATGCTGGCGGGTCTGGAGGACGTCAACGGCGGGCACATCTTCATCGGTGACCGGGACGTCACCGACGTGCAGCCCAAGGACCGCGACATCGCGATGGTGTTCCAGAACTACGCGCTCTACCCCCACATGTCCGTGGCGGACAACATGGGCTTCGCCCTGAAGATCGCCGGCACCCCGAAGGCCGAGATCCGCCAGCGGGTCGAGGAAGCCGCCAAGATCCTGGACCTGACCGAGTACCTGGACCGCAAGCCCAAGGCCCTCTCCGGTGGTCAGCGTCAGCGTGTGGCCATGGGCCGCGCGAT
>NZ_JBIUAP010000006.1:0-1151 GCF_044547525.1 Promicromonospora sp. NPDC052451
GGGGGGGGGGGGGGGGGCCCCGGGGGGGGGGGGGGGGGGGGGGGGCGCCGCGGGGGGGGGGGGGGGCCCCCCCGGGGGGGGGCCCCCGGGGGGGCCCCCCCCCCCCCCCCCCCCCCCCCGGCGGGGGGCCCCCCCCCCCCCCCCCCCCCCCCCCCCCCCCCCCCCGCGACGTGCTTGTCGGTGGCCTCGATCTCGTGGAGCGGCTGGACGCGGAGCGGCGCGTGCTCACCCACGACAAGCACCGCGCGCGCCGTCTCCTCGTGCGGCGCGAACCGCACCAGGAAGGTGCGCAGCCAGTAGTCCAGGAGGAACGCACCGCCGTCCCCGAGCTCCACGAGCCGTGCGACCCCTTCGGGGCTCCGTACGCCGTCCAGCGGGTACGACCTGCCCAGCGGCGTCACCGCTGCGGCCCCCGTCTGCATCAGCCGGACGAGCCAGCCGACCGCTTCCGGCCCGTCGGGCAGCGCGAGGCCCACCCGGCCGGGCAGCGGGATCGGACCTCCGAGCAGCGCCGCGGCCGCCGTGCCCTCGAACCGGTAGCCGACGTCGACCAGCCCCTCCATGAGCGACACCGTCATGCTCAGGTCGTCCGCCGCCTCCGTGCTGCCCGCGGCACCCTCCCCCATGGCGGCGACCGCGCGACGCAGGTCCTCGTCGAGCGGTTCGAGCTCCACCCTCATCTGCTTGCCGGTGGCCGCCAGGATCTTCGACAGCATCGCCCACGACGGCGAGCGCGCACCGGTCTCGATCGCCGCCACCGTGGCCCGCGAGACGCCGGCCCGGTCGGCCAGCGCCATCTGCGTCTGCCCGGCCGCGTACCGGGCGTCGCGCACGAGTCGCGCCGCGTCCACGGCCGCCCCTTGGATCTCCACCGCCTCATCGTGCACCGCCCGCCCCGGCGCCGCCGGACCAACCGGCCGCGCCTGTGGACAACGCTGGTCTGCGAGTGAACGCATGCCGGTGCGCACCGGACTCCCGGCGCGGCAGCAAGCAGACATACGAGGCCGGGCGGGCGGGACCGGGCGGGCGGGGCCGGGCGGGCGGAGCCCGGCGGGGCGGAGGGAGCGGAGCCGGGCGGAGCGGGGCAGGGCCCGGCGTAGGCGGGGCAGGGCCCGGCGTGGGCAGGCGGAGCGGGCGAGGCGGGGGCGAGG
>NZ_JBIUAP010000006.1:1249-423259 GCF_044547525.1 Promicromonospora sp. NPDC052451
CGAGACACCCTCGGCCCGGACAGATATACCTGCGCGAGGGTGGGTTGCGCTGAGTAGACATCGTCTACACACAGCAACTCACCTCCGCGGGGCAGGGCAGGGCAGGGCCGGGCGTGGGCGGGGCAGGGCCCGGCGTGGGCAGGCGGAGCGGGCGAGGCGGGGGCGAGGAGACACCCTCGGCCCGGACAGATATACCTGCGCGAGGGTGGGTTGCGCTGAGTAGACATCGTCTACACACAGCAACTCACCTCCGCGGGGCAGGTTCTCCCGAGCGGGTGCCTGCGCGAGGGGGACCCCTGCGCAAGGGAGGATGCCCGCGCAAGGGAGGATGCCCGCGCGAGGGTGCATTGCGCCTGGCAGCAGCCCGTGCCCGCGGGGCAGGTTCTCCACAGCTGTGACCTGCCGGTTCACCCGGGTGAAGGCCGGCCGTTCTGGATCACGTCCGCCGCGTCGCGGGCTCTGGAACTACGAAGGCGCCGCGTCGCGGTGCCCCGAGTCCGAAGAGGTCCGACCACCACATGATCCGCCGAAGCATCCTCGCCCTGGGTAGCGCCCTCGCGCTCGCCCTGACGGCATCCGCACCCGCGTACGCGGGATCCGCGCAGCCCACGGCCGCCTACGACACCAACGTCACCGCCGACGCCAAGCCCGAGCCGATCGCCAAGAACAGGACGCTCACCGTCACGGGCAGCCTGAAGTACAAGCGCAGCGGCACCTGGCGCCCGATGTCCGCTCGGGCGGTGACCATCCACTTCGACCCGTCGGGCACCGCCGGGTCCCGGAAGGTCGCGACCGTCCGGACGAACAGCAACGGCGTCTACACCTACCGGACCACCGCGACGCGCTCCGGGAAGTGGATCGTCCGCTACCAGCCCCAGGTGAGCACCTACCAGCCGGACGTCGCGTCCGACGCCGTCTGCGTCTACTCCGCCGGTCGCTGGCAGTGCCCCGTGTCGCCCACCAACCCCGACCTCGACTGCGCGGACATCGGCCGGACGGTCTGGGTCGGCACCAACGACTACCACGACCTCGACCGGGACAACGACGGTTGGGGCTGCGACTCCTACTCCTGACCGCACCCGGCGTCCTGCCCCCCCGCGAGCGTGTGCCGAGCACCCCTGGCACTGTGGAATGCTTAGGCAATGCTTACCTCACCCGCGCCCGCATCCGCGGGACGCCGTGAGGGTGCGGAAGCCGTCGCTCACCGCGCCCGGCGACGGACGCTCGCGGTACTCACGGCCCTGGTCGCCCTGGCGCTCGTCGTCCTCGCGAGCCTCGCGCTCGGCGTGCGCGACATCGCGCCGGTCGAGGTCTGGCGGGCCCTGACCGCGCCGGTGCCCGGCTTCGTGGACCACGACGTGGTCCTCGACCAGCGGCTGCCGCGCACGATCGTGGGCCTGGCGGCCGGGGTCGCGCTCGGGACGGCGGGCACCCTCATCCAGGGGGTCACCCGGAACCCGATCGCCGACCCCGGTCTGCTTGGCCTCAACTCGGGCGCGTCGCTCGCGGTGGTGTGCGCGGTGTGGATCTTCGGCGTCACGTCGCCGATCGGCTACGTGTGGTTCGCCTTCCTCGGCGCCGCCGCCGCGGCGGCGATCGTGTTCTCGGTGGGACGCGGCCAGCCGGTGCGTCTCGCGCTGGTGGGCGCCGCGGTGACCGCGCTCATCACGCCGCTCATCACCCTCGTCCTGCTGCGCGACCAGCAGGCGTTCAACCTGTACCGGTTCTGGTCGGTCGGCTCCCTCACGGGGCGCGGCCTGGACACCGTGGCCTGGCTGTGGCCGTTCGTCGTGGTCGGCGTGATCCTGGCGGCCGCGCTCGCCCACCGGCTCAACATGCTGGCCTTGGGCGACGACGTCGCCACGGCGCTGGGTCAGCGCGTCGGGACCACCCGCGCGTTCGCCGCGGTCGCGATCGTGCTGCTGGCCGGTACGGCGACGTCGCTCGCCGGGCCGATCGCGCTGGTCGGCCTCGTCGTGCCGCACGCGGCGCGGCGCCTGGTGGGCACCGACTACCGGTGGATCATGGCGATCGGCGCGCTCCTGGGCCCGGTCATGCTGCTCGCGGCCGACGTGCTGGGCCGGCTCGTGCTGCCCCGCTCCGAGCTGGAGGCAGGCGTGGTCGCCGCGCTCCTGGGCGCCCCCGTCCTGATCGCCGTCGCGCGCGGCCGCAACGTGGCGGGTGCCTGATGGCCACGGTCAACGACCTGCGCACCGTCCTCGCCGGGCTGCGCACCGCACGCCGTCGTCGCCAGGTCCTCGTCGTGGCCGGGATGGTCCTCGTGGTGCTCGTCGCCGCGACCGGCGCCCTTCTCATGGGTGCCGCCGGGCTCACGCCGGGCCAGGCCATCGCCGGTGCCGTGGGCCTCGGCGACAGGGGCGACGTCTTCATCGTGCAGATGCTGCGCCTGCCGCGCATCGAGGCGGCGATCGTCGTCGGTGCGGCGTTCGGCCTGGCGGGTGCGCTGTTCCAGGCGACGCTGCGCAACCCGCTCGCCTCCCCCGACATCCTGGGCATCTCCACGGGCGCGAGCCTCGGGGCGGTGACCGGCATGCTGGTGCTGGGCCTGAGCGGCGTGGCGCTGTCCGGCCTCGCCTTCACGGGTGCGGGCGCCATCGCTCTGCTGATCTGGCTGCTCGCGTGGCGCAAGGGCCTGCACTCGATCCGGTTCGTGCTGGTCGGCGTGGGGCTGGCGTACCTGTGCGCCTCCCTCATCGCCTGGGCCATGGCACGCTCGCAGGAGCACGAGGCGGCGGCCGTGCTGACCTGGACCGTCGGCTCCGTGTCCGACATCCGCGGGGAACAGCTCGGGCTCGTGGCGGCCGGCACGCTCGTGCTGTGCGTGGCGGTCGCGGTCGTCGCCCGGACGCAGGGGCCGCTCGCCCTGGGCGACGACAACGCACGAGCGCTCGGCGTGCACGTCGACGCGGCGCGCATCGGCGCGCTGCTGCTCGCCGTCGCGCTCGTCGCGCTCGCGACGAGCGCCGGTGGCCCCATCGCCTTCGTCGCACTCGTCGCCCCCGCCATCGCCCGCCGGCTGGTGAACGACGGCGGCGCCGCCCTGGTCGCGTCCGCCGCGACCGGCGCGGCCCTGACCCTGGTCGCCGACGTCGTCGGGCAGCACGGGCTGCTCGGCGTGGCCGCCCCCGTGGGCATCGTCACGGGGCTGGTGGGCGCCCCCTACCTGCTGTGGCTGCTCGCCACGACCGAGAAGAGGAGCCGATGACCAACCTGCGCGCCGAGGGCGTCAGCCTGGGCTACGACGGCCGACAAGTCATCGAGGGCCTCGACCTCACGCTGCCCGACGGCAAGATCACCGCCGTCGTCGGGCCGAACGCCTGCGGCAAGTCCACGCTGCTGCGCGGCCTGGCGCGCCTGCACCCGCTCGACGGCGGGCGCGTCACGCTCGACGGCGCCGACATCACGGCGATGCCCCGCAAGGAGCTGGCCCGCAAGGTCGGCATGCTGCCGCAGTCGTCCATCGCGCCCGACGGCGTCCGCGTCGCCGAGCTGGTCGCCCGCGGCCGCTACCCGCACCAGGGCTGGTTCGGCCGCCACTCCTCCGACGACGACGCCGTGGTCGGCACCGCGCTGGAGTCGACCGGGGTCGCGGAGCTCGCCGACCGGCCGGTCGCGGAGCTGTCCGGCGGGCAGCGCCAGCGCGTCTGGATCGCGATGGTGCTGGCGCAGCAGACGGACATCGTGCTGCTCGACGAGCCGACGACGTTCCTGGACGTGCGCCACCAGCTCGACCTGCTGGACCTGCTCACGGAGCTGAACCGGGACCGCGGCACCACCGTGGCCATGGTGCTGCACGAGCTCAACCTCGCCGCCCGCTACGCCGACCATCTGGTCGTGATGTCGGCCGGGCGGATCGTCGCGGAGGGCGCGCCGTCCGACGTGCTCACGCAGGAGGTCGTCGACGAGGCGTTCGGGCTGCGCGCCCAGGTGGTGCCCGATCCGGTGGCGGGTTCGCCCCTCGTGGTGCCCGTGGGCCGGTTCCACTCGGGGGTCTGACACCGGCCCGTGGTCTTCCTCACCCGATTCCCGACTAATTTCGCAACATCGTCGTGACCAAATCTGGTTAGGGTTACCTCATCTCGACCGGCGCCCGCCGGTCGTCCCACTGAACATCCGGGAGTTACCGTGCGCCCTCGCCGTTCCCTCGCGGCGGCCGTCGGCCTTGTCGCCGCGTCCGCCCTCGCCCTGTCGGGCTGCGCGTCCGAAGCACCGGCCGCGGACGACGCGACGCCGTCGGCCGACGCCTCCGGTGCGACCGACGAGTTCCCGCTGACCATCGAGCACGCCCTCGGCGAGACGACGATCGAGGAGGCGCCGGTGCGCGTCGCCACGTGGGGCTGGGGCTCCACGGAGGCCGCGATCGCGGCGGGCGTCTACCCGGTCGCCGTCGCCGAGCAGACCTGGACCGTCGGCGAGGGCAACCTGCTGCCGTGGGTCGAGGAGGCCTACGACGAGGCGGGCGTCGAGCACCCCACCGTGCTGACCGACGCCGAGGCCGGCGCCACCGTGCCCTACGAGGAGTTCGCGGCCGCCGAGCCCGACGTCATCATCGCCACCTACTCAGGGCTGACGCAGGAGCAGTACGACCTGCTCAGCGAGATCGCCCCGACGGTCGCCTACCCGGAGACACCCTGGCAGACGCCGTGGGACGAGATCATCACCGCCACCGACGACGCCCTGGGCCGCAGCGCCGCGGGCGAGGCCAAGGTCGAGGAGATCAACACCTACCTGGCCGAGCAGGCCGAGGCGCACCCGGAGTTCGAGGGCAAGACGGTCGCCGCGATCGTCGACTCGGCCGCCGAGGGCCTCGTCTACGTCTACCGCGCCGCCGACCCGCGTGCCGGCTTCCTGGAGGGTCTCGGCTTCGAGACCGCCCCGGCCGTGGAGGAGCTCGCCCCCGACGACGGCGAGTTCTTCTACACGCTCTCGTACGAGGAGCTCGACAAGCTCGAGTCGGACGTCGTGGTCGCCTACACGTACACCGAGGAGGAGGCCGCGGCGCTCCCCGACAAGAAGGAGCTCCAGGCCATGCCCGCCGTCAAGAACGGCATGGTGGTGCAGCAGGTCGGCACCGTCGCGGTCTCGGCGGTCTCGCCCCCGACCGCGCTCTCGGTCCAGTACCCGGAGGGCATGCCCAAGCTGATCGACGCCCTGTCGGAAACCCTGGACAAGTGACCACCGCGCCGAAGTGGAACGGTGACCGTTCTACTTCGGCGCAGGTGCGTCCAGGGCCCCGCCGTAGCGGCGGTCGCGCTTCGCGTACTCCTCGACCGCGTGCCAGAGGTGCCGGCGGTCGACGTCGGGCCACGGCTCGTCCAGGAAGACCATCTCGGCGTACGCCGCCTGCCACAGCATGAAGTTCGACGTGCGCTGCTCCCCCGAGGACCGCAGGAACAGGTCCACGTCGGGCACGTCGGGCAGGTAGAGGTACTTCTGCACCGTCTTCTCGGAGATCCGCCTCGGGTCCAGCTTTCCGGCCGCGGCGTCCCGCGCCATGGCCGCGGCCGCGTCGGCCAGCTCGGCCCGGCTGCCGTAGTTGACGCACATCGTCAGGGTGCAGCGGTCGTTGTCCTTGGTGCGCTCCTCGGCCTCCAGGAGCACGTCGATCACGGACTTCCACAGCTTGGGACGGCGGCCCGCCCAGCGGATCCGCACCCCCCAGGAGGCCATGACGTCGCACTGGCGCCGCATCACGTCCTGCGTGAAGTTCATCAGGAAGCGCACCTCCTCGGGCGAGCGCTTCCAGTTCTCCGTGCTGAACGCGTAGGCCGAGATGTACTCGACGCCCACCTCGACGGCCCCGGCCACGACGTCGAGCAGCGAGTTCTCCCCCGCCTTGTGGCCCTCGATGCGCGGCAGGCCACGGGCGTTGGCCCACCGGCCGTTGCCGTCCATCACGACGGCCACGTGCCGCGGCAGGAACTCCCGGGGGATCCGCGGAGCCTGCTCGCCGGACGGGTGCGGGTACGGCGCCACGAGCTGACGGGCCATCAGCGTTCCACCATCTTCAACGATCGCAACGTTCTCTCCAGGTAGTACTGGCCATAGGCGGCGACGATCCCGCTCGCCTCCTTGCGGTGCCGCGCGTCGGACGCGTCGGCGGTCGCCCAGTCGCCCGCGAGCAGCGAGGACAGCAGGGCAAAGGTCTCGGGCGCCGGGGCCGTCGAGCCCGGCGGGCGGCAGCGCGGGCAGACGGCGCCGCCCTGCGCCACGTTGAACGCGTGGTGCGGGCCGGGCTCGCCGCAGCGCGCGCAGTCCTCGAACGACGGCGCCCAGCCCGCCACCGCGAGCGCGCGCAGCAGGTAGGAGTCGAGCACGAGGCCGGCGTCGTGGTGCCGCTCCGACAGGGCGCGCAGCCCGCCGGCGAGCAGCCAGTACTGCTGCACCGCGGGTTCGTGCTCCTGCGCGACGAGCCGGTCGGCGGCCTCCAGCATCACGGTGCCCGCCGTGTACAGGGCGTAGTCCTCGCAGATGCGGCGGGCGTACGCGCCGATGGTCTCGACCTGGGTCACGGTGTCGAGCCCCATGCCCGGCCGCGGGCTGCGGCCGGTGTGGAGCTGCACGTCGACCCCCATGAACGGCTCCAGCCGGGCCCCGAACTTGGACGACGTGCGCCGCACGCCCTTGCCCACGCCACGCACCTTGCCGTGCTCGCGCGTCAGGAACGTGACGATGCGGTCCGCCTCGCCCAGCTTCTGGGTGCGCAGCACGATCGCGTCGTCTCGGTACAGGGGCACGGAGCCATTCTGCCCCCAGTCACCGACACTCCGGGACGACGGCGCCGCACGGGCTCACCGCTCGACGAACCGGGTGCCGTCCGGGGTCAGCTCCGGCTCCCACACGAACCGGTGGATCACGTGCTTCTCCAGGACCCAGCGCACCACCAGGGCGACGGTGCCCCAGATCACGAAGAGCAGGAGCGTCTGCAGAAAGTTGACGCTGATCTTGTCGAACCCGGTGAGCGCCAGCGTGGGCACGAGGAACATCAGGCCGAGAAACGCGGGCAGGAGCTGGATGCCCACCCACTGGATCACCGACAGCATGTCGATCCGCCGCTCGGCCACCACGCCGTGGAAGTCCATCACGTTGACCACGTGGTCGGCACGCCACTTGGCCACGTGCCGGGCGACCGTCCACTGCGCGTCACGGGCGTCGAGCGCCGAGCTCCCCGTGGGCAGCCAGATGCCGAGGACCTGGTGGATCTCGGCCGGCGTGAGGTAGCCCTTGTCGAGGATGGTCAGGCTGTGGACCGGCGGCTGGCGCGTGTTGGTCGGCAGCACCAGGGCGGCCAGGAACAGCAGGATGCCGCCGGTGCCGAGCAGCCCCACGAGCGCGTCCGGCAGCCACGGCAGCAGGAGGGTCGCGGCGGCGAACGCCAGGGCACCGAGGAGCGCGCAGATGATGCGGTTCTTCATGGTCATGATGCGCAGGATTTTACCGGCAACTCGCCGCACTTCAGGGCGATAAGTCCGGTTCGTAACCGATCCGCGCTCGACCTGCCGGAGGTCTACCCACCGCCGAACCGGGACCAGGCCGCCACCGCCGTGCCGACCACCGGGGCCGCGATCATCACGGCGGTCACGATCACCGGCAGCGGTGTGGTGCGCCGCAGCCGCCACACGACGACGGCGTCCCCGTGCAGCCGCGTCACCACCACCGCCACGACCGCCAGGCCCAGGGCCGCCAGCCCGTTGCCCCACGCCACGCCGAGCAGGGCACCCCAGCTCCCGGCGAGCACGATGCTCGCCACCACCAGGACCGCCTCCCAGACGTCGTGCCAGACCTGCCCGGGCCGGCGGCCGCGCAGCCAGAGGACGGCGTCGCGCACCACGCACGACCCCGCGAGCGCCACCACCAGGGGGTAGGCCACGCGCATCAGGTCCGACGCGGCCTGCGGGAACGCGAGGACCAGCACCAGCGCCGCGGCCACGAGCGACGCCTCGCCGGGCAGCCGGAGCGGCCCGACGGCGGCCAGCACCGCGCTCCGCCGGGCGGGTGCGCGCCGTCGGTCGCTGCCGTCCTTGCCGCGTTCACGCAGCAGGGTGGCGCCGACGCCCTGGACGGCGCCGTCGAGCACGACCCATGCAACCAGCAGGACCGTCAGCAGGACACCCCAGACCGCGGCAGTGCTCATCCGGTGCCCAGCAGGCCGGCAGGTTCCGTGACGTCCACACCGGAAAGCCTACGTAGCAGGACAAGCCGCTGCGACAGGATCGGTCCGCGTCAGTAGGGGGTGCGGGCCGCGTGGGCGCGCCAGATCTCGAAGGGTTCGCCCGCGCGGGCGATCCGGCGGTTCAGGACCGGGTTGGGCCAGGTCGAGCGGTCGCGGGCGAGCAGGTCGTAGAACTCCCGGTCGTCGAAGCCGGCCCGCTCGGCGTCGTGCCGGTCCGCGGCGAACACGACACGGTCCACGCGGGCCCAGAGCGCCGCCGACAGGCACAGCGGGCACGGCTCGCACGAGGCGTAGAGCGTGGTCCCGGCCAGGGAGAACGTGTCCAGGGCCCGGCAGGCGGCGCGGATCGCGACGACCTCGGCGTGGGCCGTCGGGTCCAGGTCGCGCGTCACGCGGTTGCCGCCGGCGGCCACCTCGGCACCGGCGCGCACGACGACGGCCCCGAAGGGGCCACCGCCGTCGGCCACGTTGCGGCCGGCGACCTCGACCGCGCGCAGGAGCCAGGCCTCGTCGTCGTGCACGGGTGCGCCGGACGGGGCGCCGGACGTCTCCAGGGGGCTGCTCACCCTTCGATGCTCGCACCGTCGGATTTCAATTGCGTTCCCAGCAGGTCTCCCCGACGAAACACCTGTTTCTACCCGGGGTCGGTGCGCAGCAGCTCCCACAGCCGGTCCCGCTGCATCGGCAGGTCCCGCGGGCGTACCCCCGTGGCGTCCGCGACGGCGCTCGCGAGCGCCGGGGCCACGGGGTTGTACGGCGCCTCGCTCATCGACTTGGCGCCACGCGGCCCGAGGCGGTCGTAGGTGTCGGCGAACAGGACCTCCGTCTCGGGCACGTCGGCGACCTGGGGCGCCCGGTAGTGCCGCAGGGTGCGCGTCACGACGACGCCGTCACGCACCACCATCCGCTCGGTCAGCGCCGACCCGAGCGCCTGCGCCACACCGCCCTCGATCTGCCCGCGGAGCTGTTGCGGGTTGATCACCGCCCCGGCGTCGGCCGCGTGCACCGACCGCAGGATCCGGACCTCCCCGGTCTCGCGATGCACCGCGACCCGGAACCCGTGCACGTTGAACGCCACGGACCGCGGCGACCCGTCGTGCGTGGCCTCCCCGAACGTCCCGGCGAGCTGAGTGCTGGACGTTCGCCCTGTCGAATCGTCCCCGGAGGGCGAATATCCCGCACTCGACAGGGTGGTGGACAGGTGGGCGGCGGCGCGGTGGACCGCCAGGGCAGCCACCACCGAGCCCGTGGAGCCGAAGGCGCCCGTGTCGTAGCCCGCGGTGGCCGTGTCCGACGGGCGGACCCGCACCCGGGACACCGGCACGCCGAGCTCCGTGGCGGCGACCTGCGCGTGCACGGTGGTGGTGCCGTTGCCGAACTCCGCGGTGCCGACGTCGACCACGAAGGTGCCGTCGGCCTCCAGCGTGACCCGGGCGTGCGTGCGGTGGCCACGCGGCGGGATGGTGGCGATCATCGCGAGGGCGACGCCGCGGCCCTCGACCCACCCGGCGCCGGTCGGCGGCGTGTCGCCGGGCCGGGACAGGGCCTCCTCGACGAGGTCGAGGCACTGGTCGAGCCCGTAGGAGCCGTACTCCAGGTCGCCGTCCACGAGCTGGCCGACGACGAACGCGTCGCCCGGGCGGACCACGTTCCGCCGCCGCATCTCGAACGGGTCGACGCCGAGCCGCGCGGCCAGCTCGTCCATCGCCCCCTCGATGGCGAACTGCACCTGGCCCAGCCCGTACCCCCGGAACGCCCCGGACGGCACGTTGTTCGTGTACACGGACTCGGCGTCCACGCGCTTGGCCGGCGCGCGGTACACGGCCATCGACTCGTGCACGCCGTGGAACAGGACGCCGGGGGCGTGGTTGCCGTAGGCGCCGGTGTCGGCGAGCACGTCGATCGCGAGCGCCGTCAGGGTGCCGTCCGCCGCCGCCCCGGCACGCACGGTGACCCGGAACGGGTGGCGGCACGGTACGACGGTGAACTGCTGCTCGCGCGTGAGCTCCCACTGCACGGGGTGCCCGGTGCGCAGGGCGGCGAGGGCCACGACGTCCTCGACGAGCAGCTCCTGCTTGCCGCCGAACCCGCCGCCGACGCGCCCCGCCACCACGCGGACGCGGTCCGTCGGGAGGTCCAGGAGGCGGGCGAGCTCGTCACGCACGAGGAACGGCACCTGGGTGGAGGTGCGCACGTGCAGCACGTCGCCGTCCGGCCCCGGTTCGGGCCAGGCGCGCGCCCCGTGGGTCTCCAGCGCCACGTGGTTGACCCGTTCGGTGGTCCAGGTCCCGGTCACGGTGGCGGCCGACGCCGCGAGCGCCGCCTCGACGCCGTCGTGCCCGGGTTCGGCGTACTCCTCGTGGATCTGCGCCACGACGTTCCGGCCGGCGTCCGCGACGCGGTGCTCGTGCGGCGTCCGGTCCGGGTGCAGCAGGGGCGCGCCGGGCCGCCGGGCGTCCTCGGGGTCGAAGACGGCGGGCAGCACCTCGTACTCGGCCTCCACCAGGGCGAGCGCCTCGCGCGCCTGCCGCGGCGTCTCGGCGACGGCGACCGCGACGCGCTGCCCGGTGAACCGCAGCACGGGGTCGAGGATGCGTGTGTCGTCGGGGTCGTCGAGACGGTTCTCGTGCCGGGCCGTGGAGTACGGCGTGGCGGGTACGTCGTGGTGAGTGAGCACCAGCTGCACCCCGGGTGCACGCCGGGCAGCGGTCGCGTCGATGCGCGTGATCCGGGCGTGCGGGTGCGGGCTGCCGAGCACGGCCACGTGCAGCAGGCCCGGCGGCTCGGGCTCGTCCAGCGTGTACGGTTCGCGGCCGCTCACGACCCGCGTGGCGGCCGGTGCGACGACGGCGCGGCCGAACGCCTGGCCCGGCTCGGCCACCTCGGTGTTCACGCGGCCGGCGAGGGCGTCCCGGATCGAGCGGTACCCCGTGCACCGGCAGAGGTTGCCCTTGAGGTGCTCGGCGAGCGCGGCGGGGCTCGGGGCGGCGGGCGCGTGTCCGGTGCGTTCCTGGGCCAGCTCCGGCGTCCCCGCGACCGTGCAGACCATGCCGGCCGTGCAGAACCCGCACTGGAACCCGGCCGCCTCGACGAAGGCGCGCTGCACGGGGTGCAGGTGCTCGTCGTCCGCGGCGGGATCACCGCCCGGCCCGAACCGGCCCAGGCCCGCGGCGGTCACCACCTCGGCGTCCGCGGCCCGGTGCGCCGGGACCAGGCAGGACTGCACGGGGGCGCCGTCGAGCAGCACGGTGCAGGCGCCGCAGTCGCCCGCGTCGCACCCCTTCTTCACGGCGGTGGCCCCTTGCTCCCGCAGATAGGTGCGCAGGCACTGGCCGGGGCGGGGTTCGGCCGTGACGTCGGTGCCGTCGAGCCTCATGCGGCGGCCCTCGTGCGAGCCCGGGAGCGCCTCCGGGAGATGCCGTCCCGCGCAGGTGGGTTGCAGGGAGTAGACATTGTCGACGCACAGCAACGCACCTGCGCGGCGTACACGCGCCGGCGGCCGACCGCACCAGCCACGCCGGCCATCCCGGCCACACCAACCACGCCGGCCACGCCGGCCACACAGACCTCCGGGCGTCCGACGCCGTCTCCACGGGTGCTCATGTCGGGTCTCCCAGGTCGTCGAGCACCTCGTGTGCGAGCCGCCGGGTCATCGCCGCGCGCCATGCGCGGCTCCCGTGCGTGTCCTCGTACCAGCCGCCCCCGCCGGCGAGGCCGTCCGGGACGCCCGAGGCGGCTGGGGCGGGCAGGGCGGTCGGGACGGTCGGGACGGTCGGGACGGTCGGGACGGTCGGGACGGTCGGGACGGCCAGGTCGATCGCGTCGATCCAGCGGTCCAGCGCCGCGTGGTCGCGGACGGCGCGGCCGAGCGGCCTGCCCACCGACCCGGTCAGGGTGATCCACGTGCCGTCCGCGCCGGACCGGCCGGTCACCATGGCGGCCGTACGACCGGTCGGTGTCAGGGACGCGCGCCGGACCGCCGTGCGCTGCCGGAGCACGGCCGCGGGGACCAGCACCTCGCGGAGCACCTCACCACGCGACAGCGCGACGACGCCGGCCCCGGTGACCAGGTCGGCGACGGGTACCTCGCGCGCACCGCCGTCCGGCGTCCACACGACCGCCCGGGCGGCGAGCGCCGCGAACAGCCCCGCCATCGACCCCGCGGGCAGGCCGAGCGCCAGGTTGCCGCCCACGGTCGCCGTGCGGGCCACCTTGGCCGAGAGCGTCAGCGCCGCCACGCACGGCGCCACGATCCCGAGCGCACGGTACGGCCCGGGCACCCCGAGCCCGCCGGGCCCCGCCAGCAGCTCCTCCAGTGTGCACGTGCCGGCCACGCGCAGTCCCGCCCCGTCCACCGACCACGGCTCCCAGCCCAGGCCGGTGAGGTCCACGAGCCCCGTCACCCCGGGCGGGACGGGCTCCGAGTAGAGGTAGGTGCCCCCGCCCAGGAACGTCTCGCCGGGCCGCAGCACGCAGTCCGCGCGGCTCCGGGCCACGCGCACGGTGTCCACGTCGAGGTCCATGCGGTCAGCCCTCGTCGATCTCGCGCAGCAGCGCGTACCGGGCGTCGATCGCGTCGACACGGCTGCCGGCGCCGTCGAGCAGCTCGTGCACGCGGTCCGAGAGGGCGGCCACGACACTCACGGGCGCCACCATCGAGTCGAAAGCGCCCCGCGTGGTGATGGGGCACTCGATCCACCAGGTCACGACGCCGGACAGGTGGCGCAGGCTGGAGTCGGCGAGCAGGAGCACGCGGACGCCGTCGGCCAGCAGGGACTCGACCATCTCGGCCACCCGGAAGGCGTGGCGCCGGATCGAGACCACCACGACGACGTCCTGCGGGCCCAGCCCGACGAGGTCGTCGGCCAGGGACTGGCCGGGCGCGGGCGCCAGGTGCACCCGCCCGCGCACCTGGACCAGGTTGCGCCTCAGCTGGGTGGCCGGCCCCAGGGAGCCCCGGCGGCCGACGACCACCACGTCGCCCGCCGTCGCGAGCGCCGCGGCGATGTCGTCGAGCACGCCCTCGTCGAGCAGGGTGTACGCCTTCTGGAGGTTCTTGATCTCCTGCTCCAGCCGCTCGCGCAGGCCGGGCGGCGGTTCGACGGCGATCGGCAGGCCTCGCCCGCGACGGGCGCGCAGGTGGGCCCGCAGCCCCTCGAAGTCGTCGTAGCCGAGCTTGCGGAACAGGCGGCTCATCGTCGCCTTCGACACCCCGGCGAGGGTGGCGAGCTCCGTGGCGCGGTAGGTGCCGAGGTCACCGAGGTGGTCCAGGAGGGCGTCGGCGGCCCGGCGCTCCTGCGGGGACAGCTCGCGGTAGGCGCTGGCCACGCGCTCCTCCAGCGGCGTGGCGACGGACGTCATCGGGCCTCCTGGTGGGCGAGCGCGAGGACGGCCTGCGTGCAGGCGTCGAGCGCCACCTCGACGTCCGCGAGCTCGACGTGCTCGTCGGGGTGGTGGCTGATCCCGTCCCGGCAGCGCACGAACAGCATGCCGACGCCGGTCACGGCGGCCATCGCCATGCCGTCGTGACCCGCGGGGCTCCACAGGCCGGGGACCCTGGCGGACGCCGCACCGTCCGACGGCGTCCCGGGCAGTGCCGGGTCCAGCCCGGGCACGGCGGCCGCGATCCCGCTGGCGACCGCCGCCGACAGGCGGCTGTCGCAGGTGGTCGACGGGGCCCGGTGGGTCTCGGTGTGCTCGAACGTCACGCGCCGCTCTCGCGCGATCTCCTGCCCGGCGGCCACGATCCGCTCCCACAGGGCGTCCCGGTCGGCGTCGGTGCGGCCGCGCAGGTCCAGGGTGAGCTCGGCCCGGCCGGGGATGACGTTGACGGCACCGGGCTGCACGTGCAGGTCGCCCACGGTGGCGAGGCAGCCGGCCGCGACCGCGAGCTCCTCGATCCGGGTGACGAGGTGCGCGGCGGCGACCAGCGCGTCCCGGCGCCGGGCGAACGGGGTACCGCCCGCGTGCCTGGCCTCGCCGGTGACGGTGAGCACGAACCGCCGCGCCCCCGCGATCGTGGTGACGTACGCGAGCGGCAGATCCAGCGACTCCAGCACGGGACCCTGTTCGATGTGCGTCTCCAGGTACCCGACCAGGTCCTGCGGACGGCGGGCGGCGTCGCCCACGCGGCCCGGGTCCAGGCCGAACCGGGTGAAGGCCTCGCGCAGGGTCACGCCGTCGGCGTCGGTCTGGTCCCACCAGGCCGCGTCCCACTGGCCGGAGGCCGCACAGCTGCCCAGCAGCGCCTTGCCGAACCGCGTGCCCTCCTCGTCCGAGAACCCCACGACCTCCAGGGCGAACGGCAGCACCGTGTGGCGCAGCCGGTGCGCGACGGCGATGGCGAGCACCACGCCGAGCATGCCGTCGTACCGCCCGGCGTCGGGCACGGTGTCGAGGTGGGAGCCGAGCACGAGCGCGGGCTCGCCCGGGGTGGCGGGACGCTGGGGCGGACCGGCGGCGGCGCGGCGGCCCCAGAGGTTCCCGGCGGCGTCGGTCTCGGTGTCGAGGCCGGCCTCGCGCATCCAGGCGGCGACCACCGTGTTGGCGGCGGAGTGCTCGGGCGACAGGTAGACGCGTTCCAGGGCGTCCTCCCGTGCGGAGTACCGGGTCAGGTCGTCGCACCGGTCCAGCACCCAGGCCGCGGTGCCGGTCATCGGGCGGCCTCGTACTCGGCCAGGGCCGCCGTCACCCCGCCGCCGGGCGGGGTCGCGACGCCGGCGCGGCGCAGCTCGTGCTCCAGCGCCGCCAGGGTGGTCAGGACGGCGTCGCGCCGGGCGTTGAAACCCATCGTGCCGATGCGCCAGACCACGCCGTGCAGCGGCCCGAACGAGGTGCCGATCTCGATGCCGAAGTCGTCCAGGAGGGCGCCGCGCACGGCGTCGCCGTCCACGCCGTCGGGGATGCGCACGGCCACCACGTTGTGCATCTTGTGCCCGACGTCGCCGAACACCTCCAGGCCGAGCCCCCGCACGCCCGCGAGCATCGCGGCGCCGTGCCGGGCGTGCCGGGCGACGGCGGCCGCCATGCCCTCGTCGGTCAGCACCCGGGCGCACTCGCGCGCCGCGTACAGCATCGACGTGGCCTCGGTGTGGTGGTTGAGCCGGCGCGGGCCCCAGTAGTCCATGATCTGCGCCAGGTCGAGGTAGTTCGACACGATCGGGCTGCCGTGCGGCGCCACGTCGTGGTCGGTGCGGATCCCCGCCTCGACGTGCTTGCGGCGGTCGATGGCGGCCACGGCGGCGGGCGAGAGCGTCACGGGCGCGCTGCCCGACGGCCCGCCCAGGCACTTCTGCAGCCCGGCGGTCGCGGCGTCGACACCCCACTCGTCGGTGTGGAACGGGTTGCCGCCGAGCGTGGCGGTGGCGTCCACGTACAGCAGCGCGTCGTGATCGCGGGCGATGCGGCCCAGCTCCGCCAGCGGCTGGGCCATGGTCGTGGAGGTGTCCCCGTGCACGACGGCGACCACGCGCGGCCGCACGCGGCGCACGGCCTCCTCGATCTGCCCCGGGTCGAAGACCGTGCCCCACTCCGTCTCGATCGTGTGCACCTCGGCCCCGGCGCGGGCACCGATCTCCGCGAGCAGGTGCCCGAACCGGCCGAACACCGGCACGAGCACGCGGTCGCCGGGTTCCAGCAGGGAGACGAGCGCCGCCTCGATCCCGGCCCGCGAGGTGCCGTCCACGAGGAACGTCTGCTCGTTCGCGGTGTCCCAGACGGTGCGCCACAGCGCCATGGCCTCGGTCATCGTGTCGGTCATGAAGGGGTCGAACTGCCCCACGAGCGGCGCGGCCATGGCGCGCAGCACGCGCGGGTCGGCGTCGACGGGCCCGGGCCCCATGAGCAGCCGGGCGGGTGGGTGGATCTGGGTCATGCGGGCCTCCTGACCAGCCGCCCCGGCGTGGGCCGGAGCGCGGTGACGCCGCCCCGGACCGTCCGGGCGTCGTACGGCGTGACCTTGTTCTTGTGGGCCAGGTCGGCCGCGCGGAACGTCGTGGTGGCGTCCGGGTCGTAGACGACCAGGTCGGCCGCGGCGCCCTCGGCGATCACGCCCTTCGGCCGCGGCCCCCGGTCCAGGCCCACCAGCGCGGCGGTGTGCGCGGTGGTCCAGCGGGAGACGTCGGCCAGCGGCACGCCCCGGCGCCGGGCGGCGTCGGCCAGGACGAGGAAGCCGGGCTGGAGCCCCGCCACGCCGCCCCACGCGGCCTGGAGGTCCGCCTCGCCCGGGGCCGCGCCCCGGTACTTCTCCTCGGCCGTCGCCGGCGAGTGGTCGCTGACCACGCAGTCCAGGATCCCCTCGCGCAGCCCGTCCCACAGGGCGTCCTGGTTGCCGCGGTCACGGATCGGCGGGCAGCACTTGTACGCGGAGTCGCCGTCGGGCACGTCCTCCGCGGCGAGCGTCAGGTAGTGGTGGCACGTCTCCGCCGTCACGGGCAGGCCCTCCGCCTTGGCCTCGGCCAGCAGGTCGAGCACCTTCGCCGAGGACACGTGCAGCACGTGCGTGCGCGTGCCGGTCTCCCGGACGGCGTCGAGCAGCGTACGGACCGCGGCGGTCTCGGCCTCGTCCGGACGGGACAGCAGGAAGTCCGCGTAGGCGCGCGACGGCGCGTGCGGCGCCGCGGCGAGCACCGCCGGGTCCTCGGCGTGCACCACCAGCAGGCCGCCGAACCAGGCGATCCGGCCCATCGCGTCGAGCAGCTCCTGCGGCCCGAGCGGCGGGAACTCCGGCACGCCCGAGTCGGCGAGGAAGCACTTGAACCCCAGCACGCCGGCGTCCCACAGCGGCTCCAGGTGGTCGGCGTTGCCGGGTACCGCACCGCCCCAGAACGCGACGTCGCAGTGCAGCTCGCCCCGGGCGCGGACGGCCTCCGCGGCGGCACGCTTGATCTCCAGCGCCTCGACCGTGGTGGTGGCGGGGATCGAGTTGAGCGGCATGTCCACGATGGTGGTGACGCCGCCGAGGCGCGCGGCGCGGGTCGCGGAGGCGAAGCCCTCCCACGCGGTGCGGCCCGGCTCGTTGACGTGCACGTGCGTGTCCACCACGCCGGGCAGCAGCACCCGGTCGCCCAGCACGACCACCTCGGGCGGGGGCTCCGGGGTGCCGCCGAGCACCTCGCCGCCCAGCAGGTCGTCGGCGGGGCGCAGCACGGCGTCCGGGTCGGACGTGCCCCACCACACCTGGTCGATCCGGTCGCCCTCGATCCGCAGCACGGCCGGGCGCAGCTCGCCCTCGACCAGCACCTGCTCCGAGGCGACCACCACGCTCCCGCTCACAGCAGCCCCCCGACGCTCGACCACGCGGGGTGCTCCCCGTCGTCCTGCGACCGCTGCACCGTGGCCTCGATCAGCCCGTACGGCCGGTCCGCGGCGAAGAACACCTCGCCCGGGTTGTCCAGGCCGAACGGCTCCAGGTCCACGAGGAAGTGGTGGTTGTTGGGGCAGGACAGCCGGATCTCGGCGATGTCCGGGTAGGCCTCCAGCACGGCCCGGCCCATGGCGAACACCGTCTGCTGCAGGGCCAGGGAGTGCACCCGGGCGAAGGTCTCCAGCAGGATCGTGCGCACCGCCGCGAACCGCTCGTCGTACTGCGCGGGCGTGGCGGTGCCGGTGAACGAGGGCGCGTAGCGCCACCAGGCCGTGACGTCGGTCGCGAGGATCCGGTCGTCGGTCTCGGGCAGCGTGGTGTAGCGGTCGCGCGGGAAGCCGGAGAACTCCGAGCCCGTGGACTTGAGCACCGTCGCGTCCCGCAGCCCGGCCAGCACGGTCAGGCCGTCGGGGTCGGCGTGCACGAGCGCCGTGCGCCGCTCGGCCCCGCCCCGCACGAACGCGTGGTCGTGCCCGTCGGGGCCGTCCGCGATCCGCTCCCAGCCGTGCTGCTCGGCGAGCCAGCGCCCGCCGGTCACCTGCGGCTCCGCCAGGAAGTGCCGCGCCAGCCGCAGCAGGAACGTCTCGGGCGAGCCCACGCCGTCGCGCGCGAACGCGTACATCGTGTTCTTCTGCGTGTCCGTGGCGATGACGCCGGTGTTGTCGCCGGACTCGTGCGTGGCCCGGAAGTCGCCGCGGAGCTGGGCGGTGAGGGTCAGGTCGGTGAGGCGGTGCCGCGCCGTGTCACGGTCCACCCGGACCAGCCGCACCTCCGCCTTGCCGTACTGGTTGGGCCCCAGGACTATCGACATTCAGCTCCCTCGGTAGGTGGTGTAGGCGAACGGGCTCAGCAGCAGGGCCACGTGGGTGTGGTCGGGCCCGAGCACGACGTCGAGCACCACCTGCCCGAAGAACGTCTCCCGGCCTTGTGCCGCGAACCAGTCGCCGGCGGCGAAGGTCAGGACGTGCCGGCCCGGGGCGACCTCGCCCCAGGCGATGCGGCCGTCGGCGTCGGTGACGGCGTGGCGGGCGGCGGGCGGTGCGCCGTCGTCCGCGGGGGCACCGGGCCCGGACGCCGGGAGGAGCGTCACCGCGAGGCCGGCGGCGGGCAGACCGCGGGCGGCGTCGAGCACGTGGGACGAGGCTGTCGTCATCGGTCCGCCCCGTCGGGCTCGGCCGCAGGGTCCGGCTCGTCCGGCTCGACGAGCGCCTCCAGCCGCAGCAGCGCGATCTGGCGGAGCTGCTCGGCGGTCACGAGCGCCTCGGTGGCGGGGTCGTTGGCCAGGCGCTCGGTCAGGTTGGCGAGGATCTCCTCGGCGGTGCGCCCGGCGGCCCGGACCAGGAAGACCCGGCCGAACCGCTCCTCGTAGGCCACGTTGCCCGCGGTGATCCGCGCGGCCGTGGCCTCGGCCGCGGCGGGCTGCTCGCCCCGGGACAGGCGCGCCTCGACGCTGTCGCCCGTGGCCCGCTCGCCGATCCGCGGGTGGTGCGCGAGGGCGGCGTCCACGTCGTCGCCGGTCCAGTCGGCGGCGGCCCGCATCGCGTGCAGCAGCAGGGAGTCACGGCAGCGGTAGGGCCGGCCGGCCACGACGTCGTCCACCCACGCGCCGATGTCGGCGCACGGGCGGACTGCCGACGCCGCCTCGGCGGTCGGCAGGGCGTTGAAGGTCGCGAGGTCCACGGGACAAACCTAGTTTCAAACTGTCCCCCGCGATGAGACGCGCGTTTCAGCGAGGTAAATCTTCGCCCGCCCGTGGACCCCGCGGCTCACCTCACCTGACGTCGCGCGGCAGCGTCTCCGTGGTGCCCGGCTGCTCGACGGCCCGTGCCCGCGCGGGCCAGACCGCGATGAGCAGGCCGGCCAGCGCGCTCAGGCCGTGCAGCCAGTTGTCGGCGGTGTTGATGTTGAGAAAGTTGATCTCCGGGTTGCCGACGGCGAACAGGCCGTAGACGAAGGCGGCGCCGTACCCGACCAGGAGGAGCCAGCCGAAGGTGCGGGCGCCGCCCGAGGTGCCCCAGAGGCTGATGCCCAGGAGCCCGATGACCAGGTGCACGATGTTGTGCAGCGGGTTGATCGCGAAGCCCAGCAGCGTCTGGCCGTGGTCGTGCTCGGCGAAGCCGCTGAAGCCGGTCACGAGGAATCCCGCGATGCCGACCAGCAGGTAGACCACGCCGATCACGAGGGCGAGCCACTGGTGGGTACCGCGGGCCTGTCGAGAAGCGGTGGAGTGGGTCATGATCCTTCTCCCGTCCGGTGCTGTCCCCTCCACCGTCACGCCGGACGGCGCCACTCGCACGCCGGCGCCCCCGGGTGCGGCGGGCTATCCCGCCAGCCGTGCCGCCAGGTGCAGCAGCGACCGGTCGGAACCCGCCGGGCCCACGAGGCACGCGCCGGCCGGGAGACCGCTCGCCGTCGCCACGGGCACCGACACCGCGGGCAGGCCACCGATCCCCGCGACGCAGGTCAGCAGCATCGTGGCCGCGCGGGCCGCCTCGGCCTCCTGCGGCCGGGGCGCGACCGACGCCGCCGACGGCAGCACCAGCACCCGCTCCCCCAGCCGCTCCCGGATCAGCTCCCGGGCGCGCGCGACGTCGGCCCGGGCCGCGACGGCCTCGTCCGCCCCCACGGACCGTGCCCGCTCGAACCGGGCCCTGACCGCGGGCCCGAGGGTGTCCATCCGGTCGGCGAGCCACGCACCGTGCACGACCCACGCCTCCGCCGCCTGAAGGGTCTGGAACGCGGCGAGCCAGCCGGGCTCGGGCGCCCAGTCGACGGCCACGGCCCCGGCGTCCGCGGCGCGCTGCCCGACGGCGTCGCGCACCTCGGGCGCGGCGAGCCCGAGCAGGGCGTCGCTCGTCACGAGCGCGGCCGGACCGGGCAGCGGGGCCGCGTCGTCGGGCAGCAGCACCTGGCCCACCCGCGTCAGCGTGCCGGCGTCGCGGGCGAGCCAGCCCACCGTGTCGAAGGTGGGCGCGAGCGGCAGCAGGCCGCCGTCGGCCACGGCGCCGTGCGTCGGCCGGACGCCCCACAGCCCCTGGTAGGCGGCCGGCACGCGCACCGAGCCGCCCGTGTCGGTGCCGAGCGCGACGCTCGCCTCGCCGGCCGCGACCGCCGTCGCGGGGCCCGACGTCGAGCCACCGCTGATCCGGCCCGGCGCGCGCGGGTTGGGCGGCGTCCCGTAGTGCGCGTTGGCGCCGGTCAGCGAGTACGCGAACTCCTCGGTCCGGGCGATGCCGGCCAGCGCCGCCCCGGCGTCCAGGAGCCGGCCCACGGCGTCGGCGTGCCGCTCCTGGACCGGGGCGGCCGCGAGCCACGCGGGGTTCCCGGCGCCGATCCGCTGCCCGGCGACGGCGAACAGGTCCTTGACCGCGACGGTCTCGCCGTCGAGCAGGCCGGGGCCGGTGGGGCGGACCAGCGGCCCGGGCTCGGGGCGGACACGCCACACGCGGGGATCGAGGGTCATGCGCACATGCTGCCAGGCCGCCGACGCCGCGGGCGCCGCGCCTACCCCGGGAAGTCCGCCTTGCGGATCCGCGCGTGGACGCCCTTGACCACGTCGACCACCTGCGAGATGTCGAAGTCCGTCGCCGCGGACAGGTACGCGTAGGCGTGCGCCGGCGACATCCCGTACCGCACGCCCAGCAGCGCGATCGCGGCGCGCACGCAGTTCTGCACCGCCACGTCGAGGTCGGCGTCCAGCCCCGTGGGGACCAGGTGGTCGGCGGTCTCGGCGAGCGGCCCGGCCAGCTCCCCGAAGGCGGCGACGGCGTCCGATGCCGGGATCAGGTCGAACGCGAGCCGCACCCGCAGCGAGGCCTCGAACGCCGTCAGGGCCACCTCGCCGTCGCCCTGCGCGAAGTGCGGGTCACCCACGTAGGCGAGCGCGCCCGCGACCTGCACCGGCAGGTACAGCGTGGACCCGGCACCCAGCAGGTTGATGTCGAGGTTGCCGCCGAACGGCCCGGGCGGCACCGAGTGCGGCCGCTCGTCGCCGGCCGCGGCCACGCCCATGATGCCGAGGAACGGGTGCAGGTCGAAGCCGACCCGGGCGTCGGAACCCTCCGCGAGCGGGATCGAGCCGCGCCCCGCGCCGTCCGCCCAGGTGTCCACCTGCGCGAAGACGCTCACGACGTCGGCCCCGCCGGCCGGGAGCTCGTCCGGCAGGGAGCCGCGGCCGTGCCGGTTGGAGATCACGCCGTACGGCACCCGCGGCTCGGTCGACAGCACCCGGATCGCCAGCAGGTCGCCCGGCCGGGCACCGTGCACCTCGACCGGCCCGGTCACCACGTGGCCGCCGTGCGCACCGGGCACCCCGGGCAGGCCCGGGGTGCGGTCGCCGAGCCGGGAGCGGCGGGCCGTGGCCAGCTCGACGGCGTCGGCCAGCACGGCGTCCTCGGGCACGCCGCGCTCCGCGAAGTACGCGAGCGGATCCCCGCCCTGGTCCTCCAGGACACCCTCGTGGGACAGGGTGTCGACCACCACCTCCTGGCCGGGGTCCACCGCGAGCACGGCGGTGTCGGCGGCGCAGGGCAGGCGGCCCCAGTACGCCGTCTCCACGGAGGTGGGCAGGTAGGCGGCCCGGTCGGTGAGGGCGGTGCCGGGCTGGAGGATGGTCTGCTGGTGCACGGGGCGACTGTAGCCGCCTCGCCCGGGCGGGAGGTCGGACCGGCTCGTCAGGCCGGCGGGGCGAGCAGCGCCCGGGCCGCCTCGCGCGCGGTGACGAACGCGTCGGGCTGCGCCCGGGTCGTGTGCGCGACCATCGCCCCCTCGTAGAGCAGGTGCACCTGGGCGCCGAGGCGCTCCGCGCCGGGATGGCCGGCCTGCCGCAGCAGGTCGGTGAACACGCCGAGCATGTACTGCTTGTCGGCGAGGACCACTGCGTTGCCCGGGTGGTCGATGCCGCCGATCTCGGCGTGCGCGTTGACGAACGCGCAACCCCGCGTGTTGTCCTGCGCCCACTCCTCGGAGATCTCCAGCGCGGCGAGCACCTGTTCCGCGCCCGGCCGGGCCCCGGCAGCGACCCGCGCAGCGAGGCGCTCGCCGAACCACGCGTTCCACCGTTCCCGGCGCCGGGTGAGATAGGCCGCCACCAGCTCGTCCTTGGAGCCGAACCGGTCGTAGAGCGTCTTCTTGGTGACCCCGGCCTCGTCCGCGATGAGGTCCACGCCGACGCCGCGGATGCCGCGCTCGTAGAACAGCCGGCTCGCGGTGGCGAGGATCCGCTCGCCCGCCGCGGTGTGCGGGTTGGGGCTGCGTCGTGGCATCGGGGCCTCCCTCGTCATCCTGCCCGGGCGTCGGCCGGTGCACTGCGAGTATACCGACCTGTATGGTTACCTGGATCGTATGAGACAGAGCCTCCTGCACCGCCTCGCCCCTGGCCTGCTCGTCGTGCTGTGGAGCTCCGGGTTCGTGGGCGCCACCTTCGCCGCCCCGACGGCGCCCGCCACCACGACCCTCCTGTGGCGCTACGTCGTCGCGGCACCGCTCATGGTGGCGGTCGTGCTGGTCCTGCGGCGCCGGTACGGGATCCGCTACCTGCGCCGCGAGGCCGCGCTGGGTCTCCTCGGCCAGGCCGGGTACCTGTACGGCGTGTTCCGTGCCGTCGAGGAGGGGCTACCCGCCGGCACCGCCGCCCTGCTCGCGTCCCTGCAGCCCGCGCTGGTCGCCGTCGCCCTGGCCGGGCTGCGGCGTGGCTCGGGGTCCGGGCCCGCCGGCGGGCGCCGCCAGGCGGTGGGCCTCGCCGTCGGGTTCGTGGGCGTCGCGCTGGCCGTCGGGCCGGGCTCCGTGGCCGGGACCGGTGCGGCGGGGGCCCTCTGGGCGCTCGGCGGCATGCTGTCGCTCTCGACCGCGACGCTGCTCGGCAGCCTGTGGCCGGCACCCGGTCCGCCGCAGGAGAGACGGTACGACGTGCTCGACTCGCTGACCGTGCAGAGCACGGCCGCCCTCGCGGCGTTCACCGTGGTGGCCTTCGCCGGCGGGCAGGCCGCACCGCCCGCAGACCCGGTCTTCTGGCTCGCGGTCGCCTGGCTCGTGTGCCTGGCGTTCCTGGGCGGCTACGGCATGTACCTCTACGTGCAGCGCACGCGGGGTCCGGTCGCGGTGAGCACGTGGCTGTACCTCACCCCGGCGGTGTCGGCCGCGTGGGCCTGGGCCATGTTCGGCGAGGAGCTGCCGCTGCTCACGGTGGCGGGGTTCGCCGTCAGCCTGGCCGGCGTGCTGCTGACCCGGCCGGCACGGCAGGCGCCGGAGGAGCCGGCAGACGAGGTGCGCCGCCCGCCGGCCGCCGCTACCGCCCGCCCCAGCGCGCCAGGTGGTGCCACACCTTCTTGAGGTCCTGGGGGTCGTGCTCGTCGGTCCGCACGGCCTCGCCCACCACGCGGGCGTCCAGGCGGCCGTCGGTTGTGTGACCGGCGGCCACCTTGCGCGCCACCTCCACGATCGCCGGGCCCCGGAACTCCGGGCGGCGGGCCAGCTCGTCCACGTGCAGCCGGAACCCGTGGTGCCACTCGACGGCGACGCCCAGCCGGCCGGCTGCCTCCGCGACCGGGGTGTCCCGGTAGCAGGGGTCCAGCACCAGCGCCTCGACGTCGTCGGCCAGCGTGACCGGGCCGTGCACCTGGGCCTCGACGTAGTCGTCGAGCACGTCGTGCGTGCCGAGCGCGGTGTCGGCGTCCGCCAGTGCCACCAGCGGGGCCGGGTCGCTCGCGGCGAAGTGCTCGGGGTCGAAGACGGAGTCCGGGTAGCAGAACGTGGTGCGCTCCAGCACGTGCGGGCGCAGCCGCAGGTGGGCCGACCCGAAGCGAACCGCGCCGCCCGCGGCCCGGTCCCGGTGGTTCAGCGCGCCGTAGCGCGGGCGCTCGTGCGGCGGCACGGCGTCGTACCGGCCGTCGAACATGCGCTGCTCCCAGCGCCACCGGTCGCCGCCCTCGTGGGCCGTGAGACCGCCGTTGCTGGTGCCGGTCTCGAACTGGGAGCGCCAGACGCCGTCGTGCGCGAGCCGCTCGACGAGGGTCTCGCTCCCGTCGGCGACCAGCCGGTCGGGGTGAAAGTTGATCGTGACCAGCCAGTTCATGGCCTGAGAGTAACCCGGGCAGGCACGTGCGGACCGCAGGAAAAAGGTCCGCCCCGACCGGACGGCCGGGGCGGACCTGTCGGCCAGGACGGTGTCAGTCCTGGACCTCGAGCATCCGGCGCCGCGCGCGGATCATCGCCGCGCCCGCGGCCGTGAGGCCGAGCGCCACCGCGGCGGCACCCGCGGCCTGGGCCCCGGTCTCGGCCAGCGCACCCGGCGCCTGGGCCTCGCCGTCGGCGCCGATGGGCGCCAGCGGGTCGATCCCGCTGCCGGATCCGGTGCCGTCGCCGTTGCCGATCGGGACGATGCCGGAACCGTCGTCCGAGCCCGCGCCCGAGCCGCCGTCCGAACCGCCGTCACCGGAACCGTCGTCGCCACCGCCGCCACCGGGGTTCTCGCCCCCCGGGTTGTTCGCGTAGGAGGGGCTCTCCAGCAGGTCGTCGACGACGCCGTCGGGGCCGCCCACGCCGCCGATCACACCCGGCACGTCACCGCTGCCGAGGTTCTCGCCGATCGAGCCCAGGTCGTCGATGATCTCGGCGGGCAGGTTGTCGGTCACGCCCTGCTCGGGGCCGTCGGCACCGAGCACGTCGTCGACGGCGCCGTCCTCCCCCGCCACCGCGGTGAGCGCGCCGGTGACGCCACCCACGACGTCCTCGACCGGACCGCCCGCGTTCGGCGCGGCGTCGCTCGTGACGGCCGGCGTCGTGGCCTCGCCGCTGCCGCCGCCTGTGACGCCCTTGACCACGTCGTCGACCGCGCCGTCCTTGCCGGCCACCGAGTCCACCACGCCGGTCACGCCCTGGACGGTGTCGTCGACGGCGCCGTCCTCCTTGGTGACCTGGCCGACGGTGTCCGTCACCTGGGTCAGCGTGGTGTCCACCACGCCGTCCTCACCGACCACCGCGTCGACGGTGTCCGTGAGGAGCCCGCCGAGGCCGCCCTGTGACTGCTCGACCTTCGGCGACGTCTCGTCGGCCGCGGCCGCGGACATCGTGCCCGCGACCAGCAGGCCGCCCGCGACGATCGCGGACGGCAGCGCCCGGCTCACGAACTTCCTCTTCATGTGTCCCCCTGTATCTGGTAGTTCTGAAATCTGGCGCTCTCCTCGACGCAGATTCCGATCCACAGTGACGGAAATGTCGGGTGAATTCAAGGATATCGGGTATGTTTCCCCCATGATCGTGCCAGGCTCAGGGGCAGCCCCGCAGATCCACCCGCTCGACCCGAACGATCCGCAGGAGCTGGGCGGTTACCAGCTTCTCGGCCGCATCGGCGCGGGCGGAATGGGAGTGGTCTACCTCGCAGAAACCCGTACCGGACGAAAGCTCGCCGTCAAGGCCATCCTCAAGGAGTACGTGCAGGACCCGGAGTTCCGTACCCGGTTCCGCCGGGAGGCCGCCGCGGCGATGAAGGTGCGCGGCCGGTTCCTCGCCACCCTGATCGACGCCGATCCGGACGGCGACCAGCCCTGGCTCGCGGTCGAGTACGTCGAGGGCCCGTCGCTGACCGCCGTCGTCCAGGCGAACGGTCCCCTGCCCGAGGCCGACGTGCGGCGCGTGCTCGCCGGCGTAGCCGAAGCCCTGCGGTCCGTGCACCAGGCCGGCATCGTGCACCGCGACCTCAAGCCGTCGAACATCCTGATCGGCCAGGACGGGCCGTTCGTCATCGACTTCGGCATCGCCCAGGCGTCGGACTCGACGTCGCTCACGCGCACCGGGCTCAAGGTCGGCACGCCGTCGTTCATGGCGCCCGAGCAGGTGCGCGGGAGCGTGTCCTCACCGGCCGCGGACATCTGGGCGCTGGGCGCGGTCGCGCTCTACGCCGCGACCGGGCAGCGCGCCTTCGGCGAGGGCGACACCACCGTCGTCTACTACCGCGTGGTGCACGAGGACCCGGACCTCAGCACCTGCCCCGCCTGGCTCCTGCCGCTGGTCCGGGCCTGCCTCGCGAAGGACCCCGAGGAGCGGCCCGGCGTGCAGGAGGTGCTCGACTTCGTCAACGAGATCCCCGCCGGGTTCCGCGCGGCGACCACCAAGATCACGGCGGGCCCCGACGTCGTACCTCTCGACGACGACGCGACCACCCTGCGCGACGACGACGCGACCGTGCTCAAGGCCGAGGTCGCGGAGCCCGCCCCGGAGCCCACGCCGGAGCCGGGGGCATCCCGCCGCCGGCTGCTGTCCCGGCCCATCACCTGGATCGCCGCGGCGGCCGGTGTGCTGGTGGTCGGGGCGGGAGCCACGGCGCTCGCCCTCGGCTGGCCCTCGGGCGTCCCGGAGGGCGGCCCGACGACGGCGTCCGCGCCGGCGTCGGCCTCCCCCTCGGCGTCGGCCGTGATCGACGAGTGCCTGGTGGGCACCTGGCGGCTGGACGAGCTGACCGCCCAGGTCCGGCTCGGCGAGGACACGGTCGAGGCCACGGGCTTCGAGGGCCGGGTCACGGAGTTCCAGCCGGACGGGACGGAGCTGGTGCACTACGACGACGCCGAGCCGCTGCGCGCCCCGACCTCGGCGGGCGAGTACACGGAGACGTGGACCGGTACGGCCACCTACCCGATCCGGACCGAGGGAGACGTCCTGACGACCACGGGGGTCGACCACAGCGACGTCACGGTGGTCAAGGCGATCGGTGACGAGAGCCGCGAGTACCAGCCGAGCGGCGGCACCCCGCAGCTCGACTACACCTGCGACGACACGACCTACACGGAGACGGCCACGGGCTACGAGGCCACCTACACCCGCCTCGACTGACCCGAGCCCGTTGAGTGCTGGATATTCGCCCTTCTTCGCGTGCCAGAAGGGCGAATATCCAGCATTCAGCGGTTACCGGGTCAGGAGGACGTGCGTTCCGCGCGGTTGACCGCCGACACGATGGCCTTCAGCGACGACAGCGTGATCGACGGGTCGATGCCCACGCCCCACAGGACGTCGTCGCCCACCGCGCACTCGACGTAGGCCGCCGCGCTGGCGTCGCCGCCCTCGGACAGGGCGTGCTCGGTGTAGTCCAGCACCCGTACGTCCACGCCCACCTGCGCGATCGCGTTGACGAAGGCGTCGATGGGGCCGTTGCCCGAACCGGTCAGGGTCAGCTCCTGACCACGGTCGGTCACGTCCACCTCGAGGGTGTCCTGCTCGCCCTCGGCCGACACGGCACGGGTGCCGCGCAGCGTGAGCCGCCCCCAGTGCTCCAGGCCGGACTCCGCGCCGTCCTCGACCGGCAGGTACTCGTCGGTGAAGATGCGCCAGATGTCCTCGCCGGTCACCTCGGTGCCCTGCTCGTCGGTCACCTTCTGCACGGCGTGCGAGAACTCGATCTGCAGCCGACGCGGCAGGTCCAGGTTGTGCTCGCTCTTGAGCAGGTAGGACACGCCGCCCTTGCCGGACTGCGAGTTCACGCGGATCACGGCCTCGTAGGACCGCCCGACGTCGCGCGGGTCGATCGGCAGGTACGGCACGCCCCAGTCCAGGTCGTCGACACCGACGCCGGCGGCCTCGGCGCGCCCCGCCATGTGCTCGAAGCCCTTCTTGATGGCGTCCTGGTGCGAACCCGAGAACGCCGTGAACACCAGGTCGCCCACGTAGGGGTGCCGCTCGTGGACCGGCATCTGGTTGCAGTGCTCGACCGTGCGGCGGATGCCGTCGATGTCGCTGAAGTCGATCTGCGGGTCGATGCCCTGCGAGAACAGGTTCATGCCCAGGGTCACCAGGTCGACGTTGCCCGTGCGCTCACCGTTGCCGAACAGACAGCCCTCGATGCGGTCGGCGCCGGCCAGGTAGCCCAGCTCGGCGGCGGCCACGGCCGTGCCCCGGTCGTTGTGCGGGTGCAGCGACAGGATCACGTTCTCACGATGGGCGAGGTGCCGGCTCATCCACTCGATGGAGTCCGCGTACACGTTGGGCGTGGCCATCTCGACGGTCGCGGGCAGGTTGATGATGACCTTGCGCTCCGGCGTCGGCTCGAAGACCTCGATGACCTCGTTGCAGATGCGGACGGCGAACTCCAGCTCGGTGCCCGTGTAGGACTCCGGGGAGTACTCGTAGTAGATCCGCGTGCCGGGGACGGTCTCCTCCAGCTTGCGGCACAGCTTGGCGCCGTCGAGCGCGATGTCCACGATGCCGTCCTGGTCGGAGCGGAAGACCACCTCCCGCTGCAGCACCGACGTCGAGTTGTACAGGTGCACGATCGCCTGCTTGGCGCCGGCGATGGCCTCGTAGGTGCGCTCGATCAGGTGGGCGCGCGACTGGGTCAGCACCTGGATCACCACGTCGTCGGGGATCCGGTTCTCGTCGATCAGCTTGCGCACGAAGTCGTAGTCGGTCTGGCTGGCCGACGGGAACCCGACCTCGATCTCCTTGTAGCCCATCTGGACCAGGAGCTCGAACATGCGCAGCTTGCGCTCCGCGTCCATCGGCTCGATGAGGGCCTGGTTGCCGTCCCGCAGGTCGACGGCGCACCAGCGCGGCGCCTTCTCGATGCGCTTGGCGGGCCAGGTGCGGTCCGGGAGGTCGACGCGGATCTGCTCATGGAACGGGCGGTACTTCTGGATCGGCATACCCGACGTCTGCTGCGGGTTGTCCTCGATGATCCCGCCTGCGGTGCCGTGCACCGCGGTCTCGTGAACTCCGCCGGGGGTGGTGGCGGTGATGCTGTTCTCCATCATGTGTCCTTCGCTCGGTGAGGTTGGCCGGCACACCAAGCCTCCGCGACGAGGGACCGGCCTGTCTAGGCCTCGTCGCGGCAGCGAAGGAGAAGGATCACCGTGAGACGCACGCCGTCACTCTACCCCTGTCGGCCGCCGTCCCCGCCACCCGGCCCACGATCCGGACCCCCGCCCCACGACGCCGCCGAGACCTGGTGGTGCCGCCGAGACCCGGTGGCGTACGGCCAGGTCTCGGCGGCACCACCAGGTCTCGGCGGGCTCGGGGCGGAGTCAGCGGCGGGTGCGCAGGGCCGCGTCGACCTGCGGGTCGCCCAGGGCGCCCAGCCAGTCCAGCAGTGCCGGGTAGGTCGACGGGTTGGCCGCGACCTGCGGGCGCAGGTGCGGCGCCTCCTGCACGATCTTCGCCAGGTCCGCGAGCGGCGTCGCCGGGTCGAGCGCCACCGCGGCGGTCCACCGGCCACCCACCGGCGGCATGACGGCGGTGTGCCCGGCCCGCGCGCCCTGGTCCGCCTCGGGCCGCTGCGGCTGGCCGACGGACACCGGGCGCGTCACGTGCTCCTGCCCGTCGTCGCCGGCGGTCACGGCCTGCTGGCCCGTCACCGGGCGGATCCGCGCCGTCTGCTGACCGGAGGCCACGCGCTGGACGCGCGCCCCGGGCTGCGCCGCGGCCGGCTGACCGGACACCTCGCCCGGGCGCACCGGCGGCATGGTCGCGGTCTCGCCCACCGAGGCCGCGGGGGTGCCCGCCGCCGGGAGGTCCTCGACGGTGCGCATCGCACTGAGGGGCACCTCGCCCGACGCCGGTGCGGCGTCGGCCTCGGCGGTTCCCGGAGCGGTGGCGGCCTGTGCGCCGGCCGCCTGGGCGGGCGGCGTGGCGCGCTGGGCCGCGGCGGCACCGGCGACGGTGCGCACGGCACCGGTCGAGGTGACCCGGCGCGGCTCGGCCGGACGGCGCAGCTCGGGGGCGGACCGCACGGGCTCCTCCGGCAGCGTGGCCGGCGGCGCCTTGTCGCCCTTGGGCTGCTGCGGCGCCCACACGTACGCCTGGCTGCGGTCGACGTCCGCCGCCCCGCCGATGCCGACCGTCTGGAAGTGCTCGCGCACCGCCTTCGGCACCATCAGGGCCGACGCCGCGACGATCGGCAGGCCGAGCGCCATGAGCAGGTCGCCGAGGTTCACGCCCAGGCTCGCCCCGGACGTCGCGATGACGACCACGAGCCCGAGCACGCCCGCCACGCAGGCCGCGCCGACGGCGGGCACGTGACCCGTGCCGGGGTCGCGGCTCAGGGACCGGCGCGCGAACCACGCGATGGCCGCCACGACCACGCCGAGCACCAGGCGCACCACCAGCGTCACGCCGGCGCCCGACCCGATGAAGCCGGGGTCGATGAGCTGCACCAGCGCCGCGAGGGCGCTGCACGCCGCGAGCAGCACGATGACGTCGAACGCGCGGATCGCCACCCGCACCCAGACGCCGGCGGCGCGCTCGGTGCTGAGGTCCTCCTCGGCCTCGGGGTCGCGGCGCACGGCGGGCGTACCCGCGATGGCGGCGGCGAGCGGCAGGAGCACGAGGCCGAACCGGCTCGGGTCCGTGACGCCGGGGCGCATGGACTCCAGGCCGGTCAGCGCGTCGCCCGAGGTGAACACGAACAGCAGCGCCAGCACGAACCCGGCGGCCACCAGCACCAGCCGGGAGGGACGGTCGTGCCGCACGGTGCCGCCCACCAGGAGCCAGGCGAGGCCCAGCACCAGGACCAGCCAGACGGGTGCCAGCAGGCGGTCACCCAGGGTGGCGCCGTCGGCCAGCTCGGCGAACAGGGTCGACGCGACGGCGCCCGCGGCGATCAGCACGCCGACACCCGCCAGGCCGAACCGCCAGCCACGCAGCACCGCGCCGTCCTGCTCGACCGGGCCGAGCTCGCTGTCGCGCGGTGTGGCCGCGAGCGCCGCACCGGCCAGCGCGAGGCCCAGCCCGGTGCCGACGCCGGTGCCGGAGCTGACGTCGAAGACGAGGTGCAGCAGGCCGATCACGGCCAGCGGGAGCCCGGCGAGCAGGCGGGCCCGGCGGGTCGAGTGCACGGTCCAGGTCACGGGCAGCACGGCGAGGCGGGCCAGGTAGGGCAGGCTCAGCGAGGCGAGGGACAGCGCGACGGCGAGCACCACCTCGACGCGGTCGGCGGACCGGTCCTCGAGGTTCCACGGCAGCGCGAGCGACACGAGCAGGGCGATCGCGGCGATGGCGTCGCGCACGTAGTCGGCCACGGCGATGTTGTCGAAGGCGCCGGCGCCGGCGGGGCTCGCGGAGGTCGCGTCGGGCGATCCCTCGACGCCGGCCTCGGGCGAGAGCACCGCGACGTGCTCGTGGCCGAGGCGTTCGGTCGGTGCCCCGTTCGCGTCGGGTGCGGCGTCCGCCGAAGTTCTCTCGTCACGCTCGGAGGCGTGCTGGTCCATCATCCGTTCACTCCTCGATAACGCCGCTGGTCGAGACTGGGGAGGTGTGGCTGGCGGCGCGGGGTCCCCGATGTTTGTACCCGCTGGGTGCAGGCCCTGTCAGGCCGAACCGCGGCGAGTCCGGTCACACCTGCATTTCTGCGCACGTCCCTCACATTCACCCGTGCGCAGGACGTCACCGTCGGCGGCAGCCGATACGTCGAGGTCACAGGAGAACGCAGTGGACCCTTCTGCCGTACCGGCACCCCGCACCTGCGACGTCTGGCTGGTCCCGGTCCGACGTCGTGAGGCCTGGACGCGCCTGCTGACCGTACCGGATCGGGAGCACCTCGTGGGCCTGGACGAGCAGGCTGTGGACGTGCACCTGACGTCGCGGGCCGCCCAGCGGCTGATCCTGGCGCGGTATCTCCGGGTGCCGCCCGACGAGATCGTCGTGGACCGGGTCTGCGAACGCTGCGGTGACCCGCAGCACGGCCGCCCCTCCGTTCCCGGGGCGAGGCTGGAGTACTCGGTCTCGCACACGCGGTCGTGGGTGCTGGTGGCGGTCGTGGGCGACGGCCGGGTGGGCGCGGACCTGGACGCCCGGCCGGCGGACCACGACCTGGAGGACCTGGCGGCCGCCGCCCTGACGCCCGCGGAGCGCCGTGCGTGGCGCCGGCTGCCGGCGCGGGAGCGCGCGGACGCGCTCCTGGCGTCGTGGACGCGCAAGGAGGCGACAGCCAAGCTGACGGGCCACGGGCTGGCGATCCCGCTGCGCGACCTGGACGTGTCCGGCCCGCGCCCGACGCTGCTGACCAGCGACCCGTCGGCGCGGCTGCCCTACCCGCGCCCCTACCTGACGCACGTGCCCGCCCCGGCGGGGCACAGCGCGGCGCTGGCGACGACGACGCACGTGGACCAGGTGCGTCAGCTCCGCCTCCCGGACGCCCTGCCGGAGGTCGTGGCCCACCGCCTCCACGGTGCCGCGGCGGCGCCGGCTCGCTCCTGAGCCCGGTTCAGCGGGCCGTGGGCGACCGTCACCCGGGCGACGACGGGCGCTCCCGGCCTGCTGAACGGATGTCCAGGAGGAGGGTCAGATGCCGAGCTGGTAGACACCCCAGTAGGCCAGGGTGACCAGGAGCGCGGCCGCACCGAGCACGGTGAGCCAGAACCCGGTGCGGACGACGACGGCGCCGCCGCGCGGGGTCTCGTGGACCGAGAGGCGGCCCGGCGTGTCGGCCGCCACCGCGGTGACCAGCCGGCCCCGCAGGTCCCGGAGCCGGTTGACCAGGAGCGCCGCCGCGACCACCGTCGCGATGCCGAGCAGGCGCACGCCGATCCATCCACCCTGGACCACCAGCGCGTCCTTCTCGTAGTCGAGGGCGAGCCGGGCGACGGCGGCGAGGTAAGCGACCAGGCCGACGGTGGTGGCCGCGGCGCCGGCGCCGAGCCCCGTCAGCGGCCCGCGCAGGCCGGCGGCGAGGCGAGCACCCGGGCGACCCGGGCGACGCCGGGCGGCGCGGCCCGCGAGGGCGGCCCCGCCCAGGAGCAGGGGGCCGACCACGAGCAGCCCGCCGGCGGTGACCACCACCCCGACGAGCCAGTCGCCGTCGCCGTACCAGTGGGGCTGCGGCACGGCGGACGCGAGGTAGAGCTGCTCGGGCTGGGCGCCGGCGACCTGCGGCGGCGCGGACGCCGTCCCCGGCAGGCCGAGCACCCAGTCCGCGAGGTCGGCCGCGAAGTCCGGGTGCAGCACCAGGCCGTCGGGCGTCTCGACGTTGATGCCGTGGTTGGCGTGCGCGTAGAACCGCACGGTCACGTCGGGGGCGTCGGCCATGAGCTCCCGGGCGCCCTGCTCGAACGGCATCGAGGCGTCCTTGGTGCCGTACACGGCGAGGATCGGGTCCTCCTGCTCCGCGAGCCACGGCCGCACGTCGAAGTCCGCATACTCGAACCCGCCGCCCGGCAGCCGCATGCCGACGGCGCGCGGGATGGCGCGGAACACGCCGGCCGGCACGTCGGTGTTGCGCAGGTAGTTGTCGACGGCGTAGGCGGCCTGCTGCCGGGGCGGCACCACGGGCGCGGACACGAGGATCTGGAACGCGAGCCGGGGGTCGTCGACCATCATCACCGGCGACACCCAGGCCCCCTCCGACTCGGCGTACAGCCCCACGCGGTCGGGGTCGACGCCGGGCACGTCGCGCAGGTAGGCCACCGACCGCGCGTAGTCACGGGCCATGGCCTCGTAGTCGCGGTGCCGCGTCGTGTAGGTGTCGAGCCGCTTGTCGGGCACCAGCGTCGTGATCCCCGCGCTGGCCAGCGCGGTCGCGGCCAGCGTGAACGCGTCGGCGGCCTTGCCGGTGCCCGCGCCGTGCACGAACACGATGCCCGGGCGCCCGTCCGGTGCCCCGACGGGTTCGCGCAGCAGCCCGCCCACCTCGATCCCGGGGGCGAGCGCGACGACGACGGGCGACTCCCGCACCTCGTAGTCCCCCGGCTCGCCGGCGTCGGCCGAGGCGCCGCCGATCGCCGTCGACGTCGTGGCCGGCTGCAGGTGCTCCGTCACGGGCTGTGGCTCCCAGGCGGGGCCCGCGACGGCACCGGTCACGGCGAGCACGACGAGGAACGCGGCGGAGGTGGCGACTGTCCGGAAGAACACCTTCGGATGTTACGCCCGGCGGGCCGGTGGCTCGATCCGGCGGGCCCGGTGCGTCACTCGGGCGGCCGGGAGGCCAGCATCTCCTCGGTGTCCCAGGTCAGGGCGCCGGAGCGCAGGTCGTCGACCACACCGCGCACCCACGTCAGCTCGGCCCGCGTGACCGCGACGAGGTGCTCGTGCTCCAGCAGCAGCACGCGGGGCAGACCCCACTCGCGGCTCGTCCGCTCCTCGCGCTCCGCGACGTCCAGCGTGGCCGCCAGCGCCTCGGCCCGCTCGGCGAGCCGGCCGGCCACCAGGTCCGGGCCGGTGATCGCCACGACCGCCAGCACCGCCCGGAACTCGGGGAACTCCCGGGCGGGGGTGGCGAGGGCGGCGTCCATCCAGCGGTTCAGGGCGGCGCGGCCGTCGTCGGTCAGGGCGTAGACGATGCGGGCCGGGCCCGTGTCGGCGGCCAGCTTCTCGCGCACCTCGATGAGGCCGTCCCGCAGCAGCCGTTCGATCGCCTGGTAGACGCTGTTGCTGCGGGCCACGTTGACCACGTCGTCCTTGCGCCGCGTCTTGATCAGGCGCTGCATGCGGTAGGCGTGCATGGGTTCCTCGGCGAGCAGCGCCAGCAGCACCATCGCGAGCGGCGAACGCGGCCGCGAGTCCTGTGTCACGGCGCCCAGCCTAGGCGGGATCGCACGACGAGCATCTTGCCATTTTATGGTTACCCATTTTATGGTTTCCATATGAGAGCACTCGTCATTGGAGCGGGCATCACCGGGCCCGTGACCGCCATGGCCCTGCAGAAGGCAGGCATCGACGCGACGATCCACGAGGCGTACGAGCGCACGGCCGACGGCGTCGGCGCCTACCTCAACCTCGCCACCAACGGCCTGGCCGCCCTGCGCGTGCTCGGCATCGACCACCGGGACCTCGGCGGCTTCGACACCCCAGCGCTGGAGCTGCGCAACGCCTCGGGCCGGCGCCTGGCCCACCTCGCGATGAGCCGGGACGACGCCGCCGGCACGGTCAGCCAGACCGTCCGCCGGTCGGACCTCTACGTCCGGCTCCGTGACGAGACCGTGCGGCGCGGCATCCCGGTCGAGTACGGCAGGCGCCTGGTCGACGCCGTACCGCACCGGGGCGGCGTGCTCGCCACGTTCGCGGACGGCGGTACGGCCGAGGGCGACCTGCTCGTCGGCGCCGACGGCCTGCACTCCCGCACCCGCGCCGTCCTGGACCCGCACTGCCCGCCGCCGCGCTACACCGGGCTCCTGAACACGGGCGGCTATGCCTCCGGCGTCTCGGTGGACACGCCGGTGGGGCTGTTCACCATGATCTTCGGGCGGCGGGCGTTCTTCGCCTACGCGAACCGGGGCCCGGGCGACGTGTGGTGGTTCGCGAACGTGCCCCGCGCCCGCGCGGCGAGCGACGACGAGCTCGCGGCGTACACCCCGGACCGCTGGCGCGCCGAGCTGGAGCGCCTGTTCGCCGACGACGCCGGGCCCGCGCTGGAGATCATCGCCGCCACGCCGGAGATCATCGCGCCCTGGAACACCCTGGACCTGCCCACGGTGCCCGTCTGGCACCGCGGCCCGATCGGGCTGGTGGGCGACGCGGCGCACGGCATCTCACCGACGTCCGGCCAGGGTGCCTCGCTCGCGATCGAGGACGGCGTGCTGCTGGCCCGTCTCCTGCGCGACCACGGCGACCCGGCGGCGGCGTTCGCCGCGTTCGAGGCGGCCCGCCGGCGACGGGTCGAGAAGCTGATCGCCCAGGCGAAGCGCACGTCCAACCAGAAGATCCCGAACCCGCTGACCCGGCTGCTCCGCGACCGCCTGATCCTCCCGCTGGTCAGCCGCGCGGCAGCTCGCACCACCCACGACTGGGTCACCGACTACCGCATCGACTGGGACGCGCCGGCCGACCACCTCCCCGCCCGCCGTTGAGTGCTGGGTACTGGTTCGTTCCCGGCCGGGGAGACCAACGAACACCCAGCACTCACGCAAGGGTGCCGTGGCGGCCCGAGCCCGCGGCGAAGGCCGCCGCGCCCGCGTACGCGTCCGCCGCCAGGGAGCGGGCACCGTGGGTCCACTCCTGGGCCAGTGCGTCCGGCTCGGCCAGGCCCCACTGGTCCAGCACGGACGCGCGGTCCTCGCGCAGGCAGGTCTGCGGGAACGCCGCCAGCGACTCCGCCAGCTCCACGGCCGCCGCCAGCGCCTGACCTGCGGGCACCACCCGGTTGGCCAGGCCGATCCGCAGCGCCTCGTCGGCCTCGACCGCACGGCCGGTCAGGATCATGTCCATCGCGTGCGACTGCCCGACCAGCCGCGGCAGCCGCACGGTGCCGCCGTCGATCAGGGGCACGCCCCAGCGACGGCAGAAGACGCCGAAGACGGCGGTCTCGTCGGCGACGCGCAGGTCCGCCCAGGCGGCGAGCTCCAGCCCGCCCGCCACGGCGTGCCCGGACACGGCGGCGATCACCGGCTTGCTCAGCCGCAGCCGGGTGGGCCCCATCGGGCCGTCACCGTCCGGCGCCGCCCGGTTGCCGTCCGGCGTGCCCAGCGCCTTGAGGTCCGCGCCGGAGCAGAACGTGCCGCCCGTGCCGTACAGCACGGCGGCGGTGGCGGCGTCGTCGGCGTCGAAGGCGCGGAACGCGGCGGCGAGGGCGGCCGCCGTGGGGCCGTCGACGGCGTTGCGCCGCTCGGGGCGGTCGATGCCGATCAGGGTGACGCTGCCCTCGCGGGTGACCAGGACGCTCATCGGCGACCCTCCCACAGCGGCTCGCGCAGCGCGCGCCGCAGCACCTTGCCCACGGGCGAGAGCGGCACCGCGTCGACGGTCCGCACCGACTTGGGCACCTTGTAGCCCGCCAGCCGTTCCCGCACGGCGGCCTGGAGCGCGGCCTCGTCGACGGTCGCGCCGGGCGCGGGCACGACGAACGCGGTGACGGCCTCGACCCACGTGTCGTCGGGCGCGCCGACCACGACGGCCTGCGCCACGGACGGCTGGGCCAGCAGCACGTCCTCGACCTCGCGCGGGTAGACGTTGTAGCCGCCGGTGATGATCATGTCGCTGCGCCGGTCCACGAGGTACAGGTAGCCGCGCTCGTCGACGCGGGCCATGTCCCGGGTGCGCAGCCAGCCGTCGCCGGCGAACATCTCCGCGTTCAGCTCGGGGGCCGCGTGGTAGCCGGCCATGGTGAACGGTGCACGCACCCGGATCTCGCCGACGTCGCCCGGGGCCACGGGGACGCCGTCGTCGTCGGTCACCAGGATCTGGGCGTCCAGGGCGGGCTGGCCGCAGGAGCCGAGCAGCGAGGCGTCGCCGTGGTCCGCGGCGTCGAGCACCGTGAGGCACAGCGGCGCCTCGGTCTGGCCGTAGTACTGCGCGAACCGCGGGCCCCAGACGTCCATGGCCTCCTCGATCACCGGGCGCGGCATGGGGCTGGCGCCGTAGATCGCGGTGCGCAGCGAGGAGACGTCGGCGCGCTGGGCGACGCCGCTGCCGAGCAGCATGCCGATCATCGTGGGCACCAGGTTGATCTCCGTGGCGCGGTACCGGGCGACGGCGTCGACGTAGCCCTGCGGGTCGAAGCCGGGCAGCACCACCGACTCGCCGCCACGCAGCCAGTAGGGCAGCACGAAGGTGCCGCTGGCGTGGATCAGGCTCGCGGCGTGCAGCATCACCGAGTCGCGGGCGGGGCTGACCAGGTTGGTGAGGATGTTCGTGACGATCGCGGCGTAGCTGGCCTGCGTGTGCTCCACGGCCTTGAGCGTGCCCGTGGTGCCCGAGGTGTACAGCAGCAGGATCGGGTCCTGCGGGTGCGCCGGCAGGTTCGGGTCGGTGGTGGCGACCTCGTTCATCGCGACCAGCAGGTCCGCCCCGCCGACGGCGCCGGGCGCGCCCAGGCCGAGCGTGGCGACGCCGTGCGCCGCGGCGAGCTCGCCGGCCCGCTCGACCAGGGCCGCGTCGTGCACCAGGAGCCGGACGCCGGTCTCGTCGAGCATGCGGCCCTGCTCCGCCGCCGAGAGCCGGGCGTTCAGGGGCACTCGGGTGACACCCGCCTTGAGGCAGGCGAAGTCCATCGCGATGGACCACAGCCCGTTGCCCATCAGCAGCGCGACGCGCGACCCGGGCTCGGCGCCGTGGGCGTGCAGCACGCGCGCCATGGCGTTCGCCGCCTCGTCGACCTGCGTGTACGTGAGCGACTCGTCACCGAAGCGGACGGCGGTGCGCGGCCCGAACCGGGCGGCCCCGCGGCGGACCAGGTCGACGGTGAGCATGTTCTTCCTCCACGACAGATGTCCAGTTAGTACGTTTCGTGACCGTACTACCCGGTCCGCGCCAGGTGGAAGGGTGCGCCGACCATGTCACATCGCCGCAGGTCAGACCTCGTAGATCTCCGTGCCCGACGAACGTGCGCGCCGGTACCGCACCGGAAGCGCCTGCGGGTGCCGCACCCACGGCGACGGCACCCAGGCGAGCTCGTGGTCCTCGACCGCGAGCTCCAGGTCCAGCTCCGTGAGCAGCCGGTTGATCGCCACGCGGGCCACGATCCGGGCCTGCCGCGACGCCGGGCACCGGTGCGGGCCGACACCCCAGGCAAGGTGCGCCCGGTTGCCGACCTCGTCCCACATGTCGCCCGTGTGCACCAGGGGGTCCTGGTTCGCCGCGGCCACGGCCATGATCAGGGCGTCGCCCTTGCGGATCAGCTTCCCGTCCAGCTCCAGGTCCTGCATGGCGTACCGGGGCAGCGGCGGGTTCGCGGCGGGGGCCTCGCGCCAGAGCACCTCGTCCAGGGCGTCGTCGAGGGCGATGCGGCCGCCGGTCCAGCGCGCGGCGAACCGCTGGTCGGTGAGCAGGAGCCGCAGGGTCAGGGCGATCCAGGCGGTGAGGAACTCGCTCGCCGCGATGAGCGGCACCGACATCGAGTCGGCCACCTCGCGGTCGTCGTGGAAGCTCTTGTGCTGCACGAACGCGGCGGTCAGGTCGGTACCGCCCGACGCCCTCCGCTCCAGCACGTGGGCCATGAGGTTGCGCCCCATCCGGTCGCGCGCCTGCGCCGCCTCGCTCGTGTGGTCCATGATGTGCGCCGAGTCGGCCATCATCTGGTCGGCGGTCTCGGGGTCGAACCCGAACAGCGCCGTGACGGCCAGGAAGCCGACCTTCTTGGACCAGTCCTTGACAAGATCGGCCTCGCCGCTGTCCCCCAGGGCCTCGACCAGCCGCATGCTGACCTCCTCGACCTCGGCCACCACCGTCTTCTCGGGCAGCGCGGCCAGCCCGTCGTCCAGCGGCTCGCGCAGGCGGCGGCGCTTCTCGCCGTCGTGGTGGTAGGACGAGCTGCGCGGCTCGCGCGGCGAGATGCCCAGGAGGGCCGAGCGCTCGGACAGCAGGCCGTCGTAGTGCCAGCGCCAGTTGCGCGGGTCGCGGGAGAACTGCGCCTCGTTGCGGGCGATGTCGCAGATCTCGGCATGGCCCATCACGAGCCACGCCGGCACGCCCGGCTCCATGTCGACGGGCGCCACGACACCCCATCTCGCCCGGAGCACGTTGTAGATCTCCTGCGAGTCGGCACCACCCGTCGTCGCCGACAGGGGGGTGAGCCCGCTGAGGCTCGTGAGCTCGACGGGCGCCGTCCGGGCGGCCACTCTCTCCATGTGTGCTATCTCAGCACAGTGTCCGTATTGCCCGTAATCGTGGCTGCGATATCCGGGCTCCCAGGGGTGTCCGCCGAGGTCAGAACCCGAGGCGTCGCAGCTGTTTCGGGTCGCGCTGCCAGTCCTTGGCGACCTTCACGTGCAGGTCCAGGTAGACGCGCTGACCCAGCAGCCGCTCGATACCCTGGCGCGCTTCGGTGCCCACCTGCCGCAGCCGCGAGCCGCCGCGCCCGATGATGATGGCCTTCTGCGAGTCGCGCTCGACGAACAGGTTGACGCGCACGTCCAGGAGCGCCGGCCGGCCCTTGTCCGGGTCGCCCGAGCCCTCGCGCTCCACGATCTCCTCGACGACCACCGCGAGCGAGTGCGGCAGCTCGTCGCGCACACCCTCCAGGGCGGCCTCGCGCACGAGCTCGGCCACCATGACGGCCTCGGGCTCGTCGGTCAGCTCCCCGCCCGGGTACAGCTCGGGCCCCTCGGGCAGGTGGGAGACGAGCACCGACTCGAGCTCGTCGACCTGGTAGCCGTCCTTCGCGGACACGGGCACGATGTCGTCCCACTCACGGTCCACGGACCGTGCGAGCTGGTCGACGGCGACGAGGTGCTCCATGAGCTCGGCCCGGGGCACCAGGTCGGCCTTCGTGACGACGGCGACGACGGGTACCCGGCGCCGCCCCACCATGAGCTCGGCGAGCTGTGCCGCGATGTACCGGTCGCCGGGGCCCACCTTCTGGTCCGCGGGCAGGCAGAACGCGATGACGTCCACCTCGGACAGCGTGTCGCGCACGAGGTCGTTGAGCCGCTCGCCCAGCAGGGTGCGCGGGCGGTGCAGGCCCGGGGTGTCCACGAGCACGAGCTGCGCGTCGGGGCGGTGCACGATGCCGCGGATGGTGTGCCGCGTGGTCTGCGGCCGCGCGGACATGATCGCGACCTTCTGCCCCACCAGCGCGTTCGTCAGGGTGGACTTGCCGGCGTTGGGGCGCCCCACCAGGCAGGCGAACCCACTGCGGTGCACAGCGGTCTGATGCGCGGGGCTCTGGTCGCTCACGAGGTCACTTCTCTCTTCTGGTCGTGCTTCTGATCACGGTGGTCGTGCTGGTCGAGACCACCGTTGCTGTCGTCCGGCTCGCCCACCGGTTCCGTGCGGTGCACCAGGAGGGTCGAGATCTGCTTGCGCCGGCCCTCGACCCGCTCCGCGGCCAGGTGCACGCCGCCCACCTCGGCCGAGGACCCGGCCAGCGGCACCTTGCCCAGCGCCTTGGCGAGCAGGCCGCCCGCGGTGTCCACGTCGTCGTCGTCCAGGCGCAGGTCGAACAGGTCGCCGAGCTCGTCGACCGGCAGGCGGGCCGGCACCCGGTACGTGCCGTTGCCGAGGTCCTCGACCTCCTGGACCGGCACGGTGTCGTGCTCGTCGGTGAGCTCACCGACGACCTCCTCCAGGAGGTCCTCGATGGTCACCAGGCCGGCGACGCCGCCGTACTCGTCGACGACGAGCGCGATGTGGCTGGCCGAGGCCTGCATCTCGCGCAGCAGGTCGTCGATCGGCTTGGACTCGGGCACGAACACCGCGTCGCGCGCGACGTCGGCCGCGGGACGCCGGGACGGCTCCGGCGCGGCGCCGCCGTCGCCCACGGGCCAGTGCACCGCGGCCACCACGTCCTTGAGGTAGGCGACGCCCACGACGTCGTCCACCGACTCACCGATCACCGGGACCCGCGAGAAGCCGGACCGGAGGAACAGGCGCAGCACCCGGTCGAGCGACGTGTCGGCCGTGACGGTGACCATGTCGGTGCGGGGCACCATGACCTCGCGCGTGATGGTGCCGCCGAGCTCGATCACGGAGCGCAGCAGCTCCCGGTCCGACTCCTCGAACGCGCTGCTCTCCCCCACCCGGTCGGCGATGTCGCGCAGCTCGGCGTCCGTGGGGGGCGACGGGTCGTGCCGCGGCACCGACAGCCGGGTCAGCCATGCGACGGCCCGGGAGACGCCGGTCAGCGGCCCCACGAGGGCGACCAGCACGGCGACCGGCCGGCGGAAGCCGAGCGCACGCGGCGACACCCGCACGAAGATCACGCCGATGACGGCGCCGACCACCAGCGCGATGAGCATGACGGGCAGCTCGTTCGGCACCCCCTGGCCGGGGATCGCCTGCTGCACCAGCAGCGTCCCGGCCGCGATGGCCACGACCTCCGACATGACGCGCACGAGCGCGAAGGAGGCGACGATCGCCGTCGGGTCCACCACCAGGGCCTGGGCCCGCCGGATCCGCGCGGCGCGGTCCGGGTCGGGCGTCGGCCCGAGCTCCGCCTCGGCCAGCGCCTCCGTCAGGGAGGCGCGCGTGACGCGCAGCAGGGCGGCCTCACCGGCCGAGAGCATGCCGGCCAGCGAGAGGCCGACCAGCACGACGACGGTCAGGAGCAGGACGAGCACGCCGGTCACCGGGTGGCGAGGAAGGTCAGGAGAAGCTTGCGCTGGAGCGTGAACATCTCCTTCTCCTCCTCCGGCTCGGCGTGGTCGTAGCCGAGCAGGTGGAGGATGCCGTGCGTGGTCAGGAGCAGCAGCTCCTCGGTGGTGGAGTGGCCGGCGGCCTTGGCCTGGGTGACCGCGACCTCGGGGCACAGCACGATGTCGCCGAGGGTGCCGGCCGGGGTGACCTCGCCGTCCCGGCCGGGCCGCAGCTCGTCCATGGGGAAGGACAGGACGTCCGTGGGGCCAGGCTCGTCCATCCACTGCACGTGCAGGTCGGACATGACGGTGGTGTCGACGAAGATGATCGACAGCTCCGACTGCGGGTGCACCCGCATGGCGTCGAGCACGAACCGGCCGAGCGCGGCGAACTCCGCCTCGTCGACCTCGAACCCCGACTCGTTGTTGACCTCGATGCTCACCGGCGCTGCCTCTTGTTGCTCCCCGGACGGTGGTCCTGCGGCTGGCGGCCGGGGCGCTGCCCGCCCGCGACGACGTCCCACCGCGCGTACGCGTCGATGATGTCGCTGACCAGCCGGTGCCGCACCACGTCGGAGGACGTGAGGCGGCAGAACTCGACGTCGTCCACACCCAGCAGGATGTCCTCGACGACGCGCAGCCCCGACTGGGTGCCGCCCGGCAGGTCGACCTGCGTGGCGTCCCCGGTGATCACCATCTTGGAGCCGAAGCCCAGGCGGGTCAGGAACATCTTCATCTGCTCGGTCGAGGTGTTCTGCGCCTCGTCGAGCACGATGAACGAGTCGTTGAGCGACCGGCCGCGCATGTAGGCCAGCGGCGCCACCTCGATGGTGCCGGCCTCGATGAGCTTGGGCACCTGCTCGGGGTCGACCATGTCGTGCAGCGCGTCGTAGAGCGGGCGCAGGTACGGGTCGATCTTCTCCGACAGGGACCCGGGCAGGAACCCGAGCCGCTCCCCCGCCTCGACGGCGGGGCGCGTGAGGATGATCCGGTTGATCTGCTTGGCCTGCAGCGCCTGGACGGCCTTGGCCATGGCGAGGTAGGTCTTGCCGGTACCCGCGGGGCCGATGCCGAACGTGATGGTGTTGGAGTCGATGGCGTCGACGTACGCCTTCTGGCCGACCGTCTTGGGCCGGATGGTGCGGCCCCGGTTGGACAGGATGTTGAACGTGAGGACCTCGGCGGGCCGGGACGCGGACGCGTCGCTCAGCATCGCCACCGAGCGCTTCACGACCTCGGGGGTGAGCTGCGTGCCCGCCTCGACGACCTCGATCAGCTCGTCGAGCAGCTGGGTGACCAGGGCGACGTCGCCCGCCGGTCCGTTCACCGCTATCTCGTTGCCACGTGCGTGGACGTCGACGCCGGGGAAGCCCTCCTCGACGGCCCGCAGCACCGAGTCCCGGCTCCCGAGGAGCGCGACCGTCGGGATGTGGGCCGGGACGACGATCTTGTGCTCGATCCGGGTCTGTGACTGTGTGCTGGGCGTAGTGGTCATGAGCCGGCCCGCGGGGCCGATCCGCTCCTTCGTGCGGTAGGGATGACGACAGTCCTCATCCTATCGACCCGGCCGGGCTGCGCCACGGTCTTTCCACAGGCTTCGCCCCACCTGCCGGTCAGGCGAAGCCCGGCAGCTCCCCGCCGGCCAGCAGGTGGGCGTGCACGTGGAAGACCGTCTGCCCGGCCTTCGGTCCCGTGTTGAAGATCAGGCGGTACTGGCCGTCGGCCAGCTCGCTCGCGACACCGTCGGCCAGCGCGACCACGCCGGCCAGCCCCTCGGCGTCGGACGCCGCGAAGGCGGGCACGTCCGGGTAGTGCTCCCTCGGCACCACCAGCACGTGCACGGGCGCCTTGGGCGCGATGTCGCGGAAGGCGACGGCGGTGTCCGACGACGCCACGACGTCCGCCGGGATGTCCCCCGCCACGATCTTGCAGAAGAGGCAGTCGGGGCTGTCGGTGCTCGTCATGGTCGGCAGGCTACCGGCGGCCCCCGGGAGGCCGCGCCCGCAGGCGCCCGGCGGGCCGTCCGGCAGCCGTCGCCACGATTTTCCATACCGTTACATGGCTGGAAATGCCTGGGTGAAGGGGATGTGGGAGAGTTTGCCGCGTTCGATGGAGATTGGCGCAATGCGACCCATTTCGCCTGGGCCGGTCACGCCGGGTCGCGTCGTCGTCCGCACACCACACACCGCAGTAGTCACCTGGAGGTACGCGTGGGTTGGTTCATCGCCCAATCGCTCGCATTCATCGTCATCGCGGGTCTGATCGGTCTCGCGATCGGCATCTGGATCGGCTGGATCGTCTGGGGCCGTCGCGCCAAGGGCAAGCACATCGCCGAGAAGGCCGAGGCCACGCGTACCGCGAAGGCCACGGCGGAGGGGACGGAGGCCACGGGCACCGCGGCCGACAGCCCGGACGCAGCCGGCTCGGACGACGCGGGCCCGGTCAGCACGACCGACACCGAGACCGTGCGTGCGCTCGCGGTCGCCGCGACGACCGACGAGACGCCGGACGCCGGGACGAGCGCCGCCGGCGCCTCCGCCGCGGACGACGCCAACCGCCTGGACGGCGCGGACCACCCCGGCGCCGAGAACAGCGAGACCGGGGGCGACGACACCGGGGACGCCGACATCGAGGACGGCTCCGCCGGGGCCGACGTCGTGGCCGCGGCCGAGGCCGTGGCGCGCGAGGCTGCCGAGGCCGCCGCCGCTGCCGCCGCGGAGGCTCCGGCCGCCGCCGAGGACGCACCCGCGACCGCAGCCCCGCAGGACGACCTGCGCCGGATCGAGGGCATCGGTCCCAAGATCGCTGCCGCGCTCGCCGCCGCCGGCTACGGGACGTACGCGAGGATCGCGGGTGCCACCGAGGACGAGCTGCGCGAGGCCGTCGCGAGCCAGGGCATCAAGTTCGCCCCGTCGGCCAGCACGTGGGCCGACCAGGCGCAGTACCTGGTCGACGGCGACGAGGACGGCCTGCAGGAGTACCAGGACTACCTCGTCGGGGGCCAGGAACGTCGCGCCAAGTTCAACAAGGACGTCGACTACGCCGACGTCGACGAGATCGAGGGCGCCGAGGCCAAGGCCGCCGCCCTCGCCCAGGACGAGGCCGAGACGGCCGCCGCCGAGGCGGCAGCGGAGCAGACCACGCCGGAGCCCGAGCCCGAGCCCGAGCCCGAGCCGCAGGATCTGCGGCGCATCGAGGGCATCGGCCCGAAGATCGAGGCGGTCCTCAAGGCCGCCGGGTACACCACGTACGCCAAGATCGCCGGAGCGAGCGAGACCGAGCTGCGCGAGGCCCTCGCCACCGGCGGGATCACGTTCGCGCCTGCCGCGACGAGCTGGGCGGACCAGGCGCAGTACCTGGTCGACGGCGACGAGGACGGCCTGCAGGAGTACCAGGACTACCTCGTCGGGGGCCAGGAACGTCGCGCCAGGTTCAACGAGAACGTCGACTACGCCGACGTCGACGAGATCGAGGGCGCCGAGGCCAAGGCCGCCGCCCTCGCCCAGGACGAGGCCGAGACGGCGGCGGCGGAGGCCGGGGTTGAGGAGGCCGGGGTTGAGGAGGCCGGGGCTGAGGAGGCCGGGGCTGAGGCCGGGTCCACGAAGGCCGGGTCCACGAAGGCCGGGTCGAAGGCGACGGCCGCCGCCGAGGACGACGCCGAGCCCACGCAGTCCGGGGCGAAGGCATGAACCTGCGGACGGTCCTGCCGCCGGTCGTGGTGGTCGTCCTCGGGTTCGGTGCGCTCTCGGGCGTCCAGAACACGGGGTTCCGCGAGCAGATCGAGGCCACGCTGACCGAGAGCGCCGAGGAGGCGCTCGCGGCGGCGGGGCGTTCCGACGTGGCGGTCGAGCTCACGGGCCGGGACGCGGAGGTCACGGCCGCGACCGCCGTGGACGCGCTGGTGGCGGCCGAGATCGTCGGTGACGTGACCGGCGTCCGCACGGCGGCGGCGTACGGCCCGGGGGGCCTGGTGCCTCCCGGCTCCGGGACGACGCAGGCGCACGTGGCGGGTGAGGACGAGGAGACCGGGGAGACGCAGGCCGAGCCGACGGCGTCACCCGAGGCGACCGAGGCGACGTCCGACGACGGCACCGACGAGACCACGGACGACGAGAGCGACGACGAGACCAGCACGGACGACAGCACCGAGGAGAGCACGGACGACGAGACCGCCGAGCCCGACCGCGAGCCCACCCGCAAGGAGCGGGAACGGGCGCAGGAGGACCTCGTCGAGATCCCGAGCATCACGTTCGTCACGGACAGCGCGCGCCTGACCAAGGACGGCCGCCGGGTGGTGCGGGAGGCCGCCGAGGTGCTGGAGGAGCACCCCGAGGTCGAGGTGCGCATCGAGGGGCACACCGACTCGGTGGGCACCGAGGCGCACAACCAGCGGCTCAGCGAGCGGCGCGCGCAGGCGGTGCTGGACCGGCTCGTGGAGCTGGGCGTCGACGCGGACCGGCTGACGTCGAAGGGTTACGGCGAGTCCGACCCGCTGGTGGTCCCGAGAACGTTCGCGGACCTGGAGCAGAACCGCCGCGTGGAGTTCGTCGTCACCCGCTGACGCACCGGGCGCCGAGATCCGGTGGTGCGGCCACCGGGTCTCGGCGCCGTCAGGCCCAGCGGCCCAGGCGGGTGCTCAGCAGGGCGATCGCGACCGGGCCTGCCGTCGACGTGCGGAGCACGTGCGGGCCCAGGCGGGCCGTGACCGCCCCGGCCTCGGTGAGCTGTGCGACCTCGGCCTCCGAGATGCCGCCCTCGGGGCCGACCACCACGAGCAGCTCCCCGGCGTCGGGCAGCGGCACCGCCGCCAGCGCCGTGGTGGCCTCCTCGTGCAGCACGAGCACCGCGCCGCCCGCCGCCACGACCTCCCGCGCCCGGGCCGCGAGCTGCTTGGTGCTGAGCGCGGCGGCGACGTCGGGGATGCGCGACCGGCGCGCCTGCTTGGTCGCGGCGCGCACGGTGCTGACCCAGCGGGCCCGGGACTTCGCGGCCCGGTCCCCGCGCCACACGACGACGGACCGCTCGGCCTGCCAGGGCACGATCGCGTCGGCCCCCGTCTCGGTGGCGGCCTCGATCGCCATCTCGTCGCGGTCCCCCTTGGCGAGGGCCTGCACCAGCGTGACGACGACGGCGGGCGCCGGCTCGACGTCGACGTCCTCGACCCGGAGGTGCACCTGCGCGCCGTCCACGGACTCGACGACGGTGCGCAGGCGCACCCCGGCGCCGTCGACCACGTCGATCCGCTCGCCCGGGCCGCGACGCTGGACCACGCCGGCGTGCCGGCCCTCCGCGCCGTCGAGCACGTAGACCGAGCCGGCGGCGTACCCCGACAGCGGGTGCGCGACGGACGCCTCCGCGAGAAAGACCGGTGCGCTCATGGGCCGGCGGTCAGCGGCCGCTGAGCTTGTCGCGCAGGCGCGAGAACACGCCGCCGTGCACCGTGGCGAGCCGCGGCTCGGGCCGCTCCTCGCCACGCAGCGTCGCGAGCTGCTGGAGCAGCGCCGTCTGCTCCTCGTCCAGGCCCGTGGGCACGTGGACCTCGATGTGCACGTTGAGGTCTCCGCGCCCGGTGGAGTGCAGGTGCCCCACGCCGAGGCCCTTGAGCGTCACCACCTGGCCCGGCTGCGTGCCCGGGCGCAGGTCGATCTCCTGGAGCCCGTCCAGGGTGTCCAGCTCGAGCACGGTGCCGAGCGCGGCCGCCGTCATCGGCACCTGGAGGGTGCAGTGCAGCTCGTCGCCGCGGCGCACGAACGTGTCGTGCGCCCGCTCGCGGATCTCGACGTACAGGTCGCCGGCGGGGCCGCCACCCGGGCCCACCTCGCCCTGCGCGGAGAGCTTGATGCGGGTGCCGGTGTCCACGCCGGCGGGCACGTTGACGGCGATGGTGCGGCGCGAGCGCACGCGCCCCTCGCCGGCGCAGTCGGTGCAGGGCTCGGGGATGACGGTGCCGAAGCCGCCGCACGCGGAGCACGGCTGGTTGGTCATGACCTGGCCGAGGAACGAGCGCGCCACGCGCTGCACCGAACCGCGGCCGTGGCAGACGTCGCAGGTGCGGGCATGCGTACCCGGCCGCGCGCCGTCGCCGCCACAGGTGTTGCACACCACGGCGGTGTCCACCTGGATCTCGCGCTTGGCGCCGAAGACGGCCTCGCCGAGCTCGATGTCGAGCCGGACCAGCGCGTCGTTGCCGCGGCGGGCGCGCGGGACCGGCCCCGAGGGCTGCCCGCCGCCGAAGAACGTCTCGAAGATGTCCTGGAAGCCGAACCCGGCCCCGAACCCGCCGCCGGCGCCCCCACCGGGGGCGGTCGGGTCCACGCCCATGTCGTACTGCTGGCGCTTGTCCGGGTTGGAGAGCACCTCGTAGGCGCGCGCGACGTCCTTGAACCGGTCCTCGCCCGCCTCGCCCGCCACGTCCGGGTGCAGCTCGCGGGCCAGCTTGCGGTATGCCTTCTTGATCTGCTCGGGCGAGGCGTCGCGCGGGACACCGAGGATCTCGTAGTAGTCGGTCACAGGTCTCTCTTTGTGAGGAGGTTTGTGGAAGGGGTGTGTCAGCCGGGCAGAACTCGCGACAGGTAGCGCGCGACGGCGCGCACCGCGGCGATGGTGCCCGGGTAGTCCATGCGGGTGGGGCCGATCGAGCTCAGGATCGCGACGCTGTCGCCGTCGGACGAGCCGTAGCCTGACGTGACCACGGAGGTCTCCGACAGTCCGGCGAGCCGGTTCTCGTGGCCGATGCTGACGGCCACGCCGGCCTCGTCGGACATGTCGGTGAGGAGACCGAGCAGGACGACCTGCTCCTCGAGCGCCTCGAGCACGGGGCGCAGGCCCTGCTCGAACCGCATGCCGGAACGCGCCAGGTTCGCCTGACCCGTGAGCACGATGCGTTCCTCGCTCTCCTCGGCGAGCGCCGCCGTGACGACCTCGGCCACCGCGGTGGCCAGCGCCCGGTGCTCGTCCGGCATCGCCTCGGTGAGCCGCGCGAAGGCGCTGCCGATCTCCGTGAGGCGGTGGCCGGCGGCCGCGGCGTTGAAGCGGGCGCGCAGCTCGCCGAGCGTCCCGTCGTCCAGGGTGACCGGCACGTCGAGGAAACGCTGCTCCACCCGCCCCGTGTCGGTGATGACGACCACGAGGAGGCGCCCCTCGGCCGTGGGCACGAGCTCCAGGTGCCGCAGCCCGGACCGGCGCAGCGACGGGTACTGCACGACGGCGACGTGCCCCGTGAGCTGGGCGATGAGCCGCCCGGCGCGTGCCACGACGTCGTCCAGGTCGACCGCCTCGGACAGGAAGGTCTCGATGGCGCGCTTCTGCGGCTGGGTCAGCGGCCGCACCTCGGCGAGCTGGTCCACGAAGAGGCGGTAGCCCTTGTCGGTCGGGATGCGCCCGGCCGACGTGTGCGGCTGCGCGATGAGCCCGGCCTCCTCCAGGGCGGCCATGTCGTTGCGCACCGTCGCCGGGGAGACGCCGAGCTTGTGCCGCTCGGTGAGGATGCGCGAACCGACGGGCTCCCGTGTGCGGACATAGTCCTCCACGATCGCCCGCAGGACATCGAGCCTGCGTTCCTCGCTCATCGCGCTCACCTCCGTCCAGTAGAACGTCCAGGACCTGCACCCGGGTTCCTGCCCGCTCTCCAGCACTCTCAACGACCGAGTGCCAATCCTACGCGGCATGCGCCAGCGGCCAAGTCCCCGACCCGCTGTCGGCTCTCCGCGTACACAGTGCCCGCACACTCCGGCGCGCGAACGACGGGAGCGCACGGGCTCCCTCGTTCGGTCATCTGCAACACTCTCGCCCGCAAGATCGGTCGGTTGCCCCGAGATCGGTCGGTCGGCGGACCGATCTCGGGGCAACCGACCGATCATCCCCGTGCGCTCGGCGCAACCGACCGAAGTTCGGGCAGCTGCGGGTACGCGGATCCGCTCAGGTGCGCAGCGCGCCCCCGAGGCTGCTCGGGCGCAGCGCGCCCCAGAGACTGCTCGGGCGCAGCGCGCCCCCGAGGCTGCTCGGGCGCAGGGCGCTGCCCACCGTCTAGGGCGATGCCTTAGGCACCACCGATCCGTCCGCGGGAACCGGCACCGAAGATGCGGCGACCACCCGATCCGCGGGCACCACCTCAGCGACGAGTCTGGGACCACTGCCGGCGCGGGGCCGGCAGGGACCAGGAGGCACCACCATGTTCGGCTTTTCCGAGTACACCGACTACCGCCGCCACGAGCAGGACGTCGACCGCCGCGCCGAGCAGGCCCGGGTCGCCCGCGAGCAGCGGGACGCCGCCCGCCGCCAGGACGCCGAGCGGCGCGCCGCCGAGCGGACCGCACGCGCCGGCCGCCGCGGTCCGGCCCGCGCCCGGGTCGCCTGACCCGGCGCGGGCCGGGGCGACGGTTGAGCCCGCCCATGACGGCAGACCTCACCAGGACGGCGACCAGCGCCGGCCGGACCACCGGACCGGCATGGGACGATGAGCCCATGCCGGTCCCTCGCGCGCGCCTGGTGGGCCGAGCCCGCGAGCTCGGCACGCTCACCGCCGCACTCGACGACGTCCGCGGCGGCGCCGGCCGCACCGTCGTGATCGCCGGCGAGGCGGGCATCGGCAAGACCCGCCTGCTCGACGAGCTCGCCGCGCGCGCCGACGGCGTCACCCTCCTCACCGGGCAGTGCGCCGACGAGGGATCCGGCCCCCTGCCCTACGCGGCCCTCGCCGGCCTGCTGCACGCCCTCGTCCGGACCCAGGGCCCCGAGGCCGTCGTGGCTGCGGCCGGACCGGCGGCCGGCGCCCTGTCCCCGGTGGCGCCCCAGCTCGTCGCCCCCGGCTCCGGCGCCGGAGCCGACCGCCTCCCCGAGGTCCTCACGAACCTGCTCGCCGGGCTCGCCGCCGAACGCCCCGTCGTCGTGGTCATGGAGGACCTGCACTGGTCCGACGACATCACCCGCGCCGTCGCCCTCCGCCTCGCCCGTACCGCACCGCCCGGCCTGCTCCTGCTGCTCACCTACCGCAGCGACGACGTCGGACGCGCGCACCCCCTGCGCACCGTCATGGCCGAGCTCGACCGGGCCCGCCTCACGACCCGCCTCGACCTGCCCCGCCTGGGCGAGCCCGAGATCCGCGAGATGGCCCAGGACCTGCTCGACGCCGGCCTCGACGCCACCTCGATCGCCGACCTGGCGGACCGCAGCGAGGGCGTCCCCTTCTACGTCGAGGAGCTGGTCGGCTTCCTCGGCACCGACCTGCCCGACTCCCTGCGCGACATCCTGCTGCTGCGCTACTGGAACCTGAGCCGCGCGGCCCAGGCCCTGTGCCGCGTGGTCGCGGCCGCCGGACCCCGCGTCTGGTACGACGTGCTCGACGACGTCCTGGCCGACCCCTCGACGGCATCCGGACCACGCGTCGTCCCCGACGGCGCCGAGCCCGAGGAAGCGGTCCGCGAGGCGGTCGAGGCACAGGTGCTGGTGGTCACCGACGTCGGGTACGCATTCCGGCACGCGCTGGTGCAGGAGGCCGTGTACGCCGAGCTGCTGCCCGGCGAGCGGCGCCGGCTGCACGCCGCCTACGCCCGGGCGCTGGAGCAAGCCCTGGTCCGGCGCGCCCGGTCGGTCGCGAAGCTGTCCCGCATCGCCGACCACTGGTGGCGCGCCGGGATGCTCGACAGGGCGCTCGCGGCGGCCGTCGAGGGCCACCGGGCCGCGGTGGACGGCGCGGCGTCGTCCACCGCGGTCGCCCTGGGTGAGCGCGCCCTGGAGCTCTGGGACCAGGTGCCCGACGCCGAGGCCGTGGCCGGCCTGCCGCGTCATGAGCTGCTCCGCACGGTCGCCGAGTCGCTGCGCGGGGCCACCCGGACCACCCGGGCCCTGGCCGTGGCGCACGAGGCGGTCGACGAGTGGCCCGCCGACGACCCGGCGGGGCTGGCCCGCATGCTCTCCGACGCGGCGCTCATCGCGGGCCACGCCGGCTCGGACGAGGGGCCCGAGCTGGTCGAACGGGCCCTGGCCCTCGTCGAACCGGGCCGGGACGACGCGGTGCGCGGGCTGCTCCTGATGCTGCGGGCGCGCCGCGAGATGCTCGTCGGCCGCCCCCGGGAGGCGATCGAGGCCGCGACGGCCGCCTACGACGCCGGCCGCGCGATCGGCAGCGCCGAGGTCGTGTCCGTCGCGCTGAACCTGCGGGGCGTGAGCCGAGTGCAGCTCGGCGACCCCGGCGGCCACGCCGAGATCGAGGCCGGCCGCGAGGCGGCCGGGGACATCTGGCACGGCCTGAGCCGGTACTACGTCAACGGGTCGGACGCCTGGCTCGTCGTGGGCGACTGGGCCCGGGCTGCCGCGATCGCCGAGGAGGGGATGAGCGCCGCCCGCCGGTACGGCTCGTCCGACTCGACCCGGATCATGATCGAGGGGAACCTCGCCGAGGCACAGATCGGGCGCGGCGACTGGGCCGAGGCCGCCGCCTGGTACGAGCGCGTCGTCCCGCCGATCCACGACAGCGTGTACTCCGTCTACCTCAGCGAGCGCCGGGTCTGGCTCATGACGTGGCAGGGACGCGTGGAGCAGGCGCAGGCCGAGGCGCGCCGCCGGGCCACGAGCTGGGAGCGCTTCGGGCACCTGGAGGAGCAGATCAGGTCACGCACCAGCGGGACGCTGGCGGAGCTCGCGCTGCTGCGCGACGAGCCCGCCGAGGCCCTGGAGCGCATGTCGGTCGTGGTGGCCCCGGACCACGTGCGCCTGCCGGCCTACGACCTGCCGCAGCTCGCCGTGGCCGCGCAGGCGATCGCACGCCTGCGCGCGGCCGGGCAGGACGTGGACGACGCCCCCTACCGCGCCGCCCGTGACGAGTGCGCGCACTGGCCGACCTTCCCGCTGTGGTCGGCGCTGTTCGAGGCGGAGCTCGGCACCGGCCCGTGGACCGCTGTGGCCGACCTGCCGAGCCCCGGGCCCGTGCACCTGCGCGCCTACGCGCTGTGCCGCGAGGGCGCGCGGCTGCTGGAGGTCGGGGACCGGGGCGGAGCCCGGTCGACGCTGGGGTCGGCCGTCGCGGAGGCGGAGAAGATCGGGGCGGGGCTGATCGTCCGGCGGGCGCAGGGCCTGCTCGACCGGGCTGGGCTGACCGGCCCGGCCGAGGAGCGCACCGCGCCTGCCGAGGGGCCGGGCACCGGCCTCGGCGCGCTCACCGCACGCGAGCAGCAGGTCCTCGATCTGGTGGCCGAGGGCCTGACCAACGCCCAGATCGCCGGGCGGCTGTTCATCTCGGCCAAGACGGCCTCGGTCCACGTCTCGGCGATCCTGCGCAAGCTGTCCGTGGCGACACGCACGGAGGCCGCCCTCCTGGCCCGCCGTCGGTGAGTGCCGGACGTTCGTCCCGATGACACTCCGAACGGCGCGAACATCCAGCACTCGGCCGGGGGGCCGATCTACGCTCACCTCGTGTCCGACGAACGGTATGGGTCCGATGTGCTGTCTCCCCAGTTCCCCGGTGCGCAGCGGGGGCGGCGGCCCACGTCGCAGCCGACGCCCGCGGAGATCGGGCTCGTGGTCGAGGAGGTCCAGACCGGCTGGGTCGGCGCCGTCGTCCGGGTCGAGAAGTCGGGCGGCATGCACGTGGTGGTCCTGGAGGACCGCCGGGGCCGGACCCGCACCTTCCCGCTCGGCCCGGGGTTCTGGGTGGAGGGCAAGCCGGTGGTGCTGACCGCGCCCGTCGTGCAGCGCGCGCCCGCGAAGCCCGCGCGCACCGCCTCCGGGTCGGTGGCCGTGCACGGTGCGCGCGCCCGCGTGGCCCGGGGCAGCCGCATCTGGGTCGAGGGCAGGCACGACGCCGAGCTGGTGGAGAAGGTCTGGGGCGACGACCTGCGCATCGAGGGCGTCGTCGTCGAGATGCTCGACGGCGTGGACCACCTCGCCGAGCGGCTCGCCGAGTTCGGGCCCGACGCCGACCGCAAGGTCGGCGTGCTCGTGGACCACCTGGTGCCGGGGTCGAAGGAGCAGCGGCTGGCGGACGAGGCCCTGCGGGGCGTCCCCGCCGGGACGGTGCTGGTGCTCGGTCACCCGTACGTCGACGTGTGGCAGGCGGTGCGCGCGCAGCGGCTCGGGCTGGAGCGCTGGCCGGTGATCGAGCGCGGCACGGAGTGGAAGCTCGGCATCCTGCGCTCCCTCGGCTGGCCCGCCGCGACGCAGGCCGACGTCGCCCGGGGCTGGCAGCGCATCCTCGGCACGGTGCGCGACTACCGGGACCTCGACCCGGCCCTGCTCGGACGAGTCGAAGAACTTATCGATTTCGTGACCACCTCGTAAGCCGCAGCCTCTACGGTGGGGGCCATGTCCGAGAACCCACAGCAGCCGCAGCCGCCCCAGCAGCCCGGCCAGCCGTCTCAGCCGCAGCCGGGCCCCGCCTACGGGACACCGCAGCCCGGCTCCTCCCCGTACCAGGGTCAGCCCCAGCCCGGCCCCGCCTACGGCAACGGTCCGTACCAGCCGCAGCCGCTCACGCCGTCGGACGAGCGCATGTGGGCCATCTTCGCCCAGGTGGGCCCGTTCCTCGTCGCCTTCATCGCGCCGCTGGTGATCTGGCTCGTGCTCAAGGACCGGAGCCGGTTCGTGGAGCAGGAGGCCAAGGAGTCGCTGAACTTCCAGATCACCGTGATCATCGCGCACATCGCGGCCGCGATCATCTCCGCCGTCACGTTCGGGATCGGCGCGATCGTCTACCTCGCGTTCATCGCCGTGGTCGTGTTCCAGATCCTGGCGGCCGTCGCGAACGGCCGTGGTGAGCCGTACCGCTACCCGGTGAACATCCGCTTCATCAAGTGAACGTGCGACGACGCCCCCTGCCACCGGCGGACCGGTGGCAGGGGGCGTCGTCGTCCCCGGGCGGAGCGCCTGCCGTCAGGCGGCGACGGGGCCGCCGGTCAGGCGGCGGAACGCGAAGGCGAGCGCCAGGGTGGCCAGCGGGATCGTGACGAACAGGCCGAGACCGCACAGCAGTGCGCCCACGATGTTGATGCCGAAGAGCGCGAGCTCCAGCAGGAACACGGCCCCGAAGTTCTTGCCCACCAAGCGGAACGAGCCGGTGAAGGCCTCCCACGCGTTGAGGTTGCGGTCCACCACGTTGTGGTAGGTGAACACGGCGAAGATCGCCACGGCGATGAGGCCGAGACCGCACAGCAGGAGGCCCACGAAGCTGGCCGCCAGCAGCAGCAGCGCCGCCAGGATGACCATCCCGAGGTTGTTCACCCGGAAGAGGGCGCCCCAGGTCGCCTTCTCGCCGCCGGCCTCACGCAGCGCCGCGTTGATGCCCAGCGCGCTGAGCACCGAGGTGATCAGCGAGCCGATGAGCTGGAGCAGCGAGCTGCCCGCCGACACCCCCGCGCCCGCCTGGGCGCTGATGTCGCCGCGCATCACGGCCTCGTTGATCTCCTGGTAGTCGCCGAACGAGCCCGAGCTGAAGATCGCGCCCACCACGAACGTGAGCAGCACGAAGAGCACCCAGAACAGCCAGTTGCCCGTGAACCGGCGCCAGCCGAAGCTCAGGGCCTCCCCCACGGAGAACGGGCCGGACGGCTGCGTCCCGTAGGTTCCGCCCGGACCGCCGTACGCGGGCGGCTGGGTCGGGCCGCCGTAGGCCGGGGGCTGCGTGGGCCCGCTCGGGGGCTGCTGCGCGGGGCCGTCGTACGGCGAGGGCGAGGCACCTGCGGGCGGGGGCGTGGCGCCGCCCGACGGCGGCTGGGCGGGGCCGCCCTCGGGCGGCGTCGGGCCGCCCGGCTGGGGCTCGTACGGGTTCTGCGGCGTGTTCTCGGTCATAGGGGCTCCCCTTGGTGGTCAGTGATCCGACCCCACCTTCACCCTTTCTCCGCAACACCGCACGCGGAACTACCGAGTTGTTATCCGTGCGTCAGGGGTGCACGCCCTCGCCGGTCCACCGCTGGACGAGGTAGGCCCCTACCAGGAGCATCGCGGGTGCCACGACGACCAGTCCGAGCCCGCACGTGACGATCGACGCGACGCCCAGGCCGGCGAAGATCGCGTACACCCCGAGCGTGGCCGGCAGGTGCGCCAGCACGAGCCCGATGCCGCCGCCCAGCGCTCTGCCGAACCCGGCCCCCGTGAGCAGCAGGAAGGGAACCGGCAGCAGGAGCAGGGTGAACACGACCTGCACGAGCCAGCCCACCATCGGCACGGCGGTGCTGACGAAGCCGAGCGCGCCGGTGATCACCGCGTACCCCAGCAGACCGCCGAAGCCGCGCAGCAGGAAGAAGTCGCGGAACCGGACACGGCGGTTCCGCGTCGCGGCCAGGGCACCGGCGTACAGGAGCGCCTGGAGCAGGAAGCACACCGCCGTACCCGCGGCGGCGAGCCCCTTGGCGGTGATCGTCCGGCCCGCCGCCTGCGCGGCGTCGACGGCCGCCGGGTCGGTCGCGTTCAGGATGCCGTCCAGGGCGGACGGGCTGAACACGAGCACGACGGCGCCCTGCGCCACGCCCAGCAGCACGCTCATCAGCACCCAGGTGCCCCAGCTCGCGCCGAACGCGCTCCACGCCCAGCGCCACGCCCGGCCGACCGTCGGCGGTTCCTCGACGAGCCCGTGCGCCGGCTCCGGGTCAGGGACGGCGGAGTACTGCGGGAGGCCCTGCTGACCAGGGGCCCGGCCGGGCTGCTGCCCCGGTTGCTGCGCCGGCGGCTGCTCCGGTGGCCATGCCTGCTGCCCGGGCTGCGCCGGAGGCTGCCGGGGCTGGTAGTCGGGCCGCCCGTACGGGTTGGCCGGGCGGCCGTACGGATCGCGCGGACCGTACGGGTCGAACGGTTCGGGCTGCCGGGGCTGCTGTCCGTACGGGTCACGCGAGTAGCGGTCTCGCGAGTACGGATCCTGCGAGTACGGGTCCTGCGGGTTCCAGCCACCGTCGGTGTTGCTCATGCGCGTGCCCCTCGCCAGGCGGCCGGGCCGCCCCCTCACCCTGTGAACGGGCACAAGGTAGCGACGGTTTCGCCTACCGCGCAAACAAACCACCGGCGACGCCGCGGCCGGGCTCTCAGGACGTCAGGTCACGCACCACGGCGTCCGCCAGCAGGCGCCCGCGGCGGGTCAGGACGGCCCGCGGCCCGCCGTCCCCGGCGCCGACCGCGGCACGCCCGTCGAGCAGCCCGCGGGCCACGAGACCGGCCACCGCCGTGCGCCCCGACGGGGTCAGCACACCGAGGTCGAGGCCCTCGCGCAGCCGTACGCCCAGCATCACCCGTTCCAGGTGCGCCTCGCCGCGCGTGAGCAGCTCACGCCCCGCGCCCGGGCTCTGCCCGGCCTCCAGCCGTGTGGCGTAGGCACGCGGGTGCTTCACGTTCCACCAGCGGACGCCGGCCTCCTGCGCCGCGTCCGGACCGGACACGTAGCTGTGCGCGCCCGGCCCCACGCCCCACCAGTCGTCGCCGCGCCAGTAGCCGATGTTGTGCCGGCACTCGTGGCCCGGACGGGACCAGTTCGACACCTCGTACCAGCGCAGGCCCGCATCGGTGAGCAGGTGGTCGGCGAGCTCGTACTTCGCGGCCTGGTCGTCCTCGTCGGGCAGCGTCACCTCGCCGCGCCGCACCTGGGCGGCCATCTTGGTGCCCGGTTCCACCACCAGGGCGTACGCGGACACATGGTCCACGCCGGTGGCCAGCGCCGCCTCCACGCTCGCGCGCCAGTCGGCCAGCGACTCCCCGGGGGTGCCGTAGATGAGGTCGAGCGACACGTCGAGCCCGGCGTCCCGCGCCCAGCTCACGACGTCGGGGATGCGCGCCGGGTCGTGGGTGCGCTCCAGCGTCGCCAGCACGTGCGGCACCGCCGACTGCATGCCGAACGAGACCCGCGTGAACCCGGCGTCGGCCAGCACCCGCAGCGACTCGGGCGTGACCGAGTCCGGGTTGGCCTCGGTGGTCACCTCCGCGCCGTCGGCGAGCCCCCAGGCGTCGCGGACGCCGTCGAGCACCCGGGCGAGGTCCGTGGCCGGCAGCATCGTGGGCGTGCCGCCGCCGAAGAAGACGGTGGAGACCGCGCCGGGCGCACGCCCGGCGTCGGCCAGCACGCGACGGGCGAGCGAGACCTCGCGCAGCGCCGTGGTGGCGTACGCGGCCTGGTTGGCGCCGCCACCCAGCTCGGCCGCCGTGTAGGTGTTGAAGTCGCAGTACCCGCACCGCACGGTGCAGAACGGGACGTGCACGTACACACCGAACGGCCGGCCGGCGTCCGGGGACGACGGGCGCACCCAGTCGGGCAGCGCGCCGTCGTCCGGGACGGGGACGCCCGGAGGAAGAGCAGGCACCTACTTCTTCTTGTCCTTGGGCGCCGAGTCGGAGGAGAGCGCGGCGATGAAGGCGTCCTTCGGAACCTCGACCGAGCCGATGTTCTTCATGCGCTTCTTGCCCTCCTTCTGCTTCTCCAGCAGCTTGCGCTTACGGCTGATGTCACCGCCGTAGCACTTGGCGAGCACGTCCTTGCGCATGGCGCGGATGGTCTCGCGGGCGATCACGCGGGCGCCGATCGCGGCCTGGATCGGCACCTCGAACTGCTGCCTCGGGATGATCTCCTTGAGCTTCCCGGTCATCAGCACGCCGTAGTCGTACGCCTTCTCGCGGTGCACGATGGCGCTGAACGCATCCACCTGCTCGCCCTGCAGCAGGATGTCCACCTTGACGAGGTCGGCACTCTGCTCGCCGCTGGGCTCGTAGTCCAGCGAGGCGTAGCCGCGGGTGCGGGACTTGAGCTGGTCGAAGAAGTCGAAGACGATCTCGGCCAGGGGCAGCGTGTAGCGCAGCTCCACGCGGTCCTCGGACAGGTAGTCCATACCGAGCTGCACGCCACGGCGCTCGTTGCACAGGCCCATGACCGTGCCCACGAACTCGCTCGGCATCAGGATGGTCGCCTTGACGACCGGCTCCCGGACCTCCTTGATCTTGCCGCCCGGGAACTCGCTCGGGTTGGTGACCTTGACCTCGGTGCCGTCCTCCAGCGTCACGTCGTAGACGACGTTCGGGGCAGTCGAGATGAGGTCGAGGTTGAACTCGCGCTCCAGGCGCTCGCGCACGATCTCCAGGTGCAGCAGGCCGAGGAACCCGACGCGGAACCCGAAACCGAGCGCCACCGACGTCTCCGGCTCGTAGTTCAGCGCGGCGTCGTTGAGCTTGAGCTTGTCCAGCGCGTCGCGCAGGTCGGGGTAGTCCGAGCCGTCCACCGGGTAGAGGCCGGAGAACACCATGGGCTTGGGGTCGCTGTACCCGCCGAGTGCCTCGGTGGCGGGCTTGGCCTGGTTGGTGACCGTGTCGCCGACCTTGGACTGGCGCACGTCCTTCACGCCCGTGATGAGGTAGCCCACCTCGCCCACGCCGAGCCCCTTGGTGGGGTTGGGCTCGGGCGAGATGACGCCGATCTCCAGCAGCTCGTGGCTGGCCTTGGTGGACATCATGGTGATGCGCTCGCGCGGGTTCAGGTTGCCGTCCACGACGCGCACGTACGTGACCACACCGCGGTAGGTGTCGTACACCGAGTCGAAGATCATGGCGCGGGCCGGGGCGTCGGCGTCGCCCACCGGGGCCGGGACGCGCTGGACGATCCGGTCGAGCAGGGCGTCGACGCCCTCGCCGGTCTTGCCGCTGACCTTGAGCACCTCGTCGGGGTCGCCGCCCACCAGGTTGGCGAGCTCCTCGGCGTACTTCTCGGGCTGGGCCGCGGGCAGGTCGATCTTGTTCAGGACCGGGATGATCTCCAGGTCGTTCTCCATGGCCAGGTACAGGTTGGCCAGGGTCTGGGCCTCGATGCCCTGCGCCGCGTCGACCAGCAGCACCGCGCCCTCGCACGCCGCGAGCGACCGGGAGACCTCGTAGGTGAAGTCCACGTGGCCCGGGGTGTCGATCATGTTCAGGGCGTGCGGCGTGCCGTCGAGCTCCCAGGGCATGCGCACGGCCTGCGACTTGATCGTGATGCCGCGCTCGCGCTCGATGTCCATCCGGTCCAGGTACTGCGCGCGCATGGCGCGCGCCTCCACCACGCCGGTGAGCTGGAGCATGCGGTCGGCCAGGGTGGACTTGCCGTGGTCGATGTGCGCGATGATGCAGAAGTTGCGGATCAGCTCGGGCGCGGTGGCGTTCGGCTGGATGCGCGCCGCGAGCGTGGGACCGGGGATGGGCAAAGCGATCTCGCTCCGTCGTCAGGGTGGTGGTCAGGATAGGCGGGGCCAGCCATCATTCTCCCACGTCCCGTGCGAGCGGGGGACGTGCGTGCCTACGGTCGAGGGGCAGCGACCCCGACCGACGGAGGACGACCATGTCTCACCTGACCGGAAAGCAAGTGCTGGCGATCGTGACGAACTACGGCGTCGAGCAGGACGAGCTGCTCGTACCGGTGCGCCACCTGCGCGACCACGGCGCGGTGGTGACCCTCGCCGCCGTCTCCGGCGAGGACGTCCGCACCCTGGTGGGCGACGAGAAGCCGGGCGAGGCGGTGGCACCCGACACGACGTTCGACGCCGTCGACCCGGCCGGCTTCGACCTGCTGCTGGTCCCCGGCGGCACCATCAACGCGGACGCCCTGCGGCTCCAGCGCCCGGCCGTGGCCGTCGCCGAGGCGTTCGCGGCCTCGGGACGGCCCGTGGCCGCCATCTGCCACGGACCGTGGCTCCTGGTCGAGGCTGGCCGGGTCGACGGCGCGACGCTGACCAGCTACCCCTCCCTGGCCACCGACGTGCGCAACGCGGGCGGCACCTGGGTGGACGAGCCGGTCGTGCGGGACGACGGCGCCGGGTTCCCGCTCATCACGTCCCGGAACCCGGGCGACCTGCCCGACTTCCTGCGCGAGGTCGACGCCGCACTGGCCCCGTGACGCGGGCGGCCGGCCTGTCCGAGGACGGACCGGCCGCCCGGGTCCGACGCCGTCAGGCGAGCTGTCCTGCCGTGGTCCGGGGCAGCAGCCGGTTGAGCACGTCGGCGAGCGTGACCACGCCGAAGTCGACCGCGGGGCCGGCCGGGCCGTCGCCGTCCGACCGGGGCACGACGGCGAGGTGGTTGCCCGTCTCGCGCATGCGTGTCAGGGCCGTGTGCAGCGGCACGTCCGCCTCGAGCACGAACACCGGCCGGGTCACGTCCGCGACGGACGCGTCGTCGGCCAGCAGGAGCGTGTCGCGCACGTGCACGACGCCTTCCGGCCGACCGCCGTCGCCCTCGACCAGGATCCGCAGGTGACCCGAGGCGCGGGACGCCTCCTGCACCTGCGCGGCCGTGGCCCCGTGCCCGACGGCGGACGGCGCCGCGTGGCCGGCCAGCAGGTCCTCGATGGTCAGGCGGCGCAGGTCGAGCGCGCCCGAGAGCTGGTCGGAGTACGCCACGTCGAGCGCGCCCACGCTCGCGGAGTGCTCCACGAGGTGCCGCAGGTCGTCGGGCCCCTGCCCGGAGGCCACCTGGTCGGCGGGCTCGACGCCCACGCGCCGCAGGCACCAGTTCGCGGCGCCGTTGAGCGCCACGAGCACGGGCCGGGTCACGACCATGAACGCCCGCATCGGCAGCGCGAGCATCGTCGCGCTGGCCTCGGGGTGGGCGATCGCCCACGACTTGGGCGCCATCTCCCCCACCACCAGGTGCAGGAACGTGACGATGACGAGGGCCAGCACGAAGCCCGCGACGTCGGCGGCCCAGTACGGGGCGCCCCACGTCTCGAACACCGGCGTCAGCCAGTGGTGCACCGCGGGCTTGGTGATGGCACCGAGCGCCAGGGTGCAGATCGTGATGCCGAGCTGCGAGCCTGCCAGGAGCACGGTGAGCTCGCTGGCGCTGCGCAGCGCGGCCCGCGCGGACCGGCTGGTGGCAGCGGCGTCCTCGAGGCGGTGCCGCTTGGCGGCCAGGAGGGCGAACTCCACGGCCACGAAGAACGCGCTCAGCGCGATGATGACGACGGTGGCGGCGAGGACCACCCAGGGGTTGCTCATCGGGTCTCCTCCCCGTGCGCCGCGGCGCTCTGGGTCGCGACGTCCGGCGGTTGCTCGGCCTCGACCAGCGTGACCTTCACGCGGGACGGCACGTGCCGCTCCACCTCCAGCACCTCGATCCGCAGGGCCTCGGCCGGGTGCGGCTCCGGCGCGACCAGGTCGGCCGGGTCGGCAGGCAGCACGACGTCGACCACGTCGCCCGCCGCCGGCAGCGTGCCGTGGGCGGCGATCGCCAGCCCGGCGATCGTCTCGTGGTCGCCCTCGGGCAGGTCGCGCTCGACGGCGCGCTCCACCTCGTCCAGGTGCACGTCGCCCGCCATCACCCAGACGCCGTCCGACGCCGCGGTGACGGGGTCGATCTCGTCGTCGTGCTCGTCGGTGATCTCGCCGACCAGCTCCTCCGCGAGATCCTCGACGGTGAGCACGCCCGCGAACCCGCCGTACTCGTCCACGACGCACGCGAGCTGGTTCCGCGTGGCCGACAGCTCGCGCAGGGCGTCGGGCAGCCCCATCGACGTGGGCAGCACGAGGGCAGGACGCATGAGGTCCGCGACCGTCTCGGGTCCGTGGCCGCCCGCGGAGAGCAGGTCGGCCAGGTGGACGACGCCCGCGACCTCGCCGTCGTCGTCCACCACGGGGTAGCGGGAGTGCCCGCGGGCCATCAGCTCGCGCACCTGGGTCAGCGGGTCGGTGGTGTGCACCACGTCGACGCGTGCGCGCGGGATCATCGCGTGCTCCACGTCCTGCCGCGGGAAGTCGAGGATGCGGTCCAGCAGCACCGAGAGGTCGTCGGGCAGGTCGCCGCTGGCGCGCGAGTCCGCGACGATGTGCTCCAGGTCGCGCACGGTCGCCGAGTGCTCGACGTCGTGCACCGGCTCGATGCGCAGCAGCCGCAGCAGAGCGTTGGACGCGGCGTCGAACACCTTGATCAGCCAGCCGAACACGGCCAGGTAGGCCGTGGTGGACCGGGCGAGCCACAGGGCCACGGGCTCGGGCCGTGCGATGGCCAGGTTCTTGGGGACGAGCTCGCCGAACAGCATCTGGACGAGCGTCGAGAAGACCAGGGCGAGCACGGTACCGATCGCGATCCCGGTGCCCATCGGTACGCCCACGCCGCCGAGCGCCTCGCCCAGCGCCTCACCGACCAGCGGTTCGGCGACGTAGCCGACGAGCAGGCCGGTGACGGTGATGCCGAGCTGCGCGCCCGAGAGCATGAAGCTCGTGCGGCGCGTCACGCCCAGCGCCCGGCGGGCGCCGGCGTCGCCGTTCTCGGAACGGGCCGCGAGCCGGGCTCGGTCGACGGCCATGTACGCGAACTCCTGCGCCACGAAGTAGCCCGTCGCGGCGGTGATCGCGAGGATCACCAGCACGCCCAGCAGGAGGGAGATCACCCAGCTCAACGCCACCACCTCCGGCCCGGTGTGCTACGGCGTACGGCTGGGCGGGGACTATGACTGTCTGCGTCCATGATCCTTCACTGTGTGGTGCTGGCGCTGCCCCTCGGCGGGTCCGCCGGGGTACGTCGCGTGGAGAACGACCCAGGTGTCCCTACGGTTCCACGGTTCACCCGGCTCGTCATCCGGAGCCCGCCCGGTCGTGTCGGTGGCGGGCGGTACCTTTCCGCACATGACCCTCGACCACCTGTCGCTGCTGGCCCGCCTCCAGGGCGACTTTCTCGCCGCCCTGCCCGGCGCCGACCCTGCCGCCCGGGTGCCCGCGTGCGGCGACTGGACGGTGCGCGAGCTCGTCGAGCACCTCGCCGGCGTGCACCGCTGGGCGGCGAGCAACGCCTACCGGGTGGACACCGAGCCGCTCGGCGAGGGCCCGTTCGACCTCGCACCGCACTACGCCGCCCAGGCCGCCACGCTGCGGCGGGCCCTGGCCGAGCTCCCGCCCGACGCGACGGCGCGGGTGCTGGCCCACCCCGAGCCCCTGGGGCCCGGGCCGGTGCGGTTCTGGCACCGCCGTCAGGTGCACGAGACGCTCGTGCACCTGCACGACCTGCTGGCGGCGTCCGCGGGAACGGGCACCCTGGGCCTCGCGCACGCCGAGCCGGAGGTGTGGGCGGACGGCGTCGACGAGGTGGTGACCGTGCTCCAGCCCCGCCAGGTCGGCCTGGGTCGCATGGAACCGCTGCGGCACCCGGTGTCCCTGGTGGCCACCGACGTGGCCGGCACACCCGCGTGGGTGCTCGGGGCCCCGGGGCAGCGCGCCGAGGAGGTGTCGCCCGGCGTCGTGGTCTCCGGGTCCGCCGAGGGGCTCGCGCTGATGCTCTGGCACCGGCTCACGCCGGCGGAGGCAGGGCTCACCGTGGAGGGCGACCGCGCCGACCTGGAGGCGGCGCTGGCCGAGCCGGTCGTGCCGTAGGCATCAGGAGAAGGGGTCGCCCGGGTCCTTCTTGACCCACCGGACCTCGTCGAGCGTGACGAAGCTGGGGTCGAAGCTGCTGCCGTTCCGCGCGCGGGCATTCACCACGACACGGCCGGACGTCGGGGAGTTGTGGCACTCGCGAGTCCCGAGGTCCAGCGTCGCCCCGTCAGCCTTGACGACGGAGAACTTGCACGTCGCGCCCCGCTTCTGGAGCCGTGCGGTGATCCACTGCTGATCGACGTCGGCGAGCGGCACACCGACAGACATGCCCGGGGTGCCCATCTTCACCTTCTTGACCCCGTCCTCCAGCAGGTTGGCGACGAACAGGTCGAGCTCCTCCTCGACCGTGAACACCTCCGGCATCATGGCCACGGTGAAGACGCCGACGGAGTCGGTCACGTTGCTGTGGATGTAGACGTGCGCCGAGAAGTCCCCGGAGCCGCGCAGCGTCGTCGACGTCCCGGTCACGCAGCGGCCGCCCTCGGCGGACGCGTCGCCCGTGCGGCGGAACCCGAGGCGCCACCTCTGGACGGTTCCGCCGTCAACCGGGTACCACAGGTCGGGCGACCTCGTCGTCTCGATGTCGGACCCGTACCAGTTCGGCGACGCGGCGTCGTACCGGCAACCGATCGTGTAGACGTTGCCGGCGTCGTTCCTGAGGGTGACGTCGAGGCCGTCCGCGACGGCAGCGCTCCCGGTGGGCGGGCGCACGAGACTCGCGCCGAGCGCGACCGCGCACGCCAGGACGCCCGCGACGAGCATGGCCGACCTGCGCATGATTCCTGACATGACTCTCCTCGAGGGTGTCCCTGCCGCCCACGTCAGACGTGCGTCGCGACCGTACCGCCGAGCGCCCACCCTGTACACGAAAGGAGACGAGCGTCCCGCACAGGTCGGCGTTCAGTCCCCGACCACTGCGGCGATCCGGGCCTGACTCGCCCGGGCGAACGCCGGCCAGCGGTCCCAGTAGTACGGCAGGGCGATCACGGCCTGCACCAGCATCCAGCCGCGCCCCCGTTCCCAGGCGTCGTCCGGGTCGGGCAGCCCGTCGGTCGCCGCCGCCCGGAAGTCGGCACGCTCGGCGGCGGTCAGACCGGTACCCCAGGCGGGGATCAGATCGGCCGCCGGGTCGCCGACACCCATGGCGCCCCAGTCGATGACACCGGTCAGCCGGCCACCGCGAGCCAGGAGGTTGCCCGGCAGGAGGTCCCCGTGGATCCAGTGGCCCTCGGCCGCCGGGCGTGCTGCCAGCGACCGCTCCCACGCCTCGGTCACGGCGGGGCCGTCGATCCGGTCGCCGGACGCGAGCAGGGCGGCGCGGACGTCGTCGTCCAGCCGGGCGAGCGGGACGCCGCGCGAGGTGCCGTCCTTGACGGGGCCGCCGTCGACAGGGACCGTGCGCAGGGCCGCGACGAGCTCACCGAGGTCGCGGACGCCGGCACGGTTCAGGTCACCGGGCGCGGGCGGATCCCCCACCAGCCAGGGCACCACCGACCAGCGGAACGGGTAGCCCGCGCCGGGCTCGCCGACCGCCCGGGGCGCCGGGACCTCGACGGGCAGGTGCTCGGCCAGGTGCGGGAGCCAGCGGGCGTCGGCCAGGGCGTGGTCCTGGGCCCAGGCGATCTTGGGCATGCGGACCAGCAGGTCGTCGCCGAGCCGGAACAGGTGGTGGTCCGTGCCGCCGGCGGGCCCGGGCGTCACGGGGAGGTGCGCCCAGCGCGGGAACTGCTCGGTGACCAGGCGATGGACGAGTTCCGGGGTGGAGACGACCTCGTCGTCGTGCAGGCGCATGGCCCCACCGTGGCACCGCGAGGAAGACCCGGTCGACGGAATTTCGCGGCCCGCACCCAACACCCCGCAGTTACCGCCGTCGAACGTAGGGCTGGTCGCTCTCGCGGCGGTCATGGGGCGAGGAAGCCTGCGTTCGGTACGCGTCGGTTGGTGCCATGTCCGGCCGCCGTCGATGAGTTCGGCGGGGCGTCGTCGTCGGACGTGGCATGACCGACTTCGCCACCACCAGCCAGGGCGACCGTGTCGCCTACGACCTGCGCGGCGGGACCGGGCCCGCGCTCGTCTTCGTGACGGGCGCCGGGCCGGACCGGGCCGACGACCCCGTCACGGCCGAGACGGCCCGGCGCGTCGCCGACGCCGGGTTCACCACCGTCACGTTCGACCGGCTCGGGCGCGGCCAGAGTCCCGCCGAGGGCCGCCTCGACCTCGACCGCGAGCTGGCCGCCGTCGCCGCGATGATCGACGTGGCGGGCGGGAAGGCCGTGCTGGTCGGGCACTCGTCCGGCTGCTCGGTGAGCCTGCGGGCCGCCGCGGCAGGACTGCCCGTGACCGGCCTCGCCCTCTGGGAGGCACCCCTGGGCGACCCGGCGGCGACCACCCGGGCGTGGGCCGACGAGATCGAGCGCCTGCTCGACGCCGGCGACCACGAGAACGCCATGCGGCACTACATGAAGGACATGCCGCCGGAATGGCTCGCCGGCCTGGAGGCGTCGCCCGCCTGGCCCGTCCTCGCCCGGACGGTCGCCGCCTACCGCGCGGACGCACAGTCGCTGGCCTGGGCGCAGCAGGCCCTGGAGGACGGGACGCTGCAGGTGACGGTACCCGTGCTCGCGATGTACGGGGCCGAGACCTTCCCGGAGATGCCCGTGGCCGCGGCGAGCATCGTGGCCGGCGTCCGCGAGGGCACGGAGAAGGAGGTGCCGGGCGCGATGCACAGCTGGGAGCCGGCACCCATGGCGGCCGAGCTCGCGGGGTTCGCCCGGCGATGCGCCGGGTAAGTCGCTGATGCGCGGTTCACCCGTTCCGGTACGGTTCCGGACGTGACCTTCGCATCAGACAACAGCTACCCCGGCGACTACGAGGGCGACGTCCACCCCCTCTACAACCCTGAGCTGGACGGCGACCCCGACCCGGGCGAGGTCGTCTGGACGTGGGTCCCCTACGAGGAGGACCACAGCCAGGGCAAGGACCGGCCGGTGCTGCTGGTGGGCAAGGACGGACCGTGGCTGCTCGGCCTCCAGCTCACCAGCCAGGACCACGACCGGGACGCGCTGCAGGAGGCGCGGGCGGGCCGCATCTGGATGGATGTCGGCACGGGCCGCTGGGACCCCTCCGGCCGCGAGTCGGAGGTGCGGATCAACCGCGTCGTCCGGATCGACCCGGACGACGTGCGCCGCGAGGGCGACATCCTCGACCAGGACGTCTTCGACGAGGTCGTCAAGTACATGGACCGGGCGCTCGACCTCACCTGACGCGCTCCCGGGTCGCCCGGCGCCGCCCCGCCTGCCCGCGGGCCGACGTCGGGCTACCCTGCCCTGCGTGACCCAGAACCCGTGGCTCAAGCTGCTCGGCGACGTCGTCGAGGCCGTGGCCCGCACCGCACTCGACCAGAACGACCGTCGCACGGGCGGTGACCGGCCCGCACCGGCGCCCCGGCCCACGCGCCAGGCGACCCGGACACTCCCCGACACCGACGGCTACCCCGGCGACTACGTGGGTACCGTCACCCCGGTCTACCGGCCCGAGCTCGACGGCGAACCGGACCCCGGCGAGGTGGTCTGGTCGTGGGTTCCCTATGAGGAGGATCACAGCCAGGGCAAGGACCGGCCCGTGCTCCTGGTGGGCAACGACGGCCCGTGGCTGCTCGGCCTCCAGCTCACCAGCCAGGACCACGACCGCGACGCCGAGCAGGAGGCCCGCGCCGGACGTCGCTGGATGGACATCGGCACCGGGGCGTGGGACCGCTCCGGCCGCCCCTCGGAGGTGCGGCTGAACCGGGTGGTCCGGATCCACCCGGACGCCGTGCGGCGCGAGGGCGCCGTCCTCGACAAGGCGGTCTTCGACAGGGTGGTCGCGGCGCTCTGACCGGCGGGCCGCCGCGGCCGCCGCGGCCTCGGTGGCCGCCGCGGCCTCGGTGGCCGCCGAGGCCCGGTCGGCTACGGCTGGATCGAGACCACCAGGAACGCCGCCAGCAGCACCAGGTGCACCACGCCCTGGAGCGTCTTGGCCCGGCCGGGCGCGATGCTCAGCATCGCCACCACCACGGAGACGGCGAGCAGCACCATCTGCGTCGGGTCGAGGCCCAGCGTGAGCGACCCGTCCATCCAGATCATCGCGACGGCGACGCTGGGGATGGTCAGGCCGATCGACGCCATCGCCGAGCCGTACGCGAGGTTCAGGCTCGTCTGGACCCGGTTGCGCAGCGCGTTGCGCACGGCGGCGATCGACTCCGGCGCGAGCACGAGGAACGCGATCACCACGCCGACCACGCCGTAGGGCAGACCCGCCGCGGCGACCGTGTGCTCGATGGTGGGCGAGAGCATCTTGGCCAGGAACACCACGGAGACCAGCGCGACGAGCAGCAGCACCACGCTGATCCAGGCTTCCCGGGCCGACGGCGGGTCGGCGTGGTCGTCGCCGTCCTCGTCCCGGATGACGCCCGTGACGCGACCGAACTTGTCGCTGGTGACCGGCAGGAAGAAGTCACGGTGGCGCACGGTCTGCGTGAACACGAAGGCCCCGTAGAGCATCAGCGACGCCACCGCGGCGAAGCCCAGCTGGAAGGGCGTGTACGCACCGCCCTCGGCCGAGGTGGTGAAGCGGGGCAGCACCAGGGTCACGCCGGCCAGCGCGATCACGGTGGCGAGCGCTGAGCCGGTGCCCGACGCGTTGAAGCTGACCAGACGGTGCTTGCTCGCCCCGACGAGCAGCGACAGGCCCACGATCCCGTTGAACGTGATCATCACGGCGGCGAAGACGGTGTCCCGGGCGTAGGTGCTGGACGCGTCGCCCCCGCTGCTCATCAGCATGAGGATCAGCCCGACCTCGATCACGGTCACCGCGACGGCGAGGATGAGCGACCCGAACGGCTCACCGACCTTGTGTGCGACCACCTCCGCGTGGTGGACCGCCGCGAGCACCGCACCGACCAGCGCCGCCCCGATGACCGCCAGGACGACCGGGTGCTCGTGGTTGCTCCAGGTCACCACCAGGAGCACCAGGGCAAGCAGGGGGACCACCACGGTCCACTGGAATCGGCCTCTCAGGGTCGCGGTAGTCATGGTGCGGAGTCTAGGGCGACTCGTCGGCACCGCTTCTCTGCCGCGCGCGGACGTCATCGCCGTCACAGCCGGCCGTTCGGTACAGGGCGCGACCCTCTGGTAATCTTGGAGGTCGCGTGTCCGCCCAGGTCGGCGGGCACAGTCGCAGCTCCTCTCCACGGGTCCCCACCCCAGTCCCGGATCTGCGACCGCCCTCTACGACCTATCCGCTCGCCATCCGGCGAACACACCAGGAAGTCCACTCGTGGCAAACATCAAGTCCCAGATGAAGCGCATCAAGACGAACGAGAAGGCTCGTCTGCGCAACAAGTCCGTCAAGTCGGAGCTGAAGACCCACGTCCGCAAGGTGCGTGAGGCCATCGCCGCCGGCGACAAGGAGACCGCGACGGTCGCCCTTGCCGTCGCGTCGCGCAAGCTCGACAAGGCTGTCGCCAAGGGCGTCATCCACGCGAACCAGGCCGCGAACCGCAAGTCGGCCATCGCGAAGCAGGTCGCTGCTCTCTGAGCCACTTCGTCTGACGCCGTCCGCCCCTCGGGGTGGGCGGCGTCATTCGTTTGCCCTGAAGCGCGGGCGGTGTGCGGCGGGGCAGCATCAGGCGCGCCGGGAGCAGCGTCAGGCTCGGCGGGGCAGCGTCAGGCTCGGCGGGAGCGGGCGATGGTCATGACCGCCCGTTCCACGGCGAACACCGTGTCCCGGGCCTCGCCCTTGACGTCGGCGTCGGCCTGCGCGACCGCGGAGATCGCCGCCGCGAGCCCCTCGGGTGTCCAGGCGCGCAGGTCCTTGCGCGCGCGGTCGACCTGCCACGGCGCCATGCCCAGATCCTTGGCCGAGAGCCCGCCACCGCGCATCGAGGCGACCTTGGCGAGGTTGCGCAGCCGGAGCGCCAGGGCCGCGACGATCGGCACCGGGTCCAGCCCCGTGTCGAGGGCGTGCCGCAGGAGCGCGACGGCGGAGCCCGCGTCACCCGCGACGGCCGCGTCGGCGACCCGGAAGCCCGTGGCCTCCACACGGCCCCCGTAGTACCGGTCCACCGTGCCGGCGGTGACGGTGCCTGTCGTGTCAGCGATGAGCTGAGAGCAGGCGGACGCGAGCTCGCGCAGGTCGTTGCCGAGCGCGTCGACCAGGGCCCGCACGGCCTCGGCGTCGATCCGACGGCGGGCGGCCTTGAACTCCCCCGCCACGAACGACGCCTTCTCGGCGTCCTTCGCCACCGGCTCGCACACCATCACCGGCGCACCCGACTTCGTGATCGTGTCGAGCATCTTCTTGCCGCGCTGCCCACCGCCGTGCACCACCACCACGACGGTCTCCTGGTCCGGCGCCCCGACGTAGGCAATGAGGTCGGTCATCAGCTCCTCCGTGCCGGCCTCCGCCGACCGGACCACCACGACCTTGGCCTCGCCGAACAACGACGGGCTGGCCGCGACCACGAGCTGTCCGGCGCCGTACGTGGCGCCCTCCAGCTCGACCTTCTCCACCTCCGGGTCCCGTTCCCGGGCGAGTCGCAGCACACCGTCCACCGCGCGCTCGGTCAGCAGCGGCTCGGCGCCGCGGACGAGCACGACCGGCGCGAGGGTCGGCTCGTCCCAGCTGCGGCCGGCGGGTGGTGTGGCGGTACGTCGCTTGGTCGCTGGAGGCACGGACACAGCCTGCCACGCGCCACCCACACTCACCCCGGAGAACTCACTCCCAGAGCAGGTCCGTGACCGCCATGCGTGCGCCGTCGGTCCGGGCGTTGGCGACCACGCAGGCCCCGGCCTGCCCGCAGTCCGCCGTGCCACCGCCGACCAGGTCGATGCGCCGCTCGACGGGCAGCCTGGCCACCACGGACCCGGAGCGGTCCGCAATCACGCGGCGGCCGTCGTCGTAGAGGCAGTTCTCGGTGTCCACGCCGCCGTCCGACGTCGTGGCGCACTGCGCCAGGCGGACCACCGCACCGGCGGGATACCCGGTTCCCGTCACGGTGACGGTGCCCCGGTCCGCCTGCAGGTCCTGCTCGGACAGCTCCAGCACCGGGGCGGCCGGCGTCTCGGCGTCCCCGGGCAGCGGGGCCGGGGCCGATGCGAGCACCCGGTCCGACAGGTCGGCGACGGCCAGCGTGCACGGATCGGCGCCGCAGTCCACCTCGGTCACAGAGCCGACGTGGACGAAGGCCCGGGCCTGCCGCGTCGCGGCGATCCGGCCCTGCGCGTCCGCGACGACCTGCTCGCGCGTCGACATGTCGCACTCGTCGAGGGCCTTCGCCCCCGGCTCCGTCCCGCCCGTGCACTGGACCAGGTACTGGTTGCCGCCGGTGAAGCCCGTGCCGCTGACCACCCAGGCGTTGCCGGCCGGCTCCACGGAGAGGGCCGGCTCGCCGGAGGCGCCGTCCTGCGCGTCCTCCCCCGTTCCCTCCGTCGGGTCCGACGACGCACCGCCGTCGGCGCTGGTGGCACCCGGGGTGCTGCGGGCGCCGGGCGGGTCCTCCTGCGCCGGTGTGCACGCTGCGAGCACGAGCAGCACGACGGCGACCGGGACGAGCAGCCGCGCGCGCCTCACGGGTAACCCAGGTAAGCGTCGATGCCGGCTGCTATCCGCCAGCTCCAGGCGTCACGGTTCCACATCCAGTAGACCCCCCGGTTCCACACGTGGAACTCCTGCTCCAGGTAGCAGGCCACGGCATTCGTCTGGTTGAGCTCGCCGAGGTCGGTGCGGTACTGCCGGGCGTCGTTCGTGCCCGGGCTGCTCGGACCGACGGCCGACAGCAGCTTCTGGGAGCACTCCCGGCCCGCGGTCGACACGTACATCGCGTGCGTGCCGTACCGGGACGCGGAGAACCCGCTCTCGCACGCCTTCGAGATCGCGTTGGAGTGCAGGGGCACGTGCACGTCGGCCCCCACGCGGTTCGAGCTGTCGATGTTCTGGCGGGTCAGCCCGTCGCCGCGGACCACCTTGTAGCCCCGTTCCAGGAGGTTGGGGTGCGAGGTCCCGGTCTCACGGATGGTCGACATCGCCAGGAGGTAGGAGTTGCGGTTCTCGCTGAACCCGGAGCAGCCCGTGTTGTCGTGGCACACCGTGTCCCCACGGTCGTGGCACGCCTGGGAGAGGTAGACCACCTTGCCGTTCCACTTCTCGGGCACGTAGGTGACGTCCGCCGACGCCGCCGGGGCCACGGCGAGGAGCCCGCCCGTCACGAGCACCGCTGCGACGGACCCCGACAGGACCCGCCGGAGCATCGTGCTGGTCGTCCTGCGCACGGTCGTTCCCCCTCTCATCCGAGCTCGATGGGCAGGTCGGTCGGGGCGCACATGTCGCCCCCGGTCGCGTAGGCGAAGGCGAGGCAGTCGCCGTCGACCGTGAATGTCACGGAGTCGAGCGCACCGTTGCTGTGCGCGGTGAACAGCAGCGCCTGCCAGACGTCACCGGGGTACACCCCGGCGTCCGACATCGCCTCCTCGAACCCTGGCGCGACGTCGACGGTCGCCGCGCCGTGGTCCAGGTGCACCGTGGTGGGCGCCAGGTCGGCACCGGGCAGGTAGGCGGCCAGCACCTCGTCGACGGCCCGGGCCAGCGTGGCGCGGGGCGGTCCCTGGGTGATCGTCTGCCCGGTCGTCGCCTGCTGGGCGCCGGTGGCCTGCTGCTCGTCCAGGCTCTGCTGCCCTCCCGACCGCTGCTGCCCGCCGGTCGCCTGGACGGACGCCGCGGGGCCGCAGCCCAGGTACGGGGTGGTGGCACCCTCCGGCGAGCGTGGCCCGCCGGGAACCTCGGGGCACGCCCCCGCGCCGGACGGCGGATCGCCCGCCATGGCCTCGGCGTCGCCCTGCGCGCGGTCCTCGCCCGACGGCGCGTCCGTGCCCGCCACGACGACCGTCCAGCCGTCCAGCAGGTCCGCCGACTCGTCGAGCCAGGCGTCCGCCGCCTCAGGGTCCCGGGCGACGTCGACGTGGACGACCTGCTCGGCCTCGGAGACGTCGGTGACCACGGACTGTGCCAGCAGCTCCTGCCGCTGCTGGAGCACCACCGCCGCCTGGTCCTGCCCGACGGCGCTGAGCGCCGCCACCGGTACGAGCAGTGCGGCCGCCGCGACGACCGCGATGGCCCGGCGGTGCCGCCGGGCGGTTGACTTGATATCGATCACGAAGCCCCCTCACGTGATGCCGAAGGTCTCGCTCCGACGTCACCCACGGTAGGCGCGCTGACAGGATCCGCAACGTTTCGCGAGACGTGGCGGTCTCGTGGGTCCCCGCCGGTCAGCAGCCTGCCAGGCCCACCTCCCCGCCGCGCACGACCAGCGCCACCGTGCCGCACTCGTCGGTCCGGACCACCGCTGCCCCGAGGCCCGCGTACAGATCGAGCGCCTCGTCCGTCGGGTGGCCGTAGTCGTTGTCGCGGCCGGACGAGACGAGCGCGACCGCAGGACGCAGCCGACGGGCCAGCTCGACCGACTGCACCGCCGAGCCGTGGTGCGCGACCTTGACGACGTCGGCCGGACCGACCAGCGGGACGAGCGCGGCCTGGCCCGCGTCCTCCAGGTCACCGAGCAGCACCACGTCCAGGCCCGCGGTGCGCGCGGCGAGCACGACACTGGAGTCGTTCGCGCCCGTACCCGCCCCGGCGAGCGGTACCCGCCACGCGACGGTGCCCGCCACGCCCTGGTCACCGGTCCGCGCGGGCCGCACGGGCACGCCCGCGGCCGCCAGCGCCGCCGTCGTGGCCGCGGCACCCGCCGCGGGCTCCGCCACGGGGGACACGAGGGCCGCCGTCACCTCCCGGCCGGCCAGCACCGGGCCGAGGCCACCCACGTGGTCGGCATGGAAGTGGCTGAGCACCAGGAGATCCACCCGCGCGACGCCGAGCCGGTCGAGGCAGCGTCCCGCCGCCGACCCTGCCGGTCCCACGTCCACCACCACGGCCGACGCCGGACCCGTGCGCAGCACCAGCGCGTCGCCCTGCCCGACGTCGCACGCCGCGACCTGCCAGTCCTCCGGCGCCTCCCCACGGGCGACCAGACGCGGCACCGCCGTCGCGACGACCAGGACCACCACCGTGCCCGCCGCCAGGAGCACGGCGGCGAGGGCCGGACCGGACCGGCGCCGCGCCGTGAGCAGCTCGTGCGGGCGGACGGGCTGCATCCCGTGTCGCCCCAGGCCGAGCGCTCCGCGCACGCCGGAGCGGACCGCCGCCCGCCACGCCTCCGGCCAGCCCGGGCGGGGAGCACCGCGCAGCGCCGCCCAGAGCACGAGCCCCGTGACCCCCGCGAGCAGCAGCGCACCGGGTGGCCCGCCGAGCCACGGCGCGGTCGCGCCCGGCAGCGTGGCGCACACGTGGGCGACCGTGGCGATCCACCAGGTGGCGCAGCCCGCCAGCCAGGCGACCGCCCCGGCGAGCACGGGCACCCAGGGCGCGAGCACCGTCGCGACCAGCCCCAGCACGGTGGCCGGCACCACCGCGGGCGCGGCCAGCGCGTTCGCCATCACCGACACCGTGGAGACGGACGGGTCGAGCAGCACGAGCACGGGGCCGCACGCAGCCTGGGCGGCCAGCGGGACGGCCAGCGCGAACGCCACGACCTCCCCCGTCCAGGGGGCGAGCCGCGCGGCCAGCGGTGCGGCGAGCAGCACGAGCCCCGCGGTCGCCGCCGCGGAGAGCGCAAACCCGAAGGAACGCGCCAGCCACGGGTCGACGACCAGCAGCCCCACCACCGATGCGGCGAGCGCCGGTGCCGACTGCGCGGGCCGTCCGGCGGCCACGCCTGCCAGGGCGAACGACGCCATGACCGCTGCCCGGAGCACCGCGGGCTCCGGGCGCACCAGCAGCACGAACGTGAGCGCCGCGAGCGCGACGAGAGCCACCCGGGCCGACCGGGGCAGCCGTGCGGCCGAGCAGAGCAGGGTCAGGACGGCGACGACCACGGCGAAGTGGCCTCCCGAGACCGCCGTCACATGACTCAGCCCGGACACCCGCATCTCGTCGGCGAGGTCGGCCGGCAACCGGGTGGTGTCGCCGATCGCCGCACCGGGCACGAGCCCGCGTGCCTGCGGGGCCAGTGGGTCAGTGACGGCGAGGAGGGCCGTGCGATGGGTGTCGAGCAGGCCGAGGAACGACGGCGGGGCGCGGATCTCGTGCGCGCCGTCCGCGGTCAGGCGTGCGGCGTCCGGGGCGCCGGGGTCGGCGGCACGCAGGGTGCCCGAGACGGTGACCGTGGCCCCGTAGCGCGGTGCGGTGCCCGAGAGGACCTGGACGTGCGCGCCGGCCGCCGTGCTGACGGCCCGGGCGTCGACCGAGCGGGCCGCGAGCACCCAGCGGTACCGGCCCGGTGCGGAGGCGGGCTCGGTGCCCGGACCTACCTCGCCGGGACCGGTTCCCTCGGGCCTCGGACCCCCGGGACCGAACGAGAACGGCTCGGGCTCCGAGACGACGACGCCGCTGAGCGTCACCGTCACGCGCTGCTCGGCGAGGTCGGCGACCGGGGACCGGCCGGAGAGCTGGACGTGGGCCGATAGCGTGACCGCCAGGACGCAGGCGCTGACCAGGGCGCCGTGCGCGAGAACCGTCGGGACGGGGCGGGGCGGGACGGCGAGACGGGGCCGGACGGCGAGACGTCGCGCGGCCACCGCGACCGTCACGAGGCAGGCCAGCGCGACCACGACCGCGGCCCACCGGGTCACCGGTCCGCTCAGCCCGGACCCCGGCCCCGTCAGCAGCCACGCCGCTCCCCAGGCCGCCAGCGCCGCGGGTGCGAGCCGCAGGTCGGTCACGGCCCGACCCGGGCGCTGTCGCGCAGCTCGTCCAGCGTCGCCGGGCCGATACCCGGCACGTCCTCGAGCTCGTCCACGTCGGCGAAGGGTCCGTTGGTCTCGCGCCACTCGACGATCGCCTGCGCGATCGACGGCCCGACGCCCGGCAGCGCATCCAGCGCCAGGGCGTCGGCCGTGTTGATGTCGACCGTCGGCCCCGCCCCGGAGCCGGCACCCGGGCCCGTCGCGCCTGGTGCGCCCCCGGCCGTCGGTGCGGGACCAGGGGCCGTCTCTCCCGGCCGGGGGACGACGAGCTGCTCGCCGTCGACCACCGTGCGGGCCAGGTTCACGGCGGTCAGGTCGGCCTTGTCCGTGGCGCCACCGGCGGCCCGCAGGGCGTCGGCCACGCGGGCGCCGTCGGGCACCGTGACCAGACCCGGCTTCCGTACGGCACCGACCACGTGGACGAGCAGACCGCCGGTGGGCGGGCTCGCGCCGGGCGTGCTGGACCCGGGCATGCTGGAGCCGGGCTCGCTCTCCGGCGGGCTCGGCGACCCGGCGCCGGTGTCCGGACCGGCCTGAGCGCCGGGACCGGCGCCGGGACCGGCGGAGGTGCCGGCGGACGCGGACGCGAGGGGCACCACGCCGTCACCACGGAACGAGAGCGTGGCGACGCCCAGGCCGAGCAGGAGCACCGCCACCACGGCGACGACCGCCGTCGTACCCGTCAGCGCCCAGCGGCGCGCACCCTGCTCGGCGCGGGGGTCGGCGGGGTGCCCGTGCACCGCGGCGTAGGCCGCCGCCACGCCCGTGGCGGAGCGGCGGGCACGCAGGCGGGTCACCAGCTCGTCCGCGTCGCCGCCCACGCGGTCGGGCGCTCGGCCCGCGTCGTCGTCCGGCGCCCGCAGGTCGGCCCGGCGTGCGTGCTCCTGCCCGTCCCCGGGCACGGGTACGTTCCCGGGCATCGGCGCACGATCAACCCCAGGCGCAGGCACACGCCCGGCCCCGGGCACGGTCCCTGCGCCGGGCACAGGACTGAAGGGCCACGTGTCGGGCGGTCGTCGGTGCGCGGTCTCTGGTTCCATGGCTCAGGACGCTAGGCGCGAGCCGCACCGCCCGGACCGCGTCGGCAGGCGGCCTGTGCACGAACCCCCGCGGGCGGCCCCTGTGGTCGGCCTCCCGCCCGCCCGTGGCCGTTCGGAGGGTCTCGGCGCCCGGCCCGCGAACTTCGTCGGGCGCGCACCGATGAGTTCCGCGGGGTGCCGCCGTCGAACCTGGCACAGAGCGCGCGAACCCGGACCGGGCCGTGCGCCTCGGGCCGGCGGACCGCGCCGGCCGCGAAGACGCCGACGGGATCGGCAGCGAAGAACACGGGAGCGAGCACGATGACCGACAAGAAGACCCTCACCCTCGACGTGCCGGGCGCCGTCCTGACCTACGACGTCCGCGAGCCCGCCACGCCGACGAACGAGCCGCCGCTCCTCCTGATCGGGCTGCCGATGGGCGCGGAAGGCTTCACGACGCTCGCGGGCCACTTCACCGACCGGACCGTCGTGACCTACGACCCGCGCGGGGTCGAGCGCAGCACGCGGGAACCAGGCCAGGACCCGGACGTCACCGTCCACGCGGACGACGTGCACCGGGTCATCGAGGCGGTCGGCGGCGGACCGGTCGACCTGTTCGCCTCCAGCGGTGGCGCCGTGGTCGCGCTGGAGCTGGCCGCGGCCCACCCGGGCGACGTGCGGACCGTCGTCGCGCACGAACCGCCGCTGGCCTCGGTGCTCCCCGACCGCGAGGCCGTCGTCGCCGCCATGGCCGACATCCACGACACCTACCAGGCGAAGGGCTTCGGCGCCGCGATGGCCAAGTTCATCGCGCTGGTCATGGTCGAGGGTGAGCTGACGGCGTCGTACGTCGAGCAGCCCGACCCGGACCCGGCGATGTTCGATCTGCCGACCACCGACGACGGTTCCCGCGACGACCTGATGTTCGGCGTGAACATGCTGGTCCTGCCCCCGTACGAGCCCCGCTACGAGACCATCCGCGCCGGCGCGCCGCGCGTCCTGGTCGCGGTGGGGGCCGACACCGGTGAACAGATGACGGGCCGGGCGGCCCGCGCCGCGGCGGGGCTGCTCGGCACGGAGCCGGTGGCCTTCCCGGGCGGGCACGGCGGGTTCAGCGGCGGCGAGTACGGCCAGCCGGCCGACAAGCCGGCGGAGTTCGCGGCACGCCTGCGGGAGGTCCTGGCACTCTGACGGACGGCGCCCGTCAGTGCACGTGGTCACCCAGGTCCGCGACGACGACGGCGAGCGTGCCCGGGCCGACGTGCACACCCAGGACGGCGCTCAGGGGCGTGACCTCGACGTCCGCCCGCGTACGCGTGTGGAGGCGGCCGGCGAGGGCGAGGGCACGGTCGTGCGCGCCGAAGTGGTGCACGGCGACGACGGGCCGCCGCGCCTCGGCGACGAACCCGGCGGCCAGCTCCAGGAGGCGCTCGGCACCGGCGGCACGGGTGCGCACGCGCTGGGAGAGCTCGACCGCGCCGTCGGACAGCCGCAGGATGGGCTTGACGCCCAGGACGGTGCCGAGCGCCGCGGCGGGGCCGGACAGCCGGCCGCCGCGGCGCAGGTGCTCCAGGGTGTCGACCACGAACACCGCGTTCGCCGTCCCGGCGACCTCGATGGCGCGGGCGGCGACGTGGGCGGCGTCGGCCCCGGCCGCGGCGCACTCGGCCGCCGCGCGGGCCGCGAAGCCGAGGCCTGCGGCGCCGGTCCGTGAGTCCACGGCCCGCACCTGCAGGGGCGAGCGGGCGGCCGCGGTGCCCGCCGACCCCACCGTGCCGGACAGGGCGCCCGACAGGTGCACCGACACGATGGACCGGGTCCCCTCGTCGGCCAGGCCACGGTAGACGGCGGCGAACGCCTCCGGCGGCGGCTGCGACGTCGTCACGTGCTCCCCGTCCGCGACCAGCTCCGCCAGGCGCTCGGGGGTGATGTCCTCGCCCTCCGCGTAGACGTCGTCGCCGACGAGCACGCGCAGCGGAACCACGACCGGGCCGCCCGGCAGACCTGCGGGCAGGCAGGCGGTCGAGTCGGTGACGACCCGCACCTCCTGGGGTGCCGGGCGGGAAGGACGACGTCGGGTGCGCATGACCGCGACACTCTATCCGCGCGGGGAACCCGACCGGTAAACGTGCGGGATCCTCCCCGCGCGCAGCGCCGGAGCCCGACCTAGCATCCGAGACATGTCCGATGCATCGACGCCAGAGCTCGCGAAGCTGCGCGAGGCCGCCGCCGCGGCCCAGAAGGCCCTCGAGGAGGCGGAACGGGCGGCCGAGGGTGCGTCCGCGTCGGGGCCGGGTACTCCGGGCACCGAGCCGGGTGCGGCGTCCGGCGGTGCCGCGGCGCCGGAGGGCTACGCCGCCGAGGTGGCGGCCGGCTACGCGGCCGGGGCCACCCTGCCCCTGGGCGCACTCCTGGAGGGCACCCCGGGCGGCGAGGCGACCCCGAACCCCCAGGTCCAGGTCGGTTTCGCGCTCTCGATGCTGAACCGCCACGGCCTGGTGGCCGGCGCCACGGGAACGGGCAAGACGAAGACCCTGCAGGGCATGGCGGAGGGTCTGTCGCTGGCCGGCGTGCCCGTCTTCCTCGCGGACATCAAGGGCGACCTGTCCGGCCTCGCGGTCCCCGGGGCGGACAACCCGAAGATCGCGGAGCGCGCGGCGAGCATCGGGCAGGACTGGACGCCGACGCGGTACCCGGTCGAGTTCTACTCGCTGGGCGGGATCGGCAAGGGCGTCCCGATCCGGACGACCGTCACGGACTTCGGGCCGATCCTCATGTCGAAGGTGCTCGGCCTGAACGAGACGCAGGAGTCGAGCCTCACCCTGATCTTCCACTGGGCCGACAAGAAGGGCCTGGCGCTGCTGGACCTCAAGGACCTGCAGTCGGTGATCGCCCACCTGACCTCCGACGAGGGCAAGGCCGAGCTCAAGGGGATCGGCGGCGTCTCCGCGGCCACGGCGGGGGTGATCCTGCGCGAGATCGTCGGCCTGGAGGGGCAGGGCGCCGACGTGTTCTTCGGCGAGCCCGCGTTCACGACGTCGGACCTCATCGCGACCAGGGGCGACCTCGGCGTGCTCAACGTGCTGGAGCTGCCCGCCGTCCAGGACCGCCCGCAGCTCTTCTCGACGTTCCTCATGTGGCTGCTCGCCGACCTCTTCCAGGACCTGCCCGAGGTGGGCGACGCCGACAAGCCCCAGCTCGTCTTCTTCTTCGACGAGGCGCACCTGCTGTTCGCGGACGCGTCCAAGGACTTCCTGCAGCAGGTGGTCCAGACGGTCCGCCTGATCCGTTCCAAGGGCGTGGGCGTCTTCTTCGTGACGCAGTCCCCCAAGGACGTGCCCGCCGACGTGCTGGCCCAGCTCGGCAACCGGGTGCAGCACGCGCTGCGCGCCTTCACGCCCGACGACGCCACCGCGCTCCGCGCCGCCGCGCGCACGTTCCCGATGTCGCCGTACGACCTGGAGCGCCTGCTGCAGGAGCTCGGTACCGGCGAGGCGGTGGTCACGGTGCTCACCGAGAAGGGCGCGCCGTCGCCGGTGGCGTGGACGCGGGTGCGCGCGCCGCAGGCCTCGATGGACCCGGCGGGCGACGCGGAGATCGACCGCGTGGTGGCCGCGTCCGCCGGTCAGGCGAAGTACGGCACGCCGGTCGACGCGGAGTCGGCGTTCGAGCTGCTCCAGGCCAGGGCACAGGAGCAGGCGGCGGCACAGGAGGCCGCGGCAGGGTCGGCCACCGCGGCGCAGGAGGAGCGGGAGCTGGCCAAGGAGCGCGCCCGGCTGGAGAAGGAGGCCGCGACCCGTGAGCGCGCGGAGGCCCGGCACAAGGAGCAGTCCGCGCGCGACCGCAACCGCGTGGTGACCTCGCTGGCCAAGACGGCGGGCACGGTCCTGGTCCGCGAGCTGACCCGATCCCTCTTCGGCACCCGCAAGCGCTGACCCTCGTTGAGTGCGGGATCTTCGCCCTTCTGACGCGCAGAAAAGGGCGAAGATCCCGCACTCAACGAGGTGGGTCAGGCCGGGACGATGTTGACCAGGTTGGGGGCCCGGACGATGACCTTGCGGACGCCGCGGCCGTCCAGGAACTTGACCACGTTCGGCTCGGTCAGGGCGGCCGCCTCCAGGTCCTCCGACGAGATGTCGGGGGCGACCTCCAGGCGGGCGCGGACCTTGCCCTGGACCTGGACCACGCAGGTCACCGTGTCCTGGACGAGGTACTGCTCGTCGGCCTCGGGGAACGGCTCGTGCGCCAGCGACTCCTCGTGCCCGAGCCGCGACCACAGCTCCTCCGCGATGTGCGGCGCGATCGGCGCCGTCATCAGGACCAGCGGCTCCACTGCCGCACGCGGCACGGCGGGCAGGCCGGTGAGGTGGTTGTTGAGCGTGATGAGCTTGGCGATCGCCGTGTTCGGCCGCATGTTCTCCATCTCGGCGCGGACGTCGGCGATGGTGCGGTGCACGGCCCGCAGGGTGGCGGTGTCGGGCTCGTCGTCGGTCACGGTGAGCTCACCGGTCTCCTCCGAGACGACGTTGCGCCACAGCCGCTGCAGGAACCGCTGCGACCCCACCACGGCGCGGGTCTCCCACGGACGCGACAGGTCGAGGGGGCCCATCGACATCTCGTAGACGCGGAACGTGTCGGCGCCGTACTGCTCGTACATCTCGTCGGGCGTCACGACGTTCTTCAGCGACTTGCCCATCTTGCCGTACTCGCGGTTGACGGGCTGGCCCTGCCACGTGAAACCGGACTGCTCGTCGCCCTCGACCTCCGCGGCCGGCACGTACTGGCCGCGCGAGTCGGTGTAGGCGTACGCCTGGATGTAGCCCTGGTTGAAGAGCTTGCCGAACGGCTCCAGCGCGGTGACGTGGCCCAGGTCGAGCAGCACCTTGTGCCAGAACCGCGCGTACAGCAGGTGCAGCACCGCGTGCTCCACGCCGCCGACGTACAGGTCGACGCCGCCGGCCGGGCCGGACGTCGGGTTGTGCCGCGGTCCCAGCCAGTACTGCTCCAGCTCCGGGAGCGCAGCCGCCGTGGTCTCGGCCGGGTCGAGGTAGCGCAGGTAGTACCAGCACGAGCCGGCCCAGTTGGGCATCGTGTTGGTGTCGCGGCGGTACGTCCTGGGCCCGTCGCCCAGGTCGAGGGTGACGTGCACCCAGTCGTCGTTGCGGCCCAGCGGCGCCTCGGGCTCGGAGCTCGCGTCGTCGGGGTCGAAGGTGCGCGGCGCGTAGTCGGGCACGTCCGGCAGGTCGACGGGGAGCATCGCGTCCGGGATCGCCACCGGGCGGTCGTCCTCGTCCCAGACCACCGGGAACGGCTCGCCCCAGTAGCGCTGGCGGCTGAACAGCCAGTCGTTGAGGCGGTAGGTGGTGGTGCCCTCGCCGATGTTCTTGCTCTCCAGCCAGGCGATGATCGTCGCCTTCGCCTCGGCGACCCCCAGGCCGTCGAGCGAGATCTCGTCGTTCGAGGACCGCACGGCGACGCCGTCGCCCGCGTACGCACCGGTGTGGTCCTCCGGCAGGCCGCCTTCCGGCTCGACCGTGTGGATCACCGGCAGGTCGTAGGCCTCGGCGAACGCGAAGTCGCGCTCGTCGCCGCCGGGCACGGCCATGATGGCGCCCGTGCCGTAGCCCATGAGCACGTAGTCCGCGGTGAACACCGGGATCTGCGTGCCGTTGACGGGGTTGACGGCGAGGTGGCCGGTGAACACGCCGGTCTTCTTGCCGGCGTCGGCCTGACGCTCGACGGCGGTCTTCGCGGCGGCCTCGCGCCGGTAGGCGGCGACGGCCTCGACCGGGGTGTCGTACCCGCCGGTCCACGCGGAGCGCGTGCCGTCGGGCCAGGCCGCGGGCACCTCGTCGAGCAGCGCGTGCTCCGGGGCCACGACCATGAAGGTGGCGCCGAACAGCGTGTCGGGGCGGGTCGTGAAGACCTCCAGCGCGCCCGCTGCACCGGCCGGGTCGCCCTCGGCGGTGCCGACCACGTCGAACCGCACGTTGGCGCCCACCGACCGGCCGATCCAGTTGCGCTGCATGGACTTGACCTTCTCGGGCCAGTCGATCAGGTCCAGGTCGTCCGCCAGCCGGTCCGCGTAGGCGGTGATGCGCATCTTCCACTGCCGCAGGCTGCGCTGGAACACCGGGAAGTTGCCACGCTCGGACCGCCCGTCGGCGGTGACCTCCTCGTTCGCGAGCACGGTGCCCAGGCCGGGGCACCAGTTGACCGGCGAGGAGTCGACGTACGCGAGGCGCTGGCCGTCGATGACGTCGCGCTGCTCCAGCTCGCTGAGGGCGGACCAGACCGCACCACCGGTGTTGTCGCCGTCGTGCCCCGGGACCGGGCGCGTGCCCGCGGCCAGCTCCGCGCGCAGCTCCGAGATGGGCCGGGCACGGCCCGTGCCGGCGGACGGGCCGGGGCGCTCGGCCTCGGCGTCGTACCACGACTCGAAGATCTGCAGGAAGATCCACTGCGTCCACCGGACGTACCCGGGGTCGATGGTCGCGAACGTACGGCGCGGGTCGTGGCCCAGGCCGAGGCGGCGCAGCTGACGCCGCATGTTGCCGATGTTGGCCTCGGTGGTGACGCGCGGGTGCTGTCCGGTCTGGACGGCGTACTGCTCCGCGGGCAGGCCGAACGCGTCGTAGCCCAGCGCGTGCAGCACGTTGTCACCGCGCATGCGGCGGAACCGGCCGGTCACGTCGGTGGCGATGTAGCCCAGCGGGTGACCCACGTGCAGGCCCGCACCCGACGGGTACGGGAACATGTCCATGATGAAGTACGGGTCGCCCTGCGCCGGGCTGCCGCCCGGCCCCGTAAGTCGCCCCTGCGGGTTCGCCGCGTGGAACGTGCCGCGCTCCTCCCAGATGTCCTGCCAGCGCAGCTCGATCTGCTGCGCGAGGGCCGGGGTGTAGCGGAAACGGGGCTCGTCCGGGGACGTGGTGCGCTCGGGTGCGTCGGGCATTGTCACGGCTGCGAGTCTACCGACCGCGACGGCCCCCGGCCTCGGTTGTCCACAGGTACGAGGGTTCACCCGACATTCGCCCCCGCCTCCCCCGCCGTTCTCCGCCCGGGTGCTCGAATGGCCCGCATGATGCCCTCGTTGCGAAAGACCCTCGCCGCCAGCATCGCCGCCGCCGTCGTGTGGACGGCCTCGACCACCGCGGTGGCCACGCCACCCGCCGCGGGCACCGACAGCCAGAGCACCCGGAGCAGCACCGCACCGGCCCACGGCCGGGCCGACCACGTCGTCCTGATGGCCCTGGACGGCTTCGACGTCGAGTACCTCGACCTGGTCCGGTCGGGCGCCGCAGAACCCGATGTCGCGGCTCTGCGGGGCTCGCAAGCTCACTCCTCAGCCGCAAAGATGCCGAACCTCCAGCGCCTCCTGCGCCGGGGCAGCGTCACCACCTCCACGGGCGTGATGACCTCGATCACCAACCCGTCGTGGTCGTCGGTGGCCACGGGCGCGTGGCCCGCCACGCACCGCAACACGGCCTACTGGTTCGACACCGCGACCGGCACGGCCCGGGGTCAGCAGCGTGACCTGGCGGTACCGACGATCGCCCAGTCGATCCGGGAGCAGGGCGGCACCGTGTTCTCCGCCCAGTGGTTCATCCTGCAGAACTACGGCGTCACCTTCGGCGACCCCGACGGCCTCTACACGCAGCCCGGCGGCGACTGCTCCCGCCGCACCGACGACGCCGTCGCCGTGCTGCGCGGCGAGCCCGTCGACTCGGGCGGGCAGCAGGTGACGACGGACGGCGTGCCGGACCTGGTCGCCGTCTACTGCGACGTGCTGGACGCGATCGGGCACGACGGCGGTGACGACGACCCGCGCATCCCCGCCGCGCTGTCGGACATCGACCGGCAGCTCGGCCGCCTCGTGCAGGCCACCAAGGACGCGGGGGTCTACGGCGACACCGCGTTCGTCCTCACCGGCGACCACGGCATGACCACGTTCGACAAGGGCTTCGGCGCCGAGGGTCTCGCCGCGATCGAGGCGGCCGGCTTCACCCCGCAGATCCTCACCAGCGGGCAGACGCCGGCACCCGGCACCGACGTGGTGATCGTCGTGGGCGGCGTCGCGGACGTGCGGATCGTCGGGGAGCGCGCCGGCGACCCGGCCGCCGTCCGCCGGCTGGAGCGGGCGCTGCGCGGGCTGCCGCAGGTGCGGGACGTCCTCGACGAGGCCGACCAGCGCCGCCTGCGCATGAGCCCGGGCTACGGCGACCTGGTCGTGGAGCCGGAGCCCGGCTGGTCGTTCGGCGCGACCCCGGCCGACGCGGCGGGCCGGCACGGCGCGACCACGGAGCTGCACGTGCCGCTGGTCCTGGCGGGTGCCGGTGTGCGGCCCGGTGTGCACCCGCACGACCCGCGGCACGTCGACGTCGCGCCGACGATCTCGGCGCTGCTGGGCTACGCGCCGCCGTCGGGCAGCGAGGGGCGGGCGCTGCGCGAGGCGCTGCGTCCCTGAGCCGGCGGTGCGGCGCTATGCGGCGCCCGCACCGTCCCGCACGATCTCGATCTCGATCCCGACCGCGGGCCCGCCGTGCCTGCGGGGACTGCCGAGCAGCAGCACGAGCGTGAACCAGCGGAACCGCAGCCCGTACTTCGCGGTCATCGCGCGCCGCGCGGTGCGCAGGTCGGCTGCCGGCAGCACCCGGGCCGTCCCCGCGTGCCACGGCCCGTGCGGCTCCCCGTGGACGTCGGACGGCGCGACCTGCACCCGCGGGTCGCGCCGGATCCGGCGGACCTTCCAGGACCGGGCCGGGGTGTACCCGTACAGCCGGCCCGCGTGCGGGGCGAGCCACACCGGCGTCGTCACGCCGGAACCGTCGGCGCGGAAGGTGCGCAGCGCGAAGTACTCGTCCGGGGGCGGATCGAGCCGGGGCACGTCAGCGGCAGGTCAGAACGAGTCGACGAGCGGTCCGCCCACGGCGAGCAGCAGCCACGCCACGGCGGCCACGTAGCCGATCACCAGGATGACGTGCTGGTTGCCCACGATCGCGTCCCGCAGCCCGGCGGCCACGCGCAGGTCTCCCGACCGCACGCCGCGCACGATCTGGTACCACAGGAGCGGCCACATGATGGTCCACACGACCATGCAGTAGGGGCACAGCGCGACGATCGAGTAGAAGCTGGTCCACATCAGGAAGAACACCAGGCCCTGGCCCAGTACCGTCCCGACCAGCAGGGACACCCAGTACCAGCGCGGCAGGCGGGTGCCGAGCAGCAGCATGACGCCCGTGGTGACCACCACGGGGAACGCGGCGACGCCGATGTACGGGTTGGGGAACCCCAGCAGCGCGCCCTGCCACGAGTCCATGGCTGCGCTGCAGGTGACGAAGAGGTTGATCGAGCAGGACGCCGTCCGGTCCGGCTCGACGAAGGCCAGGTACTTCTCCCACGCCAGCGCGAAGGACGCGATGAACCCGATCCCCCCGAGCACGACCAGGAGCAGCCCCATGGTCCGCGGGCCGGGCCCGGTTCCCGCGGCGACGTCGTGCTGGTCGTTGGTGTCCGACGACGTCGTGGTCGCCCCGGTATCAGTCACGCGCCACACGGTACCGGCGCAGCCTGGAACATTCCTGGGACCAAGGTCCCGGAACCGTCACAAAGTTCCGTCCGCCGGCTGGTGGACCACCCGCTGCCGCCCGAACGCCAGGATCATGCCCAGCCCCAGCAGCGTGACGACGAACCCGGCCCACGCGGGCGCGAGGTAGCCCCACCCGGCGTCGATCACGAGGCCGCCGAGGAACGCCCCGGCACCGTTGGCCACGTTGAGGCCCGCGTGGCACAGCGCCGCACCGAGCGACGGCGCACCCGGCGACAGGTCCATCAGGCGGGTCTGGAAGGCGAGCCCCAGGATCTGGGACGTGACCCCGAGCAGGAAGAGGGACACCAGGGCGGGCACGACCCAGCCGCCGGTGAGCGCGAACAGGACCAGCGACGCCGCGGTGGCGACGAAACCGGTCAGGACGGCCCGCAGCACGCCGTGGTCGGCCAGCCGTCCGCCGATCTGGGTGCCCACCGTCATGCCGACGCCGAACAGGGCGAGCACCCAGGGCACCGCCCCGCCGGGCAGCCCCGTCACCCCGGTCATCGTGGGGGCGACGTAGGTGTAGACGGCGAACATGCCGCCGAACCCGACGGCGCCCGCCACGAACGCGAACCAGAGCGGCGCGTTGCGCAGCGTCGCCAGCTCGGTGCGCACCGAACGGCCGGCGCCGCCCGCCCCGGCGGGCACGAGCCGCCACAGGCCGAGCACCGTGACGAGCCCGAGAACCCCGATCAGCAGGTAGGAGACCCGCCAGCCGAAGACCTGCCCGACCCACGTGGACAGCGGCACGCCCACGACGTTCGCGATGGTCAGGCCCGTCATCATCGTCGCGACCGCCCGGCCGCGCTGGGCGGGGCCGGCCACGGCGGCCCCCACGGCCGCACCGACGCCGAAGAACGCGCCGTGCGGCAGCCCGGCGAGGAACCGCCCGGCCACGAGCCAGCCGATGTCAGGGGCGGCCGCGGACAGGACGTTGGCGACCGTGTAGAACCCCATCAGGGCCAGCAGCAGCCGCTTGCGCGACATCCGCGCCGCGGCCACGGTCAGCAGCGGCGCACCCACGACGACGCCGAGCGCGTACGCCGTGATCGTGTGCCCCACCTGGGGGTCGGTGGCGCCGAGATCGGCCCCGACGTCGGGCAGCAGGCCCATCGCGGCGAACTCGGTGGTGCCGATCGTGAAGCCGCCGACGGCCAGCGCGACGAGCGCGGGCGCGGCGGAGCGCATCGAGGTGCTGGTCGCCATGGGGTCTCCAGGAGGTCGTATCGATTCGAGCGGAGCGTCGGCGACACCGGCGACGAGCAGGGAGGAACTGCGCACAGACTACTCCTGCGACACCCACACGCGGGAGGCCGCCAGCAGTCCCAGGTCCGCCACCCGCTCGACGGGCCGCGGCTCGGCGCCGGGCGCGTCGGGGTCCGGCACGGGGCACGTCCACGTCACGGCGACGGTGCCGGCGAACTCGCGCCGCGTCGTCACCTCGACCCGCATGTCCAGGTCCATCCCGAGCTCGGCGAGGTAGCGCAGAGCCTCGGGGTCGGCGTCGGAGATCCGCACCACCGTGCCACCCTCACCCGCGTGCATGGACGACAGGGGCACCGCCGACGGGCGCACCACCGTGCCGTCCGCGCTCGGGATGGGGTCGCCGTGGGGGTCGCGCGTCGGGTTGCCCAGCCGCTCGGCCATGCGCTCCACGAACACGTCGGAGACCGCGTGCTCCAGGACCTCCGCCTCGTCGTGCACCTCGTCCCAGCCGTAGCCGAGCTGGCTCACCAGGAACGTCTCCAGGAGCCGGTGCCGGCGCACCATCACCAGGGCCAGCCGCCGGCCGTCGTCGGTCAGCCGGATCGCGCCGTACCGCTCGTGCTCGAGCAGGCCCTGGCCCGACAGCCGCCGCACCGTCTCCGACACCGTGGAGGCACCCACACCCAGCCGGTCGGCCAGGTGCTTCGTGGTCACCTTCTCGTCCGACCACTCCTGGGCCGACCACACCGCCTTCAGGTAGTCCTGGGCGACGGGCGTCAGCTCGGCCGGGTCGGTAGCGATGTCCACGCCCCAAGCCTAGTTGCCCGACGGCGACGACGACGGGGCCGACCCGGCGCCCGGGAGGTCCCCGGGTGTGTCGTCGGGCACCTCGTCCGGCACCGGCGCGGCCGGCGGGATCGCCTGCCGCTCGCCCACGAACGCCTCGCCCTCGGTCGTGACCTCCACGAGCTGCCAGTCCACGAACTGCCGCCGCTCCGGGTCGAACCGCAGCACCGTCATCTCCGACGAGTCCCGCAGCGGCCCCACCGACGTGTTGCCCTTGGTGGCGCCGCCGGTGCTGGCGTTCACGTACCGCACGCCGTACCCGACCGCGTCCGGGCCGATCCGCGTGTGCATGTGCCCCGAGACCTGGAACGGCACGCACCCCGACTCCAGGGCCGCGTCCCCGACCGCGGGCTGGTGCACCATCAGCAGGTCGACCCGGTCCTCCCCGGTGTACCCGCCCAGGCCCGGCTCCCCCGCCGCCTCGCACGCGACGTCGCGCAGCCGCTCGCCCGCCTGCTCCGGCGTCTCCTCGCGCGCCATCACGGTGCCGCCGCCGATCCGCGTCTCCAGCGGGTCCCGGTCGCCCAGGATCCGCACGCCCTCCACCTCGACCACCTCGCCGTCGAGCACGATCTGGCGGTTGGCCAGCTCCGTGGCCGTGGTCAGACGCGAGTCGTGGTTGCCGTCCGCCACCACGAACGGGACGCCGTCCGGCACCGCCGACGCGAACGAGTCCACGCACACCGACTCCACGCTCGTGCCGTTGATCGTGGTGTCCCCGGCGTTCAGCATGACGTCGGGCGCCAGGCTGTCCGCGAGGTCCCGGATCAGCGGCGTCATGCCGGTGTTGCAGTGCAGGTCCGAGACCAGCAGGAACGTGACGTACTCGGGCGCGTCCGGGCTGCCCGACGGCGACGGGCCCGCCTCGGCGGCCTCCTGCTCGGCCACCCGCGCGTCCCACGCCTCCATCAGCCGCTCCCGCGCCCCCGCGTAGAACACCTCGTTGGCCTGGTAGGTCTCCACGAGCTGACCGCTGTAGGTGTCGATCACGCTCGCGAGGCGGCCCGTGATCCGCGCCCCCTCCAGGGCCGTCCCCTCGAACACCGCGGAGGCGGGCAGCGCGGCCCGCTCCTCGGGCCCGGCGCTCGCCGTGGCGGTCGCGGCCACGAGCACGACGACGGCCACCCCGCCGGTGATCTCCCAGGTGCGGCCCGCGAGGGTGCGGGCGAGCTCGCGACGCCGGACCGCGCCCAGCAGCGCGCGCACGCCGAAGGCTGCCGCGACGAGCACGAGCACGGCGACGCCCGTGCCGCGGACGGCGTCCCAGGCGAGCGCCCACGCCACGGTGCGGACCGTCTGCTGCGGGGTGTCGAAGAACTGGAGGTACCCGTCCAGGTCTCCGGCCAGGGCGTCGAAGCTGGCGGCGTCCACGGCCGAGAGGTCGGCGGGGATCTCGTGCACGGTGATCCGGACACCGAGGGTGAGCGGCAGCGGGGAGTCGGCGACGACGGTGCCGAGCGGCCCGAGGTCGGCGACGAGCCGGTCCTCCGCGGTGATCGCGTACGTGGCCTCGTGCGGTCCGAGGCTGAGGTCGGCCCTCGCCGTCGTGATCCCGTAGGTCAGGCAGGCGACGGCGGCGAGGACGCCGGCCAGGGTCCAGCGCAGCCAGCGGGGTGGGACGGAGCGAGTCATCGTCCCCCACCCTTTCACGGGACCGCCGCGCACACCTCCGTCAGGCCGAGCCGTGTCAAACCGCACGTCAGGCCGCACCGCCGGACGTGGGACGGCACCATGGGCCCGTGTTCGTGCTCAGGTCCCTCTGGCGGCCGACCGCGCCCGTGGAACGGGTCTGGTCGATGCTCGCCGACCCGCGGTTCACCTGGCCCGACTGGTGGCCGGGACTGACCACCGCCGCGACCGGTCCCGCCGTCGGGCCGGACGGGCTGGCCGCGCCCGGGGCGTGGGCGGTGCTGCAGGTGCGCAGCCCGCTGGGCTACGCCCTGCGGTTCCGGCTGGAGCTCACCGAGAGCGTGCCGCCGTCCGACGCCGGGCCGGGCCGTGCGCGGCTGGACGTCTCCGGGGACCTGGCGGGGCGGGCGGACGTGACGGTCGGCCCCGGTCGCCCCGGCACCGAGGTACGGCTGCTGTGGCAGGTCTCCCCCGGCCCGGCCTGGCTCCGGGCGGCGGCGCGGATCGCCCCGGCCCCGCTGACCTGGGCCCACGCCAGGGTGATGCGCCGCGGCGAGCAGGGCCTGTCGGCGCACCTGGGCTGAACCGTGCGTGCCGGGCGTCAGCCGGTCCTGCGCGACTTCTTCGCGTCCGCCACGCTGCGCTTGAGGGCCTCCATGAGGTCCACCACCTCGGCGCCCTCACCCTCCTCGGCCGCCTCGCCGAAGGTCTCCGCGGTGTCCAGGGTGTCTCCGGCCTCGAGCTTCGCGTCCACGAGCTTGCGCAGCTGCACCTGGTAGTCGTCCTCGTAGTCCTCGGGCGTGAAGTCCGCCTCGAAGCTGCTGACGAGCTGGGCCGACATCGACAGCTCCTTGTCGGTCACCTTGGCGGGCTCGTCCAGGGACGGGAACGCGGCCTCACGGACCTCGTCCGCCCACAGCAGCGTCTGGAGCACGAGCACCTCGTCGCGCACCCGCAGCGCCGCCAGCCGGGTGCGCTGCCGCAGCGCGAACTTCACCACGGCGGTGCGGTCCGTCTCCTCCAGCGTGCGACGCAGCAGCACGTACGCCTTCGTGGACTTGGAGTCGGGCTCCAGGTAGTAGGTCCGGTCGTACATGATCGGGTCGATCTGCTCGCTGGGCACGAACTCGACCACGGAGATCTCCCGGTCCCGCTCGGCGGGCAGGTCGGCCAGCTCCTTCTTGGTGAGCACCACCGTGCGCTCGCCGTCGTCGTAGGCGCGGTCGATGTGCTCGTACGGCACCACCTCGCCGTCGAGCTCGCAGACGCGCTTGTACCGGATGCGGCCGCCGTCGGCGTCGTGCACCTGGTGCAACGGGACGTCGTGGTCCTCGGTCGCGCTGTACAGCTTGACCGGAACGTTGACGAGACCGAAGGTCACGGCACCCTTCCAGATAGCCCTCATCCTTCTATGGTGCGCCCCAAGAGCACGACATGCCCAGGTTCCGGTCAGAGACCCGCGCGGTCCAGCTTCGCCGCGAGCTCAGCGTTGGTGGGCTCCACCAGGTGCTCACCGTCCGGGAAGACCAGCACCGGGATGGACTTGCGGCCGGTCAGCGCCTCCGCCTCGTCCGCCCGCTCGGGCTGCGCGACCAGGTCGACGTACACGTAGTCGACGCGGCGCACGTCCAGCACCGCCTTGCTGCGGCGGCAGTCGCGGCACCACTCGGCGCCGTACACCGTGAGCTGCTGCGGCGGGGCCACCGACGGGGCGGGCGCGACGGCCGTCCCGAACGGGCCGCCCACGAGGTCATCCGAATTCACTCGCCGGAGCCTAACGGACCTCCCGGGCACCCCACGACACCCGCCGCCGCGGCCCCGGGTACCGCCGCACCCCCGCGTGCGCCCCGCACCCGGTCCGACGAGCGCGAACGCGAGCGAGCGGACGCGACCGGCGGCACGATGGTGTGATGGCGCCCACGCAGCAGACGGTGCAGGTCGACGGACACCGCCTGCGCCTGAGCAACCTCGACAAGGTGCTGTACCCGGCGTCCGGCACCACCAAGGGCGAGGTGCTGCACTACCTGACCCAGGTGGCGCCCGTGCTGCTCCCGCACGTCGCGAACCGTCCCGTGACCCGCAAACGGTGGCCGGACGGCACCGGCGGGCAGATGTTCTTCCAGAAGAACCTCGACGCCTCCACCCCCGACTGGGTCAAGCGCCGGTCGATCCAGCACAAGACGTCGTCCAACGACTACGCCCTGGTCAACGACCTCGCGACGCTGACCTGGCTCGGCCAGACCGCGACCCTGGAGCTGCACACGCCGCAGTGGCAGTTCGGCCGCACCGGCGCCCGGCTCGACCCGGACCGCCTCGTGCTGGACCTCGACCCCGGGCCTGGCGCCGGGCTGCCCGAGTGCGCGCAGGTGGCCCGCTGGGCCCGCGAGATCCTCCAGGGCATGGGCCTGGAGCCCTACCCCGTCACCTCCGGCTCCAAGGGCATCCACCTCTACGCCGCCCTCGGCAAGGCCGCCGACACCCGCCTCGGGTCCGACGCCGTCTCCGCCGTGGCGCACGAGCTCGCCCGGTACCTGGAGGCGGAGCACCCCGACCTCGTGGTCAGCGACATGAGCAAGAAGCTGCGCGCGGGCAAGGTGCTGGTGGACTGGTCGCAGAACAACGGCAGCAAGACCACGATCGCCCCGTACTCCCTGCGCGGCCTCGACCAGCCCTGGGTCGCCGCCCCCCGCACCTGGGCCGAGCTCGACGACCCGGACCTCGCCCACCTCACCGCCGACCAGGTGGTGGAGCGCGTCGCGACCGACGGCGACCTGCTCGCCCCTCTCCTGGAAGGGCACCGCGCAGCCCTCGAACCGACACCCGAGCGGCTCGCCACCTTCGACAAGCTGGAGACCTACCGCGCCAAGCGCGACCCCGAGCGGACGCCCGAACCGTTCGGCCCCGCCTCCGGCACCGAGGACCCCGCCGGGGACGAGCCCACCTTCGTCATCCAGGAGCACCACGCCCGCCGCCTGCACTGGGACTTCCGCCTGGAGCACGACGGCGTGCTCGTGAGCTGGGCCCTGCCCCGTGGCGAGCCCACCGACCCGGCCAGGAACCACCTCGCCGTGCAGACCGAGGACCACCCCCTGGAGTACGGCTCCTTCGAGGGCAGCATCCCGGCCGGCGAGTACGGCGCCGGTGAGGTCACGATCTGGGACGCCGGCACCTACGACCTGGAGAAGTGGCGCGACGACGAGGTGATCGTCACGCTCCGCTCCGACCGGCGCGGCGCCCGCCGCCTGGCCCTCATCCGCACCGGCGGGCGCGACGGCGACGCCGAGAACAACTGGCTGATCCACCTCACCAAGGCCCAGCCGGGCGACGGACGCCAGGACCACGCGGCACACGCCGAGCCCACCTCCGCGTCCACGCGGCAGGCCGAGCCCGGACGTCGAGCCGAGCCCGGGCAGGCGGCCGACCCCGCGCAGCAGGCCGCCCCCGAGAAGGCGGCCCGCGCACGCGGCCCCTGGCGCGCGATGCTGGCCACCGCCGCCACCGACGGCGAGCTCCGCGAGCCCGACGAGTGGATGTTCGAGATGAAGTGGGACGGGTTCCGCACGCTCGCCCACGTCGAGGACCCGGCGACCGTGCGCCTCGTCAGCCGCTCCGGCCAGGACCTCACCGTCACGTTCCCCGAGCTCGCCGCCCTCGCCGCCCAGGTGGACCCCGACCGCCTCCCGGTCGTGCTCGACGGCGAGATCGTCGCCCTCGACCGCGCCGGCCGCCCCGACTTCCGCCGCCTCCAGCAGCGCGCCAACCTCCGCAAGGAGCACGACGTCGCCCGCGCCCGGGCCCGCGTCCAGGTGGACCTCATGCTCTTCGACGTGCTCCAGGCCGACGGCGCCGACGTCACCGGCCGCCCCTGGACCGAACGCCGCGAGCTGCTGGAGTCGCTCGTCACGCCCACGCCGCCCGTGCACCTGCCGCCCGTGTTCGAGGGCGACCTCGACGCCGCCCTGAAGACCTCGCGCACCCTGCGCCTGGAGGGCGTCGTCGCCAAACGACGGACCTCCACGTACACCGGGCGGCGCTCGCGGGAGTGGCTGAAGGTCAAGCACAGTGCCACCCAGGAGGTCGTGGTCGTCGGCTGGCGACCGGGGCGGGCCAACGCGGCGGTCATGGGCTCCCTGCTCATGGCGATACCGGACGACGACGGCCTGCGCTACGTGGGCCGGGTCGGCACCGGGTTCAGCGAGCGGGAGCGCCGCGAGATCACCGCACGGCTGGAGGGCATGGCGCGCAAGACACCCGCCGCGTCCGGCGTCCCCCGCGAGGACGCGTCGGACGCGCACTGGGTGACGCCGCGCCTGGTGGGCGAGGTGACGTACGCGGACTGGGCCGAGGGCGGCGACGGCGCCTCGGGCGAGCGGCGGATGCGGCACTCGGTGTGGCGCGGCTGGCGCCCGGACAAGTCGCCCGAGGACGTGCAGGTCGAGCACCCGGGCGAGGCGTGACGCTTGGCACACTTTTTGTGACCTCGTCCGCGCGCCGTGCCCGGCGGACCCGGCGTACCGTCGCTGACATGCGAGCGATCACCTACTCCGACTTCGGCGACGCGGACGTGCTGCGGCTCACCGAGCAGCCCGACCCCCACATCGGCCCCGACACCGTCGTGGTACGCGTCCGGGCCGCCTCGGTGAACCCGGTCGACTGGAAGATCCGCGAGGGCCGGCTCCAGGGCCTGATCGACACCCACTTCCCCGCGATCCCGGGCTGGGACGTGGCCGGCGTGGTCGAGCAGGTGGGCCTGGACACGCCCGAGCTCCAGGTGGGCGACGAGGTGTACGGCTACGTGCGCAAGGACACGGTCCAGGGCGGCACGTTCGCCGAGCTCGTGGCCGCGCCGGTGCGGACGCTGGCCCGCAAGCCGGCGTCGCTCAGCTTCGAGGAGGCGGCCGCGGTGCCGCTGGCCGGCCTGACCGCCTATCAGGCGATCGAGCGGTCCGCGGTCGGAGAGGGCCGGACCGTGCTGGTGCACGCCGCGGCCGGCGGCGTCGGCGCGTTCGCCGTGCAGATCGCGAAGGAGCGGGGCGCCCGCGTGATCGGCACCGCGAGCGAGCGCAACCACGAGTTCCTGCGCGGACTGGGCGCCGAACCCGTCACCTACGGCGACGGCCTGGCCGACAGCGTCCGCGCCCTGGCCCCCGGCGGCATCGACGCGATCCTCGACTTCGCGGGCGGCGGCGCCGTCGCCGCGTCCGTCGGCCTGCTGGCCGACGGCGGCACCGTCACCTCCGTCGCCGACCCGACGGCCCGCTCCGAGCACGGCGGGCAGTACGTGTGGGTGCGCCCGTCCACGACGGACCTCGACGCGCTCACCGCCCTGTTCGACGCCGGCCGGCTCTCGGTCGAGGTCGCCGAGGTCTTCGACCTGGCCGACGCCGCCGACGCGCACCGGGCCAGCGAGACGGGCCACACCCGCGGGAAGATCGTGGTCCGGGTCTGACGACCCGGGGTGCCGGCGCGGTTGCCTCAGGTGTCGGCGGGCTCGGCGGTCGCGATCTCGGCGGGCGAGCGCAGCACGCAGAACTCGTTGCCCTCCGGGTCGGCGAAGGTGACCCATCCCGAGCCGGGGCCGTAGATCCCGCGGTGGTCGGCGACGACGGTGGCACCGTGCGCCGCGATCCGCTCGATCTCGGTGTCCCGCAGGTCCGCGCGGGGGCGCAGGTCCAGGTGGAGCCGGTTCTTGGCCGACTTGCCCTCCGGCACCTCGACGAACAGGATGTCGACCCCCGCGCCCTCGGGGTCGGTGATCATGCACTCCTCGTGCCCCGGCAGGTTGGGATCACCGGGCACGTCCTGGTACCCGAGCACCGGCTTCCACCACTGGGCGAGCGAGTACGCGTCGAAGCAGTCGACCGTCACGTGCGAGACGAAGGAAACCATCCCCGGACCCTGCCACACGCCCCCACTCCGCCCAACCCCATTCCGCTCCCTCCGGCCGGAGCCGGAGCCGGAGCCGGAGCCGGATGGTCGGCAGAAGGTCAGGTGATCGGCAGCCCGGGGTGCCGATCACCTGACCTTCTGCCGACCATCCCTTCCGCGCACCGGCGGTGCCGACCATCCCGTCCGCGCATCAGGAGTGATGGTTACCTCCATCCGCGCGGCAGGGGTGGGGGCGGCAGGTCTCGGGGGTGCGGGGGCTCGTCGGGCGGGGGTGGGAGGTGGCGGCCGATCCTGGCGAGCGCAGTGGCCGGGCCGTCCGACGCGGTGACGCGAACCACGGTCCAGCGCTGGTCACGGAGATAGTCCTCGCGCCGCTTCTCGTCGAACAGCGTGCGTCCGGCGTCGTGCCGGGGGCCCAGCGCACCCTGCGTGTACTTCACCCGACCGTCGAACTCGGCCAGCAGCCGGAACTGCTCCCAGCCCAGGTCGGCGCGGAACTCACCGTGGGGTGTGGGCACGCGGAGCTGCGTCATCGGGCGCGGTAGCCCGGCGCGCAGGACGAGGTAGCGCAACCAGCTCTCCCACGCCGACTCCGCCCCCGCATCGGCCATCGCCAACACCAGGAGCGCACGACGGCGACCTCGCGGATCACGTCGGCCCACGACGGACTCCCGGGCAGCAGCCAGGTCCGCACCGAGAGCGCGCGCGTGGTCCGCGATCACCAGCGCGAGCAGCGGGTGGAGCGACAGACAGCAGTCCGCGACCGTCCGGGCCAGGCTTGTCACGGACGCCGCGCCCACCACGGTCCGTTCGTGCTCGCCCAGCGTCAGCCGGTGCCGGGCGATGTCCCGGGCCGACGCCGACGACGCCCGGTACGCCTGCACCACGTGCACATGCTCCGGCAGCTGCCAGAGCCTCAGGCCGTGCAGCAGCGCAGCCGACTCGTGGCTCACCACCGCACCGCGAAGCTGGGAGCTCACCGCGAGGACACGAGCCGTCGCCCGTTCGGTCGCGTCCCGGTACCGGTCGGCAGAAGCAGGCCGCTTGCCGCGGTAGGCGCCCCGGCGGATCTTCTCCATGCGCTCGTCCCGCAGCGCGCGACGCAACGCCTCTCGGTCGTGGTGCCGGGCGAGGATGATTCCCGTCTCGTTCATGCAGCGACGATCACCCACCCCGTCGCGCCACGCCCACCCGGATCACGCCCCCTGTGCACAACACAAGCCCGCGCCGCCCTGGGGTGGCAGCCCCGCACGGGGCGCCCTCTGGTCCGGCGGTGGCCTCAGGGTCAGGTGATCGGCACCCCGGGGTGCCGATCACCTGACCTTCTGCCGACCACGTCGCTCCGAGTCGCGCTCCGGCGCCCCCCGCCGGCATCACCCCGGGGACGAGCGTCCGTGCCGCCAGTAGCCCACGAAGTCCACGTGCGTCTTCGGCACCCCGCACTCCCCCACCAGGTACCGGCGTGTGCCCGTAGCCAGCGACGACTCACCGACGGCGAAGGCGTGCACCGCGCCGCCGGCCCCGGCGAGGTCAAGCTCGCGCAGCGCCGCGAGCGCCGCCTGGCCCGGCACCGCATCGGCGGCGTCCCGCACCACCCAGCGCAGCTCCACGCCGGCCGGAGCCCGGACCTCCTGCCGGTCCTCGGCGGTGGGTACCTCGACGACGGCGATCCCGCGGGCGTCACGCGGGAGGGACTCGCAGATGCCCGCCACGGCGGGCAGGCCGGACTCGTCGGCGACCAGGAGCGTCCAGTCGTGCGCGTGCCGCGGGTCGTAGCCGATTCCCTGGTCGAGCAGGCCCACGCGGGTGCCCCGTTCGGCCGCCTCGGCGAACCCGGCTCCCGGCCCGGACGGGTGGGCGTCGCCGGCGTGCTGGTCGCCGGCGCCGTGGAGCACGAAGTCGACGTCGATCTCGTTCAGGTCGGGCCGCGCGGCGCGGACGGTGTAGTTGCGGACCCAGGGGCGCCGCGCCTTCGGCGTCGTCAGGTACTCGGCGTACCAGAGGGCGGAGGAGCGGGTGGGCAGACGCAGCATGTCCTGGCCGGCGCGGGGCAGGAAGAGGCGGAACCACTGGTCGTACCCGGCCGGGGTGAACTGCGCCAGCCCGTCGCCGCCGAGCGTCACACGCATCATGCTGGGCGTGACGCGCTTGGTGTTGACGACCTCAGCCATGACGACATGCGGATCGACCGCTTTGCGTCCCTTGTATCCCATGCACTGAGGTTAGGCATACCTAAGTAGGTTTGACCAGGGTCTGGTCCGCATCGATCTCCCGCGGGTTCCGGATGCCGATCAGCGAGAGCAGGCCGCCGGCCACCAGCAGCGCCGCGGTCACGAGCAGGGCACGGTGGAACGAGGCCACGTCGAGCACGCCGCCGGTGATGATGCCCGCGAACGCGACCGTCACCAGCCCGGCCACCCGGGCGACCGCGTTGTTGACCGCCGAACCGATCCCGGCGTCGTGGGGCGGGACGGCGCCGAGGATGGCGGCCGTCAGCGGCGCCACCGTGATCGAGAGGCCGAGCCCGAACACGAGCTGGCCCGGCAGCACCTGCGTCGGGTAGAACGCCGTCTCGTCCATCGCGAGCATGAGGAGGAACCCGGCCGCGGCCACGACGGGCCCGACCGTCATGAACAGCCGCGGCCCGTACCGGCCGGACAGGGTGCCGAACCACGCGGACAGCGCGATCATCGCGAGCGTGGTCGGCAGCTGTGCCACCCCGGACCAGGTGGCCGAGTACCCGGCGACCTGCTGCAGGAACAGCGTCAGCACGAACCCGCCGAGCGAGAGGGCGCCGTAGATCGCCGTGGTGGCCAGGTTGCCCCACGCGAAGTTGCGCGCCCGGAACAGCCGCAGCGGCAGCATCGGGTCCGCCGCCCGCCGCTGGTGGACGACGAACGCCACCAGCAGCACGGCGCCCCCGAGCGCCGACACGAGGACGCCGGGCGAGGTCCACCCGAGCCGGTCGCCCTCGATGAGCCCGAACACCACGCCCGCGAGCCCGAGCGCGGCGAGCACGGCGCCCGGGACGTCCACCCGGCGGCCCGGTTCGCCCTCCGCGGCCGGGACCCCGCGCAGCAGCCAGAGGGTGAGCGCGATGACGGGCACGTTGATCCAGAACACCCAGCGCCACGACACGAAGTCGACCAGCATGCCGCCGACGAACGGGCCCACGATCATCGCCCCCGTCGTCCAGGACGTCCACCGCCCGATCGCGCGGGACTGCGCCTCGCCGGAGAACGTGGCGACGATCAGCGCCAGGGAGCTGGGCACCAGCAGGGCGCCCGCCACGCCCTGGAGCGCACGGGCGACCACGAGGACGGGCCCCGTCACCGCCACCGCGCACAGCACGGAGGCCACGGCGAAGCCCACCAGCCCGACCGCGAGCACCCGCCGCCGCCCGTAGACGTCCGACACCGAGCCCGCCACGAGCATCAGCGCGCCCAGGGTCACCAGGTACGCGTCCACGACCCACTGCTGCAGGGCCAGGCCCTCGGCGCCCGGGCCGCCGAGCTCCCGTGCGATGGCGGGCAGCGCGACGCTCACGACCGTGCCGTCGAGGAAGGACACGAACGAGCCGAGGATCGCGACGAGGAGCACTCGCCGCTGGAGCGTGGTCACGAGACACACGCTATGCCCCGCCACCGACACCCGCGCCGCCTCGGGGCCGGCACCGCCCGGACCCGGCGATGCGGCACCATCGGACCATGGACCTGATGATCCGCCCCGCGACGGCCGACGACGCGGCCGCCTGCGCCGACATCTACGGCTTCTACGTGCGCCACACCCACGTCAGCTTCGAGACCGAGCCGCCCGGCACCGCCGAGATGGCCCGGCGCATCGCCGGCTACTCGGCCGGCCACGCCTGGCTCGTCGCCGAGGACCGGGCCACGGGCGACGTCGTCGGCTTCGCCTACGGCAGCCCGTACTCCGCGCGCGAGGCCTACCGCTGGGCCGTCGAGACCAGCGTGTACCTGGAGGTGGGCCGACGCCGGACCGGCGCCGGCCGGGCGCTCTACGAGGCGCTCTTCGAGCGGCTGGCCGAACGCGGCTACCGGCGCCTCGTGGCGGGCCTGGCCCTGCCGAACGACGCCAGCCTGGGCCTGCACATGGCGCTCGGCTTCGAGGTGGTCGGCACGCTGCGCCGCATCGGGTGGAAGCACGGCCGGTGGCGCGACGTCATGCGCCTCCAGAAGGACCTCGTGCCCGAGCTCGGCGGGGCGCCGCCCGCCGGCGAGCCCGGCTGACCCGCCCGCCCGGCATCTACCCGCTGCACCCACCGCCGTCAATTCGGCGCTGCGATCATCGCCCTGCACCGCTGCGGTGCAGGATCCGTGCATGGACCGCATCGTCCGCGTCGCGACACCAGACGACGCCGCAGCCTGCGCCGGGATCTACGCCCCCTTCGTCGCCGACTCGGCGGCGACCTTCGAGACCACCCCGCCGGACGCTCGCGAGATGACGCGCCGCATCGAGCGGTTCTTCGGCCGGGAGACCTGGCTGGTGCTGGAGACCGAGGGGGTCGTGGCGGGCTTCGCCTACGCCAAGCCGTTCGCCGACCGGCCCACGTTCCGCTGGACGCTGGAGACCAACGTCTACGTGGCCACGGACCACCAGCGCCGCGGCGCCGGCCGCGCGCTGTACGACGCGCTGCTGGAGCGGCTCGCCCGGCGCGGCTACCACCGCGTGGTGGCCAGCATCGTGCTGCCGAACGACCCCGCCGTCGCCCTGCACGAGGCCGCCGGGTTCCAGCGGGCCGGCTCGTTCGAGCGCATCGGCTGGAAGCACGGCCAGTGGCACGACGCCGTCATGTTCCAGCGCGACCTCGTGCGCGACGACGGCATCACGCCGGGCAACCGCACCGCCGACGCCGAGCTGCCGAGCCTGCTCACGCCCGAGCCGCTGGAGGTCACGCGCACGCCGCTGGTGCGCCCGCACCCCGCCGAGGACCTGGTGGCGTACTTCGGCGACTGAGCTTTTGGGCTCGCAGGCGGCCCCGCCCGTTCCCTAGGGTCGCTCCCATGAGCATCACCGTGCGCCCCGTCGGGTACGACGACCAGCCCGCCTACACCCGCCTCGGCGGCGAGGCGTTCGGCGCGCCCGACGGCGGACGCGCCGTCCCCACGCGCGAGGAGTGGACGGCCGCCGGCTTCCGGGAGTGGGGCGCCTTCGACGGCGACGACCTGGCCGCCCGCCTGCGTGTGTACGGGTTCACGTCGTGGTTCCACGGCGCGCAGGTGCCGACGGCGGGCGTCGCCGGGGTCGCCGTCGAGCCCGAGCGGCGCGGCTCGGGGCATCTCGCGCGGCTCTTCGCGGCCGCCCTGGCCGAGGCCCGCGAGAGCGGCGAGACCATCTCGACGCTCTACCCGACCGCGCCCGGCATCTACCGGGGGCTCGGGTACGAGGTGGTCGGCTCGTTCGACGACGTCGACGTGCCGCTGCCGAGCCTGGGCCGGGTAGCCGCGCCCGACGGCGTGGTCACCCGCAGGGCCGGCGTGGCCGACTTCGATGCCGTCGTCGCCGTCCACCGCACCTGGGCCGCCCGGCAGAACGGGCCCGTCTCCCGGGCCGAGAAGCCGTTCTGGACCCCGCCCGAGAAGTTCTTCGCCGACTACACGGGCGTCACGCTCGCGATCGACGAGCGGGGCGCCACGGGGCCGGCGGGCGAGGTGGTCGGCTTCGCGAGCTGGATCCGCGGCGAGGGGTACACGCCCGCCACGGCGGTCATGGAGATCGACGACCTCATCGCCCTCACGCCGGACGCCGCCCGCGCCCTGTGGCGCACGGTCGGCAGCTTCTCGACGGTGGTCGGCACGGCCCGCGTGTCGACGTCGGGGCTGGACCCCGCCTGGCTCGTGCTCCCCGACCTGACGACGACCGTGCACTCCGCGCACCCGTACATGCTGCGGGTCCTGGACGTCGCCGGAGCGCTGCGCGGCATCGAGTCCCCGCTGGAGGGCGTGCGCGTCCCGTTCGCCGTCCGGGGCCCGGCCGACCTCACGGGCGCCTGGACGCTCACCGTGTCCGACGGCGTCACGCACGTCGAGCAGGACGACGTCGCCGTCGGGGACGCGCACCACGAGCGGCCCGTGCTCACCGCGAACGGGCTGGCGCTGCTGTACGCGGGCGTGCAGTCGGCAGCGAACCTGCGGTTCGGGGGCCACCTGACCGGCCCGGACACCCACGACGCGCCCCTGACGGCCCTCTTCGCGGGCCGTCAGCTCCACGTCCGCGACTACTTCTGATCCTCCCCACGTCCCCGGCGGCGGATAATCGGCGGGTGGAGATTCCTGCCGGCTGGTCCGTCGTCCTCATCGTCACCGCGCTCTGGAACCTGGTCATCTGGCCGCGGTTCTGGCAGCGCATCGCCGCGGACCCGCGGTCGCGCGACGCCGAGGGCCGGGCCACGCGGTTCCGTACCGTGCACGCCGTCCTGATCACGGTCTCGCTCGCCCTCGCCCTGGCGGTCGGCGTCCTGGGCGTCCTCACCCTGCTCTGACGACGGCGCCCGCCGACGTCCGGGCACCGCCCGCTTGTCACCATACCTGGAGGTAGGTATGGTGCCGCCATGACCACGGCCACCGCTCGCGACCGGCTCGTCGACGCCGCGCAGGACCTCTTCGCCACCCAGGGTGTGGGCGCCACGAGCCCGCGCGCCGTGCTGGGCGCGGCGGGCGTCGGCCAGGGCAGCCTCTACCACCACTTCCCCACCAAGCACGACCTCGCGGTGGCCGCCGTCGGCGCCACGGTGGACGACGCGCTCGCCCGCGCGATGCGGACCCTGCGCAGCGACTCCCCCGCCGTCCAGCGCGTGATCGCCTACCTCGAACGGCCACGGGACGCCCTGGCGGGCTGCAGGATCGGCCGCCACACGTCCGACCAGGCCGTGATGGACGACGAGGGCCTGCGCGACGTGCTCACCGCCTACTTCGTGCGGCTGCTCCGCGAGCTGACCGCGATCTTCCGCGAGACGGGCCTGCCCGACGACGTCGCGCGCGACCGTGCGCACGCCGCCCTCGCGATCATCCAGGGCGGTTACGTCCTGGCCCGCGCCACGCAGGATCCCGACGCGCTCACCGCTGCGGTGCGCGGCTTCGTCGGCCTGCTGACCGAGAAGGAGAGCATGTGACCCTCCGCGAGCGCCTCCGTGCGCTGCCCGCGTTCGCCCGGCCGGGCCTGCCGGTGTTCGACCCGGACGCCGGGCCCGCCACGCCCCACGAGCTGTTCGAGACCTGGCTCGACGAGGCGATCGACGCGGGCCTGCTGGCCCCGCACGCCGCGACCCTCTCGACCGCCGACGCCGCGGGGCGAGTCCACGCCCGCACGCTGGTGCTCAAGGACGTGACGGCGCAGGGGTGGTGGTTCGCGTCCCAGTCCTCGGGGCCCAAGGGGCAGGACCTGGCGGCCAACCCGCACGCCGCGCTGACGTTCTTCTGGCCCGAGCTGGGCCGGCAGGTCAAGGTGACGGGCAGTGCGGCGTCGGCCGGGGCCGAGGTGAGCCGTGCCGACTTCCTGGCACGCCCGGACGCCTCGCGCGCCGCGGGCCTGGTGAACCGGCAGAGCGAGCCGCTGGGGTCACGGGACGAGTACGTGGCGGCCTTCACGGACGCCCTGCGCGCCGTCACCGCGGACCCGGGGCTGGCCGCGCCGGACTGGACGGCCTACGTGCTGACGCCGGTGAGCGTCGAGTTCTGGCAGGCGCCCGACGACGGGCCGCACACCCGCCTGCTCTACCGGGCCGACGCCGGCGGCTGGTCCGCCGGTCTGCTGTGGCCGTGATCCCGACCCACCCCGCCCCCGACGAAGGGACATCCCCCGTGAGCACCACCGCCGACCTCGTCCCGCACGCCCTGAGGGACTCGGCTGCCGGCCTGGACGCGCTCGTGTCCGCCGTCGGGCACCTGACCGCCGAGGACCTGGCGGGGCCGTCGACCCTGGAGGGCTGGACCCGCGGGCACGTGCTGTCCCATGTCGCGGGCGTGGGTGCCGCGCTGCTGGGGCAGGCCCGGGCCGCCGAGCGCGGCGAGGTGGTCCCGGTCTACGCGAGCCGCGCGGCGCGGGACGCGGCGATCGAGGCCGGGTCCGGCCGCACGCTCGACGAGCACCTGGAGGTGCTGTCGCGCCTGCGCGACGACCTGTCGCGCACCTGGCCGGCGCCCGCGTCGCCGTTGTGGGACGCCCCGAGCGGCTACCGCGACGGACCCCTGTCGGGCTGTGTCCTGGCCTGGTGGCGGGAGGTGCGCATCCACGCCGTCGACGCGACGTCCGGCACGGCGGAGCCGATCGGGTACGGCACGTGGGACGACACGCTGTGCGGCCACCTGCGCGCGTTCCTGGCCGTGCGCCTGCCGGACGGTGTCGTGGTGGACGACATCGCGGGCGACCCGCGGGACGTCACGGTGTGGCTGGCCGGGCGCGTGCCCGCGACGCCGCTGCCGGGCGAGCTGCCCGAGCTCGGGCCGTGGCCCACGTCGAGCCGCTGACGCCGTACGGTCCGCAGGCCCCTGGACACGGACCGCCGTGTCCAGGGCCTGCCGGTCCGAGGCTGTGCGGGGCCGGGCCGGTTAGGTTCCTCGCATGAGAGGCACAGCACCGCACGCCCCCGGCCCGGCGGGGCCGCCCGACGTCGTCGGGATCGTGCTCGCCGCCGGGGCCGGCACCCGGTTCGGGATGCCCAAGGCCCTGGTCCGCGACGACGACGGCACCCCGTGGCTGGAGCTCGCCTGCCGCGCGCTGCGCGAGGGCGGCTGCTCGGACGTCGTCGTGGTGCTCGGGGCGCGGGCCGACAAGGCCCGGGTGCTGGTGCCGGCCGACGCGCGCCCGGTGGTCGCGGCCGGCTGGTCGGGCGGTGTCGCGGCGTCCCTGCGCGCCGGCCTGGCGGAGGCCGGGCGCACCGGCGCGGTGGCCGCCGCCGTCACGCTCGTGGACCTGCCGGGCCTGCGGCCCGACGCGGTGCGCCGGGTGCTGGGGACGCTCACCGAGCAGGCCGCCCGCGGCACGCTGGCCCGAGCCACGTATGCCGGCGATCCCGGGCACCCCGTGCTCGTCGGCCGCGCCCACTGGGGGCCGCTGGCCGACGCGGTGCACGGGGACACCGGCGCCGGACCGTACCTGCGCGAGCACGGGGTGCGGGCCGTCGACTGCACGGACCTGGGCGGCGGGACCGACGTCGACCACCGGCCGTGACCGGCCCCGGCCGGGGGGTCAGGACGCCTGCCGCACCCCCGGCACGACCCGCTCGCCCTCTCCCCCGGCGAGGTCGCTGAGCACCTCGGCCGACGCCAGCTCGTCGCGGGCCGCGAGGCGGTCGAAGCCGCGCACCGCGGGGTAGACGTACGGGCCCAGGGTGCCGATGAGCACGGCGCCGGCCACCAGGACGCCCATCAGCACCGGGATGACCGGGTCGTAGGAGCCGAGCTCGTCGTACCCGAGCCCGAGGAGCAGCGGGCCGAAGGCGCTGCCCAGGATGAACACGGCCTGGACCGGGCCCACGATCTGGCCGAAGCTGCGCATGCCGAGGTACCGCGTGATGAGCAGGGCGAGCAGGTCGCCCTCGATGCCGAACGCGATGCCGATGAACGCGACCGCCACGGCCGCCGTGGGGAACGGCGGGTACAGGAAGAGCATGCCGACGATGGGGGCGAGCATCACGACCGGGCCGACGATCGCGCCGTGCACGCGGTCGATGACGATGCCGCCCAGGACGCGCCCCACGAGCGAGGCCAGGCCGAAGACGACCAGGAGCTGGGCCGCCTGGTCGGCGCTCAGGCCGCGGTCGGTCATCATCGGCACGAGGTGCACCTGCAGCCCCACCACGACCACGCCGACCATGCCCAGACCGAGCGCGATGCCCCAGAACTGCCGGGTGCGCAGCGCCTCGGCGAACGTGCGGCCGGGCAGCTCGAGGCGCACGTCGCGGTCGCCGGCCTGGGTCTCGGCGACCAGGCGTCCGCGCACGTGCCGTTCGGCACGGCCCCGCACGAACAGGGTGATCATCGTGACGGACACCAGGGCCGCGACGAGCCCCATGGCGGCGTAGGCCTGCCGCCAGCCGACGCTGTCGATGAGCGCCCCGGCGAGCACGGGACCGAGCGCGGCCCCCAGGCCGATGATGCCGGTCACGACGCCGACGGCGAGCGCCCGGTTGTTGTCGAACCAGCCCACGACCACGCGCGTGGCCGGGACCGCCGTGCCGGCGCCGAAGAACCCGACGAGGAAGCACGGCACGAAGTAGACGGCCTCGACGGGCGGCGTCAGGCCGATCGTGGCCATCGAGGCCGCGAAGAGCACGAACGACGGCACCAGGATGTACCGCGCGGCGTACCGGTCCACGAGCCGGCTGACCACGATCAGCCCGATCACCATGCCGACCGCGGCCACGGAGTACGCGCCGGTCACCGTCGTGCGGCTGAATCCGGTGTCCTCGACGATCGGCAGCACGAACACGCCGGTGGTGGCCAGGTAGAGCTGCGGGCCGACGGCGTTCGCGGTGCCCGCGCCGACCACCACCCACCACGGGCTCCGGGGGCGGGCGGCCGGACGGGGGACGGAACTCATGGGCTGCTCCTGGGGGCTCGACGTGCTCGGGTCGGGTACTCGGGGGCGGGATGGGCGCTGCTCGGGTGGGTGCTGCTCGGGTGGGTGCTGCTCGGCGCGAGCCGGTCAGGCGGCCGGGAGGGCCACCTTGGTCAGCTCCTCGGAGACGCGCCACACCCGGGCCGCCTCGGTGAGGCTGCGCAGCGGGCGGTGCATCCGCTGCTCGGCGGGCGGGCCGCCCAGGGTGCCGGGGCCGCTGGGCCCGTACAGGGCGCCGGGCCGGGCGGCCGGGTCGGTGGCGGCCATGAGCGCGGGCAGGCCCGCGGTCTCCGCGGTGCCCAGGAGGATCCCGTGCTCGGAGAGCCAGCGGATCCGCCGGATGTGGGGCGTGTCCTGGCCGCGGCCGAGCTCCGGCCGCGCGGCCAGCAGGCTGGTGGGCGCCACGCCGGGGTGCGACAGGTTGCTGGTGATGCCCCAGCCGTGGGCCTCGCTGCGTCGCTGGAGCTCCAGACCGAACAGGCCGAGGGCGATCTTGGACTGCCGGTAGGCCCGCATGACGTCGTACGACCGCTCCCAGTTCAGGTCGTCCCAGTGCATGGAGCCGCTGGCCGAGGCGACGCTGACCTGCGACGTCACCCGGGCACCGCCGTCCCGCAGCAGGGGCATGAGCTGGGCGACGAGCGCGACGTGCCCCAGGTGGTTGGTGCCGAGCTGCAGCTCGAACCCGTCGGCGGTCGTCAGGCGCCGGGGCGGCCGCATCACGCCGGCGTTGTTGACGAGGAGATGGATCGGGTCGCCCTCCCCGCGGAGAGTCTCGCCCAGGGCCGCGACGCTCTCCAGCGAGGACAGGTCGAGGCTGCGCAGCGAGACCCGTGCGCCCGGCGCGACCCGCCGGATCCGCGTCATGGCGGCCTCGCCCTTGGCGGGGTTGCGGACGGGCATGACCACCTCGGCGCCCGCGGCGGCGAGCCGTGCGGCGATGCCCAGGCCCATGCCGTCGCTGGCGCCGGTGACCACGGCGCGCCTGCCGGTCAGGTCCGGGACGGTGATGTCGATCGGTGTGCGTGGCATTGTTCTGCTCCCTGCCGTGACGGCTGTCGTGGTGCTCGCGGCCCGCTCGGGCCACGGCACCGATCCTCGGCGGGGCGCCAGGACCTATCCAGGACCTGGCGATCACAGGCTCGCCGGGCCACCGCTCACGCCGTACGGCCACCGCTCACGCCGTATGGGGGGATCGGCGGGCCGTGGCTGGACCGCCGGGCACGGGGTAGAAACGAGGCAGGACTCGACGAGAGGGACACCGTGATCGATCGCACCGGGCTGGCGGAGTTCCTCCGCCGACGCCGTGAGCAGCTCCAGCCCGAGGACGTGGGCATGCCGCGAGGCCGCCGTCGGCGGACGAACGGGCTGCGCCGCGAGGAGGTCGCCGTGCTGTGCAACATGTCGACCGACTACTACTCCCGGCTCGAGCGGGAGCGCGGCCCGCAGCCGTCCGAGCAGATGATCGCGTCCATCGCGCAGGGACTGCACCTGTCGCTCGACGAGCGTGACCACCTGTTCCGGCTGGCCGGCCACAACCCGCCGCCGCGCGGCAGCACCAGCGCGCACATCAGCCCGGGCCTGCTGCGCATCCTGGACCGGCTCGACGACACGCCCGCCGAGATCGTCACCGAGCTGGGCGAGACCTTGCGCCAGACGCCGATGGGCGTGGCGCTGACCGGGTGCACCACCGAGTTCACCGGTCCGGCCCGCAGTGCCGGGTACCGCTGGTTCACCGACCCCGGGGCGCGCGACCTCTACGCACCGGACGAGCACGCCTTCCTGACCCGGATGTACGCCTCGGGGCTGCGCGAGCTGGTGACCATGCGGGGTCCGCAGTCGCGCGCCGCGGAGCTCGCCGCCCTGCTGCTGAAGCAGAGCGAGGAGTTCCGCGAGGTGTGGGAGGCGCACGAGATCGGGGTGCGCCCGCACGAGGTCAAGCACTTCGTGCACCCCGAGGTGGGGGCGCTCGAGCTGAACTGCCAGCGGCTGGTCGACCCGGGCCAGGTGCACTCCCTGATGGTGTACACCGCCGTACCGGGCAGCGAGAGCCACGAGAAGCTCCAGCTCCTGTCGGTCCTGGCCCCGCAGCCGGTGCGCTGAGACCGCCGGGCGGCCGCGCCGGACGGCCGCCGAGTGAGAGACGTCACGGCGCGTATCACGTGATTCATGCCACAGCGCTCGTTCCGCTTTTCACAAGCCCGCTATCGTTCTTGCCGTGACTTCATACCTCCAGACAGCCCCGCGTCCTTCCGAAGAGGTCGACGTCGCGCTGATCGGCGGAGGGATCATGAGCGCCACCCTCGGCGCGCTGCTCACGATCCTGGAGCCGACCTGGCGTATCGGGATCTACGAGCGCCTCGACGAGGTCGCGCTCGAGTCGTCGAACCCGTGGAACAACGCGGGCACCGGCCACTCCGCGCTCTGCGAGCTGAACTACACGCCGGAGCGCAAGGACGGCTCCGTGGACATCTCCAAGGCGGTGAAGATCAACGAGCAGTTCCACACCTCCCGCGAGTTCTGGAACCACCTGCTCACCGCCGGCCTGATGGAGGGCACCGACTTCATCAACGTCACCCCGCACATGACGTTCGTGCGCGGCGCCGAGAACGTCGACTTCCTGCGCCGCCGCTACGACGCGCTCAGTGCCCACCCGCTGTTCAGCGACATGGAGTTCAGCACCGACCCCGCCGTCATCGGCACGTGGGCCCCGCTGATGACCCTCGAGCGCGACGCCGACGAGCCGATCGCCGCCACCCGTGCCGCCGCGGGCACCGACGTCGACTTCGGCTCCCTGACCCGCAAGCTGATCGGCTTCGCCACCGCCCACAACACCGAGCTGCACCTGAACCACGAGGTGCGCGGCCTCAAGAAGCTCCGGGACGGCCGCTGGCGCCTGACCCTGAACGACCGCACCTGGAACGCCGGCACCCGGCGCCGCACCGTCACCGCGAAGTTCGTCTTCGTCGGTGCCGGCGGCGGCGCGCTGCCGCTGCTGCAGGCCTCGGGCATCAAGGAGGCCCGCGGGTACGGCGGCTTCCCGATCTCCGGCGAGTTCCTGCGCACCGCGAACCCCGAGCTCGTGGCCCAGCACAACGCGAAGGTCTACGGCAAGGCCGACGTCGGCGCCCCGCCGATGTCCGTGCCCCACCTGGACACCCGCATCGTGGACGGCAAGGGCTACCTCATGTTCGGCCCGTACGCCGGGTTCAGCCCCAAGTACCTCAAGAAGGGCAAGTACCTGGGCCTGATCACGTCGCTGCGCCTGCACAACGTGTTCTCGATGCTGGGCGCCGGCGTGAAGAACCTCGACCTCACCGGCTACCTCATCGGCCAGGTCGCGGCCGCGCCGGAGACCAAGTTCCACGAGCTGCAGCGGTTCATGCCGACGGCGCAGCCGGCCGACTGGGAGAAGATCACCGCCGGCCAGCGCGTCCAGGTCATCAAGTGGGTCAAGGGCAAGGGCGGCGTGCTGGAGTTCGGCACCGAGGTCGTGGCCTCCGCCGACGGCACCATCGCCGGCCTGCTCGGCGCCTCGCCGGGCGCCTCGACCGCCGTCTCCGCCATGACCGGCCTGCTGGAGCGCTGCTTCCCCGAGAACTACGCGACGTGGAAGCCGCAGCTCACCTCGATGATGCCGAGCCTCGGCGGCGGCGCGGACTACGACACCGCGCAGCTCACCGCGGCGGAGAAGGTCACCGCGGGCGCCTGACCGCCTCCCGGCCCGCACGAACGCGGGGGTAGTTGCGCTCTCCGGACCGGAGAGCGCAACTACCCCCGCGTTCGTCGTCGGACGCCGTGGGGCGTCAGCCGCCCAGGGGGCCTTCCGGGAGAGCGCGCAGCCTGGCCAGCGGCGAGACCAGCACGCTCCACGTGGCGAGGCAGTGCACCGCCGCCATGAGCAGGATGGTCTCGCGGACGCCGAGCACCCCGCCCAGCCACCCCGCGACCACGCCCGCCACCGGCATGGTGCCGAAGTTCACCACCTGCATCACCGTCATCACGCGCCCCCGCAGGCCGGCGGGCACGTAGCGCAGGCGCCACGCGTTGCGGATCACGTTGCCCGACACCACGCACAGGCCGACCAGGAACCCGCCGGCCCCGCTGATCGCCGCGCCCCAGCCCGGCAGGCCGGCACCCACCAGCAGGGCCGCCGGGCCGGAGAGCACGAGCAGGACGGTGGAGGCCCGCCCGCTGCCGAGGCGCGTGCTCAGGAACGGCGCGACGACGGCGCCGAGCACGCCACCGGCCCCGGCCGCCGCGAGCACCGCGCCGACCCCGGCCTCCGTGAGCCCGAGGTCGCGCACCAGGAACAGGACCAGGAGCGCCCCGTACCCGGTCAGCCCGAAGTTCGACGCCCCGCCCATGCCCACGAGCCACGGGATGTAGCGGTCGCGGCGGACCAGGTCCACGCCCTCCCGGATCCGCGCCGCGAGCGACCCGGCCGGACCGGGCTCCGCGGCGGCCGGGCGCGCCACCCGGATGCGCCACAGGCACACCGCCGACCAGAGGAACGTGGCGGCGTCGAGCGCGAGCCCGACCGCCGCCGTCAGCCACTGGGCCAGCAGACCACCGAGGCCGGGGCCGGTCACGTTCGCCGCGGACTCGGTGCCGAAGAGCCGTGCGTTCGCCGCCTCGAGCTGGCCGGCGGGCACCACCTCGGGCAGGAACACCTGGTAGGCGGTGCGGAAGAACACGGTGCAGACGCCGCCCACCAGGGCCACCACGGCGACCTGGACCAGGGTGAGGGCACCGAGCGCGAACGCCACCGGCACGCTCCCGAGCGAGACCGCGGCGGCCAGGTTGGCGGCGATCATCACCGCCCGGGCGGGGAGCCGGTCGACCCACGCGCCGACCGGCAGCCCGATGACGAGCCAGGGCAGCCAGGCCGCGGCGGTGATCAGGCCCATCCAGGCGGGTCCGGCGTCGAGCTGCGTCACCGCGAGCAGCGGCAGGAGCGCCGAGGTCGTCGCGTTGCCGACCACGCTGACGCCCTCGCCCAGCCACAGGAGGCCGAAGGCCCGGTTGCGCGCGAGGGGCAGGACCGCCCGCGAGGGCGCGATCGTCGTCATGCGGCCAGACTATATCTACAAGACTTCTTGTACAACAGTCCTTGTCGAACTAGGGACGGGACGGGAACGCCCGCGCGAAGAGGAACACGTGCTCAGCCCTCCCCTCGGCCTGCCCCGTGCTTCCCCGCTCCTTCCACCGCCGCACGAGGTCGTTGACCTCGTCGGTCAGCTCCTGCAGCTCGTCCGGGGTGAGGCGCAGCCAGCTGTCCGTGGAGAGCTCGGCCCTGGTCCACTCGTCGTCCTGCTCGGGGCGTTCCAGCCAGGCGCGCGCCCGCTCGACCTGCCGCGCCAGCATGAACTCCTCGGCGGCCACGGCCTGCCGCTGGCTCTCCGCGTCGGGCGGCAGCGTGGACCGGCCCCAGGTGATGGACCGCGCCGCCCGGCGCCACCAGCGTTCACGCCGGTCGCGGGCCAGGTCCGGGGCCTCCTCGACGAGCCCGGCGGACGCCAGCACCTTCATGTGGTGGCTGATGCTCCCGACGGCGAGCCCCGTCCGCTCGGCCAGCACCGACGCGGTGGCCGGCCCCTCGGCCGTCAGCGAGTCGAGGAGGCGGGAGCGAGCCGGGTTGGCCAGGGCCGCGACAGCCCTGGCCTCGGTGAGCGTGCGGACGTCGTGGGTAGGCATGGAGGCAGGGTAGGACGGCGGTCCGGGCGCCGTCGCCTCCGACGGCGCCCGGCCCGTGCACCCGGTGGTCAGCCCAGCTCGGCCAGGATCGTGGCCCAGCGGTCCAGCAGCGCGTCGACCACCTGTGTCGCCGTGGCGGTGCGGGGCATGCGGGCGCGGACGGCGAGGCCGTCGTCCGTGCGGGAGACCCAGACCTGGAGGTCGTCGGCCCGGGTCGCGGCCGACACGTGGTGCGCGCGGCTCCCGGCGGCCGCCGCGTGGCCGGGCAGCCGCCGGTAGTCCAGGTAGGACACCTGGAAGATGTCCCTGCGCGGGAACCGCAGCGGCTGCGGCAGCGTCCCGACGACCTGTTCCAGCGGTACCGCGGCCAGCTCGCGCGCCGCCCGCAGCGCCTTGCCGGTCTCGGCCAGCGCGGTGTCCGGCACGGTGCGTTGCGCGTCCCCCGCGGGTGCGGCCCAGGCCCGCGCGGACGGGTGCCCCGTGCCGGAGTCGATCCGCAGCGGCACCGTGGTGGTGTGCCACCCGACAGAGCGCCGCGCGGCGTCGTCCGCACGGGTGTGCACGGGCAGCAGGGTCTCCAGCGTCGCCGGCCCGCCCAGGTCCGCCACCGCGCGGGCGAGCGTGACCAGCACGGCCGCCGACGTCGACGCGCCCGCCGAGCGGGCCCGGGCGGCGACGGCGCCGGCGGTCGCGGCGTCGGCCAGCGTGCGCACGACCGTGCGCTGTGGCGCCCGTTCGCCGTGGGGCACGCCGAGCGGCAGCGGGAACGTGGGCAGCGCCCAGTCCCGCTCGCGCAGGAAGCCGTGCCAGGTCGCCAGGCGCGGGTCGTCGGCGCCCACGAACGGGAGGCCGGCCGGATCGGCGGGAAGGAGACGGGCGGGGCGGACGGCCACGCGGGCGCCGTCGGCACGCTCGGCGTACCGGGCGGCCAGCTCGTCCACGATCACCGTGGTCGACCAGGCGTCCGTGTGCAGGTGGTCCAGGCCGAGCACGACCGTGGACCGGTCCGCCCGGCTGATCGCGGCGGGCAGGAACGCGGGGTAGCCGAACGGCGCGCACCGCCGGGACAGCTCGGCCACCAGGTGGGCCCGGGTCTCGTCGGCCGTCCGGGTGACCGGGCCCTCGTGCGGACGCCAGGCCAGCGCGTCGGCGTCGTGCCGCACCAGCCCCACGGCCTCCGGGTCGGGGCGCCGCACCGCCTCGACCCGCAGGCCCGGGTGGGCCGCCACCAGGTCGCGGAAGGCCCCCTCCAGCGCGGCACGGTCCACGGGGCCCGCGACGTCGAACGCGGCGGCGATCCACACGCTCGGCTCGCCCCCGCGGGCGCCGAGCAGGTGGTTGCGCTGGTTGTAGGTGGGCACCGCCGGTTCCGGCACGTGCCCCGCCCCCGGCGTGACGTCCCAGGTGACCACCTGGCCCGGCGCCGGCTCCCAGAGGTCAGCCGAGAGAACCCGCACCGGTCGCCTCCAGGCGCTCGACCCCCGCGCCACCGGCAGCCGCGCCCCCGGCAGCCGCGCCACCCACGGCCGCCCCGGCGGCACCGCCCACCGCGGCCTCGAACGTCGCGGTCAGCTCGGCCACGTACCGGTCGGCCGCCGCCTGCGCCGAGGGGACGTCCGGGGTCTGCATCACGACGTAGAGCCGCTCGTGGTCCCGGTTGACCCACAGGGAGGCGTTCGCGGTACGGCCCTCCCCCGTGAAGTGCAGGCCGTTGTCGTAGGCGGGCCGCCCCGCGCCGGGAAAGCGCCGCAGGTCGAGGTAGCTGATGAGCTGCGGGCTGCCGAGCGAGGCCGGGTCGAGCACGCCGCCCGCGAGCATGACGCCGAGCGCGGCGTGCACCGGCACCGCCGCGACCTTGCGCGCGCTGCGGAACGCGGCGTCCGCCGCCGGCAGCACGTCGGTAAACGACGCCGGGGCGCCCCCGCCGGCCACCGGGAAGGCGACCGGGGCGAAGTTGCACAGCCAGCCCTGCGCGGTCTCGAAGCCCGGACCCCGCGAACCCACCACGGTGACCCCGAACCAGTCGGTGGCGCCGGTCAGCCGCGCGTCGGTGAGCGCGATCCCCGCGAACACCGCGCCGGTGAACCGCGCGCCGTGCGCGGCGGCCAGCTCGTCCAGCCGCGCGAGCCCGCCGGCATCAAGGAGCGTCGTGGAGCGGATCCGGACGGGTGCCGTCTCCCCCGGCGCGAGGCCGAGGTCGAGCGCGAACCGGGGCAGGCGCCCGCCGTGCGCGGTCACCGCGTCGGCCCAGGCCCGGATCTCCGGGGCGTCGGGCGGCGTCGCCGCGGCGAGCGCGTGCTCCGCGCGCGCGTGGTCGAGGAACGAGCCGGCGGTCGCGGGCTGCGGAGCAGCGGGCTCCGGAGCAGCGAACTTCCCAGCAGCGGGTTCCCCGGCAGCGAGTTCCGGAGCAGCGGCGTCGAGCGCACCGAGCTCCTGCCCGTACAGCTCCTCGAGCTCGCTGAGCACCATGAGCTGGGACGCGCCGTCGGTGAAGGCGTGGTCGCACCCCCAGAACAGGCCGAAGCCGTCGTCCGTGACGACGGCGCCGAGCGCGAAGGGCGCCCACCCGTCGGGCCGGCAGGCGGCGTCGAACGTCGCGGTGAGGTGGCCGGTCAGCCACTCGTCCCACGACCGGCCGGGGGCCGGCGAGAACGCGGGGACGTCCACGACCTCGAAGCCCACGGCGTCCGCCGGCACCAGGTGCCGCACCGGGTCCCCGCCGGTGGCGCAGGCGTCGACGTCGAACCAGGTGCGCAGGCCCTCGTGCCGCCGCACGAACCGGGTCAGCGCCCGCGCGAGGGCGGCGCCGTCGAACGGTCCGCCGAGACGGGTGGCGGTGCCGGTCCAGGCCCGGTGCCGCCCGCCGGACGACCGGCGCGCCGCGTAGGCGCGCAGGTGGTCGCCCTGCAGGAACGACGGCGGGCCGGGGTCCACCGGGGCGGACGCCGCGGCGGCGAGCGCGGCCGTCGTCGGCCGAACGTGCAGCACCTGGCCGGGTGCCGTCGTCCACGTGCCCATGGCGCCGAGGATCATGCGACCGCCTCCCGCAGCCCGGCGGCCCCGAAGGCCCGCAGCACGGTGCGCAGCTCCGCGACCAGGGCGTCCATCGCGGCGTGCGCCTGGGGGGTGTCCGGGTACCGGGTGGACACGTTGAGCCCGTCGTGGGTGCGCAGGAACCAGAGGTAGAGCTCGTCGGTGCCGTAGGCGGGGCTGCGCAGGGTGCGGGCGGCCCAGGAGCTCCAGCGCTCGGCCCCGGGCACGAACCGGGTGTCGACGTAGGACACCGCGAAGTGCGGGCTGTCGGCGATGCCGCCCAGCTCCGCGACCCGCGCGAACGAGTAGCGCACCAGGGGCTTGCCCGCCGAGACGGCGGCGTGCACGCGCTCGACCGCGGTGGTCAGGGCGTCGCCGTCGAGCATCCGGGCGGGTCCGGGCCGGCCGTCGACGTCGCGCAGCAGCGGGCCGGTGCCGCTCAGGTCGAGGTCCACGGGGCACAGGCCCACGTACCAGCCGACGGCGGACGCGTGCTGGGGCGCGTACCGGGTGTGCATCGGCAGCACGAACCGGAGCCGGTCCAGGCCGTGCACACGGCGTGCGGCGTGCGCGAACGCCGCCAGCACACCCGACTGGGCGGACGCCCCGCGGGCGCGGCTGCGGGCGCTGAGGTCGTCGGTCTGGTCCGCGCTCGCGAGCCATTCCGACCGGGACGCCTGCGGGCGGGCCGCCTCGGCGGCGTCGGCGGCGGGGCGCGTGATGCCGGCGTAGCGCGGGAAGGCCGCGTCCGGGCCGAGGAAGTCGAGCCAGCGGCGCACGGGTTCGCCCTCGCGGGCGAGCGTCATGGCGAGCTTGCGGTCCTCGGCGGAGAAGTCGACGTGGGAGCCCACCTCCAGCGCACGCAGCTCGGCGTCGGGCACGCCGCGGCGGGCGGCGTCGTAGAGCGAGACGATCTCCTCGAACCAGAGGAGCTGGGAGTAGGCGTCCATGACCGAGTGGTCGGCGCCGAAGGCGAGCACGAAGCCGGCACCGTCCGAGGCGCCGGGTTCCGGCACGACGCTCGCCAGCACGCAGTGCGGCCAGGCCGTGGGCGAGACGTCGGCGAGCAGGCTGGGCAGCAGCGCGGCCACCTGGCCGGCACTCAGGTCGCCCACCACGAGGTCCCGGACGGTGACCGCCTCGGCCGGCGCGGTGACCCGGCGCCAGCCGGTCCCGTCCCGCGTGACGGTGGTGCGCAGCACCTCGTGACGGCTCATCCAGGCGTGGATCGCCCGCCGCAGGGACTCCGGCTCGTACGGGCCGGGGACCCGCAGCACGGAGCCGATCCACGAGCCCGGCTCGGAGTCGCGCAGGTGGGCCTCGTGGCCCGGGGACAGGTCGCGCGGGTCCTGCTGCCAGCGTCCGGCATCGGCCCGCGGTGTCCACGACGTCACGGTCCCGGCCGGCAGGTCGTAGGCCGACAGCTCGGTGTATTCCATACGTGCGTGCCCCTCGAATCGTTGTGTGGGCACGGCCAGCACGACGTCGGACGAGTTCCGCGGTCCCCTTGCGGCGACCTTTATACCGGATATGCCGGGTGAAAGTTAGTCCCCTCGGATATGCCGGGTATGGTCTGCCACTTGAAGACGACCGTGCCCGAGCCCGGACGGGAGCCGAGCGTGACCCACCCGCCATCCGCGCTGCGCCTGCAGTTCGCCGACGACATGTTCCTGCGCCGGCACGACGGCGCCGCGAGCCCCGCGGTGAACCAGGTGCTGTGGCGCCTGGACGGCCCCTACGACGCCGATCGCCTGCGTGACCTGGCCGAGGGCATCGCCGCCGGGGCGCTGCACCGCCGCGTGGTCCGCGCCCGGGTGCCCGGCGCCCGGCACCGGTGGGCGCCCGCGGGAACCCTGCCCGTGCTCGACCTCCAGACCGCCGCCGTGCCCGACGACGGCATCGGCTCGTGGGCCCAGGCCCAGGCCGACGTCCCCCTGAACCCCGCCCGCGGCCGGTCGTGGCGGCTGGCCGCCGCGGACGTCGTGGCAGCCGGGGACGACGACGGTGCCGTGGTCGGCGGGATCGTCTCCCTGACCTGCGCGCACGCGGTCGCGGACGGGGCCGCCCTGATCGACGCCCTGGTGCGCGCCTCGACCCGCGCCGACCCGATCGTCGTCCCCCCGCCCGAGCGCGGGGGCCGCGCGCTGCTCGCCGACGCCGCCGACGCCGCCGGGCAGGCCGCGGCCGTCGCCCGCTGGGCCCAGGCGCGGGCCCGGCAGGCGGCCCGTGCGCGCCGGGCCGCGGAGGCGGACGCGGGCACGGCGGCCGGCGCCGACGCGGGGGCCGGCGCCGGCACGGGGGCCGCAGCGGAGCCGGCCGCCGCGCCCGCACCCGCCGGTCAACCCGCGCCGGAGACCTTGGGCAGCCCCGTGCCGGACCCCGCCTGGCGCGTGCCGGTGCTCCACGTCGAGCTCCCGTCCGACCGCGTGGCCGAGGCGGCCGCCGAGCGCGGCGGCACGCCCAACACGTGGTTCGTCGCGTTCCTCGCGCGGCTGGTGCACGCCACCGGGCGCTTCCCGGGCGAGCCCGTCCCGGTGGCGCTGCCGGTGGCCACCCGCGAGCCCGACGACCCGCGGGCCAACTCCACCAAGATCGCCCGGGTCACCCTGCCGGCCGAGGTGCTCTCCGCGCGCGACCTCGGCTGGGTGCGGGCCGCGGCCAAGGAGGCGTACGCCGCCGTCGGGCAGGCGGAGCCCGGGGCGGCCCCGGTGCCGCTGGAGCTGGTGCAGATGCTGCCCGACACGGTCGTCAACCGCCTGCCGCAGCCGCCCGTCGCGGCGGCGCTGGCCTCCAACCTGGGCAAGCCGCCCGCCGGGTACACCCAGGCGCCGGGCGGTCCGGTGCGCGCGGTCGCGACGCTCTCGCACTACCAGGGCGCCACGGCCGCCGAGCTGCGCGCGGCCGGCGGCGGGCTGGTCGCCTTCTGCACCACGGTGGGCCCGACGACGACGCTCAGCGTCGCGGCCCTCGACCCGGACCGCGTGGCCGACGCCGCCGTGCTGCGCGACCTCGTGCTCACGGAGGCCGGTGCCTGGCGGCTGCCCGCGGTGCCGTGGTGAGCGCGGCCGGGCGGCGGTCAGTCCCGCGTGCCGCCGTCGATCGCGTCCGCGGCCGCCGCGACGGCCCGGGCGGCGGGCACGAGCCGCGCCCCGAGGGCGGCGGCGCGGGCGGCGGTGGCGTCGTCGAGCACCTCGGCCAGCGCACCGGTCAGGACGCCCGGCCGGGTCAGCGTGCTCGCGCGGCGCGCGACCCCGACGCCGGCCCCGCGCAGCAGGTCGCCCCACAGGGGCTGGTCGGCCGAGTACCAGCCGACCACGGCGGGCAGCCCCGCCCGCAGCACCGCGCCGGTGGTGCCCGCCCCGCCGTGGTGCACGGCGGCCCGGCAGCGGGGCAGCACGGCGGCGTGGTCCACGGCGCCGACCAGGCGGACCCGTCGCCCGTCCGTACCGTGCGCCCCCGAGAAGTCGTTCCACCCGGCGCTGACCAGCGCCCGCACCCCGAGCTCCGCGCACGCTGCCTCGGCGGCGGCCACCAGCGCGGGCGGGTCGGCCACGGGCATGGAGCCGAAGCCGACGTAGACGGGCGGGTCCCCGGCGTCGAGCCAGGCGTCGAGGCCGGCGTCGGGCCCGGAGCCGGACTCCCCGAGGCGGGCGCGGGCGGCGTCGTCGAGGGCCAGGAAGCCCGTGAACGGGCGGCGCGGCCCCCACTCGGCGGCCAGCCCGGGCACCAGTGCCGGGTCGTACGCCTGGATCTCCACGCCGCCGGCCTCCCGGAGCCGGGTGGGCAGGTGCACGCGGGTGCCCGGCAGGCCGAGGGCGGCGCGCTGCGCGTTCTCCGCGCGGCGGGTCAGGCTCCACCGCACGCGTTCCCCCAGCACCCAGGCCGTCCGCGTGGCCCGAGGCCCGCGCACGCCGCTGACGGGCGACACCACGCCGTTGGCCCGCACCGGGCAGTAGTGCAGCGCGGCGGTGCGCAGCCCGCGCCGTTCGGCCACCGCCGCGGCCACCTCCTGCCCCAGCAGGCCGGTCACGACCGTGTCGGCGCCGCCGACGTCGTCGAGCAGGGCCGTCAGGCCGGTCCGCAGCTCGTCCCAGCCGGCCGCCGCCACCGCGCGCAGGGCGCGCACCCGGCGCACCGGACGGGCGGAGCGCATGTCGCGGCGCACCAGGTCGGACCCCAGCAGCGCCGCCGAGTCGATGCCCAGCGGCACCGGGTCGAGCCCCAGCCGCTGCGCGAGCGGCAGGAGGTTGGGCGCGACACCGGTCACCACCTCGTGCCCGCGCCGACGCAGCTCCAGCGCGACCGCGAGCGCCGGCTGGACATCTCCTCGACTGCCCACCAGGGCCATGACGTGACGCACGCGCGCACCCTACCCACCCGCCACGACCTCGTGTCACTTTCACCCGCCACCGCACCCGCGCCCGCCCGACCGTTCCTCGCCCGCCCCGCACCGGAGGCCCCGTGACCAGCCCAGCGACCATCACCGACCCGGCGGCGACCAACCGCCTCACCTACGACGACGACCTCTTCCTGCGCACCCGTCGGGTGCTCGGCGTCGCCGTCGTGAACCAGACAGTGTGGCGCCTTCCGGTGCCGCTGGAGCCGCGCGCCGTGCAGGCCCTGCACCGCGGGCTGGCCGACGGTCCGCTCCAGCGCGTGGTCCGGCCCGGCCGGCTGCCCGGGGCGCGCGCCCGGTGGTCGGCGTCCGCCGTGTCGCTGGACCCGACGATCGAGGCCACCCCCGTGCGCGACGACGCCGTGCTCACCTGGGCGGACCGGCAGGCCCAGGCCAACCTCGACCCCGAGACCGGCCCCACCTGGGCCCTCGCGGCGGCTCCGACGGTGAGCGGCGGCAGCGTGCTCAGCTTCGTCACGTCGCACGTGGTGGCCGACGGCGGGATGCACGTCGGCGCGCTCCAGGCCGCCGTCGCCGCGGCCGGGTTCCGGGCGGACGGCGGGGCGTTCACGGCGTCCGGCACGCGGCGCCTGCCCCGAGACGGCGAGCGGATCCGGACGGGACTCGTGGCGGACCTGCGCGACGCGACCGGCCAGGCGCGCGCCGCCGCCGCCGGCCTGCGGCAGGCCGCCCGGCAGGGACCCGTGCCGCCGGTCCTGGCCCAGCAGTCCTCGGACCGGCCGCGCCCCGGACCGCGGTCGGACGACGCCCAGCCGGCCCACCCGCCCGTCGTCGTGGTGGACACCGACGCCGCGACCTGGTACCGCACGGCCCACGCCGCCGGCGGGACGGCGAACTCGCTGCTCATCGCGGTGTGCACGGAGATCCTGCTCGCGGCGGGCGCGGCGACGGCCGGCATGCCGGTGCGCGTGTCGATCCCCGTGAGCCTGCGCGGCAAGGACGACCTGCGCTCGAACGCCACCTCGGGCGTCTCCATCGCCGTCGACACGACGGTGACTCCCGCGCCCGAGCGGGCGGGGGTCGTGGCGGACATGGGTCAGATCCGGTCGAGCGCCGCCGCGGAGTTCCGGGCCCTGACGACCGGGACGCGCGTGGACACCCTCGGTCCGCTGAAGCCGCTCATGCAGATGGTGCCGGACGCCGTCGCCCGGCGTGCCGCGCGCGACGCCACCGCGCCGCTCTGCCTGGCCTCGAACCTGGGCCGGCTGCCCGCGGGGTTCGCGGCCCCGCTCGGCACGCCGGCGACCAGCGTGCTCATGCGCGGGGTGACCCAGGGGCTGACCCGTGGGCGGCTGCGCCAGATGCGCGGCGGGCTGGACTCCTGGTGGTCCGAGCACGACGGCGTGGCGACCCTCGTGGTGCTCGGCCTGGACATGGACCGCCTGGGCGAGCCCGCGCAGGTGCGTGCGGCGGTCGAGACGGTCTACGCCCGGCACGGCCTGCCGGTCCGCTTCTGGTGACGGCCGGCCGCAGGGCGCTCGACCGGGCGGCGCCCGCCGGCTGAGCGGCGGGGGCCCGCGGGCCGTCAGGCCGCCATGCGGACCGGTGGGTGGCCCTTCGGTTCCCGGAGCGGGTCCGGGGCGGACGCGCTCCGGCGCCGTCGGCGCCGCGTGCCCAGCACCCCGGCCGACGCCGCCGCGAACGACAGCACGCCGAACCCGGTGGACCAGGCGTCCAGGTGGATCGTCACGGCGAAGGCGACGATCGCGGCGACGGGCACGGCCATGCCGATCGGCACCGAGTAGCGGGCCAGCCGCAGGGCGCGCGCCGTCCGCGCGACGCCCCAGCCGACCACGGACCAGGTCAGGAACGTCAGGACCGCGCCGCCGAACGACGCGAAGAGCTCACCGGCGTTGTGCGCGCCGGCCGGGGGCCCGAACCAGAAGAGCTCCGTGGTCGCGACGAGCACCAGGAACCCGACGATCGCGACCGCACCGGTCGCGAGAGAGCGTGTCAACACTCGGCCTCCGCACTGAGGGACTGCCCCGGCGTTCCCGGTGCGGCCCCTTTATACCAAGTCGTTACCGCACACTGTCAGCGCGGCACCGTCAATTCACCCACACATGACCACGCGAAGGCAAAGCACGCCGCCCCCTGACGCGCCCCGCAGACCGTCCCGCGCCCCCGTCAGAGCGCCTGCACGATCAGCTCCACCTGCTCCTTCGCGTCCCCGAACAGCATGGCCGTGTTCTCACGGAAGAACAACGGGTTCTGCACCCCCGCGTAGCCCGTGGCCATGGACCGCTTGAAGACGACCACCTCGCCAGCCTGCCACACCTGGAGCACCGGCATGCCCGCGATGGGGGACGCCGGGTCGTCCTGCGCGGCCGGGTTCACCGTGTCGTTGGCGCCGATCACGAGCACCACGTCGGTGGCGGGGAGGTCGGCGTTGATCTCGTCCATGCCGAACACCTGGTCGTAGGGCACCTTGGCCTCGGCGAGCAGCACGTTCATGTGCCCCGGCAGCCGCCCGGCCACCGGGTGGATGCCGAACCGCACGGTGGTGCCGCGCGCCGTGAGCCGGGCCACCAGGTCGGCCACCAGGTACTGCGCCTTGGCCACCGCCATGCCGTACCCGGGCACCACGATCACCGAGCGGGCGGCGGCGAGCAGGTCGGCCACCTCCAGCGCGGTCGTCTCGCGGTAGGAGCCCGGCTCGACCGGGCCGCCGGGGGCGGCGGCACCGGCCTCGGCGCCGAACCCGCCCAGGATCACGCTCACGAACGACCGGTTCATCGCGCGGCACATGAGGTAGCTGAGGATCGCACCGGACGAGCCCACGAGCGCACCGGTGATGATCAGCAGGTCGTTGCCCAGCATGAACCCCGCCGCGGCGGCCGCCCACCCCGAGTAGGAGTTCAGCATCGAGACGACGACGGGCATGTCGCCGCCGCCGATCGCCGCCACCAGGTGCCAGCCCAGCGCGAGCGCGACGAGCGTCATGAGCAGCAGCGGCAGCAGCCCCTGCTCCGGCGCCGTCAGGAACCACCAGAGCAGCCCGCCGGACGCGACGAGCGCCGCGAGGTTCAGCCAGTTGCGACCGGGCAGCAGCAGGGGCGAGGAGCGCAGGCGGCCCGACAGCTTGCCGAACGCCACCACGGAGCCGGTGAAGGTCACGGCGCCGATGAGCACGCCCAGGTAGACCTCGACGAGGTGCACCGTCGCGCCGGCGCCTGCCGTCGCGGGCTCGGAGAGGTAGGAACCGAACCCGACCAGCACCGCGGCCGCGCCGACGAACGAGTGCAGCAGCGCGATCAGCTCGGGCATCTGGGTCATCTCGACGGTGCGGGCCCGCCACGTGCCCACCGCCGCCCCGACGAGGAGCACGAGCAGGATCAGCCCCGCCGTCACACCGACGGGCCGCTCGGACCGCACCAGTGAGAGGGCCACCGTCGCCGCGAGCGCCAGCCCCATGCCGGCCATCCCGAGCAGTACGCCGCGCCGCGCCGTCTCCTGCCGCGACAGCGCAGCCAGCGACAGCACGAACAGCACGGCCGCGACGAGGTACAGCGCCTGGACCACGGACTCGGCGCTCATGGCTCCTCCGGGGTGCGGTGGAACATGCCGAGCATGCGGTGGGTGACCAGGAATCCCCCGAAGACGTTGATGCTCGCCACCGCCGAGGCGAGCACCGCGAGCACGGTCACCACCGGGTCCGACGAGCCGATCTGGAGCATGCTGCCGACCAGGATGATCCCGGAGATCGCGTTGGTCTGGGACATCAGCGGCGTGTGCAGGGCGTGGGTGACGTGCGAGATCACGTAGAAGCCGACCACCACGGCCAGCGCCAGCACGGTGAAGTGGGTGGCCTGCTCGGCCGGCGAGGCCGCCACGGCGAGCGCCCCGAGCACGGCGGCGAGCACGACCAGGGCGGTGCGGGCGGCCGGGCGGCGTCCCGTGGTGCCCGGCCCGGCAGCGGCGGCTCCGGCCCCGCCGGCACCGCGCTCCGCGGGGACCTCCTGCACCTCCTGCGCCGGGACCTCCTGTACCGACACCGCGACCGGCGGGGGCGGCCACAGCACCTCGCCGTCGCGGGCCACCGTCATGCCGCGCACCACGACGTCGTCGAGGTCGAGCACCAGGCGGCCGTCCCGGCCCGGTGTGCCGAGCTCGACCAGGTTGGCCACGGCGGTGCCGAGCAGCTCGGAGGTGTGCCGCGGCATGCGGTCGGGCAGGTCCGTGTAGCCGAGCACGACCACGCCGTTGTCGCTGACGACGCGCTCGCCGGGCACCGTGAGCTCGCAGTTGCCGCCGCCGGGTGCGGCCAGGTCGACGATCACGCTGCCCGGCCGCATCGCCGCGACCATCTGGGCGGTGACGGTGGTCGGGGCGGTTCCCCGCACGAGCGCCGTCGTCACGACCACGTCGGCGGCCGCCGTCTCCACGGCGTAGGCACGCAGCGCCGCCGCCTCCTGGTCGGCGGTGAGCGCGGAGGCGTAGCCGTCCGCGCTGACCTGCTGGGCGGCGGCGTCGGCCCGCACCACGGTGGCGCCCAGGGACTCGATCTGCTCGGCGGCCTCCGGCCGCACGTCGAACGCGCGCACCCGGGCGCCGAGGCTGCCGGCGGCGCCGACGGCCGCGAGCCCGGCCACGCCCGCGCCGATGACGAAGACGGTGGCGGGTGGCGTGGTGCCCGCCGCGGTGACCTGGCCGGAGAACATGCCGCCGTACTCGGCGGCGGCCTCGACCACCGCGCGGTACCCCGCCACGTTGGACAGCGCGCTCAGCACGTCCAGCGACTGCGCCCGGGAGATGCGGGGCACGGCATCCAGGGCGAGGGCGGTGACGCCGCGGTCGGCGAGCTCACGCAGCAGCCCGGGTCGCGTGGCAGGCGCCAGCTGCGCGATCAGGACAGCGCCGGGACGCAGGGCCGAGGGCCCCGGACCGGCGAGCGACGCGGGCGCCCGGGTCACGACCACGACGTCGGCGGCCCACGCCTCGGGTCCCGGCACGACGACGGCACCTGCCGCCGCGTACGCCGCGTCGGGGTGGCCCGCCCCCGCACCCGCTCCTGCCGCGACCGCGACCTCGTAGCCGAGGCCGACCAGCCGGGCGGCCGTCGTCGGGGTGGCGGGCACGAGCGGCCCGCCGTCGTCCGGTATGCCGATGCGCATGTGACCCTCCTCGCTCACGTCCGCAACCTACCGCGCCCCGCCCGCACGCCGTCCCGTCAGGCGGACACCACCGGCCGCGGGAACGTGACCGGCAGGCTCACCGGCTGCCTGAGCCACAGGACGCGGTCCCAGGCGACGTCGGCGGGCGGGACCCGGAGCGTGAGGTCGAGCCGTCGCAGGACGGTCTCCACCGCGATGCGCGCCACCAGGCGCGCCGTCCGGGGCGCGGGGCACGCGTGCGGCCCGGTGCCGAAGGAGACGTGGGCGCGGCTGCCGACGTGGTCCCACGGGTCGCCCGTGTCCATGCGCGGGTCGGTGTTCGCGGCGTGGATCGCGAGCACGAGGGGGTCCCCGGCGGCGACGTGCTTGCCGCCCAGCACGATGTCCCGGCGGGCGAACCGCGGCAGGGTGTGGATCGTCGGCGTGGAACGCCACAGCACCTCGTCCATGGCGTTGTCCAGGTCGATGCGGCCCCCGTGCAGGCGACCGGAGAACCGCACGTCGGTGAGCGCGAGCAGCAGCGTCTGCCCTACCCATGCCGTCAGCGTCAGGTTGCCGGACCAGGCGACGACCAGCAGCGAGTGCACCACCTCGACGTCGTCGTGCAGGTTCGGGTGCGCGACCAGCGTGCTCGCGAGGTCCCGCCGCGGGCTCGCACGCCGGGCCGCCACGAGCGCGCCCGTCATCCGGTCCACCTCGGCCACGGCGTCAGCCGCGTCGGCGCCGCCGCCCGCGACGCGCCGGGTCAGGTCGAACAGACGCTGCCCGTCCTCCGGGTCGAACCCGATCATGTCGGCGACCACCAGGAACGGGATCACCGACGCGTACTCGAGCATGAGGTCGGCGCGGCCGCGCTCCTCGAAGCGGTCGATGAGCAGGCTGCAGAAGGAGCGGGCCTTGGCCGCCGTGATGCTCTCGGAGACCTGCTCGAACGCGTCGTCCAGCGGCACGCGCAGCCGCCGGCGCAGCGCCCCGTCGCTGTGGTTGGCGGCGAACCGCTGGTGCGAGGTGAGCACGGGGTGCAGCCCGGACCCCGGGGGCAGGCCGCCGCGCGCGTGCCCGTTCCACGTGCGCGGGTCGGTCGCGAAGGCGTGCTCGTTGCGCATGACGTCGTAGACGAGCCGCTGACCCATGACGAGCCACGCGGGCACGCCCGGTTCCAGCTCGACCGGGGCCACCTCGCCCCACTCGCGCTCGAGCTCGTCGTAGAACACGCGCGGGTCCGGCATGGCCGAGGCGTCGACCAGCGACCTCAGGGGCACCACGCCCGCCATGGCGTCGAGCCCGAGCGCTTGCCCGATATGACCTAGTTCAGGTATTTTCATGGATCCACCGCTCTGTGCAGTCACCTGTGATCGCCCAGGGTGAATCCACCCGTGTCGCCGTCGCGCGCCGTGACCACGGCCCTGGCCGTGGCTACGATGTCTGCGAGGGCATACACTGTCGCACCCTCGAACCACCCTGTCGAGACCCATCCGGCCAGCACCTCGGTCGACCTGATCGAGGGCACCACCCGACGAGCAAGGGGGGCACGTGACTCTGTACGCCGAGCGGGAACGCCCGGACGACCTGGTGCAGAGCGTCGCGCGCGCCCTCCGGGTCCTCGAGGTCGTGACGCGGTCCCCGGGCCTGCCGGTCAAGGCCATCGCCCGCCGCAGCGGCCTCAACCTCTCCACCACGTACCACCTGGTGCGCACGCTCGCCTACGCGGGCTACGTGGCCCGCCTCAAGGACGGCACGTACGACGTGGGCGAGCAGATCAGCAACCGGTTCTACGAGCAGCTCGGCTCGCTCGGCCGCGGCCCCGACACCCGCGAGGTGCTGCGCCACCTCGCCCAGAGCACCGGCTACAGCGCCTACCTGGGGCGGATCAGCGCCGGCCGGGTGGTCGTGGTCGACTACGCCGAGGCCCCGGGCTCGCCCTACCTGGAGGACCTGGAGCGCGGGCTCGACGTCTCGGCCCACGCCACCGCCCTCGGCAAGGCCCTGCTGCTCGGCATGTCCCGGCGCGACCGTCACGAGCTGGTGGTCGACGCCGGCCTGCGCAAGTTCACCGCCCGGACGGCCACCGACATCACGGCCCTCGACGGACAGCTCGCCCGCCTGCGGGCCGACGCCGTGGTCGAGGAGCACGGCGAGTTCCGCGACGGCATCACGTGCGCCGCGCACCTGGTCCCCCGCCGGCACGGCGAGGCCGCCTGGGCGGTCGGCCTGACGGTGCCGGACGAGGTGGTGCCGCAGCACGCGCGCCGCGAGCTCCGGCTCGTCGCGGGCGACCTCGCGACCGTCTGACGCCTCAGGGCGACCTCAGGGCGCGACCCGGCGCAGCCCGGCCAGCCGGTCGGTGTTGCGGAACACCAGCACGCGCGCCAGCCGGTCGCCGTCGAGCTCGGTCACCGCGGCCATGGCGGGCGCGCCGTCCAGCAGCGCGAGCATGCCGAGCGACCCGTTGATCTCGGCGGGCACCCACTCCATCCGGCCCACCGTCTCGTCCTGCGCGAACGCCACCAGCGCCCGGGACACCTTGTCGGCGCCCCGGATGACCCGCCGCGCCGCGCGGACCACGCCGCCGCCGTCGGTCACGAGCTCCACCTCGGGGGAGAGCGCCGCCAGCACGCCCGCGACGTCACCCGTGAGGCACGCCGCCAGGAACCGCTGCGTGACCTCGGTGTGCTGCGGACCCGCGGGCGTGTAGCGCGGACGCCGCGACCGCACGTGCTCGCGCGCGCGGTGCGCCACCTGCCGCACGGCGACGACGTCCCGGTCGAGCGCGTGCGCGACCTCCTGGTAGGGCAGCTCGAACACCTCGCGCAGCACGAACACGGCGCGCTCCAGCGGCGAGAGCGTCTCCAGCACCACCAGCAGCGCCAGCGACACCTCCTCGGCGCGCTCGACGGGATGGGCGGCGTCGGGCGTGGTCAGGAGCGGGTCGGGCAGCCAGGGCCCCACGTAGGTCTCGCGGGCCCGCTGCAGCGCCCGCAGCCGGTTGAGCGCGAGCCGGGTGGTGATCCGGACCAGGTAGGCCCGCGGCTCCAGGACGTCGGAGCGGTCCGCCGCCGACCAGCGCAGCCACGCCTCCTGGACCACGTCCTCGGCGTCGGCGGCCGCACCGAGCATCTCGTAGGCCACCGTGAACAGCAGCCGACGGTTCTCGGCGAACGGTTCCGTCAGCACGTCCGGTGCCGGGCGCGGGTCGGCGCCGCCCGCCACTACGCCTCCCCCACCTCGGCGAGCGGCCCGCCGAGCGGCACCTCGCACCGGTCGCTGAAGCCCTGCGCACTGAGCCCCATGGCGGAGTTGATCCGGCTGCGCAGGTTCTCCACGGCGACGATCGCGACCAGCTCGGTGAAGGCCTCCGCCCCCAGGGCGCCGGTCAGCCGTGCGGCGAGCGCGTCGTCCACCGCCGGGGGCGTCGCCGTCTCCGCCTCGGCGAACGCGAGGACGTCCCGCTCCAGGTCGGTGAACCGGTCACTGGTGCGCCAGACCGGCACGTCGTGCAGCTTCACCGGGTCCACGTGCCCATGCTGCGCCTCCCAGTACCCGAAGTCCACGCACCACGTGCAGCCGATGGACACCGAGGCGGCCATGATCGCGAGCGACTTCAGGCCCGGGTCCAGGGCCTTCCAGCCGGACACGCCGAGCTCGGTCAGCGCGTAGGTGCGGGTCACCTTGCCGTGGTGCCCCACGGCGACCAGCGGGTCCAGCACCTCGCCGTACCGCCACCGCGAGTACGCGGCCATGGCGCGGTTGGTCAGGGTCCTGGGCAGCACGGTGCTGATCCGGGTGCTGATGCTGCGGGCCGGTGTGCCGGTCATGACGGGCTCCGTTCTCGGACGGGGGCTGCGGACACCATCCAGACACCTCTCGGTCGCGGGACGTGACACGGCCCGCAGGTGACCCCCGTCACATCACGGTCGGCTCACCGGTAGATCTCGGGCAGCCCGACCAGGACCACGTCATCACGCTCCTGAGCCGCTTCCCGGAGCCGCGCGTTGAACCCGGCACCGCTGAAGCAGAACAGACGCGCACCGCGAACGTCGAAGCGCCCGACCGCGCCGATCACCTCGCGGATCTGGTCGAGCCGTTCGAGATGCGCGAGCCCCATCTGGTCGTTCCACTTGGCATCACCGATCGCCAGCAGCGGTGGCTTGCCGCCGTCGGGGATCCCCACGGCGGCCACGTCGACCTCATGGTTCGCCCGGGTCCTCGGGTCGCGGACGACACCGTGACCGACGCGGGCCGGAAGACCACCCAGCAGGCCCGGGTCCGCATGGTGCAGGGTCCAGTCCCGGCAGACCTGCTCGAAGTGGGGCCCCAGGACGTTGCTGGCGAACCGCCGCTGGCTCGCCCGCCACACCCGCTCGGCCGAGCCTGGCCTCTCGAGCTGGTCCCAGACCGGCCTCATGATCGCGTGGTAGAAGGCGATGAGCGGCTCCGCGATGCGGAACGTCGAGCGGTTGGCACGGAACATGTCGTCGTCACGCTGCAGGAGGCCGGCGTCCTCGAGCACGTTGATGGGATGCGCGATGTCCGCAGCCTTGCGCTCGAGGTAGTTCGCCATGCCACCCCGCGTCGCATTGCCCTCGGCCACCGAGGCGAGCACGGACAGGTACAGCGTCGTGTCCCGCATGTCCGGCTCCTCGGCCAGCAGGTAGCGCGCCTCGCGGAACAGCGGTGACTCGGGGTTCAGCACCGTCCGGGTCACCCAGCCGTCGAAGTCGTCCGGCCCGGACGGCGAGTCGCCACGGGCGAACTCGCGCCGATAGGCAGGTGTTCCACCCACGACGGCGTGCACCTGCAGCGCCAGCCGAGGGTCCGTGATGTCCCAGAACCGCGCCGCCAGCTGATGGTCCAACGGACGGACGAGCAGGTCGAGCCCCGCCCGTCCGCGCAGCGGCGCATTGCCGGCGAGCAGCCTTCCCATGAACGACAGCGCCGAACCGCACAGGAGGAGCCGCGTCCGCGACCGGGACCGCTCGACGCGGCGCGGCCGCAGCGCCTCCTGCACGATGGACGGCAGCTCGGGATTCGCTCTGGCCAGGTACGGGAACTCGTCGATCACCACCGGCACGGGCCGCTCGCGCCCCAGACCCAGGAGGACGTCGATCACCTCGGCCCAGCCTGCGAAGTGGAACGGGCTGGCCGGACGAACGTGCTCGGTCAACGACGCGCTGATCCGCCGCAACGACTCGGCGTCGGTCGCCTCGGTGGCACCGAAGTAGAAGCCGCCGGCCGCTTGGCACACAGCCTCGAGCAGGTACGTCTTTCCCTGGCGCCGACGGCCGGACACCACGCCGAGCGTGGCGCCCGGCTGGTCGTCGGTGACGAAGCTGCGGAGCGCGGCCCACTCGTGGTCACGGTCGAACATGTCGGCTGGCTTGTCCATGCGGGCTCACAATTCATGGGAGTACAGTTAATAGAACTGTACTCCCATTAATTGCAGCCCGTCGGTGCGGCGCACCTCAGCCCGGCACGCACAGCGTCAGCGCCTCCCGGTGCGCCTCGACCGTCAGCGGGACGGCGCCGACCAGCTCGCCGTCGGCGTACGCGACCAGGCCCGCCGGGCCCTCCAGGCGGACGGCGGAGGTGCGCAGCGTCGTGACGTCCGGCCGGCCGACGTGCCGGCCCGCCTTGATGCGCGCGTCGAACGCGAGCACCCGGAACCGGCCCACGGCCTGCACCAGGGTGAGATCCAGGAGGCCGTCGGCGGGATCGGCGTCCGGGCAGATCGGCACCCCGCCGCCGTAGAACCGGGTCAGCCCGACGGCGAGCATGTACCCGTCCTGCTCCACCACCGGCCCCCCCACCGGGTGCAGGCGGTAGCCGAACCTCCGCAGCCGCAGCCACTCCAGGTAGACCGCGACCTTGTAGCGGGCCGGACCCGCGGGCCACCGCATGCGGTTGGTGCGCGCGTTGGTCAGGGAGTCCAGCCCGGCGCACAGCACCGTGACGAAGTGGCGCGCCGTGCCGTCTGCGGTCGTCACGGTCCCGGTGTCCACGCGGCGGCGCACGCCGTCCAGCGCGAGGTCGGCGGCAGCCGCGGCGTCGCCCAGGGGGATGCCGTGCTCGCGGGCCAGGTCGTTGCCGGTGCCCGCGGGGACCAGCGCGAGCGGGACGACGGAGTCGAGCACCGGGCCCAGCACGGACGCGACCGTGCCGTCACCGCCCGCCACCACGAGCACGTCCGGGCGCTCGTCGACGGCGCGCCGTGCGAGCGCGACGGTCTCGCTCGCGCTGGACCCCTGGTGGACCCGGACGTCGGCGCCCCGGACCCGCAGCCGCTCGACGGCCACGCGCCCGGAGGCGGCGCCCGCGCCGCGCCCGGAAACAGGGTTCACCAGCACGGCCACGTGCCCGCCCGACCGCTCTGTCATGCGCAGAACCTAGCGGAGACCGGCCGCTAGCCGGCGGGCAGGCGATCTCGTTCGCCGCGCGGGCCCGCCCGCAGCACCGACAGGGCCACCATGCAGGCGATGAAGCCCAGGAGCCAGCCACCGGGGATGTCGCTCAGCCAGTGGTAGTCGAGCCACGACATGAGCGCACCCGCGATGGCCACGATGACGCCGACCACGGGGATCATCGTGCGCAGGCGGCTCAGGCTCGGGTGCAGGCCGCTCTGGGAGAACAGCAGGCAGAGGATGAAGAAGCCCGTGAAGAACGTGTTCGCCGCGTGGCCCGAGGGGAACGCCTGGCCGCCGGCGTGCAGCACGTCCATGTTGTGGTGCGGTCCGGTGCGGCCGAGGCCGAACTTGGTGCCGTAGCCGATCGACGCGATGGTGGCCAGCCCGGCGAGCACGGCCATCACCGGCCGGCGCGTGGCGATGCTCCAGAGCGAGCCCGGCCCGCCCTGCTTCCACGCCACGTAGAGGGCCGTGCCCCCGACCATGGGGATGGTGAACAGCCGCTCGCCGGTCACGCTCGCGACGATGTCGAGGAAGACCTTCTCCCAGCCGACCGGGTGGTGCGCGTCGACGTAGTAGTGGAACTGCCAGTCCCAGGCGATGAACGGGCCGCGCACGACCACCTGCCAGATGCACACCGCGAAGACGAGCGCCCCGATGACCGCCGCGACCAGGGAGCTGCGCCACGTCGGACGGGTCGGCGGGTCGAGCAGAGCCTCGGCTGACTGTGACTCCACGCGTGTAACACCCCTGCCCTCTGGTTGCGCCATCGAGCCGATCCTACGGGTTTCAGGGTGAATGTTCGGTACCAGATATGTGTCCGGCGGGGGCCGTGCGTAACGATTCGCCCCACGACCTCGGGCGTCACCGGGGCGGCGGGGCCGTGCTCGCCCGGACGCGGAGCTCCACCGGCACCACCTCGTGCAGGTCCGGCCCCGTGGTGTCTGCCACCTCGGCTGCCGTGGTCTCCGCCAGGCGCACCTCGTCGGCACCCGTGCGCCGGCCGTCGCGCACCTGCTGCAGCAGCCGCGCCACGAGCCGCCGACCGATCTCGTCGAAGTCCTGCGCGACCGTCGTCAGCGGCGGCCAGAGGTGCTCGGCCAGCAGGATGTCGTCGAACCCGACCACGGAGACCTCGGCCGGCACGGCGCGGCCGGCCTCGTGCAGCGCACGGAGCACGCCCGCGGCCATCTCGTCGTTCGCGCAGAACACGGCGGTGACGTCCGGGTCGGCGGCGAGCCGCCGGCCGGCCTCGTACCCCGAGCCCGCGGTCCAGTCCCCCGCCACGGCCTCGGGCACGACGGCGCCGGCCGCGCCGAGCGTCGCCCGCCAGGCCTCGGCGCGCACCTGCGCGGGCGCCGAGCCGGCGGGTCCGGCGACGTGGTGCACCGTGCGGTGCCCCAGGTCGAGGAGGTGCTGGGTGGCCCGGCGGGCGCCGTCGGCCTGGTCGGCGCCGACGGCGGGATGGTGGCCCACGAACCGCGAGTCGGACACCACCACGGGCATCCGGGGCGGCAGGGCGAGCGTGTCGGGCGTCGCCGTCTCGGCACGCACGATCACCAGGCCGTCGATCGCCTGGTGCGACAGCCGGGTCACCGCGGCGGCCACGTCCTGCGACGACGGGCTCTCGACGTCGACCAGCGTGACCGTGTAACCCTGGGCCCGTGCCGCCTCGACCACCGCCTCGACCGTCCGGGACTCGCCCGTGCGGGCGAGCCGGTGGGCGATCATGCCGATGGTCCGGAAGCTGCCGTACCGCAGCGCCCGGGCCGCGGTGTTCGGGGCGTAGCCGAGCTGCGCCATCGCCGCCAGCACCCGGTCCCGGGTCGCGGGTCGCACGTTGTCCAGGCCCATCGACACGCGGGAGACGGTCTGGGTCGAGACCCCGGCGAGCTCCGCGACGTCGGCCAGGGACGGGCTCCTGCCCTCCACGGCACCCACCTCCTCGTGATGCGTCTGCCCGGTGCGCGCTTGACACTCCGGGAACTCACGAGCACCCTAGTCCGCGTCACCATGTTGACGTCAACACTACGCCGACGTGCTGACCCCACTCGTGAAGGAGCGACCTGCTGTGACCACGCTCGCATCGCCACCGGCCGTGCCCAAGCCTGCGAGGCGGATGCGACGCCGCACCCGCTGGACCGGATGGGGGTTCGTCGGCCCGTTCATGGCCGTCTTCGCCCTGGTCTTCCTCGCGCCCATCGCCTACTCGCTCTGGCTGAGCCTGTTCCAGACGCAGCTCGTGGGCGGCACGTCGTTCGTCGGCCTCGACAACTACGCCCGGGCGCTGAGCGACCCGCAGTTCTGGGCCGGCGTGGGCCGGGTGACCGCGTTCCTGCTGGTCCAGGTGCCGGTCATGCTCGGCATCTCGCTGCTGGTCGCCCTCGCGATCGACAGCGGCCGGCTGTACGGGCGGGACTTCTTCCGCCTGACGATCTTCCTGCCCTACGCCGTGCCAGGCGTCGTGGCCGCCCTGATGTGGGGCTTCATGTACGGCGAGCGGTTCGGCCTGGTCGGCAACTTCAACGACCTGTTCGGCACGAACATCCCGGACCCGCTGGCCTCCGCGCTGGTGCTCCCCGCGATCGGCAACATCGTGACCTGGGAGTTCGTCGGCTACAACATGCTGATCTTCTACTCCGCGCTGCGCGTGGTGCCCACCTCGCTGTACGAGGCCGCGGAGATCGACGGCGCGGGCCCCTGGCGGGTGATCTCCGCGATCAAGCTGCCCGCGATCCGCGGCGCCCTGGTGGTGGCGACCATCTTCTCGATCATCGGCTCCTTCCAGCTCTTCAACGAGCCGAGCATCCTGCAGCCGCTGTCGCCCAACTACATCTCGACGCACTACACGCCGAACCTGTACGCCTACTCGCTGTCGTTCTCCGGCCAGCAGTACAACTACTCGGCCACGGTGGCGATCATCATGGGCGTGCTCACGATGCTCGTGGCCTACGTGGTGCAGCTGCGCGGCATGCGCAAGGAGGCCTGAGCCATGACCAACGTCCTGATGACCGCGCCCACCGTGCGCCCCAAGAAGGCCCCGCCCCGGCTGCGGAACCGCCGCACCTCGCACGCCCGGCCCACGCGCAGCGTGCTGCTCACGGTCCTGACGGCCCTGATCGGCGTCTACGCGCTGATCCCGCTCGTCTGGCTGCTGATCAACGCGACCAAGACGCAGCCCGACCTGTTCAGCTCGTTCGGCCTGTGGTTCAGCGGCGACTTCGCCCTGTGGGACAACATCGTGGGCGTCCTGACCTACGACGGCGGCGTGTTCGGCCGCTGGTTCCTCAACACGCTGCTGTACGTGGTGCTGGGCGCGGGCGGTGCCACCCTGCTGGCCCTGCTCGGCGGCTACGGCCTGGCCAAGTTCAGCTTTCCCGGCAAGCGGGCCGTGTTCGCCGTCGTCATCGGCGCCGTGGCCGTGCCGGGCACCGCCCTGGCCGTGCCCACGTTCCTCATGTTCGCCAACCTGGGCCTGACCAACACGCCCTGGTCCGTGATCATCCCGTCGCTCATCTCGCCGTTCGGCCTCTACCTCATGTGGACCTTCGCCGCCGACGCCGTGCCCGACGAGATCATGGAGGCCGCGCGGATCGACGGCGCGAGCGAGGCCCGCACCTTCTTCCAGGTGTGCCTGCCGATGCTGGCCCCCGGCATCGTGACGGTGCTGCTCTTCACCGTGGTGGCCACCTGGAACAACTACTTCCTGCCGCTGATCATGCTGCGCGACCCCGACTGGTACCCGCTGACGCTGGGCCTGAACGCCTGGAACGCGCAGGCGACCACCGCGGGTGGCGAGGCCATCTTCAACCTCGTGATCGCCGGCTCGCTCCTGACCATCCTGCCGCTCGTGGTGGCCTTCCTGCTGCTGCAGCGCTACTGGCAGTCGGGCCTGGCCGCCGGCAGCGTCAAGGAATGACCCGCACCCCCTTTCCCCAGATCTGACGATGAAGTGAGAGGAACCACCATGACCATCCGCCACCACCGCGCCGTCGGCGCGTTCGCCGCGGCGGGCGCCCTGGCGCTCGCCCTGACCGCGTGCGGGTCCGGGTCCGACGGCGGAGATGCCGCGGAGACCGTCTCCCCCGAGGACATCTCGGCGGCCCTCGAGGAGGGCGGCGACCTGCTGGTCTGGGCGTGGGAGCCCACGCTGGACAAGGTCGTCGAGGACTTCGAGGCCGAGTACCCGAACGTGAACGTCGAGCTGGCGAACGTCGGCACCGGCAACGACCACTACGTGGCCCTCCAGAACGCGATCAGCGCCGGCTCGGGCGTGCCCGACGTCGCGCAGATGGAGTACTACGCCCTGCCGCAGTTCTCGATCGGTGGCTCGCTCGCGGACCTCGCGCCGCTGGGCGCGAGCGAGCTCGACGGCACCTACTCCCCCGGGCCGTGGGGCGCGGTGACCGACGGCGACGCCGTGTACGGCCTGCCGATGGACTCCGGCCCCATGGCCCTGTTCTACAACGCGAAGACCTTCGAGGAGGCCGGCGTCGAGGTGCCGGCCACGTGGGACGAGTTCGTCGAGGCCGCCAAGAAGATCCACGAGTCCGACCCGAACACGTACATCACCGCGGACAACGGTGACGCCGGCTTCGCGACCTCGATGATCTGGCAGGCCGGCGGGCACCCGTTCGAGGTGGACGGCACCGACGTGACCGTGAACCTCGCCGACGAGGGCTCCGCGAAGTTCGCCGAGATGTGGCAGCAGCTCCTGGACGACGACCTGGTGGCGAACGTGCCGGCCTGGTCGGACGAGTGGTTCCAGGGCCTGGGCAGCGGTGAGATCGCCGCCCTGGTGACCGGCGCGTGGATGCCGGCGAACCTGGAGTCGGGCGCCGCCCCGGCGTCGGGCGACTGGCGGGTGGCCCCGATGCCGCAGTGGACCGAGGGCGCGAACGAGACCGCGGAGAACGGCGGTTCGGCGCTGTCGGTGACCGAGGCCAGCGACAAGAAGGCCCTGGCCTACGGCTTCCTGCAGTACGCGAACGCCGGCGACGGCGTCGCCACGCGCCTGGAGGGCGGCAACTTCCCGGCGACGCTCGCCGACCTGAACGACGAGGCGTTCCTCGGCGAGGAGTCGGAGTACTTCGGCGGCCAGAAGATCAACGAGGTGCTCTCGGCGTCGGCCACCGGTGTGGTGGAGGGCTGGCAGTACCTGCCGTACCAGGTCTACGCCAACAGCGTCTTCCCCGACACCGTCGGCCAGGCGTACACCGGCTCGACCCCGCTGTCCGACGGCCTGGCCGCCTGGCAGGAGTCGATCGTCAGCTACGGCAACGAGCAGGGCTTCACAGTCTCCGAGTGAGCCGGCCGCACCACCATCGATGACGGCGGCGGGGGCCTCCCCCGCCGCCGTCCGTGTCACGAAGAACCCCGAGGAACCACACATGCCCACGTTCGAGATCGGCCCCGAGGACTTCCTGCTGGACGGCGCGCCGACCCAGGTCGTCAGCGGCGCGCTGCACTACTTCCGCGTGCACCCCGACCAGTGGGCCGACCGCATCCACAAGGCGCGGCTCATGGGCCTGAACACCATCGAGACGTACGTGCCGTGGAACTTCCACGCGCCCGAGCCCGGGGTGTTCGACCTGGACGGACGCCGCGACCTGGGCCGGTTCCTGGACCTCGTGGCGGCCGAGGGCCTGCACGCCATCGTGCGTCCCGGCCCGTACATCTGCGCGGAGTGGGACGGCGGCGGCCTGCCGGCGTGGCTGCTGGCCGACCGTGCCGTGGGTGTGCGGCGGCACGAGCCCCGGTTCCTCGACGCGATCGGCAAGTACTACGCGAGCCTGCTGCCGCTGGTGGCCGAGCGTCAGGTGACCCGCGGCGGCCCGGTGCTCATGGTCCAGGTCGAGAACGAGTACGGCGCGTACGGCGACGACCCGGTGCCCGAGCGGCAGAAGTACCTGCGCGCGCTCGTGGACATGGTGCGCGCCCAGGGCATCGACGTCCCGCTGTTCACCTGCGACCAGGCGAACGACGAGATGCTGGCCCGCGGTGGCCTCCCGGAGCTGCACAAGACCGCGACGTTCGGCTCGCGCAGCACGGAGCGGCTGGAGGTGCTGCGGCGGGCCCAGCCCACGGGCCCGCTGATGTGCATGGAGTTCTGGAACGGCTGGTTCGACTCGTGGGGCCTGGAGCACCACGTAGCGCCTGCGGAGGCCAACGCCGCCGACCTGGACGATCTTCTTGCGGCAGGGGGCTCCGTCAACCTGTACATGTTCCACGGCGGCACCAACTTCGGGCTCACCAGCGGCGCGAACGACAAGGGCATCTACCGGCCCATCGCGACGTCGTACGACTACGACGCGCCCCTGTCCGAGGACGGCACGCCGACCGCCAAGTTCTGGGCGATGCGCGAGGTGATCGCGCGGCACCGGGCCGTGCCGGACGCCGGAGAGCTGGCGGGCGACGCCGCCCGCGGTGCCGCGCCGGTGCTCGACGTCGACCTGACCGCACGGGTGCCGCTGGCCCACGCCCTGCCGAGCCTGCTGCGTGAGGACCTGCACTCCTTCACGTCGACGCCCACCACGGACGACCTGCGGTCGTGGTCGGGCTTCACCGTCTACCGCACCCGGATCCAGGCCGACGACCTCGTGCTGACCGCGGACGAGGTGCGCGACCGCGCCGTCGTCCTGGTCGACGACGAGCAGGTGGGCGTGCTGGACCGGGGCTCCCACACGTTCGCCGTGGCGCTGCCCGCCCGTGCGGGGGACCTCACCCTGCTGGTGGAGGACCAGGGCCGCGTGAACTACGGGCCGCGGATCGGTGAGCCCAAGGGCGTGATCGGGCCGGTGCGCACCGCGACACGCACGCTGGACTCCTGGGAGGCCGGTGCGCTGCGGATCGAGGACGCGCCCGAGCTGCTGCGCCCGGCGCTCGACGCGCCGAGCCGCGCGCTGCCCACCCCGGGGCCGGACGGCGCGGCGCGGCCGGTCGGTGCCGGCCTGTTCCGGGCCACCTTCGACTCGGCGGCCGGAGCCGACCACTTCCTGCGGCTCGACGGCTGGACCAAGGGCCTGGCCTGGGTGAACGGCTGGCTGCTCGGCCGCTACTGGAGCCTCGGCCCCACCCACACGCTCTACGTGCCGGGACCGCTCCTGCGCGCGACGGGCAACGAGCTGGTCCTCCTGGAGCTCCACGGCGCGGCCGACGCGCGCGCCCGGTTCGTGGCCGCCCCGGACCTGGGCGTCACGGAGCAGTAGCGGGCGGTGTCCGGCCGCGTCGGGCTCGACGGACCGATCAGTTCGACGGACCGATCGGCTCGGCAGGTGCGGCTGGCACAGCAGGCGCGGCTGGCACAGCAGGCGCGGCTGGCACAGCAGGCGCGGCTGGCACAGCAGGCGCGGCTGGCACAGCAGGCGCGGCTGGCACAGCAGGTGCGGCTGTCTGGCAGGTGCGGCTGTCTGGCAGGTGCGGCGCGACGGACATGCTCGGGGGAATACCTGCCCGTGGGGGTGTGTCACCCTGTGTAGACGTTGTCTACAGCCAGTGACACACCCCCGCGGGCAAGGTCTTCTCCGCGCGCGGCGGCTCCCCCACCCCGGTCCTCTCCCGCGGCTCGGTCCTCTCCCGCGGCCCGGGCCTTCCCCCCACGGCCCAGACCTCCCCCCGCCGCCCGGACCCTCCCCCACGGCCTGGGCCCACCGTCCGGCACGGGCCCACCGTCCGGCCCGGGGCGGGTGCCCGGCTCGGGGTGGGTGCCCGGCTCGGGTGGGTGCCCGGCACGGGAGGTCAGACCCGCACGCCGTCCTTCCAGACCTCGGTCACCAGCGGCACGCCGGGGCGGTACGACAGGTACAGGTGGCTCGGAGCGTCCAGGACCACGAGGTCGGCACGGGCGCCGACCCGCAGGTGGCCGACGTCGTCGCGCCGGAGCGCGAGCGCCCCGCCCGCCGTCGCCGACCAGAGGGCCTCGGCGGGGCTCATCCGCATCTCGCGCACGGCGAGCGCCACCACGAACGGCACGGACGAGGAGTACCCGGAGCCGGGGTTGCAGTCCGTGGCCAGCGCGACCGGCACCCCTGCGGCGAGCAGGCGGCGGGCGTCCGGGTAGGGCGAGCGCGTGGAGAACTCGACGGCGGGCAGCAAGGTGGCGACCGTGCCGCCCCCGGCAGCCCCGGCAGCCCCGGCGGCCCCGGCGGCCCCGGCAAGGCTCCCGGGCCCGTCGTCGCGGCCAGGCCCGGCGACCGGCGGGTTCCCCTCCCCGGCCAGGTGGGCATCCCAGGAGCCCGCCAGTGCGTCGACGTCGGCGTCGGTCAGGTGGGTGCAGTGGTCCACGCTGGCCGCACCGACCTCGACCGCGAGCCGTACGCCCGGGCCGGCCGAGAGCTGGTTGCCGTGCACCCGGGCGAGCAGGCCCGCGCGCAGGCCGGCGTGCAGCACGGCGCGGGACTCGTCCTCGTCGAAGGCGGTGGGCGCTGCGGGCTCGCAGAAGACGTCGACCCAGCGGGCGTGCGGCGCGCACGCGGCGAGCATGGGGCCGGTCACGAGGTCGAGGTAGCCGGCCCGGTCCCCGGAGTACTCGGCCGGGACGGTGTGGGCGCCGAGGTAGGTCGTCTCGGGCGTGAGCTCGCGCGCGATCCGCAGCATCCGGGCCTCGGTCGCGACGTCCTGGCCGTAGCCGCTCTTGATCTCGACGGTGGTGGTGCCCTGGGTCAGCATCTCCCGCACCAGGGCGCGACCCCGCGCCCGGAGCGTCTCCTCGCCGGCGGCGCGTGTGGCGGCGACCGTGGTCGCGATGCCCCCGCCCGTGTACGGCTCGCCGGTCATCCGGGCGGCGAACTCCGCGGCGCGGTCGCCCGCGAACACGGTGTGCGAGTGTGAGTCGACGAACCCCGGCAGCACGGCCCGGCCCGCCAGGTCGACGGCGTCGTCCGCCGCGGGGGCCGACGAGGCCGGTCCCGTCCAGGCGATCCGGCCGTCCGCGACGACGACGGCGGCGTCCCGCACGATGCCGAGCCCGCCCGCCGCGTCGGCCCGATCCGGACCGGAGCGGCCGGTGCCTGCCGGGCCCGCGCCCGCCGCGCCCGACCAGCCCCCGTGCGCGGGGTCGTTCGTGACCAGCTCGCCGATGTTCGTCAGCAGCACGCTCATGCGCCGTCCTCCCTCGTCGTGGCCGCACGCAGCCCGTCGGCCGCGGCCCAGACCTCCCCGATCGCGTCGGCCAGCATCCGGGCGACGTCACCGGCCCGGTGCTCGCCGTCCCGCACCACGGGCTCGCCGCCCGCCACGACGTCGGACACGTCTGCCGCGCCCGCGACGAGCACGACCTGGGCGGGGTCGGCCCCGGCCGTGCGGACGGTGTCCAGGCGCACGGCGACCAGGTCGGCGGGGGCACCCACGGCGATCCGCCCGGCGTCCGGCCGGCCGAGCGCTGCGTGCCCGGCCGACGTCGCCGCCTCGATCAGCGCCGCAGGGCCGAACCGGCCGCGCCGCCCGGAGGCGAGCCGCTCGTGCTCCTCGATGCCCCGCACCTCCGCCAGCACGTCGGCGCCCACGTGCTGGTCCGTGCCGACCGACAGCGGGCTGCCCGCTCGCAGCAGCCGCAGGCCGGGGGCGAGACCGTCGGCGAGGTCGCGCTCCGTCGTCGGGCAGAGGCACACGCCCGTGCCGGAGGAGCCGAGCAGCGTCACGTCGTCGTCGGTCAGGTGGACCGCGTGCACGGCCGTGGTGCCGGGGCCGAGGGCTCCGGCGTCGTGCAGCAGGCGGGCCGGGGTGCGGGCGAAGGCCGCGAGCGCCGTCTCGTTCTCCGCGGGCTGCTCGGAGAGGTGCACGTGCAGCGGGGCGCCGGCCTCGCGGGCCCAGCGGGCGACCTCCCGCAGCTCGTCGGGCGTCACGGCGCGCACCGAGTGGGCGGCGGCGCCCACGAGCACGCGGTCGTCGGCGGCCCAGGCGGCGCGCAGGGCGTCCACGCGGCGGGTCCACGCGTCGACGGTGCCGTCGCCGAACCGGGCCTGCTCGGGGGCCGGCGGCTGGTGCCCGCCGGCGTCGAGGCCGCCGTGCAGGTAGCAGGTGTCGAGCAGCGTGAGGTGCACGCCGGCGTCGTGCGCGGCCCGGCGCAGGGCCTCGGCCATGGCGTTCGGTCCGCCGTCCGCGGGCGGGTACGGGGTCCCGTCGGGGCGGTGGTGCACGTAGTGGAACTCGCCCACGGCCGTGGTGCCGCCCAGGGCGAGCTCCGCGTACAGGGCGCGCGCCAGCCGCTCGTACAGCGGCGGCGTGAGCGCGGCGGCCAGGGCGTACATGTCCTCGCGCCAGGTCCAGAAGGAACCGCCGCCGGGCCGGTCCACGGCACCGTGCGTGCGACCGCGCAGCGCGCGGTGGAACGCGTGGGAGTGCGCGTCGGCGAACCCGGGCAGCACCAGCCCGGGCAGCCGGACATCAGTGGCCGACGGCGCGGCGCCGGTCTCGACGGCGACGAACCGCCCGCCCTCGACGTCCACCCGCACGGACTCGACGACCGCGCCGGACGCCCGGCCCGCCGTCGCGCCGTCCGGGACCCAGGCACGTTCGCACCAGAAGCCGCTCATCGCCCGGTTCCCGTGGTCCCCGGACGGTCACCGTCGGGTGCTCCTCGCCGAGGTTCGGTGCCCCACGGCCCGCTCACGGCCTCGACGGCTTCGGGCGCGGTCAGCAGGTCCGCCAGTACGGCCGTCAGCGCGCGGACGCCGGCGTCGCAGTCGGCCTCCGGGGCGTGCTCGGCAGGGGAGTGCGAGACACCGGTCGGGTTGCGGACGAACAGCATCGCCGCGGGCACGCCGGACGCGGCGAGGATGCCGGCGTCGTGCCCGGCGCCCGTGCCGATCACGGGAGCGGGCAGCGTGGAGCCCGGCCGCCCCACGACGTCGGCGAGCCGTGCCGCGAGCGCCGGGTCGAACACGGTCGCGGGCGTCCACGACTCCTCGACGACCTCCCAGGCGCTGAGGCCGTCACCATCCCGCACGACGCGCCCGGTGAACGCAGGCCCAGGTGCGGAACCCGGCTCTGATACCGCAACCAGATCCGCACTCATTTGAGGCGTGCCGATCACGCGGCGGACCGCCTCCTCCGTCTCGGCGCGGGCGTCGATCCACGCCCGGACCCGGGACGGGATCGCGTTGACGCCGTTCGGCTCGACCTCGACCTTGGCCAGCGTGGCGAGCGCCCCGGCGTGCTCGGCGGCGGCGCGGACGTCGGTGATGAGCCGCGCCAGGTCGAGCATCGGGTCGTGGCGGTGGGCCAGCGGCGTGGTGCCGGCGTGGTTGGCCTCGCCCGTGAGGTCGACGCGCCAGCGTCCGTGCGGCCAGATCGCGGCGCCGACGGCGACGGGCGCCGCCTCGTCCCCTGGCAGGTCGGCGAGGTAGCGCCCCTGCTCGACGTGCAGCTCGACGAAGACGCCGATCCGCGCCAGCGCCTCCGGGTCCCGACCGTAGTGGTCGAGCCGGACGGCGCCGACGCCGGGCGCTCCACCGCCCGCCGCCGACGAGCCCGTACCGCCGCGACCGGTCGACGAGCCCGTACCGCCGAACGCGACACCACCCGGCCGGCCCCCGACCCTGGCGAGCACGTCCGCGAGGCTGTCGCCGCCGCCGTCCCGCAGCGCCAGCAGCCGGTCGGCCGGGACCGTCCCGGTCAGCGCCCGCGACCCGAGGCACGCGAGCCCGAACCGGGCGCCCTCCTCGTCGGAGAAGTTCACGATCCCCAGCGGACGCCGCGGCACGACCCCGGCGTCCCGCAGCGCGTCGAGCGCCGCGAACGCGCTCGCCACGCCCAGCGGCCCGTCGAACGCGCCGCCGCCGGGTACGGAGTCGAGGTGGCTGCCGGTCACGACGCCGGGGCCGCCGGCGTCGGGGTCGCCCCACCAGGCCCACTGGTTCCCGGAGCGGTCGAGCACCACGTCCAGGCCGCGGGCGGTCGCCTCGGCGGCGAACCACTCGCGCAGGGTCAGGTCGTGCGCGGTCCAGGCGAACCGTTCGTACCCGCCGGACGGCGCCCGGCCGACGTCGGCGATCGCATCCAGGAGCCGGCCGACGGCAGTCGGCCGGCTACCGGCGCCCAGAGCGGCGCCCGTCGCGGGTCCGCCCGGCAGCGGCCCGCCCGGTTCCGTCACGCCCCCTCCCGCATCGGCACCCGCAGCCCGCCGCGCTCGGCGGCCGCGACGGCGTCGTCGTACCCGGCGTCCACGTGCCGCAGCACGCCCGTGGCCGGATCGTTGGCGAGCACGCGCGCGAGCTTCTGCGCGGCGAGCGCGGTCCCGTCCGCCACGGACACCTGCCCGGCGTGCAGCGACCGCCCCATGCCGACGCCGCCCCCGTGGTGGATCGACACCCACGTCGCACCGGAGGCCGTGTTGACCAGGGCGTTCAGCAGCGGCCAGTCGGCGATGGCGTCGGAGCCGTCGGCCATGGCCTCGGTCTCGCGGTACGGGGAGGCCACGGACCCGGAGTCCAGGTGGTCGCGCCCGATCGCGATCGGCGCGGAGATCTCCCCCGACGCGACGAGCTCGTTGAACCGCAGCCCCGCGACGTCGCGCTCCCCGTGCCCGAGCCAGCAGATCCGGGCGGGCAGCCCCTGGAAGGCGACGCGCTCCTGGGCGGCGCGGATCCAGCGGCCGAGGTGGTCGTTGTCGGGGAACAGGTCCAGCACCGCACGGTCGGTCACCGCGATGTCGCGCGGGTCGCCCGACAGCGCCGCCCAGCGGAACGGCCCCTTGCCCTCGGCGAACAGCGGCCGGATGTAGGCGGGCACGAACCCGGGGAAGTCGAACGCCCGCCCGTACCCGCCCTGGCGGGCCTCGTCGCGGATCGAGTTGCCGTAGTCGAACACCTCGGCGCCGGCGTCCTGGAAGCCGACCATGGCCTCGACGTGCCGGGCCATGGACTCCCGCGCCCGCTCGGTGAACCCCTCCGGGTCCTTCTGTGCGAGGTCGGCCCAGTCCGCGAGCTCCACCCCGGAGGGCAGGTACGACAGCGGGTCGTGCGCCGACGTCTGGTCCGTCACGACGTCCACCTCGACGCCCCGGCGCAGCAGCTCCGGCACCACGTCGGCACAGTTGCCGACCACGCCCACCGACAGCGCACGCCGGTCCCGCTTCGCGGCCAGCGCCAGCTCGACCCCCTCGTCCAGCGAGGAGGCGACGACGTCGAGGTACCGCGTCTCGACGCGCCGGTGCAGGCGGGCCGGGTCGACGTCGACCACCAGGCACACGCCGCCGTTGAGCGTGACGGCCAGCGGCTGCGCCCCGCCCATGCCGCCGCAGCCCCCGGTCAGGGTGAGCGTGCCGGCGAGCGTGCCACGGAACCGCTTGGCGGCCACCGCGGCAAACGTCTCGTACGTGCCCTGGAGGATGCCCTGCGTGCCGATGTAGATCCAGGACCCGGCCGTCATCTGCCCGTACATCGTCAGGCCGAGCTGCTCCAGGCGCCGGTGCTCGGGCCACGTGGCCCAGTCCCCGACGAGGTTGGAGTTGGCGATGAGCACGCGCGGCGCCCACTCGTGCGTGCGCAGCACGCCCACGGGCCGGCCGGACTGGACCAGGAGGGTCTCGTCGTCGCGCAGGTCCGTCAGCGAGCGGACGATCGCGTGGTAGCTCGGCCAGTCGCGGGCCGCCCGGCCGGTGCCGCCGTAGACCACCAGGTCGTCGGGGCGCTCGGCCACCTCCGGGTCGAGGTTGTTCATCAGCATGCGCAGCGGGGCCTCGGTCTGCCAGCTGCGGGCGGTCAGGGTGGTGCCGCGCGGGGCGCGGACGGCGACGGGGGTCCCCCGGTCGTACGGCTGGTTCACTGCGGTCTCCTTCGGTTCGGCTCGTGCGACTCTGCTCGGGTCGTGCTCTGCTCGGGTCGTGCTCTGCTCGGTCGGGCTGCGGCGGGCTGTCCGGGTCAGGTTCCGGCTGGTTGCCCCGGCGGTCCGGCAGCCGCCTCGGGCATCCGCTCGGTCTGGTTCGGTCCGGCAGTCCGGTCGGGCCTCAGTCCAGCGGTCCGACGGCGCCTGCCGCAGCCCCGGCGACCTGCCCACCGGCGACGAGCCCCACCACCTGCTCGATCTCGGGCGCGAGGTACCGGTCCGGTCCGGGACCGGGCACGACGGCGCGAACGGCGTCGTGCACCGCGCCAGTGCCCGCCGCGGAGGCGTGCTCGCGCAGGTCGAGCGCGCGTGCCGCCGTGAGCACCTCGATCGCGAGCACCCGCGTGAGCCCGTCGACGGACCGGCGCAGCTTGCGGGCGCCGGCCCAGCCCATGGACACGTGGTCCTCCTGCATGGCGGAGCTCGGGATGGAGTCCACGCTCGCGGGCGCGGCCAGACGCTTCATCTCGGAGACGATCCCGGCGGCCGTGTACTGGGCGATCATGTGCCCGGAGTCGACACCGGGGTCGTGCGCCAGGAACGCGGGCAGCCCCTCGGAGCGGGCCACGTCGAGGAACCGGTCGGTGCGCCGCTCGCTCATGCTCGCCACGTCGGCGGCGGCGATGGCGAGGAAGTCCAGCACGTAGGCGACGGGCGCACCGTGGAAGTTGCCGTTCGACTCCACGCGACCGTCGGCGGTGACCACCGGGTTGTCGATGGCAGACGCCAGCTCTCGGCCCGCCACCGTCGCGGCGTGCCACAGGGTGTCGCGGGCTGCGCCGTGCACCTGCGGGGCACACCGCAGCGAGTAGGCGTCCTGGACGCGGGTGCAGGCGGGGTTACCGGCGTCGTCCAGCTCGCGGTGGCTCGCCATGAGCGGCGAGCCCTCAAGGACACGCCGCATGTTCGACGCTGACGCCGCCTGGCCGGGGTGCGGCCGCAGCGCGATCAGGTCCTGCGCGAACGGGGCGTCCGAGCCGAGCAGGGCCTCGACGGACAGGGCCGCCGCGACGTCGGCGGTGGTGAGCAGGCGGCGCAGGTCGTGGATCGCGAGGCAGAGCATGCCGAGCATGCCGTCCGTGCCGTTGATGAGGGCGAGGCCCTCCTTCTCGGCGAGGGCGAGGGGTTCGATGCCGGCGGCGGCCAGTGCCTGAGCGGCATCAAGAAGCGGAGCGACGCCGGTGCCCCGCGGCGCCGCGACCGAGGCGGCCAGCGTGTCTGGCCCTTCGGCGCTGAGCGGTGCCGAGGACGGGCCGGACGCCGACGCCGCGCCCGCGACGTCCGATGCCCTGGACACGACCCGGACCTGGCCCTCCCCCATGGCGGCGAGCGCGACGTGCGCGAGCGGCGCGAGGTCGCCGGAACAGCCGAGCGACCCGTACTCGTGGACGACGGGCGTGATCCCGGCGTTGAGCATCGCCGCATAGGTCTGCGCCGTGACGGGCCGGGCGCCGGTGTGGCCCGTGACCAAGGTGGCGAGGCGCAGGAGCTGGAGCGCGCGCACCACCTCGGTCTCGACCTCGGGCCCGGACCCGGCGGCGTGCGAGCGCACGAGGCTGAGCTGGAGCTGGGCGCGCTGCTCTGCGGGGATGTGCCGCCGGGCGAGCGCCCCGAAGCCGGTGGAGACGCCGTAGTGGGGCACGGTGTCGTCGGCGAGGTCGTCGATGACGGCGCGGGCCTGGGCCATCCGGGCGAGGGCGGCGTCGTGGATCTCGACGGACGCGCCGTGGCGGGCGACGGCGACCACCTGCTCGACGGTGAGCGGGGTGCCGTCGAGGACGACGTGGCGGGGCAGATCCGGGTCGGCCGGTCCGGAGCCGGGTGTCGGGATGCCGAGCGCGCCGGTACGGGGCGCGCCGGTACGGGGCGCGCCGGTACGGGGCGCGCCGGCCTCGGGTGTCGAGGCGGTCGTGGCCGGAGTGCCGCTGTCCGGCGTCGGCGCCGTGTCGTGCAGGGTGCTCATGCGCCCATGGAACCCCGCCGCAGGCCGCTTGGCGCGGGTTCGCGCACGGATAGAGTCTGGGATACGAGACGCATGGGGTGGTCGGTAGTTCGTCAGGTGATCGGCAGCCCGGGTTGCCGATCACCTGACGAACTGCCGACCTCGCCCGGCACGAGGCTGGCCAGGAGGCAGACATGGGCGGGAGCAGCGCCGTACCCGCCGCGCGGAGCACCGCGCGGCTCCTCAGCTTCCTCGCCGCGCAGCCCGGCCCGGTGCCGGCGGGCGCCATCGCGCACGGCATCGGCATGCCGCGCTCCAGCGTCTACCACCTGCTGTCCGTGCTGGGCGACGAGGGCTTCGTGCGGCACTTCCCCGACGAGCGCCGCTACGGACTGGGAGTCGCCGCGCTCGGCCTGGGCAGCGCGTACACCCGCCAGGCGCCGCTGACCCGGCTGGCGGCGCCCGTCGTCGCCCGCCTGGTGGAGAGCGCCGGGGAGAACGGCCACCTCGCGGTGCTCAACGGCCGCGAGGTGCTGTACCTGGTGGAGCAGCGGGCGGCGGGGCGGCCTCCGCTGGTGACCGACGTCGACGTCCACCTTCCCAGCCATCTCACCGCCAGCGGGCGGGCCGTGCTCGCGCTGCTGCCCCCGGCCCAGGTGCGGGCGCTCTACCCGACGCCCGGGTCGTTCACGGACCTGACCGGGGCGGGGCCACGGACGCTGCGGGAGCTGCGGGACGTGCTCCGACTGGCCCGGTCGCGAGGGTACGCCGAGGAGGACGGCGAGGTGACGGCGGGGTTCGCGTCGGTGGCCGCCGCAGTGGTGGACCACACGGGGCGGCCGGTGGCGGGACTGGCGGTGACCTTCCGGTCAGAGGCGTACGACGACGCGGGGCGGGCCGGGCTGGCGGAGCGGGCTGCCGTTGCGGCGCGCGAGGTGAGCCGGCGACTGGGAGCGCGGGAAATTCCTCACTGACCTGCAATGATGCATTTCTCTACACCGGCACCGAAGCACCCGGGAAAAGGGCACCACAAGGGAGGCCGAAAACATTCACAAAAGGCGTCCATGCGAAATTGATCGACGCCCGCGGGGGTTCCCGCCCTCGACTCAGACCCTCGAGAGGTCGACCACCGGAACGGTGAACTCGCGCGTCCGGAGCGCGCCCGTCGCCACCACGACGGCCTCCTTGCCGGCCCATCCTGGCCGGATCGTCTTGACCACTCCCTGGGCGCCACGCTCGGTGCTCGACACCCCGGTGACCTTCACGGCGACACCCGCCGCAATTCCATCACCCATTGCCTTCTGCTTTCCGTCCACGCGCGGGCCAGGTGCCCGCATCGATGAGTGGCGGAGATCCTGCCAGCAAAGCACGGAATGCGTCAAGATAAATATGAAATGAAGAAATAGAACGCGCGAGTGCAATTCGTGTCCGACATTTCTTTACACGAAAGGCCCGATCGCGTCGGTCAGCGACCAGGCACCGCCCCCGGCACGGCCCAGACCACGACCGCAAACCCTCCGACCACCACAAATCGCCTACAGTTGGCATCGCGCCCCCACCCCTGCCGTCCCGGGAGATGTCTTCGTGAGTTCACACCCGCGCGAGTTCCGACTTCTCGTCACCGGTGGAGGGACCGGCGGCCACACCTACCCCGCACTCACGACGCTCCGCGCGCTCCAGGCCCGGCTGGCGCAGGAGGGCACGCCGGTCGGCGTGCTCTGGGCCGGCACCGAGAACGGCCTGGAGGCCCAGGTCACGGCCACCGAGGGCATCCGCTTCGTGCCCGTCGCCACGGGCAAGCTGCGCCGGTCGAGCAACCCGCTGGCCATGCTCTCGGCCACCAACATGAAGGACATGGCGCGGGTTCCCATCGGTGTCGCGCAGGCTCGGTCGATCGTGGCCGAGTTCAAGCCCGACGTGATCCTCTCCACGGGTGGCTACGTCGCCGTGCCCGTCGGGCTCGCGGCGAACATGCTGCGCCGTCCGCTCGTGGTGCACGAGCAGACCGTGGGCCTGGGGCTCGCCAACCGCCTGCTGGCCAAGCGCGCCACCCGCGTGGCGGTGTCGTCGCCGTCGACCCTGGAGCTGTTGCCCGAGCGCGTGCGCGAGCGGGCCGTGGTCACCGGCAACCCGGTCCGGGCCGAGGTGATGACCGGTGAGCCGCTGAAGGCCGTGGACGCCCTCGGCCTCGACTCGTTCGACCCCGACCTCCCGGTCCTGTACGTCACGGGCGGCGCGCAGGGTTCGGTGCAGATCAACACTCTGGTCACCGAGGCCCTGCCGTGGTTGCTGCAGCGCACCAACGTGATCCACCAGTGCGGCCCGAACAACCTCCAGGACATGTTCGAGAGCACGGCCTCGCTGCCCGCCGAGCTGGCGGCGCGCTACCGCGTCATGGGCTTCGTCGGCCCCGAGCTGCCCGACGTGCTCGCCCTGGCCGACATCGTCGTCTCCCGCAGCGGCGCCGGGACCATCGCGGAGCTCACCGCCCTGGGCAAGCCCGCGGTGCTGATCCCGCTCCCCTCGGCCGCCGGGAACGAGCAGGCGCACAACGCGCGCCGACTGCAGGACCTGGGCGCCGCCATCTCCCTGGAGGGCGACGTCACCTACCCCGACCTCCGCGGGGCGCTGGCCGGGCTCCTGGAGAACGCCGGACGCCGCGAGCGGATGTCCCGCGCCTCCCGCGAGAACGGCCACCCGGACGCCGCGGAGCGCCTGGTCGACGTCCTCCTGGAGGCGGCGCGCCCGTCGGCCGCATGACGCCACCTGTGCGACCGCCGGGGCCTGTCCAGGACCCCGAAAGAGTCCTCACCGAAGCCGACCCTCGGAAGGCTTGACGAACGAGCCGCTAGACGACCGTGTACTGATAAGCGGACGATTCCCAGGTGCCGTCGTAATTGCGCCAGGTGAAGGTCCAGCGGATCTCGTGCCCTTCGGGGAAGTTCTTGTTGCATGCGGTCCATCCGGCGTCCACACCCTGCCGGTTGATGCACATTCCTGAACGGTCGCCGTCCAGGTCCGTCCACGTCACGAACGGCGATTCTCCGTCCTTGAGCCCGTCCTTGATCCAGATGAGGTCACCGTAGGGCTGGACGCATGCCTGGTAGCGGTCGACCGACGCGCAGTCCTTCGAGTGCGAGGAGTAGGCACGGGGCTCCGTGTAGTTCACCTCGTAGGCCGCCGCCTGGGCGGGTGCGACGGCTCCGAGACCCACCCCGAGGGCGACGAGCGCCGTGAGTACAGCGGTCCTGATCCTCTTGTGGTTCATGGCTCTCCCCGTGTTGAGTGGCAGGTTGCGACCCGGCGTCCGAGTGGAAATACCGGTGAGGTCGGACGTTATTGGCCGCGCACTGCTTCCACAACGACTGCTTCCGCGTACCCCGGGTCCCGGAATAGCGCGGCCAGCGGCTTTGCGCCCACATGCAATAGTGCTTTTGCACCCTGCTGCAAACGGTGGACGCCGGCAGCGCCTACGTCGTACGTCGCGCAGCGCCCGACGACGTCGTCAGCGCCTTGGCCAGCAACCTCGCCAGCTCCCGCAGCTCGTCCGCGTCCAGGCCCGCGAACGGCGTCCGCTCCAGGGTCCCCGCGATGACCTCGGCCCGTACCCGCCGCCCCTCCTCGGTCAGCACGACGACGCGTGACCGCCGGTCGTGCGGGTCGGTGACACGCTCGACCAGTCCCCGCTCGACGAGCTGGTTGGTGACGAAGCTGAGGTTCGGCGCGTTGCAGTAGAGCCGTTCGCTCATCACCTTCATCGACGGCGGAGCCTCCTCCGGGTCGATGACCCACAGTGCCTGCGCCGTCTGCAGCGTGAGCCGGTGCCGCGCCACGAGGTCGGCCACGCGGTCGCCCGTGATCATGAAGAGCTCGTGGTTCGCCCGGACGGCGGCTTCGAGATCGGTCTGGCTCATCCGCCGATCCTACGCGAGATTACTTCGAGACTCGAAGGTGTTAGGGTCCAAACTACTTCGAGACTCGAAGCATCTGACGCCATCTGACGGAGAGGCACGCACATGCACACCTACCGGGGCACCACATCCCTCGTCACCGGGGCCAGCCGCGGGCTCGGCACGGCCTACGCGGACGAGCTCGCCCGCCGCGGCTCGGACCTCGTGCTGGTGGCACGGTCCGCGACCGCGCTCGACGAGGTGGCGACCCGCCTGCGCGCCACGCACGACGTCGCCGTCACCACCCTCACGGCAGACCTGACGGACCGCGAGCAGGTCACCAGCCTCCTGCACGACCTCGACGCGGCAGCCCCCATCGACCTGCTCGTCAACAACGCGGGCATGGGCCCGGCCGGCCCCTTCCTGGACCGGCCGCTCGAACCTGCGCAGAGGTCGGTCGACCTCAACGTCTCCGCGCTCATGACGCTGACCCACGCCCTCGGCGCCCGGATGGTGGCCAGGGGTCGCGGCGGCATCGTCAACGTCGCCTCGACGGCGGCCTTCCAGCCCATGCCGTACCAGGCCGGCTACGCCGCGACCAAGGCGTTCGTGCTGTCGTTCACGGAGGCCCTGGCCGAGGAGCTGCGCGGCACGGGCGTGCACGCCATGGCGGCGCACCCCGGTGCCACCGAGACCACGTTCTTCGAGGGCACCTCGCACACCATGGACCCGCGGATCACGGACTCCCCCGCCGACGTCGCGCGCCGCACCCTCGACGACTTCGCCCGCGGCCGGAGCGCGTCCTACCCGGGCCGCCGGCTCAACCAGGTCGGCTCGTGGGTCCACCGGTTCCTGCCCCGCTCCACCACGGTCCGGCTCACCGGCAGGATCAACCGCACGCTGGGCCTCGACGCCGTCCGCGCCGCATAGCCCGAAGGACGCCCCCGCGCGCGCCGTCCAGAACCCCGGCCCGCGGGCGGTCGCTCGGTGATGGACGCGCCGCTCCCGCGGCACCTGGGACGATGGGCCCGTGACCACCGTTCTCCTCGTCATCGACCTCCAGGCCGACGTCGTGGCTCCCTGCTTCGACGCCGACGGTGTCGTCGCCCGCTGCGCCGCCCTCGTCGAGCGGGCCCGGCGCACCGGCACCCCCGTCGTCTGGGTGCAGCACCACGAGCCCGGCCTCGACCGCGGCACCCCCGGCTGGGCCCTCGCGGACGGCCTCGCACGGCACGCGGACGAGCCCCTCGTGCACAAGGCGTACCGCGACTCCTTCGCCGAGACGGACCTGCGCGCGACGCTGGACGGGTTCGGGGCCACACGCCTGGTCGTCGTCGGCGCGCAGTCCGACTTCTGCGTGCGGACCACCACCCAGCGCGCCGCCGCGCTCGGCTACGACGTGACCCTGGTGAGCGACGGCCACACCACCACCGACAGCGTGTGGGACGGCGTGCACGTCACGGGCGAGCAGATCGTCGCGCACACCAACATGTACTTCTCGGGGCTGCGCTACCCCGGGAGCACCTTCGGCGTCGCGCGCCACGACGAGGTCGCGCTCGCCGGCTGAGGCGCCCGCAAGGTCTGGCCGCGACCGTACGGTGATCCCATGAACGACGACCCCTACCTCCTGCTCCCCACCGCGCCGAGCGTGGACGAGTACGTGCACCTGCGTGCGGCGTCGGGCCTCTCGCCGAAGACGCCCGAGCAGGCCGCCCCGGTGCTCACGGCGAGCTGGGCGTTCTGCCACGTCCGCGAGGTCGCCACGGACACGGCGGTCGCCATGGGCCGCACCCTGGGCGACGGCGGCTGGTACTTCCACATCGCCGACATCGCGACGCTGCCGGAGCACCAGAGCCGCGGCCTGGGCCGCCGCGTCATGACGTGGCTCCTGGCGCAGATCGCCGAGCGCGCGCCGGCCGACCCGTACGTCACGCTCAACGCGGACGCGCCCGGGCGGCCCCTGTACCGCAGCCTGGGCTTCGTCGAGACGGCGCCCGCGAGCGTCGCGATGCGCCTGACGACCACGGACTGAGAAGCCGGATTGAACCGATCCCCCCTTTCACCCGTCGTGAGGGGCAGAGGCCGGCACCGGGTCGGCCTGCGAACGAGAGGGGCGGACGTGCGCACAGGAGCAAAGGTGGGGATCGGCGTCGGGGCGGCAGTGGTCGTGGTCGGGGCGGCCGCGGCGATCTGGGGTCCGGGCCTGTACGCCGACTGGGTCGGTCCGGCGGACGCAGCGCCCACGCTCGAACAGTCCGTGGCACCGCTGACCGACGCCGACGCGGCGGACGGCACATGGACCATCGGCGAGGGCTCGTTCGCCGGCTACCGCCTCGACGAGGTGCTGCAGGGCCAGGACGTCACGGTCACCGGCCGCACCGAGGACGTCACCGGTTCGGTCACGGTGGCGGACGGCGCCATCTCGGCGGCGACCGTGGAGGTCGACATGTCCACCGTGGCGACCGACGAGGCCAACCGTGACGCGTACTTCCGCGACCAGGCGCTGGAGGTGGGCACCTATCCGACGGCGACGTTCGAGCTCACCGAGCCGGCACCGATCGAGGAGGGTGCCACCGCCGTCGAGCTGACGGGCGAGCTCACGGTGCACGGCGTGACGCAGCCGGCCACGGTCGAGGCCGAGGTCGCGGGCGACGCCGCGAACGGCGAGCCGGTCCAGGTGGTCGGCAGCGTGCCGGTCACGTTCGCGGACTTCGACGTCGAGGCGCCGGACCTGGGCTTCGTGACGGTGGAGGACGATGGCAGCATCGAGTTCTCGCTGCAGCTCCAGAAGTAACCCCGGCGAGCGGCCCCAGGAGGTGACGGAGGCGTGAACACAGGCGCGGGCGCGGAGGACGAGCTCCTCGCGGCGGTCCACGACGCGCACGCCGACGCGCTGTACCGGTACGTGGTGCGGCGCACGGGCGACGAGGAGGAGGCGCGCGACGTGGTGCAGGAGACCCTGCTGCGCGCGTGGCGCCACCCCGAGGTGCTCGAACGTCCCGAGGACTCGGTGCGCGCCTGGCTGTTCACCGTCGCGCGCAACCTGACCGTCGACCACCTCCGCAGCGCCCGCCGCACCCGCGAGCGGGCCACGGGGCACGTCCCGGACCAGGAGGAGCGGGACACGACGCAGGCCGTGCTCGACTCGTGGCTGGTGGCCGACGCCCTGGTGTCGCTCTCGCCGGCGCACCGGGCGGTCGTCGTGGGCGCGTACTACGGCGGCCGCTCGGTGGCCGAGCTCGCCACCGAGATGGGCATCGCACCCGGGACCGTGAAGTCCCGCCTGCACTACGGGCTGCGCGCGCTGCGGCTGGCCCTGCAGGAGAAAGGAGTCACCTCATGATCCCGGTGGCAGACGAGGGGCACGGCGGCGACCGGTACGCCGAGTGGGACGCCGCGTACGTGCTCGGCGCCCTGAGCCCGAGCGACCGCCGGGCGTACGAGCGACACCTGGCCGAGTGCGATGCGTGCCGCGCCGCCGTGGCCGACCTCGCCGGAATGCCCGGCCTGCTCAGCACGCTCACCGCGGCGCACGCGGAGGCGCTGGCCGCCGACCTCCCGGACGGCGAGCGAACCGACGGCGGCGGACCCGCGCGCCCGGGCCCCGGCGCCGCCGACGTGATCCCGCTCGCGGGCCTCGCCGGGGCGGCCCGCCGTTCCCGCCGCCGACGCCGCACGCTGGGTGCCGTCGCGGCGTCCGCCCTGCTCGCGGTGGGCGTCGCGGGCGGCACGCTGCTCGGGAACGACACCCTGGGCGACACCCCCGACGGCACGACGACGGTCGCCGCCGCGGGCGCCCGCACCGTCCAGCTCCGCCCGGTGGGCGACGCCGACATGCGCGCCGAGCTCGTCGTCACCCCCACCACCTGGGGCACGAGCCTGCGCTGGAGCTGCCACTACCCGCCCGCGCCCGGGCAGCCGCCCGAGGAGAGCTACGTACCGCCGGAGCCGATCACCTACGACCTCGTGCTGGTCGCGCGGGACGGGGCGCGCACGGTCGCGGGCACGTGGTCGTGGAAGGGCGGGGCGACGATCGGGCTGGACGCGTCGTCGGCGGTACCGCTCACCGACGTGGACCGGATCGAGATCACGCTCGACGGTCAGGAGGAGGCCCTGGCGTCCGCGACGCTCTGAGCGACGCCGTCGGTCACTCCCGGTGCGTGGGCTCGTACCGGGGCTCCAGGACCACGAGCACGGTCTCGGTCGACCGCAGGGCGGCGTAGGCGTCGAGGTGCGGCTCCACCTCGCGCCACCGGGCCCACAACCGGTCGCGCTCGTGACCGTGCGCCGCCCGGGCGCGCACCAGCCGGTCGCCGTCGACCAGGTCCACCGTCGCGTCCGGGTGCGCCTGCAGGTTGAGCCACCACGCGGGGTCGCCGTCGGACCACCCGTTCATCGCCAGGGTGACGATGTTCGGGCCGTCCTCGACGTAGGCGAGGATCACGCTGTGCTCGCGGCAGGTGCTGCGGCCCGAGGTGGTCAGCCGCAGCATCCCCCAGCTCCCCGCCCTCGGCCGGCGCAGGCCCAGGCGACCGCCGGTGAGACGGTAGAGGCGGCGGTGCAGCCCCCACGCCGTCCGGACGAACCAGCGCGGCGGGACCCGCACCTCAGACGTGCTCTCGCCAGCCATGCCGACCTCCGCGTCCGCGTCGTCGCCCGCCGGGCGCCCCGTCGCAGCGGCGCCGTACGGGCCTGCTCCCTCCAGCGTAAGGAACCCGGCGAGCCGGGGCCATCGTTCCCCGCGGACGATCTGGCGGCGTCGAATGACGCGCGGCGGGCCCCGGACACCGGGACCCGCCGCGCGCACCGTAGGGAGATCAGCCCCAGATGGCGTCCGCCCACTCCGGGTGGTCGACGAACGGGTTGCGGTTGTGCTGGAACTGCTCGTAGATCACGTCGTTGCGGTGCGCCTCGAAGTCCGACACGGGATCGGCGGCGTTCCAGGCAAGGAGCGTGGACAGCCGGCCGTGGTACGGGGCCGAGCCGTTGTTCACGGAGTCGTTGGGCTCCAGGTCGGCAAAGCTGTCCTCACCCTCCCAGCGCACCGCCATGTACAGGATCATGCGGGCGACGTCGCCCTTCACCTCGTCGCGGGGCTCGAAGGAGTCGGCGTCCGTGAAGTTGCCCGGCGCGCCGCTCACCTCGCTGCCGCCCTCGTCGAAGTCCTTGTTGCCGCGGATGCTGTTGACCTGCACGTCCGTGGGGCGCAGGTGGTGCAGGTCGGTGCCCGGCCCGGTCGAGGTGCCGAAGTCGCCGTGAGACTTGGCCCAGACGTGCTCGCGGTTCCAGTCGCCCACGTCGCCGCCGTTCAGGTTCTTGGCCCGCGACTCGCCGCTGTACAGGAGGATCACGTTGTCCGGGTCGGCGGGGTCCTCGTCCGTGGCCATCAGGCCGTCCCAGACCTCGCTGTAGGACAGGGCGTCGGCGTCGCTGATGATGTCGTTGAGCTCGGCCTTGAGCGCGTCGCCCGTCAGGCCCTCGGCGCTGTCGTAGTAGCCGGCGGGGACGTCGGCCACGGCGGCCGGCCGCGCCGCCTCCGCCGTCGTCGCGCCCTGCCCGGCAACCGGCCCGACGTCGTACCCGGCGTCGTACCCGGCGACCTGCGCGACCGCACCCGGCGCCACCAGCACCCCGGCACCGACCGCCAGCGCGGACAGCCCGCCCCACAGCGCCGGCCCGATTCCCTGTGCCCGTCCGAGACGTGTGCGCATCGTCGACCTCCGTGTCCGTCGGCCCGCGACCCCCTGCGGGCTACGGCGCCTCGCCCACCCTGACACGCCCCGACCCTGACCTGAGGTGACATCAGTAAACTTTGGGTGAAATCTCGCGACATGCACCCCTTTCACCCGGACGACCATCAAGCGGTTGCTGCCAGAATCAGCCGGATCCTGGCAGCAACCGCATGGTCACGCCGCGACGACCGCGACGCCGCTGCGGCCGCCGTCGACGTCGAGCACCGTGCCGTGCACGAACCGGGCGTCGTCCGAGGCGAGGTACACCACCGCGGCGCCGATCGCGTCCGGGTGGCCCGGCGCGCCGGCCGGTGTGCCGACCGTGATCTCCTCCGAGAACGAGACGTCCGGGTCGAGCTCGGGAGGGCGGACGACGCCCGGCGCGACGGCGTTGACCCGCACGCCCTGGGGGCCGAGCTCGGCGGCCCACGAGCGGGTCAGCGACTCCAGCGCGGCCTTGGTGGACGCGTAGGCGCCACCGACGGGCAGCGCCAGCCGGGCCACCCACGAGCCGAGGTTGACGATCGCGCCGCCACCGCCGGCGACCATGCGGGGCGCGACGGCCTGGGTGAGGAAGTACGGGGCCTTGACGTTCACGGCGTACAGCCGGTCGAGGGCCTCCGCGTCGGTCTCGGCCAGGGTCGGCGCCGAGCGGTAGATGCCGGCGTTGTTCACCAGCACGTCGATGCGCCCGCCCAGCACCTCGGCGGCCGCCGCGGCGAGCGTGTGGCTCGCCTCCGGGCTGCCGTCGAGGTCGGCCCGGACGAAGTCGGCGGCGCCGCCCGTGGCGCGGATGCCCGCCACGACCGCCGCGCCACGCTGCTCGTCGCGGCCCGAGACGACGACGTGCGCCCCCTGGGCCGCGAGCGCCTCGGCGATCGCCCGTCCGATGTTGCTGGTGGACCCGGTCACGAGGGCGGTCCGGCCCGTGAGTCGCTGTGTCATGCCGGCGACGCTAGGAACCCTTTTTTGGACTAGCAAGTCCAGAAAATTGGCCGTAGCGTCGGCACCGTGAAGCTCACGCCCAAGGGTCAGGCCACCCGGCAGCGCATCCTCGAGGGCGCCGCCGGGTACCTGCGCGGCACGGACCCCGGTGCGGCCACGCTCGACGACGTCCTCGCCGTCACGCGTACCAGCAAGGGTCAGCTCTTCCACTACTTCCCGGGCGGCAAGGAGGAGCTGCTGCTCGCCGTCGCACGCCACGAGGCCGACCGGGTGCTCACCGACCAGGAGCCGCACCTGAGCGCGCTCGACTCCTGGGAGTCGTGGTGGGCGTGGCGCGACGCCGTCCTGCAGCGGTACCGCGCCCAGGGCCGGCACTGCCCGCTGGGCGCACTGATGGACCAGGTGTCGAGCACCGCGGGGGCGAGCGAGGTGGTGACCGAGCTGCTGGACCAGTGGCAGCGCCGCGTCCGGGACGGCGTCCTGACGATGCAGGCCAAGGGCCTGGTCAGCCCGGGCCTGGATCCCGCCGTGGTGGCCGGCGCGTTCGTCGCCGGCATCCAGGGCGGGGTCCAGGTGCTGCGCGCCACGGGCAGCACGGACCAGCTCCAGTCGGTCCTGGACCTGCTGCTGGACCACCTGCGCACGGGGCCCGCCCCGGCCGGGCCGGACCGTGCCCCGGACCGTCAGGCGACGCCGCGGTAGGTGGTCTCGTCCAGGCCCGACTGGGTCGGGTCGTGGTCGACCTCCCCGACGTCGTACATCGTGGTCATCCAGTGGTAGAAGTTGTCGCCCCGGTCCCGGAGCAGCCCGTAGAGGCGGCTCGTCATCCGCCGGCGCACGTCCGCCAGGTCCGGGTCCTCGTACGCGTTGGACAGTTCGTCCGGGTCCTCCTGGAGGTCGTAGAGCTCGTTCACCGAGTCGGGGTTGACCACCAGCTTGTACCGGTCCTCCCGCAGCATGCGCTGCGGGTAGGGGAAGTGGTGCCCGTGGAACTCGCACACGATGTCCTGCTGCCACTCGACGTCGAGCCCCCGCGCCAGCGGGAGCAGGCTGCGTGAGTCGACGGCGGGCGCCGGGTCGGCCCCGGCCAGCTCCAGGATGGTCGCCGTGCAGTCCAGCAGGCTGACGAACTCGGTGCGCACCTGGCCGGCCGGGCCGCCGGGGACCCGCAGCAGGCCGGGCGTGCGGTAGATGTCCTCGTACATGGCCGGGCCCTTGTCGTGCAGGCGGTGCGCGCCGGTGAACTCGCCGTGGTCGCACGTGAAGAACACCGCGGTGTCGTCCACGAGCCCGAGCCGCTCCAGCGCGTCCAGCACCCGCCCGATCTGCTGGTCGATGAGCGTCACGTAGCCCCAGTAGACCGCGATGAGCTTGCGCGTCACCTCGATCGGCATGGTGTCGAAGGTCCAGTGGGCGCTGTAGTTGGCCTGGACGGGCGGCTTGCCCTCGAACGTCTCCGCGACAGAGGCAGGCAGCTCCACGTCGGCCGGGTCGACCAGGTCGAAGTACTCGTCCGGCACGATGTACGGCAGGTGGGGCCCGAAGAAGCTCAGCTCCAGGAAGAACGGCCGCTGTCCCGACCGGTACTCGTCCGCGTACCGCTCCAGCAGCTCGATCGTCCGCGTCGCCAGGTAGTGCTCGAAGGTGGCCTCCACGGGCTGGTGCAGCCGGGCCGCCAGCAGGTTGCCCGGGCCGCCGTTGGGCAGCGTGCCGCGGATGCGGTCGCTGATCTCGTACGGCGGCAGGTCGTGCTCGGCCAGGTAGGCCAGGTAGTCCTCGTTCTCCACGGGGTTGTGCCACCCGGGCAGGTCCGGCCCGTCGAACCCGAACGACGCAGCGTTCTTCACGGTGCCGGCGTGCCACTTGCCCACCAGCCCCGTGTTGTACCCCCGCTCACGCAGGGCCTCGACGAAGGTGAAGGTGCCGTCGGCCAGGTCCTCCTGGTAGCCCACGTTGCGCTCGTGGTTGGCCAGCACGCGGTGCCGGAACGGCGCCTGCCCGGTGAGCAGGCTCGCGCGCGACGGCGTGCAGATCGCCGTCGGCGTGTACCACCGGTCGAACCGGGTGCCGGACGCCGCGAGCCGGTCCAGCACCGGCGTGGCCGCCAGCGGGTTGCCGTAGGCCCCCAGCGTGTCGGCCCGGTGCTGGTCGGTCATGAGGAACAGGACGTTCGTGCCTGCCACCGGGTCACTCACCCGCCTGGACGAACTGGTCGCCGAGGTAGAACTCCGCGGGGTCCACGGCCTCGGGCAGCTGCCCGGCGTCCACGAAGTACTCCTGCATGCCCGTCAGCCACGTGTCGGTGGTGCCGTCCTGCGTGAGCGCGTCGGCCTCCTGCGCGTCGAGCACGTCGACGTTCGCGGCGTCCGCCTCGACGTCGGCGGCCTCCAGACCGTTGAAGTCGGCGGTGAGGGCGATCGTCTCGTCCAGGTGGTCGGCCCGGTAGTCCATGGCCTCGCGCAGCACCTTGAGCACGGCGTCGACCTTCTCCGCGTCGTCGGCCACGACGTCGTTCCCGGCGACGAACGCCGTCGGGAAGGCGATCGTCTCCTCGAAGTCCGTGTTCTGGGCGAGCTCGACCAGGTCGGGCACCTGCTCCTTGACCGTGGCGAGCGCCGGGTACCAGAAGCCCGCGGCGTCGACCTGCCCCGAGGACAGCGCCGACACGATGGCCGGCGGCTCCATGGGCACGAGCTCGACGTCGTCCTTGGTCATGCCCGCCTCCTGAAGGGCGAGGGTAAGGATCATGTCGCCCGAGGTGCCCTCCGGCACGGCGACGGTCTTGCCCGCGAGGTCCTCGACGGACTCGATGCCGGGCTGCGCCACGACGCGGTCGGCCCGGCCCAGGGTGTTCAGCGCGACGATCTTGGCCTGCCCGGAGGCGGGCAGCCAGAACGCGCCCGGCCCGATGTACCCGAAGTCGAGGTCGCCCGTGCCGAGCGCCTGGACCTGCAGCGGCCCGTTGGTGAACGACGACGTCGTGGCGTCGATGCCGTGCTTCTCCCACAGGCCCTGGTCCTCCGCGATCGCCAGGAGGCTGGTGCCGTTGAAGTCGGGGATGTAGCCGAAGTTCACCTCGACGGTGCCGCCGTCCGCGCCGGACGCGCCGCCGGAGCAGGCGCCCACGGAGAGCACGAGGGCGAGGCCGGCGAACGCGGCGCCGAAGGTCTTCCTGGTCAGTCGCATGATGTCCTCTGGTTCTGGGTCGGGCCCGGCCGCGGTCAGCGGGCGGCGGGCTGGTGGTAGACGGCGCGCCAGACGCGGTTGCGCAGCTGCGCGAACTCGGGGCTGAGCCGCACCTCCTCGGTGCGCGGGTAGGGCAGGTCCACGTCGATCACCTCGTGGATGCGGCCCGGCCGGGCGGCCATGACCACGACGCGGCCGGCGAGGAACACCGCCTCGTCCACGTCGTGGGTGATGAACAGGACGGTGCGCTTCTCGCTGCTCCACGTCTGCAGGAGCTGTTCCTGCAGCCGGACGCGGGTCAGGGCGTCCAGGGCCCCGAACGGCTCGTCCATGAGCAGGATCGAGGGGTCGACGGCGTAGGCGCGGGCGATCGCGCACCGCTGCTTCATGCCGCCCGACAGGGTCTTGGGCAGCGCGTCCGCGAACTGCTCCAGGCCCACGAGGCGCACGTAGTGCTCGGCACGCTCGCGCCGCTCTGCGGCAGGCAGGCCGGCGACCTTGAGCCCGAACTCGACGTTCTTGCGCACGGTCAGCCACGGGAACAGCGCGTACTGCTGGAAGATGACGCCGCGCTCGGGGCCGGGCCCCGTCACCGGAGCGCCGTCGACCAGCACCTCGCCCGACGTCGGCGCCTCCAGGCCCGCGACGATGTTCATCAGGGTGGACTTGCCGCAGCCCGACGGCCCGACCACGGTGACGAACTCGTTGTCCGCGACGTCGAGCCGGACACCGTCGAGCGCGACGAACTCCTCGTCCTTCAGGGCGAACGTCTTGCGGGCGTCCCGGACGGAGATCTTGGCGGTACCCGCCAGGGTGCTGGTGGTCATCGGCGCTCCTGCCATCCGGTCAGCCGGGTCTCCGCGAGCAGCAGCAGCCGGTCCATCACGAGGCCGAGCACGCCGATGGCGACGATGGAGACGAAGATCGTCGCGAGGTCGTAGTAGGTCTGGGCCTGCTGCATGCGGAACCCGAGGCCCGCCTGCGCCGCCAGCAGCTCGGCGGCCACGAGGGTGGCCCACGCCGAGCCGAGGCCCACGCGCATGCCCACGAGGATGAACGGCGACGACGCCGGCACCACCACGCGCAGGAAGATCGTGCCGTCCTTGGCGCCCAGCACCCGGGCCGCGTTGATCAGCGTCCGGTCCACGCTCACCACGCCCTGGTACGTCGAGATGACGCACGCCAGGAACGCGGCCAGGAAGATGACGAACACCTTGGGCAGCTCACCGATACCCATGAGCACCAGCACGAGCGGCAGCAGCGCGAGCGGCGGGATGGTGCGGAAGAACTGGATCCACGGCTCGAACAGGCCCCGAGCCGGCACGTACCAGCCCATGAGGAACCCGACCGGGATCGCGGCCGCCGAACCGAGCAGGAACCCGGCCAGGACCCGGCCCAGGCTCGCCAGCAGGTCCTCGGCCAGGGTGCCGTCGGCGGCGAGCTGTACGCCCTTGGCCAGCACCTCGGGCGGCGTCGGGAGCTGGAGTCCGGTCAGGGCCAGCACCCACCAGACGCCGATGCCGCCCACGATCGAGACGGTGTTGAGCACCAGCAGGGTGGTTCTGCGCCCGGCGCGCCGCCGGGGTGGTGACCCGGTCCTCGCCGGGGTCGGGGTGGACACGGTCGCGGTCACTGGGCTCTCCTCAGGCGTGGGGGCAACGACTCGGGAAGGACCTCGCGCAGGGCTCCGCGGCGTCCGGCCTCGGGGTGGGGGTAGCCGGCCAGGAGGGGCGAGAGGTGGAAGGCGGCGGCGAGCGCACCTAGCGCGCCGTCGGTGTCGCGCAGGCGGCCGGGGCGCACGAGCACGGGTTCGGCGGCGGGCAGCGGGTGCAGCTCGTAGCGCAGCGTGGCGGCCGCCTGCTCGACGATCACGGGCGCCACGTGCACGATCTCCCCGCCGATCACCACCTCGTCGGGGTCCAGCGTGAGCGCGGCCATCGCGAGCACCCGGCCGACGGCGGCGCCGACCTCGCGCAGCACGCCCTCGGCCGCCGGGTCGCTGGTGGCCACCACCGCCGCGAGGTCGTCGAGCGTGTGCACCTCGACCCCCTGCGCGCGGCAGGCGGCCAGCACGGCGGGCGTCGACGCGACGGTCTCCAGGCAGCCGCGCTTGCCGCAGCGGCACCGCGTACCGGCCGGGTCGACGGACACGTGGCCCAGCTCCCCCGCGAACCCGTGGGCGCCCGTGCCGATGCGGCCGCTGACCACGAGGCCGCCGCCCACGCCGTCGGACAGCCGCACGTACAACAGGTCGGTGGCGCTCTCGGGCTGGGACACGGCCTCCGCGAGCGCCGCGAGCCGCGTGTTGTTGTCGACGACGACGGGAGCGCCGAACCGGTCGGCGAACGCGCCCCGCACGTCGTCGGGCGCGGAGCGGCGCGCCCACGGTACGGGTGCGCCGTCCGGCCGCCGTCCGCCGTAGGGTCCGACGACGCCGATGCCGACCGCCTGCAGCTCGCCGAAGTGGAGGCCGTGCTCGCTGGCGAGCCGGTCGATGAGCGCGAAGGCGAGGTCGAGCCGCTCGGACCACGGGGTGTCGTCCGCGTAGTGCTCGACGCCGGACGCGACGGTCTCGCGCGTCGCGTCGGCGACGGCCGCCCGGACCCGCCGGTGCCCGAAGTCGACGCCGAGGTACTGGCCGGACCCGGGGTCCAGCGCCAGCCGTTCGGCGGGCCGGCCGCTGCCGCGGCGGGTGGCGGCGTCGGTGTCGAGCACGACGATGGCGCCGCGGCGCAGGAGCTCGGCGGTGGTCTCCGAGAGGGTGGTGCGGGACAGGCCCACGCGGCGGGCGAGCTCGGCGCGGCTCAGGGGGCCGTCGCGCAGGGCACCGAGGACGCGGCCTTCATGGGCGCGGCGCGCGGTGCTGCCGGGTGTCGTCGTCGACATGCGAGCGACCATAGAAACCTCCGTTTTTTCCGTCAACACCCCGGCAAAATACCCGCCCCTTTCGCCCGCCTCCCGAACAGAACCCCGGTCCGTTGAGTGCTGGGTCTTCGCCCTCCCGGCACCCGAAGAAGGGCGAAGACCCAGCACTCAGCGGGTCCGGTCGAGGGTGTGGGTGCGGACGTAGGCGAAGCGGGCCTCCGCGCCCGGGGTGTTCATGGCGACCAGGCCGATGCGCAGGGGCTTGTCCGACGGGAGCGTCCAGACCCCGCCCCAGCGCCACGTCTCGCCGTCGGTGCTGGAGGCCATGCGCACCTCGTACTCGTCGTGCGCCGCGTCCTCGTGCACCGCCAGGCGCAGCCACGTCGTCTCCCCGGGCGCCGCACCCCACATCGGTGCGGCGTACACGGCCGCCGGAGGCGTGCTGGTCGGCCGGGCGGCCTCCTTGGTGAACTCCACCATCTGCGCGACGCTGCCCGGCTTGCGCTGCAGGCCGAGCTGGGAGTGCACCAGCTTCACGAACTGGTCGTCGTCGGCGTACAGGACCAGGCCGGCCTGCTTGTTCACGCCGACGCCGTCCAGCTCCAGGCGGGTCTCCACCAGGTAGTCGCCCTCGGGGGCGTCCCGCGTCAGCACCGAGGCGGTGTTGTTCCCGAGGTGCAGCTCGGCGGCCTGGGTCGGCCACGCGAGGGCGCCGTCCTCCAGCCGGACGCCGTCCGCCGGGCCACGGACCCAGGTCCAGCCCGATCCCGGCCCGCCCGGCACCACGTCGCCGTCGAACTCGTCCGAGGCGTCCGGCAGCAGCGCGCCGGGCTGCGGGTTCGGCACCCGCTCGGTCACCGGCTCGGCGTCCGCGACGAGGCTGACGTTGTCGGCGTCGGCCCGGCCGCGCGCGGTCACGCCCACCGGCACGGGGTTCCCGGACGGACGCCCCCGGTCCCGCAGCGTGACGGTGCCGAGCGGGTCCTTGAGGTTGTCGGCCGAGACGGTCGCGGTGTACGTCCCGCCGGCGCGGTCGAGGGTCACGACGGACCAGTCCTCGTACCCGAACGTCTCCGGCAGGTCCGCGGCCGCCCGGACGGCGCGCGGACCGTGACCGGACTCGACGCGCAGCTCCCCGGCCGCCCGGTCCACCCATGCGGTCACCCGGTGCGCGCCCGTGCCGAGCGTGAGCCCCGCGGCGCCGTCCGCACCGGGTACGCGCACGTCCGCCTGCGCGCGCACGTCGCCGCCGGTCCGAACCCGGCTGACCAGGGACGATCCGTCGAGTCGCACGTACGGCCCGGCATCGGGCGCCTCGGCGACCGCGACGTCGCCGTCGGCGCGCCAGCCGTCGAGGGAACCGTCCGCGAACGTCGTTCCGACGGCGCTGGTGGTGACCGGCGCGGCCTGCGGACCCGACGACGGCCCGGCGCCCGCGTTGACCACCGGCCAGCCGTCCATCCAGTCGAGCCGGTCGATCATGAGCGGCCGCTTGGACAGGTTGAGCACGCCGTTGCGGGTCTCCACGGGCGGGAAGTCGGGGTCGTCGGCCGGGATCGCGTGGTACGCCATCCAGTCCTGGCCCGCCAGGTCGGTGACCACCGAGTGGTGGCCCGGGCCCACGAAGCCGTTGCCGTTCGAGGTCAGCACGTAGCCGCCCTTGCTCGACTCGGCCATGAGGTCCACGCCGTCGTCGTCCAGGAACGGGCCCCGCGGGCTCTCGCTGCGCCCCACCTTGACGGTGTAGCCGCTGTAGGCGCCCTCGCAGCAGCCGGCGTCGGAGTACATCAGGTAGTAGAGGTCGTCGTGGCGCACCACGTAGGCCCCCTCCATGCGGCGGCCCTGCGCCACCTGGGTCACGGGACCGGTCAGCTCCCCCGCCCCGGGCGTCAGCTCCGAGACGCAGACGATGTCGTAGCTGCCCCAGTACAGGTAGAGCGTGCCGTCATCGTCGGTGAACAGTGCCTGGTCGATGTTGCCCGTGGGACAGCCGTCGATCGGTGCCGACGGGACGAGCAGCTCGTCGCGGTGGGTCCACGGGCCGGTCGGCGTCGGCGCGGTGGCCACCGCGAGCCCGCCCGTGGACAGGCCATAGGTGAGCAGGTACTCGCCGTCGACGTAGCGGACGTCGGGGGCCCAGGCGCGGGAGTTGTCCCGCCAGGTGGCCGGGACCTCGTCCGGCTGGATCACCTCCCCCGCGTACTCCCAGGTCACCAGGTCGGTGGACCGCAGGATCGGCAGGATCCGCTCCCCCGGCTCGCCCTGGCTGTTGAACACGGGGTTCTGCGTGCCGTACGCGTACCAGGCGCCGTCCTTGCCGCGGATGACGGCCGGGTCGGGGAAGGTGTCGGTGACGCCGGCGGTGACGGGGTTGGCGTAGGTGGTGGCCGCGGTCGGCGGGGTGGGGGACGTCGCGGCGGCGGCGATACCGGCGGCGTCGGGGTTCGGGACAGCGGCGTCGGCGACGGCGATGTCGGCGACCGCGGCGTCAGCGTCCGCGACTGCGGCGCCAGCGTCCGCGGCCAACGGCAGCGGGGCGACCCCCGCGGCGAGCACGGACGCGACGAATGCCGCGACCCAGCCGGTGCGGACAGGTCTCCGTTGATCTGATCCAAGGCGCATGTCCCCATCGAACGAGCGCCGATTTTCTCCGGCAAGTACCCGACAGAAAAAGTAGGGAATTCTGCCGGAGCCCGGCGGTTCCGGCCCTCCGCCGCTACTGATCCCGGTTCACCAGGCCCCAGGAGACCGTCATCCACCAGCAGACGGTCGCCCACGGCCTGCGAAACAAGACTCAGCCCGCCGGCGGCCCGGGCCGGGGCCATCACCGACCACCACTCGCCGGCCTCCCGCCTTGGCCGCTGCCCGCCGGACCACCGGGCCGCCCACGCCCACCGGCCCGTCCGCTGGCCGCCCACCGGGCCACCGGGCCGCCCACGCCCACCGGGCCGCCCACCGGAGAGCAGACGCCCCCTGGCCCGCAGAAGTTGCCTTCTACCCAGCGATTGGGCCCGAAAACCGACGTGGTTCCGGGCCCAATCGCTGGGTAGAAGGCAACTTCCGCAGCCCGCTCCTACTTGATCGCCCCCATCGACAGCCCGCGCACGAGCTGCTTCTGCGCCACCCAGCCCGCAATGATCACCGGGAGGGACGCCAGCAGCGCCGCCGCGCACAGCCGGGCCAGGAACAGCCCCTCGCTGGTCATCGTCGACACGATGAGCACCGGCACCGTCGCCGCCCGCGAGGCGGTGAGGTTGAGCGCGAAGAAGAACTCGTTCCACGCGAAGATCACGCAGATCAGCGCCGTGGCCGCGATGCCGGGGGCCACCATCGGGATGAGCACCGACCGCAGGGTGCGCATCAGCCCGGCGCCGTCCACGGACGCCGCCTCCAGCACCTCCCCGGGCACCTCCAGGAAGAACGAGCGCATCATCCACACCGCGATCGGCAGGTTCATCGCCGTGTACAGGACCACCAGGGTCCAGATGTTGTCGAGCACCTTGAGCTGCCCGGCCACCACGTAGATGGGCACGATGACGGCCACGACGGGCAGCATCTTGGTGGAGATGAAGAAGAACAGCACGTCGCTGACCTTCTCCACCGGCCGGATGGACAGCGCGTACGCCGCCGGGACGCCCAGCAGCAGCACCAGCACGGTCGAGACGCCGGTCGCGATGGCGGAGTTGGCCACGTAGGTGCCCGAGCCGCCCTCGATCACGGCCCGGAACTGGTCCAGCGTGGGCGTGAAGAACCACGTGGGCGGGTCGGACGCCGCCTGGTTCTCCTGCTTGAACGCCGTGGCCGCCATCCAGGCCACCGGGAAGAAGAAGGCGAGCGCCAGCAACCAGGTCAGCGTCGTCAGCACGCCACCCGTGGTTCGACGGCGGTACGCGCGCGTCACGTCGGACATGCTCACTCCTTGACCTCGAAGCTGCGGAAGATGAGGCGCAGCGCGGCGGAGGCCACGATGATCGTGGCGATCACGACGACGACGCCCATGGCGGCGGCCTGCCCGATGTCGAACCCGAGGAACGCGCGCTGGTAGATGTAGAACGGCAGGTTGGCGCTGGCCGTACCGGGCCCGCCCGCCGTCATGAGGTAGATCTGGTCGAACGTGTTGACCACGTAGATGACGCCGAGCAGCACGCCCAGCTCGATGTACCGCCGCAGGTGCGGCAGCGTGATCGAGGTGAACGTGCGCCACGGCCCCGCGCCGTCGACCGACGCCGCCTCCAGCACGTCCTTCGGCTGGGCCTGGAGGCCCGCGAGCACGAGCAGCATCATGAACGGCGTCCACTGCCAGACCAGTGCCATCAGGATGGCGATCACCGGGTACGTCGACGTCCAGTCCACGGCCTCGATGCCGACCAGCCCGAGCGTCCAGTTGAACAGCCCGTACGTCGGGTTGAGCATCGCGACGGACCACAGCACCGAGGACGCCACGGGCATCACGAGGAACGGCGTGATGAGCATGGTGCGCGCCACGCTGCGGCCGAAGAAGGGCCGGTCCAGCAGCAGCGCGAGCACGATGCCGAGCACCATGGCCACCAGCACGCAGCCGAGCGTGATGACCACGGAGTTCAGGGCGGTCTGCCGGAAGGTCGAGTCGGCGGCGATGTCCACGTAGTTGGACAGGCCCACGAAGATGTCCTCGCCCGGCCGCAGCAGGTTCTGCGAGCGCAGCGAGTACCAGATGGTCACGAGGAACGGCAGCTGCGTGACGATGATCGTGAAGATCAGGGCGGGCAGCAGCGGCCCGCGCCGGCGCCAGCCCTCCGCGCGGCTCACGGCGCGCTCGGACGCCGCGGCCCGGGCCGCCCGCCGCGAGCCCTCGAGCCGGTCGATGGTCGAGGTGCTCATTGCTCCTCCTGGGCCCGGTAGGTCTCCGCCACGGTGTCGGCGTAGCGCTGGGACTGTGCGATGGCCTCGTCCACCGAGACCTGGCCGGCGATCGCCGCGGACATCTGCTGGCCCACGCGCGTGCCGAGGTCCTGGAACTCGGGGATGCCCACGAACTGGATGCCCGGGTAGGGCACCGGGTGGGTCATGGCCGACTCCTGGGTGGCCCCGTTCATCGACTCCAGGGTGGCGTCGGCGTACGCCTGCGAGACCTCGGCGTACTCGGGGATCTCGTAGGTGGACAGCCGGCTGCCCGGGGGCACCCGCTCCCAGCCGATCTCCTCGCCGACGGTCCTGATGTACTCCTTGTTCGTCATCCAGGACACGAAGTCCCAGGCGGCGTCCTTGTGCTGGCTCGTGGAGGGGATGGCCAGCGACCAGGAGTAGAGCCAGCCGGCCGACTCCGTGTCCGCCACGGGCGCGGGCGCGTAGCCGACCTTGCCCGCGACGGTCGAGGACGCCGGGTCCTCGATCGAGGAGACCATGGAGGTCGCGTCGTACCACATGGCCGACTGGCCCTGCGCGAACCGCGTGAGGCAGTCGCCGAAGCCCGACGTCGCGGCGCCCGGCTGGCCGTAGGACCGCACGGTGTCGACGTAGGTCTCGATGGCCTCGCGGCTCTCGGGCGAGTCGAGGGTGGCGTTCCAGTCCTCGTCGAACCAGCCGCCGCCGAACGTGTTGATCGCGGTGCTCATGGGGGCCATGACCTCACCCCAGCCGGCCAGGCCACGCAGGCAGATGCCCGAGAAGTCCTGTGCCGGGTCGTTCAGCTCGCCGGCCAGCTCGCGCACGTCGTCCCAGGTGGGGTTGGCGGGCATCTCCAGGCCCGCCTCCTCGAACAAGTCGGCGCGGTAGGCCAGGAAGGACGACTCGCCGTAGAACGGCACGGAGTACATGTCGCCGTCGCGCGAGAGGGCCTCACGGACGCTGGGCACGAAGTCCTCGGCGTCGTAGCCCTCGGTGTCGTCGATGTACGGCTGCAGGTTCTCGATCCAGCCGTTCTCGGCCCACATGGGCGTCTCGTAGTTGGAGATCATGACGACGTCGAACTCGCCGCCGCCGGTGGCCACGGACGCCGTGATCTTGGCGCGGGCCTCGTTCTCGGGCAGCGACACGAACCGCACGTCGACGCCCGGGTGGGCGGCCCGGAACTCGTCCTGCAGCGAGATCGCGTCCTGCATCTGCGGGTTCGAGACGATCGCGACCACGATCTGCTCGCCCTCGCCACCGCCCACGGCGCCCGCCCCGGCACAGCCGGACAGGGCCAGCGTGACGGCTGCCGCCCCGGCGGCCAGCGTCGCTCTCACCGGCACGCCCGGCGCCGGGTTACCCCTTGGAGGTCGGAACATCCTCGTCCTCTCCTTGGCACAGCCTCTCCGCCGCGCTCATTTGAGAAATCTTTCTTGCTCATCTGCATCCGCAGAGTAGTTGGGTATGCTCAGGTGAGCAAGACCCCCCGCTCAACAGTCGCTCTACCGTTCCCCGCCACCGCCTGCGGGGAGTGAGGACGCAGGTGACCCAGAACGACTCCAACCTCATGGTCGAGGTGAGTACCGACTACTACGTCGACGGCAAGTCGAAGGTGGAGATCGCGCGTCATCGCGGCATCTCCCGGTTCCAGGTCGCCCGCCTGCTCACGCAAGCCCGGGAGCAGGGCGTGGTCCGCATCGAGATCACGCCGCCGCGGGTCGACGGCGAGCGCGGCGCACGACTGGCCGCCCGGCTCGGCGTGCGCGAGGTGCTCGTCGCGGCCAGCGGCGAGGACACGCTGAGCACCCGGGAGAACGTGGCGGTCGAGCTCGCCCGCACCGCGCGCGAGCACATCACGGAGGGCTCGACCGTGGGCGTCTCGTGGTCCCGCACGGTCGAGGCCGCGGTGCGGCACATCGGCCGCCTGCCGCACTGCGACGTCGTGCAGCTCGTCGGCGCGCTGCCCGTGGAGGGCAGCGGCAACTCGCTCGGGCTCATCAACACGTTCGCCCAGATGCCGGGCGTGCGCACGTGGCCCGTGTGGTCACCGCTCCTGGTGGCCGACGCCGCGACCGCCGCCGGCATGCGCCGGCAGCCGGAGATCGCCGACGCGCTGGCCCGCGCGGACCACCTGGACGTCGCCGTCGTGGCGATCGGCCACTGGTCCGAGCGCACGTCCACGGTGTTCCCCCAGATCAGCACCGAGGAGCAGCAGGCCGCCACCGCCGCGGGCGCCGTCGCCGAGTGCTCGGGCCGACTGTTCGACTCCACCGGGCAGCCCGTGCGCACCAGCCTGGACGAGCGGGTCGTGGGCGTGACGCTCGAACAGCTCGTCGCGACGCCCGAGGTGATCGCCATCGGCTACGGCGCCGCCGTCGCCCCGGGCCTGGTGGCCGCCGTGCACGGCGGCATCGCCACCACCCTCGTGGTGGACGACGCCGCCGCGACGGCCCTGGAGGCCCTCACCCCCTGACTACGCGCTGACGCGCGCGACCAGGGCCTCCACCGTGGCGCGGGCACCCTTCTCGTGCAGGGATGCCAGCGCGGAGGCGTACGCGGCGGTGAACCGCTCGTCGTCGACGAGGTCACCGAAGACCTCTCGGTCGCGCAGGAAGGCGAGCGGGTCGTCCTGCTGCGCCAGGGCCGCGGCGTGCAGCCGCTCGGCCAGCCGGTCCACGATCTCGATCGGCTCCCCCACCTCGTCCACGCCCTCGTCGTACCGGGCCCAGGAGGCGACCACGAGCGCGGCATGGTCGATCGGCCCGCCGTGCGCCAGGTGGTACCGGACCACGGGCAGCAACCACTTGGGGATACGGTCCGACGACTCGGCGCACAGCCGCGCCAGCGTGTCCGCCACGTGCAGGTTGGCGAACCGCTCGATGAGGGTCCGCTTGTACAGGTCCAGGTCGATGCCGGGCACGGGCTCGAGCGTGGGCGTTCCCTCGTCGTCCATGTAGCCGAGCAGGAACCGTGCGAACACGTCCTGCCCCGCGACCTCGTGCGCGTACCGGTGGCCCGACAGGTACCCCACGTAGCACAGGGCCTGGTGGCTCGCGTTGAGCAGCCGCAGCTTCATCAGCTCGTACGGCTCGACGTCGGCCACCACCTGCACCCCGGCGTCCTCGAACGGGGGCCGGCCGGTGGGGAACGTGTCCTCCAGGGCCCACTGCTCGAACGGTTCGGCCACCACGGGCCAGGCGTCGTCGATGCCGAACCGTTCGGCGACCAGCGCCCGGTCGGCGTCGGTGGTGACCGGCGTGATCCGGTCGACCATCGAGCTGGGGAACGCGACGTGCTGCTCGATCCAGTCCGCGAGCTGCGCGTCCTTGGCACGGGCGAACGTGGTGAACGCCCGCTTCGCGACCTCGCCGTTGCCCTGGATGTTGTCGCAGCTCATCACGGTGAACGGCGGCACGCCGCGGTCGCGCCGACGGCGCAGGGCCTCGGTGACCAGCCCGAACGTCGTCGCCGGGACGGCACCGTCGGCCAGGTCCGCGGCGACCGCCGCGTCGGCCAGGTCGAACTCGCCGGTCACGTGGTGGATGTTGTACCCGCCCTCGGTCACCGTGAGCGAGACGATGCGGACCTCGGGCGAGGCCATCTTCTCCAGCACGGCCTCCGGGTCGTCGGGCGCCAGGAGGTACTCCGTGATCGACCCGATCACGCGCGCCTCCAGGCGCCCGTCCGGGTGCTTGAGCGCCAGGGTGTACAGGCCGTCCTGGGCGGCCAGCGCGTCGCGCATCCGGGCGTCGCCCGGCAGCACGCCGACCCCGCAGACCGCCCAGTCCAGCGCCTTGCCCTGGGACATCAGCCGGTCCAGGTACATCGCCTGGTGCGCGCGGTGGAAGCCACCCACGCCCAGGTGCACGATCCCGGTGGTCAGCCGCGACCGGTCGTAGGTGGGGACCGTGAGGTCCGCGCCCTGGGGCGCGGACGCCACCAGGCCGTCCACGGTCTCTTCGCTGAGTGCCGTCATCGTGCTCCTCCGCCGCCCTTCTGACTCCTGCGTGAAACGCCGTCAGGCTAACAGATGAGCGTCGGAGGAAGCACAGATGAGCGCCCGGTCAGGCCGGGGGCTCGACCGGGAAGGGCTCGCCGAAGTCCGCCGACCGGCTCACGGCGCTCCACCGCAGGTCCGACTCCAGCAGGCGGCGGTCCTGTGCCGCGGACATCTCGGCGGCGTTCACGCCGAGCGGCAGGTTGTCGGGCAGGTCGTCACGCCCGGCGAGCGTGACGAGGATCTGCGCCGCCCGGTCCGGGTCGCCCGCGGCTCCCGCGCCGGACTGCCGCATGCGCGCGTTCATGGCACCGACGGTGGACTCGTACTCCGACGGCACGTCGGCCACGGTCATGGACGCGCCGGCCCAGTCCGTCCGGAACCCGCTGGGCTCCACGACGAGCACCCGCACGCCGAACGGCGCCGTCTCGACCCGGAGCACCCGGCTGAACCCGTCGATGGCGAACTTCGCCGCCTGGTAGGACGCGATGCCCGGCGAGCCGCCGACCCGCCCGCCCACCGAGGAGAACTGGATCACGAGGCCGCCGCCCTGCTCGCGGAGCAGGGGGATCGCCGCCTTGGACACGTGGTAGACGCCCCAGAAGTTGGTCTCGAACTGGGTGCGGAAGTCGGCGTCCGAGGTGGTCTCGATCGGGGAGACGTTGGCGTAGCCCGCGTTGTTGACGATCACGTCGAGCCGCCCGAACCGGGCCGACGCCTCGGCGAGCGCCGCCTGGGCCGCCGCCGGGTCGGTCACGTCGAGCCGGAGCGGGAGCACCCGGTCGCCGTACTCGGCCACGAGGTCGTCGAGCTGTTCGGGGCGGCGCGCCGTGGCGGCGACCCGGTGGCCGGCGGCGAGGGCCGCACGGGCGAGGGAACGGCCGAAGCCGCGGGAGGAACCGGTGATGAACCATGTCTGCTGCATGGCTTTAATAAAACACCGTTGCTCTAAGTTGTACAACCCCGTTGCGCTAAGATGTGACCATGACGACAGGCGACTTCCAGCGAGCCCGCTCCCCCGAGGCCAAGCGCGTCCGGGAGGTCGCCATCCTCGACGCCGCCCGCCGGCTCGGCACCGAGCGGGGCATCCGGCAGGTCACGCTGACCGACATCGCGGACGCCGTGGGCATGCACAAGTCCGCGATGCTGCGGTACTTCGAGACGCGCGAGGAGATCTTCCTGCGCCTCACGGCCGAGGGCTGGCGGGACTGGGCGCCGGACCTCGCCGAGCGCCTGCGCGGCCTCGCGCGGCCCGACGCCGACGGCGTCGCCGCCGCGTTCGCGGCCTCGCTCGCCGCCCGAGGGATGTTCTGCGACCTGCTGGGCCAGACGCCGCTGAACCTGGAGCGCAACGTGTCGGTGGAGAAGGTCCGGGAGTTCAAGCTCACGACCGGCGAAGGGCTGGGCGTCATCGTCCCCGCCGTCCGCGCCGCGCTGCCGGGCCTGACCGAGCAGGACGGCGTCGACCTGATCGCCGCCGCGACCTCGATGGCGGGCACCTTCCACCAGATCGCCACCCCGGGGCCGGAGGTCGCGGAGCTCTACCGCTCCGACCCGCGCATGGCGCACGCCCTGGTCGAGGTGGAGCCGCGGCTGGCCCGGATCCTCGCCGCGATGCTCCGGGGCCTGGTCAGCGAGCGCACCGCCGGAACCGGCCGCACCGCCTGAGCCGTCACCCGCGGACGGCTGCCGCGTACCGCCGGGACAGCAGCGCCAGGTGTTCCACGAGGGCCGGCGGCCCGTCGGCCGTGAAGTCGAGCCCGAGCATGCCGATCCACACGGCCACCGTCTCGATGCTGTCCCCGCCGGTGACCAGCACGCACGTGGCGTCGTCCCGTGGCTCGACCGTGCCGACGGCGGGGTTGATGCGGTCCAGCACCTCGTGCGCCGGTGCGTGCACCAGGATCCGGGCGTGCACCGCCCAGCCCGTGCGCGCCACCTCGCGCACCACGAACTCGGTCAGGTCGAACGGCGGCTCCACGGGCGTGAACCGGCGTCCGCCCGGTGTGCGCAGCTCCAGCCAGTCCACGCGGAACGGCTCCCACCCGCCCGAGGCCACGTCCCGGCCCACGAGGTACCACCGGCGCTGCCACGCGACGAGGCGCGCCGGCTCCACCTCCCGCGGCTGCTCGCGGTACCAGAACCGCAGCCCCTGGTGGTCGCGGATCGCGGCGGCCAGCGCCGTGAGCAGCGCGGGGTCGACCGCGGGGTCGGTGACGTTGCTGTCGGTGTTCACGGGGCCCGCGCTCGTGGCGTCTCGCAGGGCGGCGACCTGGCGGCGCAGCCGGTCGGGCAGCACCTGCTCCAGCTTGCCCAGCGCGCGGGCGCTGCTCTCCTCGATCCCCGCCACGGCGTTCGCGGCCCGCAGCCCCACCGCGATGGCGACCGCCTCCTCGTCGTCGAGCACGAGGGGTGGCAGCCTGCCGCCCACGCCGAGCCGGTACCGCCCGCCGGGCCCGCGCACGGCGTCCACCGGGTAGCCCAGATCCCGCAGGCGGGCGACGTCGTTGCGCACCGTACGACCGGTGACGTCGAGGCGCGCGGCGAGCTCGGCGCCGGACCAGTCGGCGCGCGACTGCAGCAGACCCAGGAGGGCGAGCAGACGCCCCGCGGTGGCACTCATGGGACTCCTTTTCTCGCTTCTCGAACCCGATCTCGAATCAGCTCAGAATAGAGGAAAGAAGCGTTCCTGAACCCTTCGTAGTGTCGGAGACATGGACACCACGACGAACACCTCAGCCCCCACCGACATCCGGCCGTTCCGCATCGCGATCCCCCAGGCCGACCTCGACGACCTGGCCGACCGCCTCGCCCGGACCCGCTTCGCCCCGGCCGCCCCCGGCGACTCCTGGGACTACGGGACACCCGAGTCCTACCTGCGCGGCGCCGTCGACCGCTGGCGCACCGGCTTCGACTGGCGCGCCGTCGAGGAGCGGGCCAACAGCTTTCCGCAGTTCCTCACCGAGATCGACGGCCAGACGGTGCACTTCCTGCACGTCCGCTCGGCCGAGCCGGGCGCCCGGGCGCTCGTCCTGACCCACACCTACCCGGGCTCGTTCCTCGACTTCGTCGACATGATCGGCCCGCTCACCGACCCGGTGGCCCATGGCGGCCGCGCCGAGGACGCGTTCCACGTGGTGGTCCCGTCGATCCCCGGGTTCGGCTTCAGCACCCCGCTGAGCGAGCCGGCCGACGGCGGCTCCTGGACCATGGCCCGCGTGGCCCGCACCGTCGACACCCTGATGCGCCGGCTCGGCTACGAGTCCTACGGCGCGCACGGCAGCGACGCCGGGGCCATGGTCGGCCGGGAGCTGGCGGTCCTCGACCCGGCGGGCTTCCTGGGCGCCCACGTGCTCCAGCTCTTCTCGTTCCCCACGGGAGCCGAGGGCGAGATGGACGGGTTCGGCCCCAAGGAGTTCGCCGCCCTGGGGCACCTGCAGTGGTTCCAGAGCGTGGGCGGGTACAACGCGATGAACGGCTCCCGGCCCCAGACGATCGCGGCCGGGCTCAGCGACTCTCCGGTGGCCCAGCTCGCCTACAGCGAGCTGTTCGAGAACTTCGGCAACGGCACCAGCAAGGTCTCCCTCGACCAGGTGCTCGCCCAGGCCAGCCTCTACTGGCTCACCAACACCTCGGCCACCTCGGTGCGGTACCACTACACCGAGCAGCGCTCGGGCGCGGAGCCGGTGGTCAGCACGGGCCGGATCGGCGTGGCCGTCTTCGCCGACGACTTCCAGACCATCCGCGCGTTCGCCGAGCGCGACAACGCCCGGATCGAGCACTGGGCCGAGTACCCGGAGGGCGGCCACTACGCGGCCCTGGAGGTCCCCGAGGTCGTGGTGGAGGACCTCCGCGCCTTCTTCCCCCACTCCTGACCACCCCGGCAACGCCGAGTGCTGGACGTTCGCCCTCTCCGACCCCCGGAAGGGCGAACGTCCGGCACTCGGCGTCGGCTCAGTGGGCCTCGTGCGTGTGGGGCTCGCCGCCCGAGACGCCGTTCAGCTCGTTCGGGGTGACGCCCAGCTCGGCGGACTTCCAGACCTCACCCGTCTCGATGTCGACCGCGTGGATCGAGTCCGTGGCCGGGTCGGTCACGTACACCGAACCGTCCAGCGTCAGGATCGCGGGCCGCGGCTCCTGCCACTCGACCGGCTCCTCCCACTCGTCGATCACCGGGACGGACTTCGTCAGCTCGCCCGACTCCGGGTCGATCACGTGCACCTGGCCGTCCGTGCCGAGCACGAGGGCCTCGCCGTCGTCGCCCCGCGCGAGCGACCGGAAGGTGTACGACGACGGCAGGTCGACCAGCTCCAGCGACCCGTCCCGGGTGTCGATCAGGGAGACGCGGGTGGGACGCTCCAGCTCGGCGTCCTTGTCGGTCTTGTAGTCGCCCAGCACGATCGGCGACGCCTCGGAACCGGCCTGGTTGCCGATGCGGCCGTAGCTGTCGGGGGCCTCGACCTTGGTGATCTTGCCGTCCGCGTAGACGACGGCACCGTCCTCGCAGCCGATCACCACGGCCTCGTCGGCCGCGACGGCCTCGCCGTGCACGCCGGGGCACTCGTCCGACGCCGCGATCTCCTCGCCGTCGCCGTCCAGCACCCGGATGCCCGTCCGCGCGTCCTCGGTGCCCTCGGAGACCACGAGCGTGCCGTCGGTCAGCTCGACGGCCACGCCGTGGTGGGCCGACGGCGTCGTGTACTCCCGGGCGGCGGCGTCGGCGTCGGCCACGTGCTCGGAGTCGACGACCCGGACCAGGCCGGTGCCGTCGTCGAACAGGGCCGTACGGCCCTCGTGCACCACGACGTGACCGGGTTCGGTGGCGTCGTACCGCACCTCCGTCAGGGTGGGCTCGGCCGTCCAGTAGTGCGAGTGGTCACCGTGCGCCTCGGCCCAGGTGCCCAGGTCGAGGGCCTGGAAGCCGCCGGTGGTCGAGACCATCAGGTGCCGCTCGTCGCCGGCCGGGTTGAGCCGCGTGAAGCCCTCCAGCTCGACCTCGCCGACGGGCTCGAGGCTCATCGCGTCGAGCACGAGCACACCGCCGTCGTAGGTGACGGCGACACGCGGCGTGCTCGCCTGGACCTCGGTCGCGTCCGGCGCCTCGTGCTCGTCGGCCCCGTGCTCGTCGGTACCGGCCGACGACGACGGCGAGCCCGCCGCAGCGCCGTCGTCCGCCGCGCAGGCGCTCAGCAGGAGCAGGGACAGGGCGGCGCCGAGGCCGGCGGCCGTGCGGGTGGTGTGGTTTCTCATCGTGGTCGGGCGGCCCGGTCGGGGTCGCCCGCTCCTTTCTTCTAGAATGACAACCATTCTCATACCGGGCCAGAGTCAACCACGTATGAGAACGATTCTCAAACAGCCTCCGGCCGCGGGGCGCCCGCCTCCGCGGCAAGCTTCCGTCGAGGCCGGCAGAGAAGACGGGTCAGACCCCGCCCAGACCCGAGTACGCGGCGACGAAGGCGACCCCGACCACCACCGTGCCCGCGACCGCGAGCGCCACCGGCACCGCACCCCGGATCCGCCGCACCAGCATCACGGTCAGCAGCGCGAGGCCGGCAACGCCGATGAACGTCCAGTACACCGGGCTGGTCGTCTCCCGTACGACGGTCAGCCCGTACAGCGCCTCCCCCGCACCGATCCCCGCGAGCAGTGCCGTGCCGAGCGCGGCTCGGACGCCGGCGGCCCGCAGCCATGCGGTCGCGACGCCGACGAACGGGCCGACCACGATCCCCACCACGGAGAACAGGAGCGGGTCGTAGACGAGACCGCGCACCTGGGACGCGACCGTGTAGCCGAGCACCAGCAGCACGAAGCTCACGGCGCCGAGCACCGCCGCGGGACCGGTGCGCATCCGGGACCAGTACAGGAGCGACGCCGTGAGCACCGTCCAGCCGCTGGCCGAGTTCGCGAACGACGCGAAGGAGTCGGGCAGGAACCCCTGGGCGTAGGACGTGAGGCCACCCAGGAGGAAGCTCAGGGCGACGACGGCCAGCGCCCGCACGAGCGGACGGGTCAGAACGGCGTCGGCGGACGACGCCCGGGTCACGGTGGTCATACCGCGAACCTAACGACGGTGGTCGTCCCCGCACATCGGACCCTGGTCGGACGGCGTCCGACCAGGGGTGGACACGCCGTCGGGGTGTGGCGGCAACCGCGCCGCCGGCCCGGTCACGAGTCCCCCGCGGCCTCCACCGGCTGCCGCAGGATCGTCCGCCGCCTCTCGGGCGGCACCCGGCGGAAGTCGCTCAGATAGATCTCGTGGTGCCGCCCGGTCGGACGCAGCCCGTTGTCGGGTACGAACTCGTCGTGCATCCGCGCGAGCACCGCCGCCTCGTCGTCGAACGACCCGACGTGCAGCGTCTGCACACAGCGTCCCTCCGACAGCGGGGCGAGGCGGACGTCGTCGAGCCGCACCGGACCGCTTCGTGCCCGCACATGCTCGACCGCGGCGCCGAAGGCGTCCGCCGTGATCCAGTCCGGCTGCAGGATCATCAGCGTCCAGTCCCACCGTGACTTGTCCCGGGCGACCGTGAAGGAATTCATGTCCCGCGCCCACCACAGGCCTTCCAGCGGCATGACCACGAAGTCGCGGCCCAGGTCCCGCCTGCTCGCGAACTTCAGCGCGTAGGCGACCGGGTACAGCGCCTCGACGGCCTCGGCGAACACCGGGGTGTTCGGGTCGCCGTGGCCGTCGACCATCAGGTACTGCTGGTCGGGCACGTCGAGCAGCCGGAACCGACCCTGCTGCGCCCGGTAGCCGTCGAGGCTCTTCTTCAGGTCGACCTTGTCGGCCATCTTCTCGGCCATCTTGTCGGCACCCCGCCTGTCGAGAATCCGTCGTCGGCTCCGTCCCAGGGACAGTAGCGGGCACGAGCACCCGCCGCCACGAGGACGCCGGGCGAGCCGACGACGGGACGAGCCCCGCTCTACTGCTGCGGCCGCCAGGGCCCCCACTGGTCGCCGGGCGTCTGGTTCCGTGTCCACCAGCGCGCCACGTAGGTCGTGCCGTCGTGGACCGCGACGTCGCCGGCCTCGAAGATGCGCGACGGAGTCCACTGCGCCACACCGTCCCGCTCGGCGATCTCCTGCCACGGGCCATAGGCCGCACCGGGCTCCTGCCCGCGCGTCCACCAGGCCGCCCGCCAGGTCGAGCCCGCGAACGACACCTCGTCACCCGCCCCGTAGGCCGACGCCGCCGCCCAGGCCGGTGCCGCCGGCGCGCACCCGTCGTCGCACACGCTGAAGGACGCGAGGACCGCCTTGTGGTCCGAGGGCCAGACGGCGTCCGGCGTGAGGATCTGGTCGGCGCTGTCGTCGTCGACCCGCTCGTTCCGCACGATCGTCGACTGCGGCCCGACCACGGACGCCGCGTCGATCGACACCCGCTCGTCGGGCGTGACGAAGACGTAGTCGATGCGGTCGCGCTCGTCGGCCTCGGGGGCCCAGGTGAGCTCGGAGGTCGGGAAGAGCGGGTTGTCCGAGGGCCAGGTGACGCCGGGGTTCGCGACCGGGTCAGGGTGCACCTCGCGGTAGGCGTCGACCAGGCCGCCGTCGAGCAGCGCCTGCGTGCTCTGCCACGGGATCACGAGGCCGTTGTGGTCCTGGAGGTCGGCGGTGGCCGCGGTCCAGTCCTGCACCGACGGCTCGTTGAAGTCCCCGCCGACCACCGCGATGCGGCCCGCCGCGCGCTCGGCGGCGACGTCCTCGACGAGTGCCGCGACCGTCGCCGGGCGGCCGGACTGACGGTTGGCCTCCAGGATCGCGTCCACGTCCGTGACCGGGCCGCCCGGGAGCTTGTCCCACGTGTCCCAGCCGTCCGGCCAGTCGCCGAGCACCGCGCCGCCGTAGCCGCGCGGCAGGTAGGTGGCGTACCAGCGGTACTCGAGGTGGCCGCCGTAGGCCACCACCTCGGTGCCGTTGACGTCGAGCACCGCCTTGGTCCACCAGCGGTCCACGGTGCTGGTCTCCAGGATCGGGTAGCGCGAGACGATGCCGGTGTCGGTCGCGATGACGTGGTCGTAGCCGAGCAGCGCGGCGACCTGCGCGGGCGCGTCGCCCTGCTCGGGCATGAAGGTGACGTCGGCGTCGGTCTCCCGCAGCACGTCGGCGATCTCCTGGGCGCCGTCGTCGATCTGCGTGCCGCCGTGCCACAGGTTGAACGTGAGCACGTTGAGCTCGCTCACGCCGTCCACCTCGGGCTTCGGCTCCGCCGGCGGCACGGCCGCGCCGTCCTCGACCGTGAGGTCGACGGGACCGGCGAGCACGTCGTAGCCGTCGTCCTGGAGCAGGTAGACGTCGTAGTCGCCCGCGCCGACCGACGCGGCGTTGTGGGTCCAGCCGTCCCGGTCGCCCGGGCCCCAGGTGACGGTGCCGGTCGCGTCCGGCACGTACCGCCAGTCGAGCGACGCGGGCCCGCCGGGCACGGCGCCGTCGCGGTAGATGCCGATCCAGTTGCGGTCGTGGACGGCTCCGGTGGCGTCGAAGGTGATCGAGACGGACTCGTCGGCACCGATCACGGACCGGTCGAGGCCGAGGGACGGCTCGGCGGCGGAGGCGACCGGGGCGACCGCGAGAGCGGCGAGGACGCCGCCCGTCACGAGGGTCGCGAGGAGTCCTCGGCGAAGGCGTGCGGATGACATCGGCTGGTTCTCCCGGGCTCGGAAACGCGCTGCGGCCGTGACAGTACGAGGCGAGCATGGCCGGTCCGTGGCCGGGAGGTGAACTGCCGCGGCGGCTCAGACCGTGGTGTCGGCCTTCCGGCGGGACGAGCGCCGGGCCTGCACCGCGAGCCCCGCCAGGGCGAGCACGGTGCCCGCCACCACCAGCCCCTGGACCCACGGCCCGAGGGCCACCCCGGCGGTGACGCCGTCACGCAGCTCGACGTCGGTGACGATCAGGCCGGCCTGGTCGGCGGGCAGGGCGGGGCCGGCGGTCCCGTCGGGCGCGAACACCTGGCTGGTGCCCGTGGTGGAGAGGTTGACGACGGCGCGGCCGGTCTCGACGGCGCGCATCCGGGCGAAGGCGGTCTGCTGCAGGTTCTCGTCGGTGCCCCGGAAGTCGGCGTTGTTCGTCTGGAACATGAACGCCTGCGCGCCGTTGCCGATGCCCTCGCGGACGACGTCGTCGAACACGACGTCGAAGCAGATCGCGAGGCCCACGACGGCGTCGCCGGTGTCGACGGCGGGCACGTCGGTGCCGGGCGTGTACTCGCGGCCCAGCAGGTTGACGAGGCTGGGCACGATGGCGCCGTAGAGCCACCGGTCCGGCACGTACTCCCCGAACGGGACGGGGTGCCGCTTGGCGTGCGAGGCGGTGGCGCCCTCCTCGGTCCACAGGAACGACGTGTTGTAGATCAGCTCGCCCTTCGACGACGCGGCGTTGACCAGCAACGGGGCGTCGTACTGCCGGGCCGCTGTGTCCAGGGCCCGCTCCGTGGCGGGGTCGGCGAGGGGATCGCTGCCGACGCCGCCCTCGGGCCAGACCACGAGGTCGACCCGCTCGTCCGCCAGGGGTGCGGAGGCGGCGAGCTGGGCGTCCAGCAGGGCGCCGGGTGCGCGCTCGTCGGAGTAGGCCGCGGGGCCGTTCCCCTGGACGGCGCCGACCCGCAGGGTGCCGGCGTGCGACGTCGGGAACTGGGGCGTGACCAGCAGCAGGACCGCGAGCACCACGGCGGGCACGGCGGTCGGCAGGGTGGCGGGCAGGGCGGCGGTCCACCGCCGCCACCGCCGGGCTGCCCCGGCGCCGTCCTCCCCTGCCGGGACCGGGACGTCGTCGACCCGTGCCGGGGCGGTGGTGCTCGCGACCCGGACCACCTCGATGACGGCGGCGCACAGCAGCACCATGCAGAAGCTGAGCCCGGACACGCCGAGCCAGGACGCGACGGGTGCGATCGGGCTCGCGGACTGGCTCATGCCGAGGCGCCCCCAGGGGAACCCGCCGTACGGCCAGGAGCCCATGGCGAGCTCGCGCGTGGTCCAGGCTCCGGCGACCAGGAGCGGCAGCACGACCAGCCGCACCACCCCGGTGGAGCGCCACCGGGGCAGCCACCGGTAGGCGAGCGTGACCAGCGGGGACAGGGCTGCCGTGAAGAGGGTCTGCGCGGTGGCCAGCGCCACCCAGGGCACCCAGCCCAGGGGGTCGTCACCCAGGAACCGCGACGACCAGGACACGTGCGGGAACCAGAAGGCCGCGCCGAACGCCGCACCGGCCAGCACCGCACCCCAGGCTCGCCGTCCGACGAGCGTGAGCAGCGCGAGGGTCACGGCGACGAACGCGAGCGGCCACCACCCGAGGGCGGGGAAGGCGCCGTCGAGCGTGACACCGGCCAGCGCCGCGACGGGAACCGCTGCCGCGAGCGGCAGGAGCGGCGGGTCGAGGGGCCGGGTCCGCGCGGTCGTCCGTGCCTCGGGGGCGGGGCCGGCGCCGGGGGCCGGCTGCGAGAGGGCTGCCTGCGTCACGACCGGAGTCTCCCATCCCTGGCTGGGAACGGCGGCCCGCCCGGCGGTGAGACACTTACCGGTCTGTAAGTTTTCGTGGTTACGATCGCCCGACGGACAGACCCGATCGATACGAAGGAGTGCCGTGGTGGACCAGCGCGAGCAGGAGGTGGGTCTCCGGATGGACACCCAGGAGCCCGACGGGACGCCCGTCTACCTCGACCCGGACCGCCCGGTCCCCGAGCGGGTGGCCGACCTGCTGTCCCGGATGACCGTGCCCGAGAAGGTGGGGCAGATGCTCCAGCTCGACGCGCGCGGCGACTACGAGGGCGACATCCTGCGCAAGCACGTGGGGTCGATCCTGCACACCTCCCCCAGCCGGCTGGAGCGCGCGCACGACCTCGTGGAGCAGACCCGGCTGCGCATCCCGCTCCTGGTGGGCGAGGACTGCATCCACGGCCACTCCTTCTTCGAGGGCGCGACCATCTTCCCGACGCAGCTCGGCATGGCCGCGACCTGGGACCCCGCGCTGGTGGAGCAGGCCGCCCGGATCACCGCGGTCGAGGCGTCCGCGACCGGCGTGCACTGGACCTTCAGCCCGGTGCTCTGCATCGCCCGCGACCTGCGCTGGGGCCGGGTGGACGAGACGTTCGGCGAGGACCCGTACCTGATCGGCGAGCTCGCCTCCGCGATGGTGCGCGGCTATCAGGGCAACGGCCTGGCCGACCCGACCGCGATCCTGGCCACCGCCAAGCACTTCGCCGGGTACTCGGAGACCCAGGGCGGCCGCGACGCGTCCGAGGCGGACATCTCCCGCCGCAAGCTGCGGTCCTGGTTCCTGCCCCCGTTCGAGCGGGTCGCCAAGGAGGGCTGCGCCACCTTCATGCTGGGCTACCAGTCCATGGACGGCGTGCCGATCACGATCAACGACTGGCTGCTGAACGACGTGCTGCGCGGCGAGTGGGGCTACACCGGCACCCTGATCACCGACTGGGACAACGTGGGCCGCATGGTCTGGGAGCAGAAGGTCCAGCCCGACCACGCCCACGCCGCCGCCGCGGCCGTCCGGGCGGGCAACGACATGGTGATGACCACGCCGCAGTTCTTCGAGGGCGCCCAGGAGGCCATCGACGCCGGCCTGCTCGCCGAGTCCGACCTCGACCGTGCCGTGGCCCGCATCCTCACCCTGAAGTTCGAGCTCGGCCTCTTCGAGAACCCGCGCCGGCCCACCCTCGCCCGGGACGGCGCGCTCATCGGCTGCGCCGACCACGCGGCCGTCAACCTCGACGTCGCACGCCGCTCGCTCGTCCTGCTGCGCAACACCGGCGGCACGCTCCCCCTCGCGGGCGGCTTCACCACCCGGGACGACGACGGTCGCGCCGCCGGGGCCGGTGCCGACCGGCCCCGGCACGTCGCCGTCGTCGGGCCGCTGGCGGACGCCGCCCAGGAGCAGCTCGGCGACTGGGCGGGCAGCTCGGGGCAGGCCGACTGGCTGCCCGACGGGCACCCGCGCGACATGATCACCACGGTGCTCGACGGGCTGCGCGACCTGACGCCGCGGGACTGGACGGTGACCAGCGCGCTCGGGGCCGAGATCGTCTCGCTCGTCACGCCGCCCGAGGGCGACACCCTGCCCGACGGCCAGCCCCGGCCCAAGATCGCCGTGCCCCGCGACCCCGACCCGGAGCTCGTCGCCGAGGCGGTGGCCCGGGCGCAGGAGGCCGACTACGTCGTCGCCGTGGTGGGCGACCAGGTCGAGCTGGTCGGCGAGTACAAGTCGACCGCGACGCTGGAGCTGGTCGGCGGGCAGGTGGCACTCCTGGACGCGCTGGCCGCGACCGGGACGCCGCTGGTGGTCGTGGTGATGGCGTCCAAGCCGCTCGTGCTGCCCCGGTCGGCCCTGAACGCGGACGCGCTGCTCTGGGTGGCCAACCCCGGCATGCGGGGCGGGCAGGCGATCGCCGAGCTGCTGCTCGGGCTGATCGAGCCGTCCGGGCGGCTGCCGATCTCGTTCGCGCGGCACGCGGGCCAGCAGCCGGTCTACTACAACCAGATCCGCGGCCAGCACGGGTCCCGGTACGCCGACCTGACCCAGGAGCCGGCGTTCGTGTTCGGCCAGGGGCTGTCCTACGGCACGGTGGAGTACTCGGGTCTGGAGGTGCTCGGCACCGAGGTCACCCACGAGGACACCGTCCGGGCCCGCGTCACCCTGACCAACACGGGCACCCGCCCGGTGCGCGAGACCGTGCAGGTCTACGTCAGCGACTCGGTGACCTCGGTGAGCTGGGCGGACAAGGAGCTCAAGGCGTACCGGCAGGTCGACGTCGCCCCCGGGCAGCGCGTGGTGGTGGACCTCGCCCTGCCGGTGGCGGACTGCACGATCGTGGACCGGGAGGGCCACCGCGTGGTCGAGCCGGGCAGCTTCGAGCTCCTGGTGGGCCGCTCGTCCCGCGACGCGGACCTGCTGCGCGCCCCCTTCACGGTGCTCCCCCGGTGAGGTCGTGACGTTGCGTCGAGGTCGGTACAGCCCTCTGCCGACCTCGACGCGACGTCACGACCTCGGCCGTCAGCGGGTGGCCAGGAGGAACTGCTCCGGGCGCAGGGCGCGGGAGACGATCCGGGTGTCACCGATCCAGCCGTAGAAGCCCTGGCCGAACGTCCCGGCACCCTGCGTGCCCCCGAGGGCGAACGGCTTGCCGACCGTGCTGATCCCGCGCGACACCGTCGCGGCGTTGCGGGCGATCTTCGAGCCGTCCACGTACAGCGTCGTGTACCGGCCGTCGTTGACGATCGCGATGTGCGTCCAGCGACCCACAGGCAGCGCGTGGCTCCAGGAGGTCGGGTCGTCGTCGATCGGCACCGGGTAGACCACGAACTGCAGGAACCGCTCGCCCGTCACGTTCAGGCTGCACGGTGCGTCGTCCTCGGACCACCCGCCGCTCTTGCCGGCGTCGCCCGCGCGGCCCTCCCAGCTCAGGATGCCCATCCAGGAGTGGTCGCCCTGGAAGGGCTCCGGGAGCTTGACGAAGGTCTCGATCGTGTAGCCCGACTCGAACGTCATGCCGTTGACCGGCGCGTGCGGGCCGGTGTGCAGCACTGCGCCACGGTCGGGCCCCTTGCCGCCGTCGAACCGGAGGCTCGCGTGGGCCGGCTGGTCGTCGTGGTGCTCGGCGGACCAGGTGAGCGCGGCGGGCGCGCTGTCGTGCAGCAGCACCGAGGTGAGGTGGTTGCCGTTCCCGCTCAGGTCACGGACGACCGTACCCGGTGCCACGGGGGCGCCGTCGGCCGCGGCCCCCGCCAGGCCCGCCTCGTCGAACCGCCAGTAGGCGACGGTCCCGCGCGGCATCACGGCCGACGGCGGCCGCGGCGCGGGCACCACGGGCGGCGCGAACGCGGCGAAGCGCTCGTCGAAGTCGATCTCGACGGTGAACCGGTCGACGTCGCCACTGAGCTCGACGTGCTCGTTCTCCAGGGGCGTGGGGTCGGGCTTCGCCCCGAGCCACGGCGAGAACGTCTCGACGTCGATCACGCCGCGGGACAGGTCGAACGAGTAGTAGCGGAGCATGCCCGCGCCGCCGTAGTAGCGGTCCTGGTAGTTGGTGATGTGCAGGTGCACGGCGTGGCCGGCGTCGTTGGTCAGCGTGGTGCGGCCGGACGGCCAGTAGTGCCCGCCGAGCGCGAGGAAGATCTGGTCGTTGGTCGTGATGAGACGGTCCCAGAGCCGCTGACCGTTGTCGGACAGGTGGGCCTGGCCGTCGTCCTCGGCCCAGACGAGGTCGTGGGTGGTCAGGATGGCGGGCAGCGTGTCGTGCTCGTCCAGCACGCCCTGGGCCCAGGCCAGCCCGGCGTCGGACACCCGCCAGTCGAGCGCGAGCACCAGCCACTCGCGTCCGCCGCCACGCACCACGTGGTAGCTGTTGTAGCCGTCGGGCGAGGATCCGCCGTAGGTCTCCATCCGGGCGAACCGCCGCGGGCCGAAGGTGCGCAGGTACGGGGTGTCGCCCCGCTGGTCGTCACCGGAGACGTCGTGGTTGCCGGCCAGGACGCTGTACGGCATGCTGCCGGCGGCCTCGAACGCGCGGCGCGCCGCGAGCATCTCCGCCTCGGTGCCGTGCTCGGTGACGTCGCCGAGCTGGGTCATGAAGACGATGTTGTCCCGCTTCCGCTCCCGGACCAGGTGGCGCAGGGTGGCGCGCACCGGTTCGGGGTCGGAGCCGCCCTCGTCCAGGAGGTACTGGGTGTCGGGCAGGACGGCGATGGTGAAGCGCGGGTCGGTGCCGTCCGGCAGCCCGCCGCTCGCCTCGGTGATCGAGGGGGCGGCCGCTGCCGCGGCGGCGGGGGCTGCTGACAGGACCGGTACGGCCGCAGCGGCCCGGAGCAGGGATCGGCGCGAGAGCTTGGTGTCCACGGCTCACAGCGTGGCCGCGGCGGTTGGCGCCGGGGTGACGCGCAGCGGAACGGAGGCCGGCGGGACGGCGACGCCGGGGCGCCGTCCCTCGCTTTGGTGTCCCGGCCCTGATCGGTCTAGACTCAGGGGGCTCGCCCACCTGGGCGAATGCTCTGGGGCTGTGGCGCAGCTGGTAGCGCACCTGCATGGCATGCAGGGGGTCGGGGGTTCGAGTCCCCCCAGCTCCACCGGTGTGATGGCGCGGGACATCGTTGATCGGTGTCCCGCGCCATCGTCTTTTCACACAGCCGCCGCCCCGTCGTGATGGTGGGTCGCGACCAAGGGCGAGCGGTGACAGGCCCTCCGAGGGTGCCCCGCGCAGCGGTGTTGCACCGCGTCGACATTGTCTACGGTCAGCAACGTCCCCTCGCGGGCCCCCTTCACCAACGACCGGGTCCGGCTCGCGGAACCGCCCGGACGGGCACCAGGCCAGTTGACCTCAACCGTGGTTGAGGTTCTAGCGTCGGAAGCATTCGACGAGAGGACGAGGACATGCCCGCCTACACCCTGCCTGACCTGCCCTACGACTACGCGGCGCTCGAACCGCACATCAGCGGGCGCATCATGGAGCTGCACCACGACAAGCACCACGCCGCGTACGTCGCCGGCGCGAACGCCGCGCTCGACGCGCTGGCCCAGGCCCGCGAGACCGGCGACCTGGCCGCGGTGAACCTGCACGAGAAGAACCTCGCGTTCAACCTGGGCGGGCACACCAACCACACGGTGTTCTGGCACAACCTCTCGCCCGAGGGCGGCGGGGAGCCCGACGGCGAGCTCGCGGCGGCGATCGCCGACCAGTTCGGCAGCTTCGCGGCCTTCCAGGCGCACTTCGCGGCCGTCGCGACCGGCATCCAGGGCTCCGGCTGGGCCGTGCTCGGCTGGGACGGCGTCGGGCAGCGGCTCGCGGTGTTCCAGCTCTTCGACCAGCAGGCCAACGTGCCGCTCGGCATCACGCCGCTGCTCATGCTGGACATGTGGGAGCACGCGTTCTACCTGGACTACCTGAACGTCAAGGCGGACTACGTCACGGCGTTCTGGAACCTGGCGAACTGGTCCGACGTCGGCGCGCGGCTCGACCGGGCGCGTGCGGCCACCACGGGCCTGCTCGTGGCGGCGTAACACCGCACGACGTGACGCAGGGCCCGGCCGCCGGCCGGGCCCTCGTCCGTCACCGCCGCGTGGTCTGCGGCTTCGGCTTCGGCTTCGCCGGCTTCGGCGTCAGCGACGGCCCCGTCGACGCCGGGTCCGGCCGCTTCTTGCCGTCCTCCCCGATCATCCGCGGCGCGGGCTTGATGGGCCAGCGCTCCACCACCCGGCTCCGCAGCTCGTAGCCCCGCCTGGCGGCGACGACGTCCCACACGACGGCGACCAGCACGACGGCGGCCGAGCCCACGAGGGTGATCAGCGCCTGCGGCACGAACCCGCCGAAGGTCTCGTCCGCGTCGCCGTACAGCGTCGCGACGTCCTCCATCCCGCCCGTGCCGAGGCTGTACACCCCCCAGCCGAGCACGGCCCCCAGCGCGGCCAGCAGCGTCAGGGCCTGCACGAAGATCACCGGCTGATGGTTGGCGTACTTGCGCAGCAGCACCCGCGGGGGGCGCGGGGCCGTGGGGTCGTCCAGCGCCTCACGCAGGATCTCCTGCTCCCTCTGCTGTACGGCCGAGTCGGCGAAGAACCCCACGACCAGGAGCACGACGGCCGCCACCATGAGGGCCGCGAAGACCCAGACCCCGGCCAGGAGCACGACCTCGATGCTCTCCCCGTACTCCATGCGCGGACCGGCGTCGGTCCTGGTGCGGAACGGGTGCGTGACGAACAGCCAGAGCTGCATGAGGCTGAACCCGAGCGCGAAGCACACGATGCCCACGTACTCGAACCAGGTGGCCCGCCGCCGTGTGCGCAGGAGGTCGTCCGGGAGCCCCGTCTCGTCGTCCGCGTCCGACGCCGGCGCGGCGCGGCGCCACGCCGCCCCCTCGTCCGGGGTGGTCCAGTGCGCGGCGATCTCGAGCCGACGCCGGTGCTGCGCCGGGCGACCCCCGTACGCGAGCAGCAGGAACACCCCACCGACCCCGGTGGCCGCGAGGAAGATCCAGAGCAGGTACACCTCGCTGCCGTTGACCGTGAAGGCGGCGATCACGGACATCAGCAGGCCGACCCCTGCCACCACGTAGGCCATGACGAGGAACGGGCCGAACGGCGGCTCGGCCGCCACCTGGTCGACCTGGCTCGGGTGCGGCACGGCCGTCCGGGGCGCACCTTCCCGGGCCGCTCGGGCGATGGCGCGCGACGTGATCACCTCGCGCAGCGCGAACAGCATGGTCGTGACGATGCCGGCGGCCAGCGCGAGGACGAGCACAGGCACCATGGCGGCCCGGGCGAGCTGGTCGAGCGCGCCGCGCACGGCCGGCTCGTAGGTCAGCGCCTCCTCCGCGACCATCGCGACGGCCAGGAGGAGCACGAAGGACGCCCCGATGCCGAGGAGGAAGGGGGCGAGCGCGTTGATCGCCGCGTTCACGACGTTCCCCGCGAGGCCCACCGGGTACACCCGCCAGTGCGGCTGATCTGCAGGTCGTTGTGTTGTCATGGCGCGGGCAGTCTATCCATGGGGATGAAAAAAGGCCCGGCCGACGGCCGGGCCCTTCATCCGGTGGAGCTGGGGGGACTCGAACCCCCGACCCCCTGCATGCCATGCAGGTGCGCTACCAGCTGCGCCACAGCCCCAGATTGGTCTCCCCCGGACCGTTCGGCCGGGCGAGCGTCGTTAGTCTATGCAGACCGGCGCCCGGGACCAAATCCACATCCGGTGCGCTCCGTCACTGCCGCGCCTCGGGTCCCGACTGCCAGGTGTCCAGCGGGTACCCCGCACCCACGTTGTGCGCCACGAGCCGCCACGCCGGCGTCGCCCCGGGCGCCGAGGCGTGCAGGTGGGACCAGTGCACGTTGTGCAGGCCGTGCAGCCCGCGCCACGTCGCGGGATCCAGGCCCAGGAGCCGCGTCACGGCCTGCGTGATCGCCGACCCGTGCGACACGACCACCAGGGTCTCCCCCGGGCTCAGGGTCTCGGCGTGCCGCAGCACGGCCTCCTCCATGCGCCGTGCCACGACGCCCTTGGACTCGACGCCCTCGACCGGCGGCTCGCCGCCGCCACGCCAGACGGCGTGCTGCTCCGGCCAGCGCTCGGCGATCTCGGCGTCGGTCAGCCCCTCCCAGATGCCGAAGGAGCGCTCACGCAGGCCGGCGTCGGTCACGACGTCCAGGCCCACGTGCCGCGCGTACGCGGTCGCCGTGTCCCGGGCGCGCTGCAGGTCGCTGGAGACCACCAGCGACGCCTTGTGGGACGCCGCCAGCGCCGTGGCACCCTGCTCGGCCTGCCACCGGCCCACCTCGTCCAGCGGGATGTCGATCTGACCCTGCAGGCGCAGGCCCGCGTTGTACGCCGTGCGCGCGTGGCGCAGCAGCACGATCGCTCCTGCGGTCACCGCTGCACGTCCCCCGCCAGGTGGATGGCACCGTCGTCGGGGTCGCGGTACTCCGCCGGGTCGCCGCCACCGCGTGCGTCCTCCGGCAGCGGGATCGCCGGGCAGTCCTTCCAGAGGCGCTCGAGCGCGTAGTAGGTGCGGTCCTCGGCGTGCTGCACGTGCACCACGACGTCACCGAAGTCGAGGAGCACCCACCGCGCCTCCGACTTGCCCTCCTGCCGGATCGGCTTGACGCCCTCCTTGAAGAGCGCCCGCTCGACGGCATCGACGATCGCGGACACCTGACGCTCGCTCGCGCCCGAGGCGATGAGGAACACGTCGGTGAGCACGAGCTGCTCGCTCACGTCGAGCGCGATGATCTCCTGCGCCTTGACGTCGCTCGCGGCGCGCGCGGCGACGATCGCGAGCTCTGTGGCCCGCTCGGTGGCGGTCATGCCGTGCCTCCTCCTCCGAAGCCGGGCAACCCGCCCAGCAGTGCCGCGGCCTGGTCGGGCTCGATGGAGCTGTCGCCCTCCAGCACCAGCTTCCAGATCAGCAGGCCCAGCACGAACGCGACGACGACCAGGATGACGTAGTGCAACCAGGTGTACTGCGGGCCCTCGTCCTCCTCCTCGTCCCACTCCTCCTCCACCTCGCGGCGGGCGGACCGGGACGGCGCGGCAGGGGCCGGGAACTGGCCGCCCGCGCCGGGGAACGGGGCCTCGGGCCCGGAGCCCTGGGGCGCGGCGCCACCGACCGGCCCGGACCCGGGGCCCGGACGCCGGGGGAACGGGGAGCCGGGATCAGCGGGAGCACCACCCGGGGCGAGGGACTGCGGCGCCGACGCCGGGCTGCCTGCCTCCCACGGGAGTGCGGGTGCGGCGGCCGCGGAACCGCTCGGCGGACCACCGACCGGGGCGCCCGGTCGCTGTCCCCGGCCACCCGGGGCGCCCGGGGCTCCGGGACGAGGGCCGAACGGCGACGGGGGGTTCGACGGCGGCTGCGTCGGCGCAGGCGCCGCGGCGCTCCACTGCGTCGTCTGGCCGGGGTCGCCCGAACCGCCCGGGGCCTGCGGAGCCGGGGCGGAGAATCGTCCGGACCTGCCCTGCTGCGGAGCGGGCGGCACGGGAGCCGCGGGCTGGCGAGAACCGAAGGGGCTGGGCGGTCCACCCTGCGGGCCCTGCCCGCCAGGGCCGGCGGGGCCCCCGCGGCCGGCCGGCGCGGGGCCGGGGCCGCCCGGGGCGGACTGCCCGCCCGGCCGGCCCGGGCTGAACGGCGACGGCGGGTTGCCGCCCGGCTGCTGCACGGGCGTCAGCCGACCGGTCGCGTCCACGCCGCGCGTGCCGCCCGTGGCCTGCGGCGGCCGTGCCACCGGCGGGTTCTGCGGCGACCAGCCGCCCTCGGGCGCGGCCGCGCCGCGGTGCGGAGGCTGCTGGGCCTGCCCGCCCTGCGGCGGGTAGGAACCACCGCCGGCAGCGGCGGCCGCGGCAGCCTCACGCTCGCGGATCTCGCGGCGCGTCATGGGACGACCTTTGTTGTCACTCATCGTGAAGACCTCGATACAGTCCGTGCTTGGCGATGTACTGAACCACGCCGTCAGGCACCAGATACCAGACCGGCAACCCCTCCTGCGCCCGACGACGACAGTCGGACGAGGAGATGGCGAGCGCAGGGACCTCGAGCGTCGTCACACCGTCCCGAGGAAGCCCGTCCACGGAGAGCATGTGCCCTGGCCGTGTGACAGCGACGAAGTGTGCCATGTCCCACAGCTTCTCGGCATCCTTCCACCGAAGAATCTGCTGGATGGCGTCCGCTCCCGAGATGAAGTAGAGGTCCGCGTCGGGACGCTGCTCCCGCAGGTCCCGGAGGGTGTCCACCGTGTAGGTGAGGCCTTCGCGGTCGATGTCGACGCGGCTCACCGTGAAGCGCGGGTTCGACGCCGTGGCGATCACCGTCATGAGATAGCGGTGCTCCGCCGGTGTGACCCGCTGCTTCTGCTTGAACCCCGGCCGGCCCGTGGGGACGAAGACGACCTCGTCCAGCCCCAGGTGTGCCGCCGCCTCGCTCGCGGCCACGAGGTGGCCGTGGTGGATGGGGTCGAACGTGCCACCCATCACTCCGATGCGGGGGCGGGTCCCGGCGGGGGTACTCATGCGGTGGGCGCGCTCATCTGGTCGTCAAGCTCCCGTCGGGTGGCTCAGTGTCGGTTTCCGACGTTGCGGAACGCGTAGGTGACGACCAGCGCGGCGACGAGGGCGCCGAAGGCGATCAGGCCCAGCGCGATCGGCGAGATCGGCTCGTTGGCGTGCTCCGAAGCGGCCTCGGCGGCCAGGACGGCGGTGTGCAGCACGGGTCTTCCTCCCAGTCGGACGTGCTCAGGTGGGCTTTAGTCTCTCACGGACGCCTTGCGGCGAGTGCACCGCGGCACTGGGTCGCAAGGAGATCCTGCGGAGGTCTCCCGGACCCCCGGGACGTGTCACGGCTTGATGTGCCCGTCCCCGGTCACGACCCACTTGGTGGTGGTCAGCTCGGTCAGGCCCATGGGGCCGCGCGCGTGCAGCTTCTGCGTGGAGATGCCGATCTCGGCACCCAGGCCGAGCTCGCCGCCGTCGGTGAACCGGGTGGAGGCGTTCACCATGACCGCGGCGGAGTCGACCTCGGCCACGAACGTGTCGGCCGCCGCGATGTCGCGCGTGACGATGGCCTCGGTGTGCCCGGAGGACCACGTGCGGATGTGCTCGATCGCGGCGTCCAGCGAGGGCACCACCCGCACCCCGAGCTCCAGCGCGAGGTACTCGGTCGCCCAGTCCTCGTCCGTCGCGGGCACCATGTCGGCCCCGGCGGGGGCGAACGACATGGCCGCCGGGTCCCCGTGCAGCACCACGCCCGCGCCGGCCAGCGCGGCGAGCGCCGCCGGCAGGAACGCCGCCGCGGCGTCCTCGTGGACGAGCAGCGTCTCGGCCGCGTTGCACACGCCGACCCGCTGGGTCTTCGCGTTCATCACGATCGCGACGGCCATGTCGACGTCGGCCGTGGCGTCCACGTAGACGTGCACGTTGCCGACACCCGTCTCGATGACCGGCACGAGCGACTCGCGCACCACGGTCTGGATGAGGTCGGCGCCACCGCGCGGGATGAGCACGTCGACCAGGCCGCGCGCCCGCATGAGCGCCACCCCGCCCTCCCGGCCGTACGCGTCGATCGACTGGACCAGGTCGGCCGGCAGGCCACGCGCCTCCAGCGCACCCCGCATGACCTCGACGATCAGCGCGTTCGACGCCGCCGCCGCGCTGCCCCCGCGCAGGATCACGGCGTTGCCCGACTTGAGGGCCAGGCCCGCGGCGTCCACGGTCACGTTGGGGCGGGCCTCGTAGATCATGCCGACCACGCCCATGGGTACCCGGACCTGGCGCAGCCGCAGGCCGTTCGGCAGGGTCTGCCCCCGCACCACCTCGCCGACCGGGTCGGGCAGGCCGGCGACGTCGCGCAGCGCGTCCGCGATCGTGCCGATCCGCTCCGGCGTCAGGGCGAGGCGGTCCAGCAGGCCGTCGGACATGCCGTTCGCCCGGCCACGCTCCAGGTCCTCCGCGTTGGCGGCGACGATGGGGTCCGCCGCGGCCACCAGGGCGTCCGCGACGGCGCGCAGGGCGGCGTCCTTCGTCATCCGGTTCGCCGTGGCCAGGGCGCGGGCTGCGACCTTGGCACGCCCGGCGACGTCGCGCACCGCGGAGGTCACGTCCGTGGTGTGCGGCGGCTGCGCCGCTCCGGGGGTCTCGCCTCCGGTACGGGTCGCCTCGTGGCTCACTGTCGTCATGCGTCGAGCGTACGTCGGACGGGCGCGGATGCCGAGGGCGATCCCGTGGTGCGGACGCTCACCAGGAGGGTCGCGCGCTCCGCGGCGGCACGAAGTGCGTGAACGCGGGCTCGTGCCCGGAGACCCCGGTCACCGGGTCGAAGACCCCGAAGTAGTCGGGGCCGAGCCGCCACGCGGCACGGTTGGTGGCCCGCGGGCTCAGCGCGGGCCAGCGGCCGGACTCGACGCGCTCCTCGAGCGCGCGCACGGCGACCAGCTCCTCCGCCAGGCTCACGGTGAGGTGCGCACCCCGCTCGACGTACAGGTTGCGGTAGCGCTCGGGGTGACCCACGTGGGCCACCCGGTCACCGAAGGACCGTTCGTACGACGGCGGCGCGCCGCCGTCACCGGTGGTGTGCAGCGTGAGGACGGGCGACGGCGTCGTCCCCTCCGGCCGGTGCTGCACCAGGTTCGCCCGCGCCTGGGGGTCGGCCTCGATCACCGGTGCGGCGGCGAGCGCGGTGAGGTCGGCGGACAGGTCGGCACCGGGTGCCGCGGCGTAGGCGGCACGGACCTCGCGGAGCATGCCGGAGTGCACGAGCCGGCGCGACCAGCTCCCGTCGAAGGAGGCCGAGGCGTTACCGCCGAGCTTGGCCTCCCAGTCCACGCGCGCCGTCGGGCCCAGGCCGAACGAGTAGGCCCACATGAGCCACTGCGCCTGGCCGCGGGTGCGGTCCTCCACGCTGCCGGGTTCCGGTGCCGACACGTCGTACCAGCCCGTGATGTCGTTCAGGGAGGCGATGAGGGCGATCTTGGCCCGGCCCTCCGGCGTCTCCGCAGCGGCGGCGACCGCGTCCACGAGGGCGGCGCGGCCCGCCCGCGCGTCGGTGGGGTGCACCAGCTCGATCGGGTTGCCGTTGGCGTCGGTGCCGTCGGTGAGCAGCACCTTGGTCGCAAGGTTCACGTCGAGGATCGTGTCGAGCATGCCCACCACGTCGATCGCGCCACCGATGGCCAGCACGCCGTCGATCCGGTCGGGTTCGACCTCGGCGTGCTTCAGGGCCGTCACCGCGCCCATGGAGGAGCCGGTGGTGAAGGTGCGCTCGGGCTCACCCACGTGCTGCTCGAACCAGTCGAGCAGCCTGGACTGGTCCGCCACGGCCGTGGGCACGGTGAAGTCGTAGCCGCCGTCCTGGAACATCGACGCCGCCAGGGCATAGCCGTGGTCGGTGAGCACCTCCTCGGACGCAGGCTGGTTGCCGAGCAGGTGCGGCAGCGGCTGGCCCGCGAAGATCTCGGAGGGGTAGTTGCCGTGGCTGTACAGCAGCAGCGTGCCGTTCCAGTCCTCGGGGACCAGCACGCGGTAGGCCGCGCCGGCGATCTCGCCCTCGTACTCCGTCGGCGGCGCGTCGGCCGTCGCGGCGGCCGGTTCCGGTCCTGCCGACGACGGCGCGGCCGCCGCCGGGACGCTCAGCAGGGGTACGAGCACGGCGGCCAGGGCCGCCGACGCCGTGCGGGCAGGGTGCCGGGTGCGTCGCATCTGTTGCTCCTCGGGTCGTGCGGCGCGCCCGGGGTGCGCTGCCGCCTACCCGTTCCGACGTGCTGCCGCCGGGGAACTCATCGGCCGGTCGAGCACCAGGTCGTCCCGGTGCACGACGACCCGGTCGTACCCCTCGCCCAGCTCGTCGCGCAGGGCGTACGTGGAGCGCCCGAGCAGCGCGGGCAGGTCGCTCGCGTCGAACGCGACCAGTCCGCGCGCGATCACGGCGCCGTCGGGCGCGACGAGCTCCACCGGGTCGCCCGCCTCGAACTCCCCCTCGGCCCGCGTGATCCCGGCGGGCAGCAGCGAGGCGCGGCCGCCGAGCACGGCGCGCGCGGCGCCGTCGTCCAGGTGGAGGCGGCCCTCCGTGCGTGCGGCGTGCGCGATCCACAGCCGCCGGGCCGAGGTGCGGCGTCCGGTGGCGGCGAAGAACGTGCCGACGTCGTCCCCGGCGAGGGCCGCGGCCGCGTTGGCCGCGAGCGTCAGGACCACGGGCACGCCCGCGCCGGTGGCGATCCGCACCGACTCCAGCTTGGTGACCATGCCGCCGGTACCGACAGCGCTGCCGCGGGCGGTCACCTCGACGCCCGCCACGTCCTCCAGGTCGGCGACCAGCGGGATGCGGCGCGCGCCGGGGCGCGACGGCGGGGCGTCGTGCAGGCCGTCGACGTCGGTCAGGAGCAGCAGGGCGTCGGCTCGCACCAGGTGGGACACGAGGGCGGCGAGGCGGTCGTTGTCGCCGAACTTGAGCTCGTCGGTGGTGACGGCGTCGTTCTCGTTGATGACGGGTACCACGCCGAGGGCGAGCAGGCGGTCGAGCGCGCGCTGCGCGTTGCGGTAGCGGGCGCGCCGCACCGTGTCCTCGGCGGTGAGCAGGATCTGGCCGATCTGGAGGCCGAACGCGGCGAACTCCTCCTGGTACCGCCGCACCAGCTGGCCCTGGCCCACGGAGGCGGCGGCCTGCATGGTGGCGAGGTCCCGCGGCCGGGCCCCGAGCCCGAGCGGACCGATGGCGGCCGACACCGCACCGGAGGTGACCAGCACCACCTGCGCACCCGCGGACTGCCGGGCCGCGAGCACCTCGACGACCCTGCGCAGCGCACCGACGTCGAGGTGCCCGTCCGGGCCCGTCAAGGAGGACGAGCCGACCTTCACGACGACGCGTCGCGCCGAGGTGATCGCGGACCGGGCACCTGCCGAGGAGTCGTGGGAGCTCACGCCCCCATCCTCGCCGCACTGCGTGCCCGGGTGCGCGCTCATTTCACGACCCGGGCAGCCCCCGTGCCCGTCAGGCGTCGTCCGGGTCCGTCCAGTGGCCCGACTCGCGTTCCGTCCACAGCTCCTGGCGGGCCGCCGCCTTGGCGTCCATGCGCTCGTGGTGCTCGCGACGCTTCTCGCCACGGGTGGGCCGCTCGTTCTGGTCGAGCCGCAGGTCGGTGCCACGACCACCGAGCAGCTCGGGGCCGGTCTGCAGCGTGGGCTCCCAGTCGAAGACGACGGCGTTGCGCGGGTCGCCGATGCGCACCTCGTCACCCGCGACGGCGCCCGCCTTGAACAGACCGTCCTCGACGCCGAGCTTGGCGAGCCGGTCCGCGAGGAAGCCGACGGCCTCGTCGTTGTTGAAGTCCGTCTGCCGCACCCAGCGCTCCGGCTTCTCGCCGCGCACCTCGAACCAGTAGTCGGTCTCACCACCCAGCCGTCGCACGGTGAACTTCGACTCGTTCACGGCACGCGGGCGCAGCACGATCGGCGCGGGCTCGGGGGCCGGCGCGGCCGCCCGGGCCTTCTCCACGACCTCGGCGAGCGCGAACTTCAGCTCGCGCAGGCCCTCGTGGCTCGCGGTGGAGATCTCGAACACGCGCAGGCCGCGGGCCTCCAGGTCGGGGCGCACGAACTCCGCCAGCTCGCGCGCGTCGGGCACGTCGATCTTGTTCAGCACCACGAGCCGCGGACGCTCCTCCAGCGGCACCCGTCCGCCCGCGATGCCCAGGTCACCCGAGTAGGCCGACAGCTCGGCCTCGATCACGTCGAGGTCGGTGAGCGGGTCGCGGCCGGGCTCCAGCGTGGCGCAGTCGAGCACGTGCACGATCATCGCCGTCCGCTCGATGTGCCGCAGGAACTCCAGGCCAAGGCCCTTGCCCTCGCTGGCGCCCGGGATCAGGCCCGGCACGTCCGCGACGGTGAAGCGCGAGTCTCCCGCCTGCACCACGCCGAGGTTCGGCACCAGGGTGGTGAACGGGTAGTCCGCGATCTTGGGCCGGGCGGCCGAGATCGCGGCGATCAGCGACGACTTGCCGGCACTCGGGAAGCCGACGAGCGCCACGTCGGCGATCGTCTTGACCTCGAGCTCGAGATCGGCGGTCTCGCCCTCCTCGCCGAGCAGCGCGAAGCCCGGGGCCTTGCGCTTCGGCGACGACAGCGCCCGGTTGCCGAGGCCGCCCTTGCCGCCCGCGGCGGCCACGTACTCGGCGCCCTCGCCCACGAGGTCGGCCAGGACGTTGCCGTCGAGGTCCTTCACGACGGTGCCGTCCGGCACCTTGAGGATCAGGTCGCCACCCTTGGCGCCGTCCCGGTCGTCGCCCATCCCCTGCGTGCCCGACGTCGCCCGCCGGTGCGGCGAGTGGTGGTACTCCAACAGGGTGGTGGTGTTCGAGTCGACGACGAGGCGGACGGAGCCGCCGTCACCGCCGTCGCCGCCGTCGGGTCCCGCCAGGGGCTTGAACTTCTCGCGACGGATCGAGGCACAGCCGTTCCCGCCGTTGCCTCCGACGGCGTGGAGCACCACCCGGTCCACGAAGCTGGCCATGTCTTGATCCTCTCAGGTACTGCTCGGGCGAGCGGCCCGGGGCCGCTCATGAAAAGGCGTAAGGGGGCGCACCGTCACCGGTGCGCCCCCTTACGCGGAAGCCGGTACCTCCCGGCTCAGGCCTCGACAGTCACGATGTCGACGACCTTGCGGCCACGACGCGTGCCGAACTGCACGGCGCCGGCGTCGAGGGCGAACAGGGTGTCGTCCTTGCCGCGGCCCACGTTGCTGCCGGGGTGGAAGTGGGTGCCGCGCTGGCGGACGATGATCTCGCCGGCCTTGACGACCTGGCCACCGAAGCGCTTCACACCGAGGCGCTGGGCGTTGGAGTCACGACCGTTGCGCGAGGAGCTCGCGCCCTTCTTGTGTGCCATCTGAAGAACCTGTCTTTCGGGACGAAGGAGAATCTGTATCGCACGCGGGCCCGTCGAGACGCGCCCGCAGCGGAAGTCACTTGATGCCGGTGACCTTCAGGCGGGTCAGCGACTGGCGGTGACCCTGGCGCTTGCGGTAGCCGGTCTTGTTCTTGTACTTGAGGATCGTGATCTTGGGACCCTTCTCGTCCCGCACGACCTCAGCGGTGACCTTGACCTTCGCGAGCTTCTTCGCGTCGGTGGTCACCTTCTCCCCGTCCACGAGCAGCAGGGCCGGGAGCTCGACGGTCTCACCGGGCGCCGACTGGACACGGTCCATGACGACGATGCTTCCGACGGACACCTTCTCCTGGCGGCCACCGGCCTTGACGATCGCGTACACCACGTTCAACTCATCTCTCTAGTCTTGGCGTGCGCGCACGACGGGATCCACCGGCTTCGCTGAGACTCGCTCCGCCGCGGCGGTCGAGTGCGGTGCGCCATGGGCACGCAGGACGGGTGCGCAGACAGCACACCGAAGAACCAGGTTACGCGATGCCCCTTGCGGGGACAAACCAGCGGCGGCGTGGCCTTGCCCACGCCCGGCTCCATATCGGCCCGGCCATGAATTGACCTCTCGGAAACCAAGCAGAATTCACCCGTCTGCTAGCGTGCATGACTGTTTTTTGACCGAGACTTCGTCGCCGCACGAGAGGACCCTCCGATGGCGAGCCGCAAGAGCACCGGCAAACCGACCGCCCATCCCGCACTCCTGCCCGGTCTGGGCGTCGAGAGCACCCGCAACAGATTCGGGACGAGCTGGGGCGTGTTCGCCTTCGCGGCCGTCCTGGTCGCAGGTGTGATCATCTGGGGTGCCGCCGCGCCCGACAGCCTCGCCGCGGCGTCCGGCGCCGGCCTGGCCTGGGTCTCCGGATCGTTCGGCTGGTTGTTCGGCCTGCTCACGTGCGCCGTCTTCCTCTTCATGATGTGGCTCGGCTTCGGCCGTTACCGCAACATCCGGCTCGGCCAGGACGGCGAGAAGCCGGAGTTCTCCACGGGTTCCTGGCTGGCGATGCTGTTCTCCGCCGGGATCGGGATCGGCCTGCTGTTCTACGGCCCGTACGAGCCCATGACCTACTTCCTCGACCTGCCGCCGGCGTACGAGAGCCTCGACCCGGGCAGCAACCCGGCCATGCACGCCGCCCTGGTGCAGACGCTGTTCCACTGGGGGCCCATGGCGTGGGCCTACTACGCGCTGGTCGGCGGCGCCGTGGCCTACGCCGCCTACCGCAAGGGCCGCAGCCCGCTGATCTCCTCGCTGCTGGAGCCCATCTTCGGCGAGCGCACCAAGGGCTGGCTGGGTGCGGTCGTCGACTCGTTCGCGATCATCGTGACCCTGTTCGGCGTCGCGGTCTCGCTCGGGATCGGCGCGCTCCAGATCGGGCGCGGCGTCGAGATCGTCGCGGGGACCGGGCCGCTCGGCAACGGCGCGATCATCGGCATCATCGCCCTGCTCTCGATCGCGTTCATCGTGTCGGCGGTGTCGGGGGTGAAGCGCGGCATCCGCGCCCTGTCGAACATCAACATGGCGGTGGCCGGGTTGCTCGGAGTCTTCGTCTTCGTCGTCGGGCCGACGGCGTTCCTCCTCAACCTGCTCCAGGGCACCTTCATGCAGTTCGTCGGCGACTCGTTCCGGCTGATGGCGCAGACGGCGGCCACCGCACCCGACGCGCAGGCGTTCATGGACACCTGGACCACGTACTACTGGGCGTGGTGGGTCTCGTGGACGCCCTTCGTGGGCCTGTTCATCGCCCGCATCAGCCGGGGCCGCACCCTGCGCGAGTTCGTCACGACCGTGATCGTGACGCCGAGCGTCGTGTGCCTGGTGTGGTTCACGGTGCTGGGCGGCACGTCGATGTGGATGGAGCAGGCGAACGGGGCGCTGAGCTCGGCCGAGTCGCCGCAGGACATGCTGTTCGCCCTGCTCCACGAGCTGCCCGCCGGCACCTTCACGTCGATCGTCGCGATGATCTCGATCGTCATCTTCTTCGTGACGAGCGCCGACTCCGGGTCCGTCGTCATGGCCAGCCTGTCCCAGCGCGGCAACCCGAACCCGAGCCCCTGGGTCACGATCACCTGGGGCGTCGCGCTGGCGGCCATCGCCGCCGTCCTGCTCGTGGGTGGCGGGTCGGTGGCGCTGAACGGACTGCAGAGCCTGGTCATCATCACCGCGCTGCCGTTCGCCCTGGTGGTGGTCCTCGTGATGGTCGCGTGGGGCAAGGACCTCGCCCGCGACCCGCTCACGCTGCGGCGCCGGTACGCCCGCGAGGCGATCGTGCAGGGCGTACGCACGGGCATCGAGGAGCACGGTGACGACTTCGTGGTCGGCGTGGTGCGCACCGAGGGCGCCGACAAGGGCGCCGGCGCGTGGCTCGACTCGGACGACCCCGCGCTCACCGCCTGGTACCAGCCGGAGCAGGTCACGGTCACCGAGAGCTCTCGCGACGCCGGGGAACCGGAGCCGGTCGGCTCCCGCTGAGCCGCCTGCTCGCCCCGGGGTGGCGCACCTGGCGACCCCGGAGCGTCTGTGCCTACCCTGGCAGCAGGTGATCCTGATGGTCTCTGAGCCGGCAGCCGAGCACGACGACATAGGGCGGGCGATGCGGGCGGTGCCCCGCCGGGACTTCCTGCCCCGGTCCCAGCGTCCGTTCGCCGGCCAGGACCGCCCGTTGCCGATCGGGCGGGGCCAGACGTCCTCGCAGCCCTCCACGGTCGCGGCGATGCTCCGCCTGCTGCGCGTCCCGCTGGGCGCACGGGTGCTCGACGTCGGCGCGGGCTCCGGCTGGAGCACCGCGCTCCTGGCCTTCCTGACCGGCCCGCAGGGCGCCGTGCTCGGCGTAGAGCGGGACGAACGGCTGGCGGCGTGGGGCGCCGCGAACGTGGAGCGCACCGGCATGAGCTGGGCGCAGGTGGTGCAGGCGGAGCCGGGCGTGCTCGGCATGCCGCGGGAGCACGGGTGGGACCGGATCCTGGTGTCGGCGTCGGCCCCGGCGCTGCCGCGCACCCTGGTGTCGCAGGTCGGGTACGGCGGCCGCATGGTCATCCCCGTACGGACGTCGCTCCTGCTCATCGAGCGCCTGCCCGACGGCCGCACCCGGGCCACCGATCACGGGGGCTACCGGTTCGTGCCCCTGATCGAGGACTGAGCGGGACGCTGCGTCCCGCCGGTCACAGGACGGCGCCGCGCCCCGTGGCGTGGCGCCGGCAGCGGGCCTCGTAGGACTCCGAGCCGCCCACGTGCGCGGCGACCGGCACCAGCGCGTCGCCCGGGCCGACGCCGGAGTTGTCCTGGCCGGCGCCCGACCCGGCCTGGCCGACACCGGGCAGCGGCGGCGCCTCCGGGATCCGGACGTGGAACGCGGCGTCCGCACCGCAGACCGAGCAGACGGCGGTGAGCTTCTCGACCGACTCCGCGAGCGCCATGAGCTCGGGCAGGGGTGAGAAGGGCTGTCCGTCGAAGGTGACCGACAGCCCCGCCACCACGACCACCAGCCCGCGGTCGGCGAGGTCCGAGACCACGGGGACGAGCCCGGCGCCGAAGAACTGGGCCTCGTCGATCGCGACGAGTTCGACCGGACGGGCGGCGTCGTCGTCCCCGGCGGGACGGGCGCCGCCCGGGCTGTCGGCGGTGTCGAGCAACGAGGGGATGTCCGCGGCGTCGGACACGGTGCGGGACGGGAGGCCCGCGCCGGAGTGCGACGTCACGCGACCGCTCCCCCGGCGCGTGTCGAGCGCGTGACTCACCACGAGCACGCCGCGCTGCGCGATCCGCGCGCGGCGCACCCGGCGCAGCAGCTCTTCGGACTTGCCGGCGAACATCGGGCCGGCGATGACCTCGAGGCGCCCGGCGCCCAGACCGTCCTTCATGGGCGCCAGTCAAGCATTCCGTGGCCTCCTCCGGCACGGCCACCGACGTCGGCACCGTCCGTTCCTGCCCGGCCTGGGCGCCAGCAAGGAGCCCGGGGCGGCCCGTGCGCTCCGTGACCTGCTCGACGAGCGGACGTCCCGCGGGCGGCGTGCAGGTAGACCGCTTGGCGTGCCGACCGAAGGTGCCCCGTGGAGGCCGGTCACTCTGCGTCGACATTGTCTACGCAGAGTGACCGGCCTCCGCGGGGCACCTTCCCGCCCGGGTGCTCTCGGCCCTCCAGGACAGGACCTACAGGACGCGCGCCACCCCGGGAACCCGGCGCAGCAGGTGGGCGAAGGTCCAGCACAGCGGGATCGAGAGCACGAGCAGGATCAGGAACTTCACGCCGGCCGGGGCGGTCAGTGGCGCGAGCAGGATCGCGACGCCGACCAGCACCAGAGCGTGGATGACGTACACGGCGAACGAGTTCCGCGCAGCGAACCTCGCCCATGCCGGCTGCCCGGAGAGCCGCTCCCGGAACAGCACCAGCAGGGCCACGATCGTGCTCACCGCGAACACGCTCTCTGCAAGGGCCGCGCCGAGCTGAGCGAGGAGCCCCGCGCCGGGTGCCGTCGCGAGGGCCACGGCGCCGAGTGCCGGTCCCACGCTGACGAGCGCCGCGACCAGCGCGACCCGGCCCTGCCGCGGGGTGAGCCCGGCGAGCCACCCGCGGCGGGAGGCCAGCACGCCCACCACGAAGAGGATCACGTACTGCGGCAGGTACGCCGGCGTGGGCAGGCCGCCGAGCTCCCAGTAGGTACCGGTCGGCACCGCGAGCCGCCACAGGAACGCGGCGAGCGTCAGTACCCCCACGAGGAGCCCGATCCCCCGGTACCCGAGCGGGCCGGACCAGCGCCCAGCCACGGCCTGACCCGCGTCGGCCACGGCCTGACCCGCGTCGGGCACGGTCTGACCCGCGTCGGGCACGGTCTGACGGGCGTCGGGCCTCGAGAGCGCGGTGGAGCGGGCGCGGAGCGCGCGGAAGGCCGCGTAGGCGAGCGACATGACGAGCAGCACCTCGACGAACCACAGCGGGCCAGGGTCGCCCACGGTGAACCAGAAGTGCAGGAAGGTCTCGCCCTCGGCGCGCGCCGCCGGCCACTGCGGCAGGGACAGGACCGGCCGCGCCACCAGCAGGAAGGCGACGAGCGGCACACCGAGCCGGATCACCCGGTCCCGGGCGAAGGCACCGGGGCCCTTGCGGTCGACCGAACCGGCGACGAACAGGCCGGAGAGCAGGAAGAAGGCGCCCATGAACCAGAACTGGTTCACGATCACGAACAGCATCAGCGCGATGCCCGACGGGCTGGTGCTCGGCTCCGCCCAGTACCAGACCGGCAGGGCGCCGTAGGTGACGGCGCAGTGGTGCGCGATCACCAGCACCGTCAGCAGCACGCGCAGGTTGTCGATGTATCCCAGCCGGGTGGTGGGTGGTGCGGTGGTGGTCGTCGTCATCACGGCTCCGTCGTCCGGGGATCCCCTGGATCCTGGTTCGGTGGTTCATTACTCGACTAATGAACCATAGAACGTCGACGGTCCGCAAGGAAGTTCTCGCCCGGACACACGAAACGAGGGCCGCCACCGGATGGTGGCGACCCTCGTCGGGATCAGGTCAGAGGCCGAACAGCCTCGCCCAGAAGCCCTTCTTCTGCTCAGGCGACCTCGTCGCCAGCTCCTTTGGGCGGTTCCGGCTGCCCGGTGCCGGAGCCCCCCTCCGGCGTGTCGTCGGTCGTCGGTCGCACGTCGTCGGACGTGCGCGAGGGCGGGTCGGCGGGCGCAGCGTCAGACACTTCCGCGGGAGCGGCTGCCGGGGCCGAACCGGCCGCGGGGAGCTGGATCTCGTCCAGGGTGGCGGGACCCTCCGGGGCCGGTTCCTTCGGCTCGTGCGCGTGCTGCGCCGCGGCGGCGATGGTCGCGAGCGTGGCCTTGACGGCCTCCCGCGCCTCGGACCGCTCCTCGGGAAGGCTGGCGACCGGGGCGGCGGGCTCCTGCGCCGACGCCTTCTCCTTGCCCCGCTTGCGGCGCGCCCGCGCGGAACGCGGGCCCTCCTCGGAGGACGCCACCGAGGCAGCGGCCGAGCCGCCCGCCGACTTCTCGATCGGCTCCTCGTGCACGATGAAGCCGCGGCCCTTGCAGTGCTCGCAGGTCTCCGAGAACGCCTCGACCAGGCCCTGGCCCACGCGCTTGCGCGTCATCTGGACAAGGCCCAGCGACGTCACCTCGGCGACCTGGTGCTTGGTGCGGTCCCGGCCCAGGCACTCGACCAGGCGACGCAGCACCAGGTCACGGTTGGACTCGAGCACCATGTCGATGAAGTCGATGACGATGATGCCGCCGATGTCGCGCAGGCGGAGCTGCCGCACGATCTCCTCGGCCGCCTCGAGGTTGTTCCGCGTGACGGTCTCCTCGAGCGTGCCGCCCGCACCGGTGAACTTGCCGGTGTTGACGTCCACGACGGTCATGGCCTCGGTACGGTCGATGACGAGCGAGCCGCCCGAGGGCAGCCAGACCTTGCGGTCCATGCCCTTGGCGAGCTGCTCGTCCACCCGGTGCACCGTGAACACGTCGGTGTTCTCGACCCACTTGGACACGCGCTCGCGCAGGTCGGGAGCGAGCTCCTCGACGTAGTGCGCGATCTCGTCCCACGCGCCCTCGCCCTGCACCACCAGCGACGAGAAGTCGTCGTTGAAGATGTCGCGGACCACGCGGATCGCCATGTCCGGCTCACCCTGCAGCAGGGCCGGGGCGGACGCCTTCTTGGCCTTGGCCTGGATGGCGTCCCACTGGCCCTGCAGCCGCTCGACGTCGGCGCGCAGCTCGTCCTCGCTGGCCCCCTCCGCGGCGGTGCGCACGATGACACCCGCGCCGTCCGGCACGACCTCGCGCAGGATCTTCTTGAGGCGCGACCGCTCGGTGTCGGGCAGCTTGCGGCTGATGCCGGTCATGCCGCCGCCCGGCACGAACACCAGGTACCGGCCCGCCAGCGTGATCTGGCTCGTCAGGCGGGCTCCCTTGTGGCCGATCGGGTCCTTGGTGACCTGCACCAGCACGGAGTCGCCCGACTTCAGCGCCTGCTCGATCCGGCGCGGCTGACCCTCCAGGCCGGCCGCGTCCCAGTTGACCTCGCCCGCGTACAGCACGGCGTTGCGGCCCTTGCCGACGTCGACGAACGCCGCCTCCATCGAGGGCAGCACGTTCTGCACGCGGCCCAGGTACACGTTCCCGGCCATGGACGCCTGCGACTGCTGCGAGACGTAGTGCTCCACGAGCACGCCGTCCTCCAGCACCGCGATCTGCGTACGGCCGTTCTTCTCGCGCACGATCATCGACCGCTGCACCGACTCGCGGCGGGCCAGGAACTCGGCCTCGGTGATGATCTGGCGACGGCGGCCGTGGTCGCGGCCCTCGCGACGGCGCTGCTTCTTGGCCTCCAGGCGCGTGGAGCCCTTGAGCGCGGTGACCTCGTCGCTGCGGCTGGACCGCGCGGCGGCCGCCTCGGCACGCTCGCCACGGGTCCCCCGGCGGCGCCGGCGACGACGGCGGCTGCCACCGTCACCCTCCGCGGCGTCCTGCGCGTCGTCCTCGCCGTCGGCCTCCGTGTCGACGTCCTCGTCGGAGGACGCCTGCGCGCCCTCGTCCTGGTCGTCGTCCTGGTCCTCGTCGGCGGAGTCGTCCTGGTCGTCCCCGCGTCCGGCGCGGCCACCGCGACGGCCGCGCCCACCCCGGCGACGACGACGGCGCGACGGGCGCACCTCCTCGTCGTCGTACTCCTCGAAGTCCTCCGGGGCGAGCTCCTCGAGCTCGACACCCTCGGCGACGAGCTCCTCCTCGATCGCGCCGACCTCGTCGACGGCCGCGGCGTCGTCCTCGCTCAGCTCCGCGGCGACGAACTGCGGCGCCGCCGGGGCGCTCGGCGCGACGGCGGTCGCGTCGCCCGCAGGCTCGGCGCTCTCCAGCGCGGCGGCCTCGGCCTCGGGCTCGGGACGGGCCGCCGGCTCGGCGCTCGGACCCGTACCGCGGACGGCCCGGCGCGAGCCGGACCGGCGGGTCCGGGGCTCGGCGGGCGCCTGCGCCGCCTCGGCGGCCTGCTCGACCTGCTCGGCGACGACCTCGGCCGCCGGCGCGGCCGGCGCCTCGGGAGCAGGCTCGGCCGGGCGCTCGGCGGTGCGGGGCACCGGACGGGCGAACTGCGGCGTCAGGTCCTGCGGACGCGGCGGACCGGCGGGGGCCTGCGCACGCCGCGAACGGCGTGCGGCGGAGTCGTCGGGCGCCTGGAACAGCAGCGCCGTGGTGGCCAGGCGCGGCACGCGCGTGCCCGAGGTGGTCGCCGCGGGCGACACCGGGGCCTGCGCGGCCGGGGCCTCGGCGGCCTGGGCGGGCTCGGCGGCCTGCGTGGTCTCGGCCGGGGTCGAGGTGGCACGACGGCTGCGGCGCGCGCGGCCCTTCGGGGCCTGCTCCGCGGGCGCGTCCGCCACGGTCTCCTCCGTCGCGGCGGCGCGCGGAGCGGACTCCTCCGGCGCGGGCTCGGCGACCTGGTCGGCGGTCTCCGCGACCGGCTCGGTCACGGGCTCCGCGGCCTTGCGCCGCGAGCGACCGCGCTTGGGCGCCGCCTCGGCCTCGGGTGCGGCGTCGGCCGGCTCCGCCTTCCGGCGGGTGCGCCGGCGGGGTACGGCTTCGGACTCCTGTGCCGGGCCACCGGGCAGCACGATGTCGTCGAGGCTCGCGACCTCACGCACGGGCACCTCGGCGGGGGCAGCGGGCTCCGGCAGCACGATGTCGGCCGGTGCGGGCGCGTCGGCGCCCTGCTCGTCAACGGGCTCGTCGACCGGCTCGTCGACGGGGGCGGCGGCCTCGGCCTCAACCTCGGCCGGCTCGGCCTCGGCAACGGCGGCAGCCTCGGCGGGATCGGCAGGCTCGGCTCCGGCGGGCTCCGCCGGCTGCGTCCCGGCAGTGAGATCCGTCTCATCCGGGGCGACGGTCCCGGCCGGGGCGGACTGCTCGTCCGCCGTCGGGCCGGCGTCCACGACGGGTGCCGGGGAGGAGACGCCGCGCGTGGCGCGGCGACGCGGACGCCTGGTGGCGGTCTCGCCGGCTGCCGGGGCCGCGGGCGCGGCCACCGCTGCGGTACCGCCCGTGGTCACCGGCTGGGCCTCGGCCGGGGCCGAGGAGGTGTCGGACGAGCCGACGACGATGGGGCCGGCGCTGGCCGTGGAGACCACGGACCGGGTGGCCCGACGACGCGGGCGCTTCACCGGCGCGCTGTCCGCCGGGGCCTCCCCACCAGTGGTGACCTGGGCGTTCGCCTCAGGTGCGTCGTGATCATCCTGTGACCCGATGGTCGAACCGGTGGTGCTGGAAGGCGTCACGTGAGGTGCTCCTGTAGCCGGCGCCCGCTCCACACCACGCGGACCGCCAGGCGGTCGGTCGTCCGGCGATGCGTCGCGGCGAAGCGACACACCCGAACGGAAGTCTTGGCTGCGGCCCTCTGCCCGTCGTCTTCGCGGACGCCTGCCACCACGTTCTGTCGTGACAGCGGCACCGCGTGCGGATCACGGGCAGTGCTGGACTCTGCAGGCCACGCAGGGATGTGGGCCCGCGCGGGTTCGACCAGTATCGCACAGGAGGCGGCGCCCGCCCTGCCTGGACCAAAGCGTGGTTCAACAGCGTGTACAGTTCCTTGTGAAGACATTCACAAGCGACGGAATCACCCCGCGGCGGCGCGCGGACCTGCTCGATCAGGCCTAGCGTCCCCAGGGACAGAGCCGTTCGAACACCTCACAGGAGCCCGGAGTGGAAGCCCTCGACCTGGCACGCTGGCAGTTCGGCATCACCACCGTCTATCACTTCATCTTCGTGCCGCTGACGATCGGCCTGGCGCCCCTCGTGGCGATCATGCAGACGGCGTGGGTCCGCACCGGGAACGAGCGCTGGCTGCGGCTGACCAAGTTCTTCGGCAAGCTCTTCCTGATCAACTTCGCGCTCGGCGTGGTCACCGGCATCGTGCAGGAGTTCCAGTTCGGCATGAACTGGAGCGAGTACTCGCGGTTCGTCGGTGACGTGTTCGGTGCCCCGCTCGCCATGGAGGCGCTGGCCGCCTTCTTCGTGGAGTCGACGTTCCTGGGTCTGTGGATCTTCGGCTGGGACCGCCTGAACAAGAAGGTGCACCTGGCGTGCATCTGGGCCGTGGCGGTCGCCGTGAACCTGTCCGCCTTCTTCATCCTGGCCGCCAACTCCTGGATGCAGCACCCCGTGGGCGCCCGGTACAACCCCGAGACCGGCCGCGCCGAGATGGAGTCGATCTGGGCGATCCTCGCCAACAACACGCTGTGGGCCGCGTTCCCGCACGCCGTCGCGGCCGCGTTCCTGACCGCGGGGACGTTCGTGGCCGGGATCGCCGCCTGGTGGATGGTCCGCCTGGCCCGGACCAGGCGGCCGGAGAACGTCGAGCTGGCGCGCGACGTCTACCGCCCGGCCGTGGTGCTGGGCACCGTGGTCATGCTGGTCGCCGGCGTCGGCGTCGCGCTGACGGGTGACGCCCAGGGCAAGCTGATGTTCGAGCAGCAGCCCGGCAAGATGGCCTCCGCCGAGGCCCTGTGCGAGGGCGAGGAGGCCGCCAACTTCTCGATCCTCACCATCGGCGACCTGTCCAACTCCTGCGAGGGCGTGCGGCACATCCTGGAGGTGCCCGGCCTGGCCAGCTACCTCGGCACCGGCCACTTCTCCGGCCCGGACAGCTTCCTGCCCGGTGTCAACGACGTGCAGCAGGAGTACTCCGAGCGGTACGGCGAGACCGACGACGCCGGCAACGCTATCTCCTACACCCCGAACCTCGCCGTCACCTACTGGAGCTTCCGGCTGATGATCGGCTTCGCCGCCGGGTCGGCGCTGCTCGCCCTGGCCGCCCTCTGGTTCACGCGCGGCGGCCGGGTCAGCGACAACACGTGGCTCGCCCGCATCGGTATCGCGGCGATCCCGACGCCGTTCCTCGCGTCGTCGTTCGGGTGGATCTTCACCGAGATGGGGCGCCAGCCCTGGGTGGTGGCGCCCAACCCGACCGGCATCGACCAGATCCGGCTGCTCACCATGCGGGGCGTCTCCGAGGTGGTGAGCCCCGGCATGGTGCTCACCTCGATGATCGTGTTCACCCTGCTCTACGGCGTGCTCGCCGTGGTCTGGTACCGGCTCATCCACCGCTACGCGATCGAGGGCGTCCCCACCACGGTGCGCGACGAGTCCCCCGAGGCGGCGGACGACGACACCGACCGGCCGCTCTCGTTCGCCTACTGACCCCTCTGACCTCCGCCAGAACCAAGACTGACAAAGGACATGACCGTGGATCTCGCGCTCGTGTGGTTCCTCATCATCGCGGTCCTGTGGACCGGATACCTCGTGCTGGAGGGCTTCGACTTCGGCGTCGGCATGCTGATGTCGTTGCTGCCCCGGGGTGACGGCGCGCACCGGGAGAAGGAGCGGCGCGTGCTGGTCAACAGCATCGGGCCCGTGTGGGACGGCAACGAGGTGTGGCTGCTCACCGCGGGCGGCGCCACCTTCGCGGCGTTCCCCGAGTGGTACGCCACCCTGTTCTCCGGCTTCTACCTCCCGCTGCTGGTCATCCTGGTGGCGCTCATCGTCCGGGGCGTCGCGTTCGAGTACCGCGGCAAGATCGCGGACGCCGTCTGGGCACGCCGCTGCGACGTCGCGATCCAGGTCGGGTCCTGGGTGCCCGCCGTGCTCTGGGGCGTGGCGTTCGCCAACCTCGTGCGCGGCGTCCAGCTCGACGAGGCGCACCAGTACGTGGGCGGGTTCTGGGCCCTGATCAACCCGTTCTCGCTGCTCGGCGGCGCCACCACGCTCGTGCTCTTCCTGCTGCACGGCTCGGTGTTCGTCGCCCTCAAGACGGACGGCGAGATCCGGGCGCGCGCCCGGCGGTTCGCCGGCGTGCTGTCGGTCGGTGCCCTGCTGGTGGCCGGCGGCTGGGCCCTGTGGGCGCAGCTCGCGTTCTCCGTCACCTGGACCTGGGCCGCCGTGGTGGTCGCCGCGCTGGCCCTGGTCGGCGTCGTGCTGACCAACCGCGTGGGACGTGAGGGCTGGGCGTTCGGCCTGTCCGCCGTGACGATCGTCGCCGCCGTCGTGCTGATCTTCGGGTCAATGTTCCCGGACGTCATGCCCGGGCTGGACGGCGGCCCGTCGCTGAGCATCGCCGAGGCGGCGTCCACGCCGTACACCCTCACCGTCATGACCTGGGTCGCCGTGGTGCTCACCCCGCTGGTGATCCTGTACCAGGGCTGGACCTACTGGGTGTTCCGGCGCCGGCTGACCGTGGACCACATCCCCGCGCCGGCCGGGCTGACCTGGAAGAAGATCAAGGAGTCGGCCTTCTAGGCCGAGGAGCACGCGTGAAACCCCTGGACCCCCGGCTGCTGCGGCAGGTGCGGGCCGCCCGCTGGTACGTGGCGCTCACCGTCGGGCTCGGCATCGCCGCGGCCGCACTGATCGTGGCGCAGGCCCTCCTCATCGCGGCGTTGCTGACGCCTGTGGTGCGCGGGGACGGCGTGTCCGGCCCTCTGCTGGTGCGCACCTTCGCCGGGCTGGCGCTCGTCGTCGGCGGGCGGGCCGCCGTCGCCTGGGCGCAGGAGCGCTACGCGCTGCGCGCCGCCGCCCGGACCGTCGCCGAGCTGCGGCGGGCGGTGGTCGAGGCGTGGGCGCTGCGCGGGCCACGGGCGGCCTGGCCCACGGCAGGGAACGCGGCCGGCGCGACGGCGGACAGCACGGCCGAGCCGGCCGACGCCGCCACCGGCGGGGCCAGCCCCGAGGCCGAGGTCGCCACCCTCGCGACGCGCGGGCTCGACGCGCTGGAACCGTACCTGGTGCGCTACGTGCCGCAGCTCGTGCTGACGGCGCTGCTCACCCCGGCGCTCGTCGTCGTGGTGCTGGGCCTGGACTGGGTCTCGGCGCTGATCGCGATCGTGACCCTGCCGCTCGTGCCCGTGTTCATGGTGCTGGTGGGGCGCCTGACCGCCGGGACGTCGGAGCGGCGCCTCGCCACCGTGGAGCGGCTCGGCGCCCAGGTGCTCGATCTCGTCGCCGGGCTGCCGACCCTGCGCGCCTTCGGCCGGTCGACCGGCCCGGCCGAGCGCGTGCGCGCCCTGGGCGACGCCTCCCGCAAGGCCACGATGGGCACCCTCCGGGTCGCGTTCCTGTCCTCGATGGTGCTCGAGCTGCTGACCACGCTGTCGGTCGCGATCATCGCCGTCGGCGTCGGGCTGCGGCTCGTCGAGGGGGCCATGGACCTGCAGCCGGCGCTGGCGGTGCTCGTGCTCGCGCCCGAGGTGTACCTGCCGCTGCGGCGGGTGGGCGCCGAGTTCCACGCGTCGGTCGACGGGATGGCGGCCGTGGACCGGGCGTTCACGTTGCTCGGGCCGCATCCGTCGGGGGCGGTCACGGAACGCCCGGCCGCCCGAGGCCGTTCCCGGTCGGCGGGCGGCACGCTGGTGCTGGACGGGGTGTCCGTGCGGGCACCCGGACGCGGCGTGGTCGCGCCCGCCGGGCTGTCGGCGCGGATCCCCCTGGGCGACGGCCGGCCGGGCAGCGGCCGGGTCGTCGCCCTGCGCGGACCGAGCGGGTCGGGCAAGTCGACCGCGGTGCTCGCCGTCCTGGGCCTGCTCACGCCCGACGCCGGGCGGGTCGGCGTGGTACCGGACGGGCACGACGACGGTGCGCTCCGCGACCTCGCCGCCCTCTCCCCGGACGACCTCGACGAGTGGTGGTCCGGCCTCACCTGGGTGCCGCAGCGGCCGGCGCTCCCCCCGGGGCGGCTGCGCGACGTCGTCCGGGACGGCCTGCCGCACCCCGTCGACGACCGGGCGCTCGCCGACGCCGCTCGCCGGACGGGGCTGGACGCCGTCGTCGGCACCCTGCCCGAGGGGTGGGACACGCGGGTCGGGCTCGGTGGCGTGGGACTGTCCGTGGGCCAGCGGCAGCGCGTGGCGCTCACGTCCGCGCTGCTCGACGACGCCGCCGACCGGCCGCTGGTGGTCCTCGACGAGCCGACCGCGCACCTCGACGCCCGCGGGGAGCAGACCGTGCTCGACACGGTGCGGGCCTGGCGGGACGCCGGCCGGACCGTGCTCGTCGTCGCGCACCGGGCGTCGCTCCTGGCCCTGGCCGACCAGGTGATCGACGTGCACGCGGCGGCGGAGCCGACCGCGGAGCTGGCGACGGCCGTCCCCGCCGCGCGCCCGGCGACCGACGGGAGGACACCGTGAACGCACCGGCGACCCGCGACCGGCCCCGCACCGGCTCCCCGGTGCGGGGCGCGGGGAACGATCCGCTGCGCCGCGTCCTGCCGCTGCTGGAGATCCGCCCGGGCAAGGTCGCCGCGGCGATCGCGCTCGGCGTGCTCACCCTGGGCTGCGCCATCGGGCTCGCCGCGGCCGCCGCCTGGCTCGTGGCGCGCGCGTCGCAGATGCCGCCGGTGCTCACGCTCTCGGTGGCCGTGGTCTCCGTGCGGGCCTTCGGCATCGGACGCGGCGTGCTGCGGTACTGCGAGCGCCTCGCGTCGCACGACGTCGCCCTGCGGGGCATGGCCGCCCTGCGCGCCAACCTGTACGAGCGGCTCGCCGCCGACGACCGCCCGGTCACGGTGCGGCGTGGCGAGCTGCTGGCACGGATCGGCCAGGACGTCGACGACGTGGGCGACCTCGTGGTGCGCGCGCTGGTGCCGGCCGGGGTCGCGGTGGTGACGTCGCTCGGTTCCGTGGTGCTGCTGGGTGTGCTGCTGCCTGCCGCGGGGGCGGCGCTGGCGGTGTGCCTGGTCCTCGCGGGGATCGTGACGCCGTGGCTGGCGGCCCGTGCGGCGGCCCGGACCGAGGCGCGGGGTGCGGCGGCCCGCGGCGAGGTGACCGCGCTGTCCCTGGAGCTCCTGGAGCAGTCGGCGCAGCTGCGCGTCGCCGGCCGGTTCGGCGCGCGGCTGCGCGACCTGGACGCCGCGGACGCGCGCCTGTCCGCCGTGTCGGACGACGGCGCCCGCACCTCCGGGCTCGCCGCCGGGCTGGGGGCGCTGGCGCAGGGTCTGGCGGTGCTCGCGTCGCTGGCGTTCGGCATCCCGGCGGCGCTGGCCGGGACGCTGTCGCCCGAGGCGCTGACCGTCGTGGTGCTGACGCCGCTGGCCGTCTTCGAGGCGACGGCGGGTCTGCCCGCCGCGGCGGTCCAGCTGCACCGGTCGCGGGCGGCGGCGGGCCGGCTGGTCGCGCTGCTGCCCGCGGACCCGGGTGCCGGCGGGTCACGGACGGAGGTGAGCACGGACGCGTCCGGCGCACCCGCCGACCAGGACGACCGCCGGCTGCTCGTGCTCGACGACGTCGCCGCGGGCTGGCCCGGCGCGGACGGGCTGCCGCGCGCCGCGGTGGCCGGCGTGTCCCTCGCGCTGGAGCCAGGGTCGGTGGTGGCGCTGGCCGGCCCGTCCGGGGTCGGCAAGACGACCCTCCTGATGACGGCGGCCCGTCTGGTCCCGCCGGTGGCCGGGACGGTCGGCGGGCAGTCGGGCGCGGGCCTGTTCGTCGCCGAGGACGGGCACCTGTTCGACACCACCGTGCTGGAGAACCTGCGGGTCGCGCGGGGTGACGTGACCCCCGAGGAAGCCCGCGCTGCGCTCGACGCCGTCGGGCTGGGTGCGTGGCTCGCGGCGCTCCCCCGGGGCCTGGAGACGGTGGTCGGCACGGACGCGGCCGCGGTGTCGGGTGGGGAGCGGCGGCGGCTCCTGGTGGCGCGCGCCCTCCTGGCGCCGGCCCGGGTGCTGCTCGTGGACGAGCCGGCGGAGCACCTGGACGGCGACACGGCGGACGCCCTGGTCCGCGCGGTCGCGGCGCACGCCCGCGCGACGGACCGGGCGGTGCTGCTGGCGACCCACCGGCTCAGCCCGCTGGCGGTCGCGGACGAGGTGCTGTTCCTGGGTCGCGCCGCGGGCGGAGGCGCGCCGGGGCCGGCCGGCGTCGTCGCACGGGGCCGCCACGAGGACCTGCTCGTCTCGGATCCGGCGTACGGCTGGGCGGCCGCGCAGGAGCGGTGACCCATGGTCGCCGTGCCTGGTGCGGCGTGTCGTACGCCGGGGATCAGGAAGCCGGCAGGCTCTTGTCGAACTTCTTCGCGCGCTGCTCATACCCCAGCCGCTCGTAGAAGGCGTGCGCGCCCTCGCGCCGGAACGCGGAGGACACCGTGATCCGGACACAGCCGTGGGCGATCGCCCAGTCCTCGACGGTCGCCACGAGCGCGCGCCCGGCGCCGGTGCCGCGCTGTGTCTCGTCGACCACGAGGGCGGTCAGCTCGGCCACGGGCGCGTCGAGCTCGAACGGACTGCGGACGTGGCCCGCGGCGAACCCGGCCACCGCGCCGGACGGGCCGTCCACGGCCACCCAGGCCGCGTCGTACGGGCTCCCGGCCACGCGCGCGAACCGGGCGTCGAGATCAGCGGCGGTCGTGGGGTACCCGAGCTGGCCGAGCAGCGGGGCGACCGCGGGTGAGTCGGCCGGGACGGCGCGTCGGATCTGCACGCCTCATCGTAGGCGGCGTGATCGTGGGCGGGGTGATCGTGGGCGGCCTCAGCCGTCGCCCAGCAGCGCCATCGCCGCCGCCCGGCCGGGGATGCCGCTCACCCCGCCGCCGCGCCGGGCGCCCGCACCCGCCAGCAGCACCCGGCGGTGCTCCGTCTCGACGCCCCACCGCCCGGCGTCGTCGGCGGGCTCGGCGAACGGCCAGGCCAGGTCGCGGTGGAAGATGTGCCCGCCGGGCAGCCCGACGTCGCCCTCCAGGTCCACCGGGGTGCGCACCTCCAGGCAGGGCGCGCCGTCGGCGTCGTGCGCCAGGACGTCCTCGACCGGTTCGGCCAGCACCGAGTTCAGCGAGGCGAGGGTGGCAGCGAGGGCCCGCTCGCGGGCCCCGTCGGGATCGGCGCGGAAGAGCCGGGCGGGCATGTGCAGCCCGAACAGCGTGATGGTCTGCGCCTCGGTCGCGGCCAGGTCCGGGCCGAGGATCGACCGGTCGGACAGCGTGTGGCAGTAGATCTCGCTCGGCGGCAGGTCGGGCACCCGGCCTGCGGCGGCCTGCGCGTACGCCGCCTGGAGCTGGGTGAGGGACTCGTTGACGTGCAGCGTGCCGCTGAACGCCGCGACCGGGTCCACGCCGTCGCGCAGGCGAGGCAGCCGGTCGAGCAGCATGTTCACCTTGAGCTGCGCGCCCTCGGGGTGCGCCGGGGACGTGGTGGCCCCCACCGCGTCCCGCCCGTCGGCCGGGCCCCGGCCGGCGGCAGCCAGGAGCCGGTCGAGCTCGGCCGGCGCACACCCGGCGAGCAGGTGTCCGGCGGTCACGCCCCGGGTGCGCCCGTCGGCGTCGGTCCAGGTGACCTCCACGCCGGTGGCCCCGGGGTCGACGGCGGTGACCGTCGCCGAGGTGACGATCGTGGCGCCGGCGGACACGGCGGCATCGCGCAGGGCGCCCGAGACGGCGCCCATGCCGCCCACCGGCACGTCCCAGTCGCCGGTCCCGTTGCCGATCACGTGATACAGGAAGCACCGGTTCTGGCGCAGGGACGCCTCGTCGACGTCGGCGAACGTGCCGATGAGGCCGTCGGTGGCGGCGATGCCGCGGACCACGTCGTCGGCGAAGGTGCGCCGCAGCAGCGCGCCGAGCGGCTCCTCGAAGAGGGCTCGCCAGGCCTCCTCGCCCACGCCGTCGACCACGAGGTCCCGCACGGCCGAGCGTGTGAGCAGGGGTTCGGTGAGCGTCGGCGCGAGGCGGCGGGCGACCTCGGCGGTCGTCGCGTAGAAGCGGCCCCATGCCTCGAAGTCCGCGTCGGATCCGGTCAGGCTCCGGAACGAGGCCCGCGTGGCGGCGTCGTCCCCCGTGTCGACGAGGAGGCCGCCGTCGGCCACGGGCGTGTAGGAGGACCAGCGCCGCCGCCGCAGCGTGATCGGCAGCCCGAGCTCGGTGACCACGCGCCGCGGCAGCAGCGAGACCAGGTAGGAGTAGCGCGACAGGCGCGCGTCGACACCCGCGAAGGGGCGGGCCGAGACGGCGGCGCCGCCCACGTGGTCGGCACGCTCCAGGACGAGAACGGACCGTCCGCTTCGAGCGGCGTACGCCGCGGCGGTGAGGCCGTTGTGCCCGCCGCCCACGACGACGGCGTCGTACCGGGAGTGCAGGCGCGGGGACGTGGTGGGATCGACCATGGCGGACATGGTGACACGGAACTCATTGCCAAGAGAGTTCCATCACAGGACGGTATGTGACCTAATCGTGACATTTGCCAGGGACCCCGGTACGGTCGGTCTCACCTCTCCAGAAGCGGGGAGGTCCAGGTCCGGACGCCGAGCCCTGTCACCGGACCTGAGCAGCTACGACGTGACAGGGGCGGGGGAACCAGGTAAGCCGGGCACGCGAGTGTCCTCGGGGTGAAGCCTCGTACGAGGCCGGGTGATCGAACTCCCCATCCGAACCCGACAGCTCACCTCGTAGGCGTCCGAGGAGATCACTGGTGACCGTACTCACCGACCGCACCCACGACTGGGCGGACGACCAGGCAGACCGTCCCGCCAGCCGGGGCCGGCACCGCGCCGAGGGCCCCGCTCTCACCCCCTTCACCGCACTCACCCAGACCGCTGCCGAGAATGCCGCCCGCACAGGCGCCATCGCGGTCGTCACCTCCGGCATGCTGGCCTCGGTCTTCACCCAGACCGCCCACACCGCGCCCGCCGAGTCGCACACCCAGGCCACGCTCGCGAACGCCACGCCGGTCAGCAACACCGTCGACACCACGATCCCGGCCGGCCTGGCCGAGAACCTGGTCACCAAGGTCAAGGTCACGCAGAACGCCGACTTCTGGGCCGAGAGCGGCCGCGTGTCGGTGACCCCGTACGCCGAGACCGAGGAAGGCATCGCCGAGGCGAAGGCGAAGGCCGAGGCCGAGGCACGCGCCAAGGCCGAGGCAGAGGCCAAGGCCCGCGCCGAGGCCGAGGCCGCCGCCGCGGCGGAAGCAGCCGCCGCCGCAGCCGCTGCGGAGGCCGAGGCGGAGGCCGCTGCGGCAGCAGCCGTGGAGAGCTCCGCCGACCTGGGCCAGCAGGCCGTCAACCTGGCGCTCGAGTACGTGGGCGTGCCCTACGTGTGGGGCGGAGCCTCCCCCAGTGGCTTCGACTGCTCCGGGCTCATCCAGTACGTCTACGCGCAGCTCGGGATCGACCTCCCGCACAGCTCGAGCTCGATGGCGACCGTGGGCTACCAGGTCTCCGCCGCCGAGGCGCAGCCCGGTGACATCGTCTGGACGTCGGGCCACGTCTCCCTCTACGCGGGCGACGGCATGGTGGTCGAGGCCCAGCAGGAGGGCGTCCCCGTGCACTACACGGAGATGTGGCAGAACAACCCGGTCTACATCCGGGTGACGGGCTGACCCTCCAATCCCGGAACGCCCGCCTGGTCCCCCGGCCCGGCGGGCGTTCCGCGTGGTGGGTGCACACCCGCGCCCGTCCGGTAACGTCCCCGGCGTGAAGATCCTCGTACCGGACGTACCGTTCGACCTCGACTTCCCGTCCCGCCTGCCCGACGGCGGAGCCTCCTTCGCGCCCGGCGGCCCCGACAGCGTGGTCGCCTACGCGATGAACGAGCCGGTCCCCGAGGAGCACACCGACGCCGACGTGCTGGTCACCTGGTCCAGCCCGCCGAAGGTCGTCGCCGACGCCGCCCGCCGGCTCACCCGCGTGCGCTGGGTGCAGACCCTGACCGCGGGGCCGGACGTCGTGCTCCGCGCCGGGTTCGCGCCCGACGTCGTCGTCTCCTCGGGCCAGTCGCTGCACGACGACACCGTGGCCGAGCACGCCCTCGCCCTGATCCTGGCCACCGTGCGCCGCATCGACGTCTCGCTCGCCGCCCAGCAGGAGCACCGCTGGGCCAAGGAGATCACGTTCGCCCAGGCCGACCCGGTCACCGGCCGCGAGTACACGCTCGACGAGGCACGGGTGACGATCTGGGGCTTCGGCTCGATCGCCCTGCGGCTCGCCCCGCTGCTGACCGCGCTCGGTGCCCAGGTCACCGGCGTCGCCTCCCGTGCCGGTGAGCGCGCCGGGTACCCGGTGGTGGGCGCGGACGGCCTGGAGGCACAGCTCGCCGAGACCGACCTGCTGGTCTCGCTGCTGCCGGCGCTGCCCTCCACCCGGCACATCCTCGACGCCCGCCTGCTGGGCCTGCTCCCGCCGACCGCGCGGTTCGTGAACGTGGGCCGGGGCGCGACCGTCGACGAGGCCGCCCTGGAGAACGCGCTGCGCTCCGGGCGGCTCGCCGGCGCTGCCCTGGACGTCATGGAGACCGAGCCGCTGCCCGCGGACTCGCCGCTGTGGGACGTGCCGAACCTGATCCTCACCCCGCACGTGGCGGGCGGGCGCCCCCGGCGAGCGGCCCAGTTCCTGGCCGACCAGCTCACGGCCTGGCGGGCGGGCAGCCCGATCCGCAACGTGACGGCGCGATAGCGCGGGGTGGCTCGACAGGGCGGGGGGGCGAGGTGACGGGGCGGGGGCCGTGGCGTCGGCGGGCCCGCGGCGACGGAGCGGACCCGAGGCCTCGGGGCGGCGGGCCCGGGCGGATGCGCTCGACACTCCCGGCCGAGTCCGGCGCGCTCGACGCTCCCGGCCGGGCGGGTGTGGCAGGAGGTGCGCTTCTACCCAGCGATTAGGCCCAAAAACGGCAATGATTCTGGGCACAATCGCTGGGTAGAAGCGCACTCTCTGCGTTCGGGCGTCATCTCGCCGTCTCTGCGCGTTCTGGCGTCATCTCGGCGTGCGCGGGCGGGGCTGGCAGACGGGGCACGTGAACGACGACCGGTTCATGAACGGGTCACGGCGGATCAGCGCGCCGCAGCGGCGGCACTCCTCGTTCTCCCGGCCGTACACGGCCAGCGACCGGTCGAAGTAACCGGACTGCCCGTTGACGTTGACGTACAGGTCGTCGAAGCTCGTGCCGCCCTGGGCCAGCGCCTCGCGCATCACCTCGGCCGCAGCATCCAGCACCCGGCGCACGTCCGCGGCCCGGAGCCGGTCGGTCGCACGCGCCCAGTGCACCTGTGCGCGCCACAGCGCCTCGTCGGCGTAGATGTTGCCCACGCCGGACACGACCGTCTGGTCCAGGAGCGCGCGCTTGATCTGTGTCCGACGCCGGCGCACCCGCCGGACCAGGCTGTCCAGGTCGAGGTTCGGGTCCAGCAGGTCGCGGGCGATGTGCGCCACGGGCTCCGGGAGCAGCGGGAGGTCCGAACCGTGACCGGCCGGGGCGGATGTGATCGACGCAGCGGGCAGGGCAGACGCTGCGGCCACGGGCGAGGCGACAGCCGAGGCGACGGGCGAAGCGACGGGCGAGGCGACAGCCGAGGCGACGGGCGAAACGACGGGCGAGGCGACAGCCGAGGCGACGGGCGAGGCCGCTCCGTCCGGCACGAGATCCTGGACGCTCAGGTGCCCGAACGTGCGCTGGTCGACGAAGTCGAGGTAGCGCGCACCGGACGGCGCGCCGGTCAGGTGCAGGCGGACGCGCAGGTGCGGGTGCCGCCAGTCGTCAGCGGGTGTGGCGCCGTCCGGGCCCACGGCGCCGTCGCCCGGCGTGGGGTCGCCGGTCGTCGCCCCGCGCACGAGGAGCTGACCCGACATGCCCAGGTGCGCCAGCAGTGCAGCGGCCGGCAGCGCGGTCTGCAGCGTGTTCGGCAGCGCACGCCCGGCGCCGGGCGGGGCGCTCGCCTGGATGCTCGGCCCGGCCGCACGGTCCCCCGGCCCGGCCGCACGGTCCCCCGGCCCGGGGAGCTCCAGCGGCAGCCACAGGAACTTGCCGCGGCGCACCGCTGCCGCCAGGCGCCGGCCCACGAGCTGGTCGCGGAACGAGCCGGGGCCGCCGTCGTGCCGGCGCACGCTGTACTCGCGGAACACCTCGACGTCGCGCACGACGGCGCCGACCACCAGGCGGTCGAGGCCGTCCCGGACGGTCTCGACCTCGGGAAGCTCAGGCACCGGCGGCCGACGCCTTGCTGCCGGACGTGTCCCCGGACCCCGGGAGGGGGAACTTCTGGAGGAGCGCCCGGTAGGTCTCCTCGGCGGCACCCTGCTCCGCGTGCTTCTTCGCGGACCCGGAACCGGAGCCGTAGGTGACCCCGTCGATCACGACGGTCGAGTGGAAGATCCGGGCGTGCTCGGGTCCCTCGAACGTGGCGACGTACTCCGGTGCGCCGAGGCCGCGCTCGGCGGACGCCTCCTGGAGCGACGTCTTCCAGTCCAGCCCGGCGCCCAGGCCCGCCGCGACGTCGAGCGTCGCGTCCACGAGCCGGTGCACGAGCGCGCGCGACGTCTCCAGGCCGTGCGACAGGTAGGTGGCACCGATCAGGGCCTCGACCGTGTCGGACAGGATCGAGTCCTTCTCGAAGCCGCGCGTGCGGATCTCACCCTTGCCGAGCAGCACGTACTTGCCCAGGCCCAGGGTGCGCGCGACGGCGGCCAGCGCGCGCTGCGACACCGTCGCCGCCCGCATGCGCGCCAGATCGCCCTCGGAGAGGTCCGGGTGACGCCGGTAGAGCGCCTCGGTGACCACGAGCCCCAGCACGGTGTCGCCCAGGAACTCCAGGCGTTCGTTCGTGGGGATGCCCCCGGCCTCGTGCGCGAACGACCGGTGGGTCAGTGCCAGCACAAGAAGCTCGGGGTCCAGATGGACCCCGAGCTTCTCGAGCAGCGCGGTAGGTTCCGGCCGTGCCGGCGACGTCCCGCCCTTGGCCACGTCAGCCCGCGTGAACGGTCTTCAGGGCGTCGCGGTAGGTGCGACCCTTGTAGGTGCCGCACGTGGGGCACGCGGTGTGCGGCAGCTTGTTGCCCTGGCACTGCGGGCAGGTGGTGAGGGTCGCTGCGGTGGTCTTCCACTGCGAGCGACGCGCACGGGTGTTGCTGCGCGACATCTTGCGCTTCGGAACAGCCACGGCTAGCTCTCTTTCGTCTCGTCCGACACGCTCGTAGATTCGAGCATGCTCTGCAGCGCCGACCAACGAGGGTCGACTACGTCATGGTGATGACCGGGGTCGTCGGCCAGACGCGCTCCGCACTCGGAGCACAGGCCCGGGCAGTCCTCCCGGCACAACGGTTGAAATGGTAGTGCAGTGACGACCGAATCCCGAAGCGGAGGCTCCAGGTCGGCCAGATCGTCCTCCAGGACGGACTCCTCGTCCTGGACCTCGTCGTCCCCCGCCTCGGCCGACGCGGCGGCCTTCTCGGGGTAGGCGAACAGCTCGGTGACGTCGACGACGGTCTCGTACGAGATCGGGTCGAGGCAGCGGCTGCACTCCCCCTGGACCGTGCCGCGGACCGTCCCGGAGACCAGGACGCCCTCCATCACGGCCTCGAGCCGGAGGTCCAGCTCCAGGTCGGAACCCTCCGGGATGCCGATCACGGCGGTGCCGAGGTCGGCAGGTGCCTGCACGGTCGCGGTGTGCGTCCGTGACGTTCCGGGACGCCGAGACAGCTCGTGCGTGTCGAGCACGAGCGGCGAGTTCGGTTCGCGGGAAATGGCAGGCTCCGAGGAAGACGGTTGTCCGGGTGGACGAGGAAGGGGGTGGGCCGGCGCACGATCGCACGCCAAGGACCAAAAGCCAATCCTACGACATCACGCGAGCGCCACGCACGGCGGACGGCGTGAGGGGGCTCACGACCCGGCGGGCGGGCGGGCCAGCGCGGTGCGCAGCGCCTCGGCGACCCCGGCGGGCACCAGGTCGTCGACCGGTCCGCCGTGCCGCACGATGTCCTTCACCAGCGACGACGCGATGTGCGCGTACCGCTGGTCACCCGGCAGGAAGATCGTCTCCACACCGGACAGGTGCCGGTTCATCAGGGCCATCGGCTGCTCGGCGTCGAAGTCCGCGCCGCCGCGCAGCCCCTTGACCACGGCGACCGCTCCGGCCTCCCGGCAGAAGTCGACCAGCAGTCCGGGCACGACGGCGACCCGCACCCGCGCCATCGCCGGGTCCGTCTGCGCTGCGCCGTGCACGGCGGCGCGCACGAGCGAGGCGCGCGTCTCCAGGTCCAGCAGCCCGGACTTGCCGGGGTTCTTCGCGATGCCGACCACGACGTCGTCGAACATCGTGGCGGCGCGGCGCACCACGTCGAGGTGGCCGAGGGTGATGGGGTCGAAGGACCCGGGGCAGACGACGGTGGTCACGCGCTCACGCTATCCGACGGATCCGCGGGGCCGGCGTCCGGGACCTCCGGCTCCGCGTAGTACACGACCGTCTCGCCGTAGTCCTTGCGGGCGAACCGCTCCAGGCCGTCGGGCCAGGCCGGTTCCGGCGTGCGGGTCGACCGCTCCACGACCACCACCGCGCCGTCGGCCAGGACGCCGGGCGCGGCCAGGTGCGCCAGCACGACGGCGAGCGCGTCCTCGCCGAGGTCGTAGGGCGGGTCGAGGAAGACGAGGTCGAGCCCGGGGCCCGCAGCCTGCCCCGGCCCGGCGAGCGCCGCCGCGAACCGCTCGGCGGTGTCGGTGACGACGCGCACGCCGGTCAGGCCGAGCGTGGCGACGTTCCGGCGGGCGACGTCGGTCGCGGGGCGGGCGCTGTCCACGAGGGTCACCGTGGCCGCGCCGCGGCTGGCGGCCTCCAGCCCGAGCGCGCCCGAGCCGGCGTAGAGGTCGAGCACCCGGGCGCCGTCGAGCACGTCGAGGTGCTCCAGGCGGGAGAAGACGGCCTCGCGGACCCGGTCGCTGGTCGGCCTGGTGCCCTTCGCGGGCACCGCGATCGACCGCCCGCCGACCACCCCCGCCACGATCCTGCTCACGCCCCCGACCCTAACCCGCCCCCGGCACCGTTGAGTGCGGGATATTCGCCCCTCCGGCACGCGAAGAAGGGCGAACATCCCGCGCTCAACGGTCGTGTCGGGTCAGGAAGAGGGGGTGTCGATGCGGGCCAGGATCGGGAGGTGATCGCTCGGGGTGCGGGGCAGGGCGCGGGTCTCCGTGACCGTGGCGCCGCGGGCGAGCACGTGGTCGATCTGCACCACCGGGAAGGTCGCCGGGTAGGTGAGCTCGAAGCCGGTGGTCGGCGCGGTGACGAGGTTGGTCAGGGGTGCGATCGCGTCGTCGGCGAGGACGGCGTTGAGGTCGCCCGCGACGAGCACCGTCTCGTTCTCCTCGGCGGCCACGGCGTCCGCGAGCTGCAGCGCGCTCGCGTTGCGCAGCCCGGTCTCGAACCCGCCGCTCCCGAACCGGACCGACGGGAGGTGCGCCACGAACAGCGTGACGGCGGCGTCCTCGCGCCGGATCACCACGCGCAGGCACCGGTCCCAGGTCGCCTCGACGCCCTCGGGCCGGATGTCCACGGGGGTCGCGTCACGCAGCGGGTACCGCGACCAGACGCCGACGGTGCCCTGCGTCTCGTGGTGGGGCAGCGCCTCCCCGAACGCGCGCGTGTACTGCTCGGCCGTCTCCCGGGAGACCTCGGTGAGGGTCACGACATCGGGTTCGGCGGCGAGCAGCACCTCGGCCGTGCCCGCCACGTCGGTGTTGGTGTCGCTCGCGTTGTGCTGCACCACCGTCAGGTCCGCGGGGGCCGGCTCCGGCGGGCGAATCTGTGGCAGGAAGACCCAGATCCAGGCGACGAGCGGCAGCAGGACGACGAGGATCGCGAGCGCCGACCGCCGCACCAGGGCGGCGAGGATGCCCAGCGGTACGGCGAGCCCGAGCCAGGGCAGGAAGGTCTGGACCAGGCTGCCGAGGTTTCCCCACCGGTTGGGCACGAGCTCGTGGCCCAGCAGCAGCGCCGCGACCAGCACGGATCCGAGCGCCAGCAGCCTGCCACGCTGCCACGCGGTCTTCGCGGGCCTGTCGCTGTGTATCGCATGCCTCGCGTCGACCGTCATCGGCGGGGACTCTATCGTTTGCCTGTTTCGAACGTAAGGCGTGGGTCATCCCTTTCACCCGGTCCTCACGTGCGTTCCAGGAACTCCTCCTGGTCCTCGTCGAGCTGTGCCCGGATCGCGGCGGCGAGCTCCGGGAACTCCGTCAGGTCGGGCGACGCCCGCACGACGTCGGTGGCTGCGGTACGGGCCTCCTCGATGAGCCCGGCGTCCTTGACCACCCGCAGCAGCCGCAGGGAGCTCGCCCGGCCGGACTGGGCGGCCCCGAGCACGTCGCCCTCGCTGCGCAGCTCCAGGTCCAGGTTCGCGAGCTTGAAGCCGTCGGTGGTCTGGGTCATCGCCTCCAGGCGCGCGAAGGCCGGCGTGCCCGGCTCGGCGTCGGACACGAGGAGGCACAGGCCCGGGTCGGTGCCACGGCCCACGCGGCCGCGGAGCTGGTGGAGCTGGGAGATGCCGAACCGGTCGGCGTCGAAGATGACCATCGCCGTTGCCTCGGGGACGTCCACGCCCACCTCGACCACCGTGGTCGAGACGAGCACGGGTGCCTCGCCGGAGGCGAACGCGGCCATGGCCGCGTCCTTCTGGTCGGGTGGCATCTGCCCGTGCAGGACGCCGATCTCGACGCCGGTCAGCTCGGGCCGCGAGCGCAGCTCCTCGACCACCTCGAGCACGGCGCGCAGCGGGGGCCGGTCGGCGGCGCCGTCGGTGCCAGGGTCCGCCGGGTCGAGGAACTCGGGCACGTCGTCGAAGTCCTTCGCCGCGGCCCGGCCGCTCACGCCGGCAGCGCCCGTCTGGTCCTCGTCCGGGTGGATCCGCGCGCACACGACGTAGGCGCGGCGGCCGGCGTCGACCTCCTCGCGGACGCGCGCCCAGGTGCGGTCGGTCCAGCGCACGTTGCGGGCCGGGACGGCGACGGTGGTGATGCCCGCGCGGCCGGCAGGCACCTCGGTGAGGGACGACGTCTCGAGGTCGCCGAACACGGTCATCGCCACGGTCCGCGGGATGGGCGTGGCAGTCATGACCAGCAGGTGCGGCGACACGCGCCCCTTGGCCCGCAGCGCGTCCCGCTGCTCGACGCCGAACCGGTGCTGCTCGTCCACGACCACGAGCCCGAGGTCGGCGAACTGGACGTGCTCCGACAGCAGCGCGTGCGTGCCGACCACGATCCCGGCCTCCCCGCTCGCGGCCTGCAGCAGCGCCTCCTTGCGCGCCTTCGCGCCCAGCGAGCCGGTCAGCAGCGCCACGCGGGTGCTCGCGCCCGTGCGTTCCGCCCCGAACAGCGTGCCGCCCTCCGCCAGGGGACCGAGGAGGGTGCGCAGGGTCCGGGCGTGCTGCGCGGCCAGCACCTCGGTGGGGGCGAGCAGCGCGGCCTGGCCGCCGGCGTCGACCACCTGGAGCATGGCGCGCAGCGCGACCACCGTCTTGCCGCTGCCCACCTCACCCTGGAGCAGGCGGTGCATGGGGCGGGGGTCGGCGAGCTCGGCGGCGATCTCCTGCCCCACGGAGCGCTGGCCGTCGGTGAGCGTGAACGGCAGCGACGCGTCGAAGTCGGCCAGGAGGCCGGGCGTGCCCGCGGGCAGCGGCGGGCGGGCGGTGGCGTCCTCGGCCGCCGTGCGCGCGCGGCGCTGCGCGAGCGCCGCCTGCAGCACGAACGCCTCCTCGAACCGCATCCGGTGCCGCGCCCGGTAGGCCTCCTCCATGGTCGCGGGCCGGTGCAGGCTGCGCAGGGCCGCGGCCCGGCCGGGCAGGCCATGGCGTTCCCGGACCTCGTCGGGCACCGGGTCGGGCACGTCGGCATCGGTCAGGGTGTCCAGCACCACCCGCAGGGCGCCCTGGATCTTCCAGCTCGGGATGCCGGCCGCCGCCGGGTAGATCGGGATGGGCTTGGTGGCGTGCTCCAGGAGCGCCTCGTCGCTGTCGAGGTCGGACTCCTCCCCCATGAGCGTGAAGTCCGGGTGCGTGAGCTGGCGTGTGCCCCGGTAGAGCCCGACGGTGCCCGTGAACAGGCCCTTCGCGCCGGGCACGAGCCGCTTCTCGTGGCTGTAGAGCGAGCCGCGGTGCTTGCCGAAGAAGGTGAGCGAGAGCCGGCTGGTCCCGTCCGTCACGACCACCTCCATCAGCGCCCCGTTGCGGTTGCGCATGGGCCGTACGGTCGCCTGCTCGACCTTGGCCAGGATGGTCACGTGCTCGCCGACCTGGAGGGCCGCGATGTCCTCCAGCGCACCCGGGTCCGCGTACCGGCGCGGGTAGTGCCCGAGCAGGTCGCCCACGGTGCGCAGCCCGAGCTTGCCCAGCGCCGTCGCGGTGCGCTTGTCGAACGCGCGCTCCAACCGCTCCTCCACCCGTGCGGTCATGCGTCCCCCTCCGTCTCCTGCCCGACGCCGGACTCCACGCCCAGGCGCACACCGTCGCCCGGGAGGCCGGTCGCCAGCACCACGAGCTCGGCGTCCGGTGCGCGCCCGGCGAGCGTCGCCGCGAGACGCTCGGGCAGGTCGTCCGGGACGCCGGCGTCCAGCAGAGCCGTCACGACCGTGGTCGCGGGGCCGGCGGCACCGTGCAGGACGCCGGTCGCACCGTCGGCTCCCGCCGTCACCACGACGAGCCCGTCGAGCGCGTCGGTCACCACCGTGCGCGCGTCGACGCCGGGGTCGGCCGGCACGCCGAACGGCAGCACCGTCCCGAGGGCCGCGAGCGCCACCACGGCGTGCACGTCCGACGGCGTCGTCACGGCCACCACCTCGCCGACGTCGAACGGCGTGCCCGCGCCGGCCGCCACTGCATCGGCCGCCACTGCATCGGCACCCGCTGCATCGGCACCCGCTGCATCGGCCGCCGCCGTGTCCGCGACGCCGGGCGTCCCTTCGCCCGCGGACGCCGCCCCCGGCCCGAGGAACAGCACCCGCCGCGCGCCGGTCGACCCGGCGGCCCGCCCCACGTCGTCGGGCGTCAGCGGCTCCACCACGGCCTCGACCCCGCCCGTCAGCAGCACGACGGCGCCGGCCCGCGCCAGCTCCGCCGCCAGCGCCGGGGCCGCGGTGGCCGCGACCACGCCCCACTCGTGCTGCCCGGCCGCCTCCAGGTGCCGCACGTGCACCTGGGCGAGCGTCCCCGCACGACCGGCGGCCGCCGCGACGGCGAGCGCGGCGTCGAGGCGGTCGGTGTGGACGTGCGCCTGCCACACACCCGTGCCCGTGCCGGCGTCCCCGCCGACCACGACCACCGAGTCGCCCACCTCGGCGAGCGCGCTGCGCAGCCCGGCCGCCACGGACTCCGGGCCGTCCCCGACCGGGCCCGTGAGCACGAACATCAGCTCCAGCGCGCCGGTGCCGTGCGGTGCGCCGTGCGGCTCCGCGGGCCGGGGCACGGGGAACCCCGCGGCGGCGTCCAGCAGCTCGTCCAGGTTCACGGTGTCCATGCTGCCGTCCGCCACTGACACTCCGCCGGGCGCCGGCTCCACCCCGGGAGCGGCCGGCAGCCCGGACACCGCCGCCACCAGCGCGTCGAGCACGAGAACCAGGCCGAGCGCCCCGGCGTCGAGCACACCCGCCGTCCGCAGGGCGTCGAGCTCGTCCCGGCTCGACCGGGCTGCGGCCCGGGCCGCTGCCGCCGCTGCGGCCACGGCGGCGGTGTCCCCGCCCGCGCCGCGGCCCGGCCCGGCCTCCGGCCCGCGCACGGCGCCGGCCGCTGCGTCCGCCGCCGTATCCGCTGCGACGTCCGCCGCCATACCCAGTGCGGTGTCCGCCGCCGCGTCCGCCGCCGCGTCCGCCGCGGTGAGGATGGTCCCCTCGGCCGGCCGCTCGACCGCGGACCGCGCGGACACCGCGGCCCGCCGGAGCAGGTCGGCGGCGTCGCCCCCGCGCCGTGCGGCGACCGCCAGCCCGCGCAGCCACTCGCTGAGGATCACGCCGGAGTTGCCGCGGGCGCCCAGCAGGGCCGCCCGCGCGAGGGTCGCCAGGAGCTCCGGTCCGCTCGCGTCGGCGGGCGCACGCTCGACGGCTCGCTCCCCCTCCCGCAGGGTCAGGTAGAGGTTGGTGCCGGTGTCGGCGTCCGCCACAGGGAAGACGTTGACCCGGTCGATCGCGCCACGCTCACGCCGCAGGGCTGCGGTCGCGCCGCGGGTCCAGGTACGCACCACCGCCGGGTCGTCCAGACGGACGCCGGCGGGGAACGGCCCGGGTCCGGTCGCCCTGCTGCCGCTGTCGACGTCGGTCACGCTCTGCCCTCCTGGACGTGGCACGGGACGGGCCGCGCACGGGCACGGCACCGGACGCCCCCGGGCACCTGCCCGCGGACGGATCCCACCGTACCCAGCGGCCGAGGCACTCGCGTGCGACGATCCACAGCCCCGTCCGGCGCCAGGTGTGACGCACCACCTCGGCGCTACGGTTTGAGGGCCCGGCCCGCGATCGGGTACTCTGTCGAAGTTGCCTGGTCGGCCGAGAAGCGTTGTTCGCTCCGAGGTGTCCGGGCGTCCCCCTTAGACCATCCATCACGTCGTGCTGTCGTTCTGCACAGGCGTGCACGACATTCAGGAGACACCGTGGCTGCCAACTGCGACGTCTGCGGCAAGGGCCCGGGCTTCGGGCACAGCGTTTCGCACTCCCACATCCGCACCAAGCGCCGCTGGAACCCGAACATCCAGCGCGTCCGCGCGATCGTGGGCGGTACCCCGAAGCGCGTCAACGTGTGCACCTCCTGCCTCAAGGCCGGCAAGGTCACGCGTAAGGTCTCGGCCTGACGCTGCCGCAGCCGGGTCGCTGACGCGATCCGCACAGCTTTTCGCGAAGACGCCCACCAGGAACGCCTGGTGGGCGTCTTCGGCGTTCCCGTAACCTTAAGTCTGGACCCAAGAGGTGGTTGCGCCGACCACCACCGGGTGAAAAGGTGAGGTCATGATGGCACCGGAAGACGTGACCATCCGCCCAGCGACACGAACCGACGCCGAGGCCATCGCCCGCGTCGACATCGCGTCCTGGCGTGGTGCTTACTCCGAGATCCTGTCCGACTCCTACCTGGCGTCGCTCGACGTCACGCAGCGCGCCGGCCAGTGGACCTCCGCCGTCGGCGCGCGCGACACGACGGTGCTGGTCGCCGAGGACGAGCAGGGCACGGTCGGCTTCACGAGCGTGGGCCCGTGCCGCGACGAGGACGCCGACCCGGGCGACCTCGAGATCTACGCCATCTACCTGCATCCGCGCGCCTGGGGCAGCGGCGTGGCCCGCGACCTGATGCGCACGGTGCTCGACGGGCTGGCCCCGGGCACCGTCGTGAGCCTCTGGATCCTGGAGGGCAACGAGCGCGCGCAGCACTTCTACCGCCGCCACGGCTTCCAGCACGATGGCACGGAGCGCATCGACGACATCGGCGGCCGCCCGCTCAAGCAGCTTCGCTTCCGCAAGGGCTGAGGTCGGCACGCTCCTGGCGAGGTCGGCACCTTGCTTCGAAGTCGGCACAGGCCTGTACCGATCTCGGTGCAAAGTGCCGACCTCGCCAGGAGGGTGCCGACCTCACGCCCGGAAGTGGTCCCAGCCCGGGGTCGCCGTCGGTGCCTCGCCACCGATCGTGACGTCCCCGATCACAGCGGACCCGGCCGCAGCAGACCCGGTCACAGCAGACCCGGCCGCAGCAGACCCGGCCGCAGCAGACCCGGGATCCAGCACCCGGCCGACGGCGGTCCAGCCCGCCGGCAGCACCGTCCCGGCCGGGAACGTCGCGAGCAGCCCGTGGTCCTCACCACCCGACCAGACCCACGCGTCGGTCAGCCCGTCGACGTCCGAGCGCCCCGGACCCCACCCCGGGTCGCCCAGTCCCGTGGCGGCCGCGACGGCGCGGGCCGCCGACCGCAGCTCCGCCCGGCCCGCAGGGAACGCGTCCGGGTCGAGATCGAGCCGGACGCCGCTCGCCCGGGCGACCCGGCCGGCGTCCCGCAGCAGGCCGTCCGAGACGTCGAGCATCGCCGTGGCCCCCGCCCTGGCGGCCGCGATGCCCGCGGCGAGCGGCGGATCCGGCCGCAGGTACGCGGCGACCAGCCGCTCCCAGGCGTCCTCGAGCACCACGCCGTCGGTGACCTCCAGCGGTGCCGACGACAGCGGGGCCTGCACCAGCCCGGCCTCCAGGAGCGCCAGCCCCGCGGCGGACCAGCCCTGCACCCCGGCGTGCGCGACGACGTCGCCCGGCCGGGCCCCGGACCGCAGCACGGGCGCCCGCCCCTCCAGGTCACCGTGCACCGTCACGCTCACCATCAGGCAGGGTCCGCCCGCGAGGTCCCCGCCCACGGCCCCCGCCCCGACCGGGGCACAGCCGTCCGCCAGGCCCCGGGCCAGGCCGGTCACCCACTCCAGGTCGGTGTCCCCGGGCACCACCAGCGACGTGACCAGCGCGGTGGGTCGCGCGCCCATGGCCGCGACGTCGGCGAGGTTCTGCGCGGCGGCCCGGCGTCCGACGTCGTACCCCGTGGACCAGCGGGCGCGGAAGTGCCGGTCCTCGACGAGCACGTCGGTCGAGACCACGAACCGGCCGTCGGGCGCCGCGAGCACCGCGGCGTCGTCGCCCGGGCCGACCAGCGTGGCATCGCCCCGGGGCAGCAGGGGCACGATGTGCTCGAGGATCTGCTCCTCGGAGAGGTCACGGACGCGGAGTGTGGGGGCACCGTTCACTGGTAGACCATAAGGGACGTCCACCATCGGGGGCCGGGTAACGTATCTCCGTGCTCGCCGCCCGATTCCTCGCCGCATCGACCGCCGCCTTCCTCACCGTCGTGGCGCTGGCGGGGTGTGCGCGGACCATCGGCGTGGAGGCGGCGCCGCACGCCGCGGACCCGAAGTGCGCGGAGGTCATGCTCGCCGTGCCGGACGAGCTCGGCGGCGATCTGCCCAAGGTCCCCACCGACTCCCAGGCCACGGCGGCCTGGGGCGAGCCCGGCGGCGCGGTCACCATGCGGTGCGGCGTGGCCCAGCTCGGCCCGTCGGCCGACTGCCAGCACGTGGACTCCGGCGACGGGACCGCCGTCGACTGGATCGTCACGACCGACGACAAGGGCACGTGGTCGTTCGTCACCTACGGCCGCGAGCCCGCGGTCGAGGTGGTCGTGCCGCCGGCGGTCACCGAGGACCACTCGACGTCGTTCATCGCGGACCTCGCATCGGCCGTCACGCAGGTACCTGCCACGAAGGAGTGTCAGTGAGCCCAGCACCAGCCCCCACCGTCCGGCCCGTCCAGTCGCGGCGCGAGCGGCTGCGTGACGAGCTGCGCCGCGACGTGCTCGCCGCGGCCCGCCACCAGCTCGCCGGGCAGCACGGCCTGAGCAAGCTCACGATGGCCGCCGTCGCCAAGGAGGTCGGCGTCACGCCGCCCGCGCTGTACCGGCACTTCGAGAACCGGCAGGACGTCATCGCCCAGCTCTGCGTGCTCATCGTCGAGGAGGTGCTGGACCAGCTCGGCGCCGCCGTCGCGCGGCAGGAACCGGGGGACGTCGCGGCCGCGCTCGTGGCCTCCTCGCGGGTGTCCCTCGACTGGGCGGTCCGCAACCCGGCCGAGTTCGACCTGGTCATCGGCTCCGGCATCCGTGCCGAGCTGCCGGACGGCACCACCAGCCACACCCTCCAGCGCCGCATGGCCGAGATGGTCGGGGGCCACTACGTACCGCTGTTCCGCACGCTCGCGGCGTCGGGCGTGCCGCACCCGGCCGACGACGACATCGACCCCGCGCTGGCCGACCAGGTGCGCCGGTACCGGGACGCGGTGGGCGGGCCGGACCTGCCGCTCGGCGTCGCGCACCTGATGGTCACGGCCTGGCGGCAGGTCTACGGGCTGCAGTGCATGGCCGTGTACGGGCACCAGGAGTTCGCGTTCGGCGACCACGTGGCGCTGCACGAGGACATGGTCTCCGCGCTGCTGGCGCAGATGGGGCTGGACCCGCACCCGACGGTGCGCTGACCCGCGCTCACCGCACCATCGAGTCCTTGCCGGCCTCCATGGTGTGCAGCGCGTCGGCGTTCGTGATGAGCAGGACCGTGCCGCTGTAGGAGATCGACGGGTCCTTCATCGCCGCGCTCACCAGCTCCGCCAGCGCCGCCAGGTGCCGGGAGTCGTGCGCGCAGAGACGGTGCACGTGCTGCGAGGCGGTGACCATCTGCAGGGCGAACACCGGGTACTTCCACACCGGCTTCCAGAACCCGGTCCGCTGCCACAAGCGGGCCGCGGGCCACGCCGCGCCCGCGCACGCCATCGCGAGCGCCGCCTCCCACGGAATGCCGTCCGCCCCTGCCATCCGCAGCAGCAGGACCACCACCGCGACGATGCCGAACGGGTAGGCCACCTGGTTGGCCCAGGCGCCGATGGGCTGCGGCCTGGCCACGCCGATCACCTCGAGCCGCATGACGTTGCCGAGCGCGAACGAGGTCAGCCCGATGGTGAGCACACCGTTCGCGACCCGTACCTCACGTACCGCGTACTTGTAGCGCGGCTCGCCCAGCATCCTGCCTCCTCAGCGCCCCGCCGGAGGGTCCCGGCCGTGGTCAGAGGCAGGGTACAGGCGATCAGCGCAGGCCGGTGGGCCGTTCGAGGGCGAGCTGGACGAGCTCGTCGATCAGCTCCGGATAGCTCATCCCGGAGGCCTGCCACATGCGCGGGTACATCGAGTACCGCGTGAAGCCCGGCATGGTGTTGATCTCGTTGACGACCACCCGCTCGTCCGGCGTGACGAACACGTCCACGCGGGCCAGCCCTTCGGCGTCGACCGCCTCGAACGTGCGCACGGCGATCTCCTGGACCTCCTTGGTGAGGTGGTCCGGCAGGTCGGCGGGGCAGCTCAGCTCCACCGCGGACTCGTCGAAGTACTTGGACTCGTAGTCGTAGAAGTCCTTGGACTCGTCGGTGACCACGATCTCGCCCGGCAGGGACGCGCGGGCCCGCTCGCCGTGGCGCCCGCCGAGCACCGAGCACTCGATCTCCCGGCCGACGATCGCGGCCTCGACGATCACCTTCGGGTCGTGCCGGCGGGCCTCCTCGACGGCGGCGGGCAGGTCGTCGAGCGTGTCCACCCGGGTCACGCCGAGCGACGACCCGGCGCGGGCCGGCTTGACGAACACGGGCAGGCCCAGCGCCTCGACGGAGCGCAGCACGTCGTCGTGCCGCCGCTCCCAGTCGCCCGGCTTGATCACCGCCCAGGGGCCGACGGGCAGGCCCTGCGCGCCGAGCACCATCTTCATGAAGTGCTTGTCCATGCCGACGGCGGAGGCCAGCACGCCGGACCCGACGTACCGGGCGTCGGCCAGCTCCAGCAGGCCCTGGAGGGTGCCGTCCTCGCCGTACGGGCCGTGCAGCAGCGGGAACACGACGTCGACGTCCGCGAGGGCGGACGGCACCTGGCCCGGTTCCATGACGCGCAGCGCGGAGTCGCCGACGGTCAGCGGGAGCACCACCTCGGCCGCGGACGCCGGGACCTCCGCGGCCTGGCCCTCGGTGATCGCCCAGCGCTCGGGCTCGTCGGCCGCGATGACCCACTGCCCCTGCGACGTGATGCCCACGGGCACCACGTCGTACTTCGAGCGGTCGATCGCGCCCAGCACGCCGCCGGCGGTGGCCACGGAGATGCCGTGCTCCCCGGAGCGCCCGCCGAACAGGATCACCACGCGGGTCCGCCCGGCGGCGTCGGGCGTGCCGGCGGCCGGCGTGCGGTCGTCGGCCGGCGCCGGCACGAGAGACTCGCCGTCCCCCACGGAGGCTGGTTCGGTGTGCTGCGACATCGCGCCGAGACTACCGGAACCGGCTATCCCGCGGTCGCCCGGAGGTCCTTGCGCAGGATCTTGCCGGACGCCGACTTCGGCACCGCCTCGATGAACTCCACCGCGCGCACCTTCTTGTACGGGGCCACCTGCCCGGCGACGAACGCGACGACGTCGGCCTCCGTCAGCGTCGCCCCCGGCGCGGTCACCACGAAGGCCTTCGGGATCTCACCGGCCTCCTCGTCGGGTACGCCGATCACCGCCGCGTCGGCGATCCCGGGGTGCGTCAGCAGCAGCGCCTCCAGCTCGGCGGGCGGCACCTGGTAGCCCTTGTACTTGATGAGCTCCTTGAGCCGGTCGACCACCCGGAACACACCGCCGGCGTCGACCGTCACGATGTCGCCCGTGTGCAGGAACCCGTCCGGTTCCAGGGTGTCCGCCGTCGCCTGCGGGTTGCCGAGGTACCCGCGCATCACGTTGGGCCCGCGGCACAGCAGCTCACCCGGGTCGGAGACGCCCTGCGCCGGCTGGTCGATCTCCGTGCCGGTGGCCGGGTCGACGATCCGCGCCTCCATGCCCGCCACGAGCAGGCCGACAGCGCCCGGCGAGATGTCCGGGCGGTCGAACGGGATGCAGTGCGAGACCGGCGACATCTCCGTCATGCCGTAACCCTGCAGCACCCGGACGCCGAGCCGGTCGGCGACCGCCGCCGCGAGCTTCTCGTCCAGCGGCGCGGCGCCCGACAGCACGGCCCGCACGCTGCTCGTGTCGTGCTCGCCGACCAGCGGGTGCTTGGCCAGGGCGAGCGCGATGGGTGGCGCCACGAACAGGAAGGTCGCCCGGTGCTCCTGGATCACCCCCAGGTACTGCCCCAGGTCGAACCGCGGGAGGGTCACCAGCCGCGCGCGGGTGCGCAGGGCCAGGTTGAGCAGCACCGTCATCCCGTAGATGTGGAAGAACGGCAGCACGCACGGCACCACGTCGTCCCGGCCGACGCCGATGGCCAGCGTCTGCGCCACGTTCGCCACGAGGTTGGTGTGGGTGAGCATGACGCCCTTGGGCCGGCCCGTGGTGCCCGACGAGTACGGCAGGACGGCGAGGTGGGTGGCGGGGTCGAACGACACGTCCGGGGCGGGGTGCGGATCGGCCAGGAGGTCGGCCAGGGAGAGGTGACCGTCGGCGCCGTCGAGCACCACGACCTGGTCGTCGCCCAGGCCGGCGTCCCGGGCCCCGGCGCCGCCCGCCGCGAGCAGCGCCGAGACGGTGATCAGGAGCCGCGCACCGGAGTCGGCAAGCTGCTTGGTCACCTCGGGGGCGCTGGCCAGGGCGTTCACGGTGGTCACGGTGACCCCGGCCCGCAGCAGGCCGTGGAACACGGTCACGTACGCGGGCACGTTCGGCGCGTGCAGGGCCACGACGTCACCGACGCCGAGACCGCGGGCCGCCACCGCGCCCGCCACCGCGTCGATCTGGGCCAGGAGCGAGCGGAACGTCGTGACCGACCCGCTGACGCCGTCGACCACCGCCACCCGGTCCTGGTCCTCGGGCGTGATGTCACCGAACAGGTACTCGTGGACGCTGACGGACGGGATCTCCACGTCGGGCAGCGGGCTGCGGACAACCATCTTCGGTCTCCTTGCGGTCGGGGCGCCGGACCTCGTCGTCCGGCGCACGAGCATGACGCACGAGCATTGTCGCGGCAGACGGCGCCGCGCGCACGGACCGGCGCCCGGCGTCGCCCCCGCGGTCGGGCCGCCGGTGCCGGCGGACCGGCCGCGGTGACGGGCCGTCAGGCCCGGAACGCCGCGAGCAGCACCGGCACCAGCCGGCCCCACGACGGCGCCGCCGCGTACCGGGTCAGGGCCCGGCCCGTCTCGGTGCCGCTGCGGGAACCGCTGAACCACGGCGGCTTCGGGAAGAGCGAGAGCTCGCCGCGCAGCACGCTGCGCGGGAACGGCCGGAACGGGCCGGTCAGGACTGTCCGCTCCGGCCCGGACAGCAGGTGCCCGTTGTGCACCACGTCGATGCCGGAGCCGACGTCGGCGAGCGTGTGCCCCGGGTACGCGCCCCAGGTGGCGCCCGGCAGCAGGAAGCTCACGCCCGTCCACGCGTTGATCGCGACGGTGCCGTAGCGCAGGTCGGCGATCAGCCCGTCGAACGCCGGGCCCATCGCCCGGCGGTCCTGCGGCCGCACGACGACGTTGGCGCCGAGCGTCCCGGACAGGGAGTCGTTGGCGAGACCGACGGCCGCGCGCAGGAACTCGGCCCCGTGTCCCGGCACCTCGGTCCACGCCAGGACGGCCGCGAAGTACTCGTCGGTGCAGGCCGGGTCGCCCGGCTCGACCCGGGTCAGGATCCGGCCGGCCAGGTGCTCCGCCCGCGGGTGGACGTCCCGGGCCCGGGCCACCTTCGCGTCCGTGCCCGGGTACCAGGGGTCGCGGGCGGGCATCCGCGCCAGGGCGGCACGCAGCTCCGCGAGGAAGTCGTCCTTCTGCGCCCAGTCGGCCGACAGCACGACCACCTGGCCCGCCACGCAGTTGTGCCCGGCGTTGTGCAGGCGCATGGACACCAGGTGCTCGGCCTGGAACCGCAGGTCGGCAGCGCTCCAGCGGCCCGGCACCACGATCATCGGGGCCACGCCGCCCAGCTCGCTCGTGATCGGCACCGTCAGCTGCGGGTCGCCCGCGGCGCGGCGCCGCACGGCCTCCTCGCCGGTGCCCCACACGATGGCGTCGTGCGTGCCGGCGGACCCGGTGACGTGCACCTTGTCGATGCCGTCGTGCCGAGTGAGGTAGGCGCCGACGGCGGCGTCGCCCGTGACCACCCGCACCACCCCCGCCTCGACCAGGGGCGCGAGCGCCGCACGGTAGACGTCCAGCAGGCCGTCGAACGTGGGGTTGAGCTTGACCAGCGAGGCGCGGTTGTGCGCGACGAGCTCGTAGAACGCGTCGAGCGGGGCGATGGACGAGATGTTGCCCGCACCGAGCACCAGCCCGACGCCGCCGTACTCCCCCACCTTGCCCGCGCCCAGGCCGGCCTCGGCCCGCACCTGACGTCCGGGCACGCCCGGCGGCATCCACACCTCGGCCCGGAAGCCGTTGAACAGCACCCACTCCTGGGCGGTGCGCGGCAGCACCCGCACCGCCACCCGGTTGCCGGGGGCCACGCCGACGTGCAGCCCGTCGAGCGGGGAACCGCCGGCCGCGAGCGCCTCGCAGGACCGCGCGTAGGCGGCGGCGCTCTCCAGGGCGCCGTACGGGCCGGTCATCCACTCCTCGCCCGCGTAGGGGGCGGACGGCTCGATCTGCTTGGCCTCGACCGCGGCGGCCACCCAGTCCTGGGCGGCACCGGCGACCGACGCGTGGACCCTGCGGAACAGCGCGGCGCGGTCTGCGACCGGGGTGTGCGCCCACCGTTCGGCACCGACCTTGAGCTCCTCGACGGCCCGGTCGAGGTCGCGCCGTGTGGCGGCCTGCGTGTCGGTCACGCTCATCTGCTGTCTCCTTCGACCGCGGTCTCACTGACGCGTGCTCCAATAGTTTCGCGGGCCCAGCCTAGAGGGCGGGACGGGTCGAGGGCGACACCGGCCGGCACACTTCCCGGCGGGAATTTCCACGCCGGGCATTGCGCACCGGGGCTAGCCTCATGGGGTGACTTTTCTCCTGTCCGAGGAACTGCTCGCCGGCATGCGGGACCGCGCCGGCGACTACGACCGCGACAACGCCTTCTTCGCCGAGGACCTGGCCGACCTCCAGGCCGCGGGCTACCTCGGCGCGATGGTCCCCACGGCCCTCGGTGGTTCGGGCCGCACCCTGCACGAGACCGCCCGCGAGCAGGCGCGCCTCGCCGCCCACGCGCCGGCGACCGCGCTGGCCGTGAACATGCACCACGTATGGGTGGGCGTGGGCCGCTACCTGCACGACCGCGGCGACTCGTCGCTGGACTGGCTGCTGGCGGAGGCCGCGGCGGGCGAGGTGTTCGGCTTCGGCTACTCCGAGCCGGGCAACGACCTGGTGCTGCTCGGCTCGCGCACCGAGGCCCGGCCCGACGGCGTGGGTGGGTACACGTTCCACGGCCGCAAGATCTTCACGTCCAACTCCCCCGCCTGGACGCGGCTGGGCGTGCTGGGCCTGGAGGCGCCGGACGGCAAGGGCGGGGACCCCCGGCTCGTGCACGCCTTCGTGACCCGCGACGGTGGCGGGTTCGAGATCCTCGACGACTGGGACACGATCGGCATGCGTGCGTCCCAGTCGCGCACCACGATGCTCGACGGCGCCCACGCGCCGGCCGCCCGGGTGCTGCGCCTGCTGCCGCCCGGGCCGTCGCTGGACCCGTACGTGCTCGGCATCTTCACCTCGTTCGAGGTGCTGCTGTCGTCGGTGTACGCGGGCATCGCGGACCGGGCGCTGGAGCTCGCCGTCGATGCCGCGCGGCGCCGCACGTCGATGAAGACCGGCACGGCGTACGCGCAGGACCCCGACGTGCGGCGGCGGATCGCCGACATGGCGCTCGCGCAGGACGCCGTCTGGCTGCAGATCGACGGGATCACGCGCGACCTGGACGCCTCGGCGGCGGATCCCGCCCTGGACCGCGGCGCGGGCTGGTTCCGGGCGACCGCCGGGCTGAAGGTGCGCGTCACCGAGGCGGCGCGCGAGATCGTGGACCAGGCGATCCGGGTCTCGGGCGGCTCCACCTACTTCAACGGCTCGGAGCTGGGCCGGCTGTACCGCGACGTGCTGGCGGGGATCTTCCACCCCTCCAGCGACGACTCGGCGCACGCGACGGTGGCGCAGTCGCTGCTGGGCCCGCTGGAATAGCGCGTACGCCCGACCCACCAACATCACGGTATTAACCAAGCAATATTCACATCTCGTTTAACCCATGACAGAGTCACCTCATGGGTGGTCGGGGTGAGGCGGAACGCAGGGCGGACATCGTCCGGTACTGGCGTGCCATCGAGTACTTGAGCCCACCGACGGTCCCACGGCCCGAGAAGGACAGGAACGTCAGCGGGGTCCATCGCGGGAGCCCGCTGCCCTGGGAAGCAGACGCGGACCATGTCAGACTCCCCGACCGGACCGAGCGGCGGCACACGGTCTACGCAGGGATCTTCGAGGTCGCCCGCGCAAACGAGATCCTCCGGGAGAAGTTCGCCCCGGACGAGGACGATCCTGCCTACGATCGACTGCGGGCGGGCAGCTCAGCGCTCCTCACATTCACCGTCGACGGTGACGGCCGTCTACTGGGGAACAGTATCGGCCTGTCCCAGTACGCATGGGCGGTCGGACGAACACTGACTGTCGGGCCGGACGCCGCAGAGTGGCTCTCGGGTGAAGCTTTCGACGACGCCCGGCAGGAACTCACCGAAGCACTGATCGGTGTCGGTGACGCCCTGTACGAGATCCAGACGCCGACACCTGGGACCAGCACCGGATCGGCGCCGGACGCGTTCGCCGGCACCACCGCTCGCATCACGCTCGACTCGGTCGTCGGGCTGTTGCAGGCAGCACCCGTCATCGGAGCCAGCGCCGTCGAGCTGATGGCGGGCCCCGGTGCCGCAGCCGTGGTCGGCAGCGTGGGAGGCGTGATCGCAGGGCGATTCAGTGACTCGATCCGATCGCGCTTCGGTACGACCGGTGAGGACGACGACGGTGGTCAGGCAGAGTCGGACGACACGAGCTCCACCGACGACGAAGAGCTGCGGGCACGTATCGGGACCGAGAAGCTCACGGTGGACCACCTCGGCGCCATCACTCGTCTCGTCGCCGAGTATCTCGGCGTCGCCAGAGCCCTGCGACCGACCGAGGTCTGGGTCCGGAGCTACTCGATCTCCACCGGGAGCAGCAGCGCGACCGACGGATTCCTCCGCAGCTTCCAGGCCGACGACCTCGGCCGGGTGGCGACTGCGCTCAGCGTGGACGACGCGGGTGCCGCCCTCACGTCGTACCTGTCCTCCGACGTACCGGTCGCTGATCGGCTGGACGTCACGAGGCACCCGCACGAGGTCCGGCAGTCCGTCGCTCCTGCCTGCCTGCCCGCAGGCCGCTGGCCGACCAGCCCGGCCCAGCCGCTGGTCCTGGGTCAGCAGTTCGCCGTCAACCGCATCCTGCGCGACCTGGGCGATCCGCAGGCACGAGGCATCTACGGGGTCAACGGCCCGCCCGGAACCGGGAAGACCACGCTGCTCCGTGACCTCGTCGCCGGCGTGGTCGTCGAACGCGCGAAGCGGCTCGCGGCTCTACCCAGCCCGCACAAGGCGTTCCAGCCGGTGTCGGCGAAGCTGACCTGGACCAGCCCGTCCGGACGGGGACGACGCACGCTGCTTCCCCTCGTTCCCGAGCTCACAGGGTTTGAGCTGGTCCTCGCGTCCTCGAACAACCAGGCCGTAGAGAACGTGACCCTTGAGCTACCGCACGACGATCAGATCGACCGGATCACGTTCCCCGAGGCCAGGTATCTGCACGGCGCCGCCCGGATGCTCGGCGACGCGGCGTGGTGGGGAGCGATCGCTGCGCGGCTCGGCAGGAAGCGGCACCGGCAGGACTTCGCCACCAGGTTCTTCTGGGGCGAACGAGCGACGGATGGCACAGGACTGCAGGGCACGGAGGCCGGCACGGAGACAACGCCAGATCAGGTCGACGGCCCTTTCGACACACCCCGGTCACTCACCAGGGCCCTGAACGATCCACGGCTCGATCCACGTTCTCCGGACCTCCCGTCATGGTCGGACGCGGTCAGAGACTTCAATGACGCGGTCGCGGAGGTAGACCGCCTGGTTCATGAGCGACAGGCCGTTGCCGACATCGTCGACCGGGGGCCGGACGGGGTCAGGACACGAGAGACCCTCCTTGACGAAGTGGACGCACGGAGAGCCGGCATGCGGGAGGCGGAGGAGGCTTTCGCCACCGCCACGGCCGTCGCCGGCCTCGCCGCGGAACGCTGCATCGAGGCCTCTGAGCGACGCAGGTCGGCCGATCTGTCCGTCACCCGGCACGACGAGCTCCGGCCGGGCTGGCCGGCACGGTTGTTCCGGACGAGAGCAGCGCGAGCATGGGTGCACCGGACGCGCGAGCTTCTGGAGCGACAGACCGCAGCACAGGACGACGAGACACGATCCATAGACACGCGTGACTCGACGGCCGAGCGCGCCCGTGACAGCGAGACCGCTCGCGTCAGGGCGGCTGAACAGCTCGATGAGGCCCGGCGCACGGCCGCAGTCGTCGCCGGCGCCGTCGAACAGTGGGCCGAGTCCGTCCCGGGTGCCGAGTGGAACTCGAACACACCACGAGCGGTGGCGGCCAGGGAACTCTCGGCACCCTGGCAGGATGCCGCCTTGGCGACCGCCCGCTCGCGGGCATTCCTGAGTGCCCTCCGCCTGCACGAAACGCTGATCGCTCTGACTGCTGGGCGCATGGACGGCAATCTGAAGGCTGTCATGGACGTCGTGCAGGGAAAGACGAAAGGGGTGCCCGACGAGGCGGTCCTGGCGGCTTGGCAGATGCTCTTTCTCGTGGTGCCGATGGTCTCCACGACGTTCGCCTCCGTGCAGAGCATGTTCGCGGGCCTGGGACGCGAGTCTCTCGGGTGGCTCATCGTCGACGAGGCCGGACAGGCCGCCCAGCATCAAGCTGTCGGCGCTCTCTGGCGCGCAAAGCGTGCCGTGGTGGTGGGAGACCCCAGACAGCTCGAACCGGTGGTCACGCTGTCCCGGTCGGTCCAGCACCACCTGCTGAAGCACTTTCGCGTGGACCCACGCTGGATCCCCCAGGACGGATCCGTCCAGTCGGCCGCAGACCGGACAAGCCGCTTCGGGACTGCTCTTCCCGCCATGGACGATGGCGGAGAGGAATGGGTTGGCTCGCCGCTGCGGGTACACCGACGCTGCGACCGGTTCATGTTCAACCTGAGCAATGTCATCGCGTACGACGGGAGCATGGTCTTCGGGGTCGCCGAGCGGGAAGAGTTCAAACTTCTGCGTCGAGACGCCTGGCTTCACGTGCCGGCCACGGATGCCCGCTGGAACGAGAACGACGGGATCGCCGTCCGGCGACTGCTCGCCGCCATGGGCGCGCGGGCCTTGGGAAGGCCAGTGCCGGACCCAGCTCTCCCCGCCGACGACGACGCACGGGACCTCGAAGAACTCGTCGCGGCAGCGGCGGACCACGTCTTCGTCATCAGCCCGTTCAGCGCCGTGGCGACCGGGCTGAGAGAGCAGTTTCCGGAGCGAAGGTTCCCCGGCTTGAAAGACCGAATCGGCACGGTACACACCACGCAGGGCAAAGAGGCAGACGTCACGGTCCTGGTACTCGGCACCGCCCGCAGCGACGGCGGCGCGAGATGGTGGGCAGCCAGACGTCCGAACCTGCTGAACGTCGCTGTCTCCCGAGCGCGGCGCCGTTTCATCGTGGTCGGCGACCGCGAGCGATGGCTCGACCATCGCTACTTCGGAGGCCTCGCCCGCCAGGCCGGGCCGGACAACCGCTTCGATCTGGTCGACACCACCGCCGGTCAGTGGCACGTGTGAGCAGCGGCCAAGGCTCCCGGAACCCGGGCAACGCGGCGGTCAGGAGGCGCGCAGCGCCCGGTCCAGGTCCGCCCAGAGGTCCTCGACGTCCTCGATGCCCACCGACAGGCGCAGCAGGTCCTCCGGGACCGTCGTCGCCTCCGTGCCCCACCGGCGGCGACGCTCCAGCATCGACTCCACGCCGCCGAGCGAGGTCGCGGGGAGCCACAGCCGCACGGCGTCGACGACGGCGTCGGCCCGCGCCGCGGCGTCGTCGGCACCGCCGGGCCGGGGCCGGGGGCGGACGCCGATGATGGCGCCGAACCCGGTCATCTGGGCCTTCGCGCGCTCGTGCCCGGGGTCGCCGGGCAGGGACGGGTGCCGCACCTCGGCGACCTCGGGGTGGTCCGCGAGGCGCCGGGCCAGCTCGGCCGCGGTGGCCTGGGCCCGTTCGAAGCGCAGCGCCAGGGTGCGCAGGCCGCGCAGCGCGAGCCACGCCTCGAAGGGGCCGGCGATGGCCCCGTGCAGCGTCCGGTGGTCGCGCAGGGTCGCGGCCAGGGCGGCGTCACGCGTGACGAGCGCACCGAGCACCACGTCGGAGTGGCCCGCCAGGTACTTGGTCACCGAGTGCAGCACCACGTCCGCGCCGTGCTCCAGCGGGCGCTGGCCCAGCGGGGTCGCGAAGGTGTTGTCGACCACCGAGCGCACACCGGCCGCGCGGGCCGCGCCGAGCACGGCGGGCAGGTCCGCCACCTCCAGCATCGGGTTGGTGGGCGACTCGACCAGCAGCAGGTCCGCGCCGTCGAGGGCCGCGACCACGGCGTCCGTGTCCGCGATGTCGACGTACCGCAGGGTCACGCCGTGCCGCTCGGAGATCTGCCGCGCCAGCACCATGCCCGCCTGGTAGGCGTGGCGGGGCAGCACGAGCGTGCCGCCGTCGGGCACCAGCGAGAAGATGGCGGCGATCGCCGCCATCCCGGACGAGAACAGGATCGCGGTGGCGGCGGCGTCCGGCCCGGACGCATCGCCGTCCGCCCGGCGGGCCGTCCCGGCACCGCCGTCCTCCAGGGCGGCGAGCGCCTCCTCGAACGGGTGCCAGGCGTCGTTGTCCCCGCGCGCGTACGACAGCTCGTCCGGGGTGACCACGCCGCGCGAGACGTACGTCGAGTTCATCGGCACGGACGGGTTGACGTGACCGCCCTGCGCGCGGGCCGGGCGTCCGGCGGCGACGGCGATCGTGGCGGGGGCGAGGGTGCCGGGCTCAGGGGTGGTGCTCATGGTCCGGAGAATACGGCCGGCCCGAGCCCGGCGCCCCGGCCGTCCGCGAGGCGATCCGGCGGGGTCGGGCCCGCAGGCCACCCGGACGCGTCATGCGCCCGACACCCGCGGCTGCCGGACGCGGCGGACCACCAGGGACATCAGCGCCGCTCCGGCGCAGAGGGCGCCCGCGCCGTACCAGACCGCGTCGTACGAACCCGTCGTGTCGCGCACCAGGCCGCCCGCATAGGCCACCACCCCGGCGCCGACCTGGTGCGCGGCGAGCACCCAGCCGAAGACGATCGGTGCGTCCTCGCCGTAGAACTCGCGGCACAGGGCGAGCGTGGGCGGCACGGTCGCCACCCAGTCGAGCCCGTAGAACACGATGAAGAAGACCATCGGCATCTCCACGTGCGGGGCCATGAGTGAGGGCAGGAACAGCAGCGCCACACCTCGGAGCGTGTAGTACACGCCCAGCAGGACGCGCGGGGAGTACCGGTCGGTCAGCCAGCCGGAGCCGATGGTGCCGATCACGTCCACGACGCCGATCACCGCGAGCAGGCTCGCGGCCACCGTGATGGGCATGCCGTGGTCGTGCGCGCCGGGCACGAAGTGGGTGCGGACCAGCCCGTTCGTCGTCGCGCCGCAGATCGCGAAGGCGCCGGCGAGCAGCCAGAACGGGCCGGTGCGGGCGGCGTCGAACAGAGCGGTGACGGCGCGGCGGGCCGCGCCGCGCGTGGGCTCAGGCTTGGGCGCGTAGGTGCCGCCGTAGGGTGCCAGGCCCAGGTCGGCCGGGTGGTCGCGCAGCAGGAAGAGCACGAGCGGGATCGCCACGAGCGACGCGATGGCCACCGTGACCGACGCCGGCCGCCAGCCCTGGTTCTCCACGATCCACGCGAGCAGGGGCAGGAACACGAGCTGGCCCGACGCCGTCGCCGCCGTGAGCACGCCGCTGACCAGGCCGCGCCGGGCCACGAACCAGCGGCCCGTGACGGTGGCCGTGAACGCGAGCGCCATGCTGCCGCTGCCCACGCCGACCAGGAGGCCCCAGCCCAGCACGAACTGCCAGGGCTCCGACATCCACACGGTCGACAGGGCGCCGCCGGTGATGACCACGAGCGCGAGGCTCACCACGGGGCGCATGCCGAACCGGTCCATCAGGGCGGCGGCGAACGGCGCCGTCAGCCCGTACAGCACGGACTGGAGGCCGACGGCGAAGCCGATGGTGGCGCGCGACCAGCCGAGCTCCGCGTGCAGCGGGTCCACGAACAGGCCGGGCGCCGCGGTGAAGGCCGCGGCGCACATGACGGTCACGAAGCTGACCAGGGCCACCCACCAGGCCGGGTGGATGCGGGGCGCGGGGCGCGGCGGCTGCGGGGCGTTCCGGCCCGCCGGTGCGGGGACGTCTGTCTGGGTCACGGCATCAGCATGCTGTGACCTCTCCGCGCGGAACAGTGGCCCGTAGGACACACATCGATAGGTTCGGGCCATATGCTGGAGCCATGGCCCAGAGCACCCCGCCCCCGGCGCCACGCCGGCACCGCGTCGCGGTCCTGATCCGCCCCGGCTTCATCCCGTTCGAGCTGGGCATCCCGCACCGCATCTTCGGCATCGCGCGGGACGCCGGGCACCGGCCCCTGTACGACGTGGTGACCTGCACACCCGGCGGCCCGGGCCTGGTGCGGTCGGACTCCGACGTGCTGGTCCACGTGGAACACGGGCCCGAGGTCCTGGAGACGGCCGACACGGTGGTGGTCCCGGCGTCGCACACCACGGGACCGGACGGCGCGGACCCGGCCGCCGGGGACGCGGGGCTGACGCCCGAGCTCGCCGCCGCACTCGCCCGGATCCGGCCGGGCGCACGGCTCATGTCCATCTGCACGGGCGCCTTCGTGCTCGCGGCCGCCGGGCTGCTGGACGGCCGCCCCGCCACGACGCACTGGCTGGAGAGCGACCGCTTCCGGCGGCTCTACCCGCGCGTGCGGCTCGACCCCGACGTCCTGTACACGGACGACGGCGACGTGCTCACCTCGGCGGGCGTGGCCTCCGGCGTCGACCTCTGCCTGCACGTGGTGCGCCGTGACCACGGCACCGCGGTCGCCCAGGACGTGGCCCGGCGCACGGTGGTGCCGCCGCACCGCGACGGCGGCCAGGCGCAGTACGTCCGGCGGCCCCTGCCGGGGCCCGTCCGGTCCGGCAGCGCCGGGACAGACCGCGCCGACGCGGGTACCGCGGCCACCCGCGGCTGGGCGCTGGACCGCCTGGAGGAGCCCCTCACCCTGGCCGCGATGGCCCGGCACGCGGCGATGTCGGTGCGCACCTTCACGCGCCGGTTCCGGGACGAGACCGGCGAGAGCCCCGCCCAGTGGCTCACCCGGCAGCGCGTGGAGCACGCGCGGACCCTGCTGGAGACCACGGCGCTGCCGGTCGAGCAGGTGGCCCGGCGCTGCGGGTTCGGCACGGCCCAGTCGCTGCGGGCCCACGTGCAGGCGGCGCTCGGGGTGACGCCGTCGGCCTACCGCCGCACGTTCCGTCGCGAGGGGGACGCCGCGGCGTGAACCGGCGGCAGGGTGGCGGTGCAGAGGTGACCGATCCGTGACCACCTCAGGCGCACGTCAGGACCTACGCTGGAGCCATGGGACGAGCCGGACTCCGCACTGCCCTGACAGCCGCAGTCGCCGCGCTGCTCCTGGCCGGCTGCACCGGCACCACCGGACCTGACCGGGGAACGGACGCGTCCGAGCCGGCGCCCGTCGCCTCGGTCCCGCCGTCGGACGACGGCACACCGGACGACAGCGAGCCGGACGGCGGCACGAGCGACGACGGCGCCGGCGCACCGGACGACGGCACGCCCGACCCGACCGCCTCAGCGACGGAGACCGCGGCTGGCCCGCCCTTCGCCGCCGACACCCGGCCGGACACCGCGGAGCCCACGGGCGAGGGCGAGACGTTCCTGTCCGTCACGGACGTCCGCGTGGCCCGGCACGACGGCTACGACCGCGTGGTGTTCGACCTGGACGGCACGGGCAGCGGCAGGCCCGGCTGGCGCGTCGAGTACGTCGACGAGGCGACGGACGACGGATCCGGCCACGCCGTGCAGGTGGACGGCGACGCGATCCTGCGGGTGTCCCTGTCCGGCACCGCGGCCCCGACGGACAGCGGCGTCGAGGAGTTCTCGGGCGACCGCATCGAGCCCGAGGACACGGAGTCGGTGGACAAGGTCGTGTACCGCTACTGGTTCGAGGGGTACACGACGGCGTTCCTGGGCATCGACGAGGGCGAGCGGCCGTTCCGGGTCTTCCTCCTGGAGAACCCGACGCGCGTCGTGGTCGACGTCCAGCACTGACGGCGGGCCGGACCGGCCCGCCGCGCGGTCAGCCCGCGACCTCCGACTTCTTGGGCCGTGCCAGCAGCGTGGCCGCCAGGTCGGACAGCGGCAGCGTGCCCGCCAGCACGTCCACGACACCGGCCGTGATGGGCATCTCGACGTCGTGCGCCCGGGCCAGCTCCAGCACCGACTGGGACGACTTGACGCCCTCGGCGGTGCCGCCGGTCGCCTCGATGGCCTCGGCGAGCGTGAGGCCCTCGCCGATGTGCTTGCCGAGCCGGTGGTTGCGGGACAGCGGCGACGCGCACGTCGCGGTCAGGTCGCCCATGCCGGCCAGCCCGGCGAACGTGGCGGCGTCGGCCCCGAGCGCGAGGCCCAGGCGCGTGATCTCCACGAGGCCGCGCGTGATGAGCGTGGCGAGCGTGTTCCAGCCGAAGCCCTGGCCCTGGGCCATGCCCGCCGCGAGCGCGATGATGTTCTTCACGGCACCGCACAGCTCCACGCCCACCACGTCGGTGTTGGTGTAGGGGCGGAAGTAGCCGGTCGAGCAGGCGTCGGCCACGAGCTGGGCCGTGGCCTCGCTGCGCGAGGCGACCACGGTCGCCGTCGGCTGCCGCGCGGCGATCTCGGGCGCCAGGTTGGGCCCGGAGACGACGGCGACGCGCTCGTCCGGCAGCTCCAGCACCTCGGCCATCACCTGGCTCATGCGCTTGTCGGTGCCGAGCTCGACGCCCTTCATCAGGGAGACCACCACGGCGTCGGGCTCCACCAGGTCCTTCATCGACTCCAGCGTGGCCCGGGCGACCTGGGACGGGACCGAGACCACCACGACCGACGCGCCCTTGAGCGCCACGGCGGCGTCGGTGGTGCCCCGCATGGCGGGCAGCTGCACGCCCGGCAGGTACTTCTCGTTGCGGTGCGTGCGGTCGACGGCGTCGAGCACGGCGGCGTCGCGGCCCCAGAGGGTGACGTCGCAGCCGGCGTCGGCCAGGACCATCGCGAAGGTGGTGCCCATCGAGCCCGCGCCGAGCACGGCGACCCGGGGCTGGGCCTGCGTCGGGGCGCTCACGGGCGCTCCACCGGCGGGTAGGTGGTCATCTTGGCCTCGTAGTCGGGGTGCTTGCGAAGGTCGAACCGGGGACGCGGGGCCTTCTCGCCGCGGATCTGCTCCAGCTCGGCGGTGATGCCGTCCATGATGCGGCTCGTGGCCTCACGCAGCGTGGCGGTGTCCTGCGGCAGGTCGTACAGGTCGCTGAGGTCGACGGGCGGGCCGGTGCGGATGGTCACCTTCTTGCGCGGCCAGGGCCAGCGCGGCATGCCGTACCGGGGCATGATCTCGGTGACGCCCCACTGGGCGATCGGGAGCACCGGGAGCCGGGTGGTCAGCGCGATGCGGGCCACGCCGGTCTTGCCCTCCATGGGCCAGTAGTCGGGGTCCCGGGTCAGCGTGCCCTCCGGCAGGATGGCCACGCACGCGCCGTCACCGAGCTGGCTGGCGGCCTCCTGGAGCGACTCCGTGGCCTTCGTGGAGTCCCGGTCGACCGGGATCATCTTGGTGCCCCGCAGCGCCCAGCCGGTCAGCGGCGAGGTGAACAGCCCGCGCTTGGCGAGGATGCGCGGCTCGCGGCCGTTGTCGAAGAGGTAGTGCGCCAGGGTCAGTGCGTCGAGCTCCGTGACGTGGTTCGCCGCGGCGATGAACCCGCCCGTGGCCGGGAAGTTCTCCCCTTCCCCGCCCTTCCAGTCGTACTTGCACAGCGAGAACATCAGGTTCCGCACGAGGAACGCTATGAAGCGGTACATGCGGGACTCAGGACGTGGTGTCGACACGGCCGAAAGAATACTCGGCCGCGCCGACACCCCGTGCCGGGTCAGCCGCGGGTGACGTCCGCGCCCAGGGCCTCCAGCTTGTCCTGGAAGTTCTCGTAGCCGCGGTCGATGAGGCCGATGCCGCGCACCGTGGACCGGCCGTTGGCGGCCAGCGCCGCGATGAGGTGGGAGAACCCGCCCCGCAGGTCGGGCACCTCGATGTCGGCGGCCGAGAGCGGCGTGGGGCCGGAGACGACGGCGGAGTGGTGGAAGTTGCGCTGACCGAACCGGCAGTCGCGCCCGCCCAGGCATTCCTTGTAGACCTGGATCGTGGCGCCCATCTTGCGCAGGGCGTCGGTGAAGCCGAACCGGTTCTCGTAGACGGTCTCGTGCACGATCGACAGGCCGGTGGCCTGCGTGAGCGCGACGACGAGCGGCTGCTGCCAGTCCGTCATGAAGCCGGGGTGGACGTCGGTCTCCAGCACGATCGACTTGAGGTCGCCGCCGGCGTGCCAGAAGCGGATGCCGTCGTCCTGCACCTCGAACCGGCCGCCGACCTTCCGGAAGGTGTTCAGGAAGGTCATCATCTCGGGCTGGGTGGCGCCCTTGACGGTGATGTCGCCGCCGGTGGCCAGCGCAGCGGAGGCCCAGGAGGCGGTCTCGATGCGGTCGTTCAGCGCCGTGTGCGTGTAGCCCTCGAGGCGGTCGACGCCCTCGATGCGGATCACGCGGTCGGTGTCCACCGAGATGATGGCGCCCATCTTCTGCAGCACCGCGATGAGGTCCATGATCTCGGGCTCGATGGCCGCGCCCGAGAGCTCGGTGATGCCGTCCGCGCGGACCGCCGTCAGCAGCGTCTGCTCGGTGGCGCCCACCGACGGGTACGGCAGCGAGATCTTGGTGCCCTGCAGGCGACGCGGCGCGCGCAGGTGGATGCCGTTGGGGCGCTTGTCCACGACGGCACCGAACTGGCGCAGGATGTCGAGGTGGTAGTTGATGGGCCGGTCGCCGATGCGGCAGCCGCCCAGGTCCGGGATGAACGCCTCGCCGAGGCGGTGCAGCAGCGGTCCGCAGAACAGGATCGGGATGCGGCTGGAGCCGGCGTGGGCGTCGATGTCGGCCACGTGGGCCGCCTCGACGTTGGACGGGTCGAGGTCGAGGATGCCGGCGTCGGTGTCGTACTTGACGTTGACACCGTGCAGGTCCAGGAGCCCCGAGACCACCTTGACGTCACGGATCTGCGGCACGTTCCGCAGCACGCTCGGCGTCTCCCCCAGGAGGGAGGCCACCATGGACTTCGACACGAAGTTCTTTGCGCCTCGAACGGTGATGGTCCCGGTCAACGGGTTGCCGCCGTTCACATACAGCAGATCGTTCATATCCTCGTCGTCGTCTCGTTCGTTCGTTCCGATGATGGGTTTCCTGGCGGAGCCTCCGGGGGCGCCCGGTCGATCCTGCCCCTCGCCGCCGGTCGTGCCAACAGGCGCACGTGCGGGAGTATTCACCGTTCACTACACCTTCACTCGCGCCGCACGCCCGCGCAGTTCGACACGCCGCCGCGCCCCGTCAAGACCCCATCCATACAATGAGACGGGGTTCCCGGATCGCGGACAGGTGCTTAGTGTCCAGAGCATGAGCACCGCATCATCGAGCGCCGGGACCGCCGCCGGCGAGCAGGACCCGCCGGCCGGGAACTCCCGCGGCCGCGTCGTCGTCGCCTCCCTCATCGGCACGTCGATCGAGTTCTACGACTTCTACATCTACGCGACGGCGGCCTCGCTGGTCTTCCCCGCACTGTTCTTCCCGAACGCCGAGGACCCGACCACGCAGCTCCTGTCGTCGTTCGCCGTGTTCGGCGTCGCGTTCGTGGCGCGGCCGCTGGGCTCGGTGCTGTTCGGCCACTTCGGCGACCGCATCGGCCGCAAGGCGACCCTCGTGGCGTCGCTGCTCACCATGGGTGTCGCGACGGTGCTCATCGGGCTCATCCCCGCGGCGGCCACCCCCGGCTGGTCGGTCGCGGCCCCGGCCGTGCTGGTGCTGGCCCGGTTCTGCCAGGGCCTGGGGCTGGGCGGCGAGTGGAGCGGCGCCGCGCTGCTGGCCACCGAGAACGCGCCGCAGGGCAAGCGCGCCGTCTACGGCACGTTCCCGCAGCTCGGCGCGCCGATCGGCTTCATCCTGGCCAACACGGTGTTCATCGCCCTGTCGAGCGCGCTGACGCCCGAGCAGTTCGCGAGCTGGGGCTGGCGCATCCCGTTCCTCGCCTCCGCGATCCTCGTGATCGTGGGCCTGTGGGTGCGCCTGTCGCTCCTGGAGACCCCCGCCTTCCGCAAGGTGCTGGAGGCCGAGGCGGTCAGCAAGGTGCCGGTGGCGCGCGTGTTCCGCAGCTCGTGGAAGCAGATCGTGTCCGGCACGTTCATCATGCTGGCCACCTACGTGCTGTTCTACCTGATGACGACGTTCACGCTGAACTACGGCGTCGCGCCGACCGCGCCCACCGACGGCTCCCCCGCCGGCCTGGGCTACGAGAAGATCGACTTCCTGTGGATGCTGATCCTCGGCGTCGTGTTCTTCGGGGTCTTCACGCTGCTGTCCGGGCCCATGGCCGAGCGGTTCGGCCGCCGCAAGCACCTCATCTGGGTGACCGTCGCGATCATCGTGTTCGGCGGGCTGTTCGTGCCGCTGTTCGCCGGGGGCACGTTCGGCGTGCAGACGCTCCTCATCCTGGGCTTCACGCTCATGGGCCTCACGTTCGGCCCGATGGCCGCCGTCCTGCCCGAGCTGTTCCCCGCCAACGTGCGGTACACGGGTTCGGGCATCGCGTACAACCTGTCCTCGGTGCTCGGCGCGGCCGTGGCCCCGTTCATCGCCGTGTGGCTCTGGGCCGGCGCGGACGGCTCCCCCGTGCTGGTGGGCGTGTACCTGTCCGCCATGGCGGCCATCACCCTGGTCGCCCTGCTCCTGGAGCGCGAGACCCGCGACGTCGCCTACGCGGACAACGTCTCGGCCTGAACACCCCGCCGACGACGGCCCGCCGCACTGGTTCATCCCGGGGCGGCGGGCCGTCGCCGTGCGCAGGCCCGCCACCGTGCACCCGACCGCCGACACCTCTAGGCTGTTCTACGTCGAACTGCCCGGGCAGCCAAAAGGCCCGCCGGTGGAGACCGACGGACCCAGTGGAACCGCTCGAACGGAGTGACCTGCCTCCGCCTTCGAGAAATACGCTAACCCGCCTCGGAGGCCTGCACAAGATGACAACCGCTGCTGTCGCTCCGCTCTCGATCACTCGGTGGATCAGTCCGGCACGCTTCGCACCGTACGAGCGTGCCGCCTCCGGGAACGTGCGGCACGCCGTGCGCCTCTACGACTGGAACCGCGAGCTGTCGGGCGCTGTCTACGAGCTGCTTCACATGTTCGAGGTCGCTCTGCGGAACGCCATGGACGAGCAGCTCTGCGTCTGGAACGCGCAGCAACCGCGCTCCCACGGCATGGACCTTCATTCCGGAGCCTGGCTCCTCGACCCCGCCCCGCTCCTGAACCGCCTGACACGGAACGGGCAGGACATCCACAAGGCACGACGCCGAGCCACAGCCAGCTCGCAGTCCTGGCAACCGGTCCGCCAAGTGACCCACTCGGACGTACTCGCCCAGCTCTCCCTGGGGACGTGGCGCTACCTCCTGCCCAACCGGGACGCGGGACGGCAGCACCTCTGGGACGGCGCGCTGCGGCACGCGTTCCCAAACCTGGGCGCACCTCCGCGAGTACTCACGGCGAAGGTTCACGACATCCATCTCCTCCGCAACCGGGTGGCGCACCTTGAGCCGCTGCTCCGCACCCAGGTGGTGCGTGCCCGCCTGACCGACGTGCTCACGGTGCTCCGAGCGATCGACACCGTGCCCGAGCAATGGGCAGCCGGACACCAGCGGGTGTCCCAGGTGCTCAAGGCACGCCCGCACTGAGCTAGCGTGGGCGGGTGGAGATCGGCGCGGTCGTGGCAGCCTGTGCAGCCGTTCTCGTCGGAGCCGGGCTCCAGCGGGTGGCCGGGATGGGGCTCGGGCTGGTGGCCGCGCCCGTGCTCACGGTCCTGCTCGGCGCGTCGGTGGGCGTGCTGGTCAGCAACGTCGCCGCCATCGTCACGGCACTCCTGATCCTGCGGGCCCTGCGCGACGGCGTGGACTGGCGGCGCGTGATCACGATCCTGCCCCTCATGCTCGTCGGCTCCGTGCTCGGCGCGCTCACCGTCCGGGAGGCCGACGCCGCCTGGCTGGACGTCATCGTGGGCGGCTCCGTGCTGGTCGCTCTCACCGCCTCGGCCCTGCTGCGCCGGCGGGTGCGGATCACGGGCCGTCCCGTCGCCGTCCTCACGGGGCTGGCCGCGGGCTTCATGAACACGACGTCGGGCGTGGCGGCCCCCGCGTGGACCGCGTACGCACTGGCCACCCGCTGGGAGCACCGGTCCTTCGCCGCGACGATGCAGCCGCTGCTCGTCGTCATGAACACCATGTCGGTGCTCACCAAGCTCGGGCTCGGCGCCATCCCCGCCGGGTCGGCCCCCGCGTGGTGGGTGTGGCCCGTGCTCCTGGCGGCGGTGCTCGCGGGCGTGGCGCTCGGCGCGGCCCTGGCCCGGCGTGTGCCGTCGCGCGTGGCATCGCGCATCGCGACCACCGTGGCCGTGGCCGGTGCGGTGACGGCGCTGGTGCGCGGCCTGCTCGGCCTCTGAGCTCGGGCCGCTCCGGCGCCGGTCCGCCTCGGTCTCAGTCCGCCTCGGCGTCAGTCCTCCTCGGCGAACACCACGTCCCGCCTGCGGCGCACCATCGGCAGCACCGCCACCACCAGCGCCAGCACCGCCAGCCCGAGCAGCGCCGCCGAGATGGGCCGCGTGAGGAACACCGCCGGGTCGCCGTGCGAGATGAGCAGCGCCCGGCGCAGGTGGTTCTCCAGCAGCGGCCCCAGCACGAACCCCAGCAGCAGGGGCGCAGGCTCGCAGCCACAGCGCACGAGCACGAACCCGCCCACCCCGAGCACCGCCATGACCAGCACGTGGAACGGGTTCTGGTCGATCGCGTAGGTGCCGATGCACGCGAACGCGATGATCGCGGGGAACATGACCGAGTACGGCACGTCGAGCAGCTTCACCCACATGCGGATCAGGGGCAGGTTCAGCACCACGAGCAGCAGGTTCCCGATGAACATGGACGCGATGAGGCCCCAGACGAGCTCCGGCTGGGCCGTCATCACGCCCGGCCCGGGCTGGATGCCCTGGATGATCAGGGCGCTGAGCAGCAGCGCCATCACGGGGTGCGCCGGCAGGCCCAGGGCGAGCAGCGGGACGAACGACGTCTGCGCCGCCGCGTTGTTCGCCGACTCCGGCCCGGTGACGCCCTCGATCGCACCCCGCCCGAACTCGTGCGGGCGCTTCGAGACCCGCTTCTCCACCGCGTACGCCCCGTACGCGGCCAGCACGTGCCCGCCGCCCGGCAGCACGCCGAGCACCGAGCCCAGCCCCGTCGCGCGCAGCACGGGGCCGACCATCCGGCGCCGGTCCTCCCGGGTGGGCCACAGGTTCTCGACCCTGGCCGCGACCCGCACGCGGGTGCGGGGGTCGTGCAGGTTCTTCAGGATCTCGGCGATGCCGAACACCGCCACCGCGACGGATACGAAGCTCAGCCCGTCCCACAGCTCGCGCACGCCGAACGTGAAACGCGGCACCGCCGTGTACAGGTCCTGGCCGATGGTGCCGAGCAGGATGCCGAGCACGATCATCGCGAGCGCCTTGAGCGCGGACCCGCTGGCCAGCGCGATGGACGCCACGAGGCCCAGCACCACCACCGCGAACATCTCGGCGGAACCGAACGTGAGCGCCGCGGCCGCGAGCGGACCTGCGGCGGCCGCCAGCACGAACGTGCCGACGATGCCCGCGAAGAACGAGCCGAGCGCCGCGGCGGCGAGCGCCACCCCCGCCCGTCCCTGCCGGGCCATGGGGTGGCCGTCGATCGCCGTCACGGCCGACGACGACTCCCCGGGGATGTTCAGCAGGATCGCCGTGGTGGAGCCGCCGTACTGCGCCCCGTAGTAGATGCCGGCGAGCATGATGATGGCCGACACCGGGTCGTCGAACCCGAAGGTCAGCGGGAGCAGCAGGGCGATGGACGCCGTCGGGCCGATGCCGGGCAGCACCCCGACCGCCGTGCCCAGCGCCACCCCGAGCAGGCAGAACAGCACGTTGTGCACGGCCAGCGCCTCGGAGAAGCCGAGCGCGAGGTTGTCCAGGAGATCCATGCTCACCCACCCAGCCAGTCGCCGAACAGCGGCAGGCGCAGCTGCAGCGCCAGCACGAAGACCACCCAGCACAGGGCGGTCAGGCCCACCGCGATCACGAGGGTCCGGCGCCAGGAGACGCCTTCGCGCGCGAGGGCCGCGAGCAGCACCGCCCCGAACGTCGCCGGGAGCACGCCCAGCCCGTCGACCGTCAGCGCGAAGAAGACGATCGCCCCGGAGATCGCCACGATCGGCCGCCACTCCAGGCCGGCGAGCGGGCGCGGGTCGGGCTGGTCGGCGGCGTCGGCGGCGGGTGCCGGGGCGTCCGGTGCGTCCGGTGCGTCCGGGGCGACGTACGCCTTGACGACGCACGCCACCCCGAGCAGCGCCAGGAGCAGGCCCAGGGCGAGCGGCAGGTATCCGGGCCCCATGTCGAGCAGGTCGCCCAGCTCGTAACCGAGCGCGCCCACCGCGAACGCCACCCCGAGAACCACGAAGATCAGGCCCGCGACGAGGTCCCCCGTCGATCCGGGCCGCAGCGTGCGGATCTCAGCCTCCCTGCGTGCCGATGACGTCGGACCAGGTCGCGATCTGCTCGGTCAGCAGCTCGGTGTGCGCCTCGGGGGTGGCCCGGTCGAGCTCCACGGGCGTGGTGCCGAGCCCTGCCATCTGGTCGATGACCGACTGGTCCGCCAGGGCGGTCTGGAGCGCCGCGGTGAGCTTCTCCACGACCTCGTCGGGCGTCTCGGCCGGCACGTAAAGTCCGTGCCACACCGACACCGCGATGTCGGGCTGCCCGGCCTCGGCCGTGGTGGGCAGGTCGGGCAGGGCGTCGATCCGCTCCGGCGTCGTGACGGCGTACGCCTTGACGGTGCCCTCCGTGATCTGGGTCGTCGTGTTGGTGGTCTGGTCGCACATGAAGTCGACCTGCTTGCCCACCAGGTCCTCCATGGCCGGGCCGGTGCCGTCGTAGGGCACCACGGTGACCTCGACCCCGAGCGCGCTCGTCAGGAGGCGTCCGCACAGGTCGGAGGCGGCGCCCTCGCCGGCCGTGGCCATCGTGACCTCGCTCTCGTGCTCCTGGACGTAGGTCACGAAGTCCTCGAGGGTGTCGGGCTCGAAGTCGCTGCGGGCGATGATCGTCATGGGCACCTCGGTGACCAGGCCGACCGTCCTGAAGTCCGCGACCGGGTCGTACGCCAGCGCGTCGCCGTAGAGGGCGGGCGCGGTGGACATCCCGATGTGGTGCATGAGCACGGTGTACCCGTCGGGGTCCTCCGCGGCGACCTGCCCGGCGGCGACCGTGCCGCCCGCGCCCTCGACGTTCTGCACCACGATCTGGACGCCCAGCTCCTGCGCCATGGGCTCGGCGATCATGCGGGTCACGGTGTCGGTGGGTCCGCCGGCGGCGAAGGGGACGACGACCTCGACGTCGTCCTCCGGGTACGCGGCCGGGTCGGCGCCCGACGAGCAGGCGGCGAGGGTGAGACTCAGGCCGGCCAGCGCACCGAGGTACGCGGCTGCCTTCCGGGGTCCGGGGGTCATGTCCGTCTCCGATCATCGTTGATCCGGTAGAGGTGGGGCTTGGCCGTGCGGGTGAGATCCGGTCGAGACCGCGACAGTACCGCCGCGCATGTGACGTGCGCCACAAGGTTTCGACGGCTTGACCGAACGGTGACCTGGGCGCACGAGCGCGCCAGGGCCCGCCCGGCACCACCGGCACCGGGCTCAGCCGGGCCATGACCCGCCGGAGTCAGGCCGGGTGCTCGTCCGGCACCCGCTCCAGCACCGCCCGGGCCGGCCGGTCCGCGTCGTACCGCACGGCCACCTCGTCGCCCACCGCGTGCGCGGCGCCCCAGCCGAGCTCGGTGAACGTCTGCTCGCCCGCGAACGGGTGGCGCCAGGTGACGGTGGTCGCGGTGCGCGGGCGGCCGTTCAGCACGACCTTGCCCGCGCGCTCCACCGTGGTCACGGTGCCCGTCGCCCGCTCCCCCGTCCGCGCCAGCCGGTTCCGCGCCGCCGCACGTGACCGGAGAACGACCAGCACGCCGCCCACCGCGCACAGCACCAGGGCCACCAGGCCGAAGACGGTCTCCAGCCAGTACGCGTAGCCCTCCTTGATCCGGGCCTCGTCCGGGGCCGCGGGGTCGTAGAGCACGGTGACCCGTTCCCCGACGTCGTACGCCGGCGGGCTGGTGCCCGTCCTGCCGGTGACGGTGTGCTCCTGCCCGCCCACCTCGTAGGCCACCACGGGGTGGTAGACGGAGCGTGTCCGACCGTCGCCGTCGCGGCTGAGGTCCTCGTCCAGCCCGACGACGACGCCGTCGGCGGGCCGTGCGCTCGCCAGGAACTCCGCGGTGCCGGCCGCCAGGACCCCGGCGGCCGTACCGAACACCGCCCCCATCGCGAGCAGGCCGATGCCGACGAGGAGCAGGATCCGGGATCTCACGGGGGTATCGAACCACGCCGCCGGGCGGGACGCCCCGGGACGCACGGGCGCCCGGACGCCCGGACCAAGGACCCTGCGGCGGCGACGCGCCGGCCGCCGCCTCAGGACTCAGCGACCTCCGCCAGCAGCGCCTCGCGGTTGGCCCGAACGAACGCCTTCAGCGAGGCCGGGACCAGGTTGACGCCGGCGAGCGCCGCGTCGTCGCGCAGGTCGATGTGCTCGACGTCGTAGGTGCCCCGGACCGGCTCCTGGAACTCCGGGCCGGACCGCAGCGCCAGGTCCATCGAGACCAGGCGCGCCAGGAAGTAGTGGTGCACCGCGACGCCCGCGTCCTTGGGCTGCGAGGTGAGGAACACCTGCCGGACGATCTTCGCCGTCGCGCCGAGCTCCTCCAGGAGCTCCCGGTGCAGACCGTCCTCGACCGAGGTGTCGGTGGGCTCCACGCCGCCGCCGGGCGTGACCCAGTACGGCGCCCGGCCCGGGACGGTCCGCCGCATCAGCACGAGCCGGCCGTCCTCGTCGAGCAGGAGGGCCCGGGCACCGCGCCGCACCACCACGGCGGGTACCGCCGCCGGAGCCTCGTCGACCACGGGCGCCTGGCGCAGGTACCCCTCGAACAGGGGGCCGCCGGCCGCGTCCAGGGTGGCCCGGGCCACCTCGACCATCGCGTCGTCGTCGTACCGGGCGGCCACCCAGCGGCCCGCGTATCCCGGGTCCCACGCGCGCAGCTCGCGCAGCAGCCACTTGCCGCCGCCGTCCCACCGCCCGGCTGCCGCCAGGGCGAGGTGCCCGACCCGTTCCCACAGCACCGACCGCACCACGTCCGCCTCGCCGATGTCGCGCGCGTACGCCAGGTCGTCCAGCAGATCGGTGACGCCGTACCGGGCGTCCTCCAGCACCGCCTCCGACGCCGGACCCGGGCCCGCCTCGACCAGCTCGCGGCACTCGGCCTGGAGCCCGGCCACGAGGTCCGGGTCACCCGCCACCGGCACGCCCAGGGCGATCATCCGGGCCAGCGTCGGCTTGCGGCGGGCCGTCTCGTTGGCGATGAACCAGCGGTGCCCGGCCTCCGTGTTCACGAACAGCTCCACGGGCCAGCCCCGCCAGCGGACGGCGTCACGGTGCCCGACGGCGTCGTCCGGCACGCACACCACGATGTCCAGGTCGGAGCCCGCCGTCCGGGACCCGGGGTCGAGCACGCTCCCGCCCAGGAGCGCCCACCGGGCGTCGGGATAACGGCCGGCGATCAGGGCGGCAGCATCAGCGACGGGGTCCACATCCGCCATCCTTGCGCACGATGCCGGACCTACACATTCGTTTCCGTGAACCCCGGCCCTCGGTCTCGTGAACCCCCGTCCACGATCGGACGAACCGTGCCCGTCACGTGCCTGTCACGCCGTGCGCGTGCGCTCGTAGTGGCGGCGGGCCTTCATGCGGTTGCCGCACAGCGCCATCGAGCACCACCGTGCCCGGTTCGGCTTGCTGTGGTCGACGAGAAACCGCGCGCACTCGGTGTTGGCGCACGGGCGCAGACGCCCGGGGCTGTCCCGGCGCACCGCGTCCCAGGCAAGCACGGCCCGGACGGCGGGACGGCGCGCCTCGGCCACGTCGACCTCCCACCCGACGCCGTCGTCCGTGAGGGCCGGGCGCCGCCGGACGCCGTCGAGCAGCGGGGCGAGCGCCGCGACCTGCTGCTCGCCCCGGACCAGCGCCTGGAGCACGCCGCGGGCCTCGGCCGTGGCCCGCCGCTCGGCGGGCGTGCCCGTGCCGCCGCGGGCACGCAGCCACGCCGCGTCCAGCTCGTCGCGCGGTTCGCCGTCGACCACGGGCGTGGTGTTGAGCAGGTCGAGCAGGAACGTCTCGTCGTTCGTCACACCTAACCTCCAAACCTCGCTTGACAGGTTACACGACGGTCTGCTGTGGTTCTAACCATCAAACCAATCGAAAGAGGTTAGAAATGAGCGCCGTCCACCACCGCTGGGCCACCGTCGCCGGACACCGGCTCTTCTACCGGGAGGCCGGTCCCGCCGACGCGCCCGTGATCGTGCTGCTGCACGGGTTCCCGGCGGGCTCGCACATGTTCCGCGAGCTGATCCCCCGGCTCGCGGACCGGTACCACGTCATCGCCCCCGACCACCTCGGGTTCGGCCTGTCCGACGCCCCGCCGGCCGACCAGGTCGACTACACGTTCGACCTGCTCACGGACCTGACCCAGGGGTTGCTGGCGCAGCTCGGCGTCAGGCGGTTCGCGATCTACGTGCAGGACTACGGCGCCCCCGTCGGCTGGCGCCTCGCGCTGCGCGACCCGGGGTCCGTCACCGCGATCGTCACCCAGAGCGGCAACGGCTACGAGGAGGGCTTCGTCGAGGAGTTCTGGCGCCCCGTCCGGGACTACTGGCGCGAGCGGACGCCGGAGACCGAGGCCGGGGTGCGCGGCGCACTCACCCTGGAGGCGATCCGCTGGCAGTACCTGACGGGCGAGCCCGACCCCACGCTCGTCAGCCCGGACACGTGGCACCACGACCACGCGCTGGTGTCCCGCCCGGGCAACGACGCGGTGCAGCTCGCCCTGTTCGGCGACTACGCGAGCAACCCGCCCCTGTACCCGCGGCTGCACGCCTACCTGCGCGAGAGCGGCGTGCCGGTGCTCGCGGTGTGGGGCCGGGGCGACGAGATCTTCGCGCCCGCCGGCGCGGAGGCGTTCGCGCGGGACGCGCACGACGCGGAGGTCCACCTGCTCGACGGCGGGCACTTCCTGCTGGAGAGCGCCGGCGCCGAGGTGGCGGACCTGATGCGGGACTTCCTGGGGCGCCGGCTCACCCCGGCGTCCTGACCGGCCGCCGTCGTCGGGGACGGCGGCCTCGCCGTCCGGACGACGGCGTGTCCGTCAGGACGGCGGCGTCGCCGGCCCGTAGAGCGCCGCGGGCGCGCCGGTCACGAGCGCCCAGTACCGGTCGCCGTAGGACCAGTGCCACCACTCGGTCGGGTAGTTGACCATCCCGGCCGAGCCCAGGGCGTGGGCCAGCACGCCCCGCAGCGCCCGGGCCTCGGGCGAGATGTCCGGCGCGTCGAAGTAGCAGCGGCCCCCGGACTGCTCCGGCGTCGCGTCGATCGGGGTGCCCATGTCGAGGGGACCGTCGGCGTCGGCCAGCGTGAGGTCCGTGGCGGCGCCCGCCACGTGCGGCGCCACGGCGATCGGCGAGACGAAGCGGCTGGTCAGGATCTCGAGCCGGTCGGCGTCGATGCCCGGGTGCTCGGCGGTCACCTCGGCGGCGTAGGTGTCGATGATGCGCTGCTGGTCGTCCGGGTGCCGGTGTCCCTCGACGACCTCCAGGTGCAGCCCGTCCGGCAGGAGGCCCTGCGCCCGCCGCAGCCGGGTGGCGACGCTCGCGCGGACCAGGGCGCCGGCCGGGCCGAAGCTCTCGTCGAGCACCACCAGGGGCTCGTCGGACTCCTCGACCGGGATCCGGGACACGCGCGAGTCGGACAGCAGGACGATCTCGCCGTCGCCCCCGGGTGCGGGGAGCGTCGCGACGCGCGGCGTCTCCTGGCCCGAGGGAGCGGCGGGCAGGCTGGAGGTCATGAGACTCCTGACAGGTCGGTGCAGGCGCGGAGCCCGTCGTAGTTGTGCCGGGCCAGGTCGGCCCGCCAGCCGGTGAGCACCTCGGGCTGTCCGGTGCTCGTCATCACCGTCGGGACGAACTCGGAGTCGACCACCTCGCGCCCCTGCACGGTCAGCCGCAGCACCCCGGCCCGGGCGCTGTACGGCTCGTCCAGCCCCTCGCTGTACCAGAGGAAGTTGCCCAGCCCGTAGGCCACGTAGGCCCCGTCGAGGTAGCCCGCGCCCTGGAGCACGTGGGCGTGCGAGCCCACGATGATGTCGGCGCCCGCGTCGACCAGGCCGCGGGCGAACTCGGCCTGGCGGCCGGTCGGGCAGGCGTCGTACTCGGCGCCCCAGTGCGGCAGCACGACCACGAGGTCGCTGTCCGCCCGCGCCTCACGCACCGCCGCGTAGGCCCGCTCGGTGTCGAACGCCATCGCCATGCCGGCCCGGTCCGGGGTGGCCGCCCACTCCTCGGCGAGGTCGTCGACCTGGCTGAACGCGAGGATCGCGACGTCGACGCCCTGGACGGTCCGGTGCACGGCCGCGTACGCCGCGTCGGCGTCGGGCCCCACCCCGACGGTGGTCAGCCCGCCCGCGGCGGCCTTGCGCACGGTGTCGGCCAGACCGGGCAGCCCGTAGTCCATGGTGTGGTTGTTGGCCAGGCTGACCACGTCGACGCCCGCCGCCGTCAGCGCGGGCACCGCGGCGTCGGGCGCCCGGAAGAGGTAGTTCTTGTCCTCGGGCACGCCCCGGGACGTGATCGGGGTCTCCAGGTTGAGCAGGGTGAGGTCGCCGTCCGAGAGCTCGTCGGCCACCGGGCCGAACGCGGTGTCCGGGTCGTCCAGCAGCTCGGCCACGCGGTCCTCGAAGTGCGCGTCCCCCGCGAACGTCAGGGTGATCTCGGGCGGTTCAGCGGGTTCCGTGCCTGCCGACGCCGTGGCGCAGCCCGCCAGGGCCAGCAGCGTGGCACCCGCCACGAGCGCGGCCGCCGGACGGGCGGTCCGTCGTGCGGTCATCGGTCCACCTCCGAGAGAACGGGCGCGGGGCCCGGGACGGTGGGCGCCGAGCCCGCGCCGCCGCGCGGCCGCAGGCGCCGGGCCACCACCTCCACGAGCGCCGTGGCCACCACGCCGCACAGCACGACGACGGCGGTGAGCACCAGCGGCTCCAGCACCGCCACGGCGTACTGCGCGCCCTGCCCCACGTACCCGAGCCGGGCCAGCGCCGCGTGGTCCACGAGCGCGAGCACCGGGATCTGCACCAGGTAGATCGCCACGGCGGCGGTGCCCACCCGGGTCAGCCCGCGGTGGCCGAACCGGCCCGCGGAGATCCGCGCGACCAGGGTCAGGGCGAACGGCAGCACCGCGAGCCCCGCCACCACGACGGCCAGGTCGTCGGGGAAGCGCGGGACGCCGAGCACCGAGGCGCCCACGAGGGCGACGGCCCCGCGCTGCACCAGCGCCCGCCGGTCGGCCGTCTCCGCGAGGCGGTCGGCCACCGCACCCAGCCGCAGGCCGGCCAGCAGGAAGACCAGGAAGGTGACCGCCGGGGTCAGCAGCGTGAGCGCGGCGAGGCCCGCGACCACGACGGCCGTCGGCAGCCGCCAGGTCAGTCGCGCCACGAGGGGGGCCAGGGCGAGCGACCAGAGCAGCGAGTACTCGGGCGGGGGCAGCAGCACGAGCGGGACGATCTCGGGCAGGCCCCGGGCCGGGATGCCGGTGAAGCCGGAGTTGAACTGGCGCAGCACGACGAGCGTGAACCCCAGCCACGCGACGTGCGCCACGAGCAGCGGCAGCGTCCAGCCGAGCAGCAGGCGCCGCCAGCTCCCGATGGCCGGCTGCTCCACCGCCCGGCCCAGCGAGGTGAGCAGCAGCGGCAGCCCGAGCACGCCCAGGACGGCGCCCAGCCACCACCACACGACGGGGACGGGCAGGTCGATCACCCACGCCACCTGCAGGTAGTGACGCTCGACGAGGAAGGCGGCGACGACGGCGACCACGCCGACGGCCGCGCTGGCGGTCCGGGTCACTGCTGCGGCTCGTATCGCCGGGGCACGCGCTGGCCGATGCCGGTCAGGATGTCGTTCGTGTTGGTGCCCGCCCAGCGCGCCCAGTCGTGCACCGTGGGCTCGCCGTGGTCCCCGGGGCCGAACATGACGGCCACGTCGCCCGCACGCACGGGCAGGTCGCCGACGTCGAGCACCACCTGGTCCATGGCCACCCGGCCCGCGACCGGGCAGCGCACCCCGTTGAGCTGGAACTCCGCCACGCCGGCCGCCTGCCGCGGGACGCCGTCGGCGAACCCGAGCGGCACGAGCGCGAGGGTGGTCTCGGCGCTGGTCACGTAGTCGAGGCCGTAGTTGACCCCGGTGCCCGCCGGGACGCGCTTGGTGAGCACCACCTGGGCGCGCACCGTCATCGCGGGGCGCAGGCCGTGGCTCACCCCGGCCACGGGCTCGACGCCGTACAGGCCGATGCCCACCCGCTGGAGGTCGAACCGGCTCTCCGGCAGGCGCAGCGCCGCCGCGGAGTTGGCCACGTGCACGATCTCCGGGTCGAGCCCTGCGTCGGCCGCGAGCCGGCGTGCGACGTCGAAGGACAGGAGCTGCTCCGGGAGCCCGTTCATCTCCGGCTCCTCGGCGCTGGCCAGGTGCGACCAGATGCCGCGCACCCGCACCGCACCCTCCCGGTGCAGCAGGCTGGCGCGCTCGAAGAGCGGCTGCCAGTCCTCGGCGCGGGCACCGCCGCGGGACATGCCCGTGTCGAGCTTGAGGTGCACGTTCGCGACGTGCAGGGTGGCCCGCGCCGCCTCGGCGACCGTCTCCAGCGCCTCGGTGGTGGCCACCGACACGTCGATCCCGGCCAGGAGCACCTTCTCGAAGGTCTCGGTCGGCGGGTACAGCCAGACCAGCATGGGGGCGGTGATGCCGTCGGCCCGCAGGGCGAGCGCCTCGGTGGGGCTGGACACGCCCAGCCAGGTGGCGCCGCCTGCCAGGGCGGCCTTCGCCGCCCGGGTCGCGCCGTGGCCGAACCCGTTGGCCTTGACGATCGCCATGACGTCGGCCCCGGTGCGGGAGACGAAGGTGCGCGCGTTGTGCGCGATGGCGTCCAGGTCGACCACCGCCTCCGCCATCACGTCCATCGGCCGGGAGATCGCGTCCGTCGCCCGAGGCGGGGAGGTCGGTACTTGCACGGCGGCACCCTTCCGGAGGTTTCTGCTCACACTCCAGTCCGTTCAGTGTTCGTCGCAGTGATCAGACGGGGAGCAGGTGCCCGATCTTCGGTGTCAGCGAGAGTCACAGAGTCTAGGGTATTTTCTCCGGTGAGCCGTGAACCGGGCAGTACGTCGCCTTGAGGTCGAGCGGTGCCTTGCACGAGGATCCGGGCCCGGGGCGCCCACGCGCGCCCCGTCGTGCGCGGCCGCCGAGGCCGTGGTCGCGTGACCGGACATGTCCCGAGATTGAGAGACCGATGCCGAGAAGAACCCGTGTCGTCGTGCTGTTCGGCGGACGCAACACCGAGCACGAGGTCTCGTGCCGCTCCGCCGCCAGCGTGGTGCAGCACCTCGATCGCAACCGCTACGAGGTGGTGCCGATCCGCATCACGACCACGGGGCACTGGGTGGTGGGCACGGACGCCGGACCGGCCGACGTGGACGACGCCGCCCTGCGGGCGATGACGCCGGAGCCCGCCGTGCTGCCCAGCGTGGTGGAGAGTCTCGCGCGCGCCATCGACGCGGTGCGCGACGCCGACGTGGTGCTGCCGATCCTGCACGGGCCGTTCGGGGAGGACGGCACGGTGCAGAGCGTGCTGGAGCTCGCCGGCGTCCCCTACATGGGCAGCGGCGTGCTCGCGAGCGCCACGAGCATGGACAAGGACTTCACCAAGCGGGTGCTCTCGACGCGCGGCATCCCCGTCGCGCCGGGTGCGGTGCTGCGGACGGCGGACGACGAGCTGTCGCCGCAGGACATGGAGCGCATCGGCCTGCCCGCCTTCGTCAAGCCGTCGCGCGGCGGCTCCAGCGTGGGCGTGACCCGCCTGGACGACTGGGCCCAGCTCCCGGCCGCGCTGGAGACGGCGCGCGAGAGCGACACCAAGGTGCTGGTCGAGGCGGCCGTCCCCGGGCGGGAGATCGACCTCGGCGTGCTGGAGCTCCCGGACGGCCGGCTGCTGACCAGCCCGCCCCTGGAGATCAAGGTGGTCGACGACCACGGCTGGTTCGACTACGAGGCCAAGTACGAGGCGGGCCACACCGACTTCGTGGTGCCGGCCGACCTGGACCCGCGCATCGGCGACCAGCTCGCCGCCGTGGCGGTCGAGGTGTTCCGCGAGCTGGGCTGCTCCGGCCTGCTCCGCGTGGACTTCTTCCTGCCCGAGGTGGACGGCGAGGTGGTCCCCACGGTCAACGAGGTGAACACCATCCCGGGCCTGACCTCCATGTCGCAGTTCCCGCGGATGTGGAAGGCCGTGGGCACCGAGTACCCGGAGCTGCTGGACATCCTGATCGACACGGCGCGGGCACGGGGGCCGGTCCCCGCCATCCTGTCGTGAGCGCACCGAGCAGCGCGGCACAGACCGTCCCGATCCCGGTGGTGGCGCCCGCGGCGGCCAAGAAGCCGCGGGCCGGCTGGGCCGACGTCGCCAAGGGTGTCTGCATCCTGCTCGTCGTGCTGTGGCACGTGATCATGAAGATGTACCTGGCGATCGACTGGCACCTGCCGGTGCCGCTGCCGGGCCTGTGGGGTGCGTTCGGCGACATGCTGCTGCCGCTGCGCATGCCGGTGTTCTTCATGATCTCCGGCATGTTCGCGCTGTCGGCGACGGCGCGGCCGTGGTCGGTGGTGGCGCGCAGCCGGATCGCGCGGTTCTACTACCTCTACCTGCTGTGGTTCGTGGTGCACACCACGGTGCTGTCGATGGTCCCGGACTTCGACACGCTGTCCGCCCGCAACGCCCTGGACGTGCTGGAGCAGATCACCATCACGCCCACCAACCTCTGGTACCTCCTGGCGCTGGCGGTGTACTTCGTCATCGCCAAGGTGACCCGGAAGCTGCCGACGTGGGCCGTGCTCGTGCCGGCGCTGGCCCTGTCGGCGATCGCCTCGGCGGGCCTGCTGGACGCGCCCGGCAACCGCGGCCAGCTCTACCAGAACCTGTTCTTCTTCCTGCTCGGCCTCCGGTTCCGGCCCCTGGTCGAGCGCTGGGCCCAGGTGACCAAGCTCTGGCACCTCCTGGTGGGCGGGGCCGTCTACGTCGTGCTCATGGTGGCCATCCAGGTGCTGGACGCCAAGTACGTGTTCGGCGTGTGGCCGGCGATCTGCCTGTTCGCGGTGGCCCTCGGCGTCGCCGCCGCCGTCCAGCTCGACCGTCTGCGCCGGGTGGGCCCGCTGCTCGCCCGGCTCGGGCAGCAGACGCTGCCGATCTACGTGATGCACATGCCGCTGCTGGCGCTGGTGGCGGCGGCCCTGGTGGGCCCGTTCTCCGCGGCGGGCACCGGCGTGCAGCTCGTGCTGGCGGTGGTGCTGCCGATCGTGCTGGTGGCACTGCTGGTCAGCGTCTGCCTCACGCTGCACTCGTGGCTGATGGACGCGGGCGCGACCTGGCTCTTCGACCTGCCGACCTTCGGTCGGGCGGGTCGTGGCGGGTCTCCCGCCGTCACGGCGGGCACGCCGGCACCGGTGGCTGCCGGCCCTGGTGCCCCGCGTCCGTCCTGAACGGAAACGCTCACCACGCTCGGCGGCGACCTCCTGCGTGAGGTGCGCCGCCGAGCGGTGGGACCGGGTTGCTCGGGTCCTGGCCACCGGCCAGGCATGTCGAGGAGACGTCCCGGGACGCAAGACCAACGTCCCGCGCATCCGGGCCGTCCGTCCCTGCCCCGACGGCGGCGGACGGCGCACCCTGCGGTCAGGTGACCTGATCCGTCTCCCGGAGGTGCGCCATGTCCGTCACCCGCACGTTCGTCCGAGCGCTGGCCGTGCTCGGCGGCAGCCTGGCGCTCGTCCTGGCCGGGTTCACGGCCCCGGCGTCGGCCGAGCCCGAGACGCCGATCGTCTACCCGTCCGGCTCGACCGTGACCCGCGCGAACCGCCTCGGCTTCGACGCGTGCACCGCACCGTCGCTCGCCACGCTGAACGCGTGGAAGGGCACGTCGCCCTACACGGCGGTGAACATGTACTTCGGCGGCAACAACCGCGGCTGCGCGCAGCCGAACCTGACCGCCGCGTGGGTGCGGAACGCGACCGTGGCGGGGTGGCGGCTGCTGCCCACCTACTTCGGGTACCAGCCGTCGTGCATGTTCGGCGACAAGCCGAACCGCTACTACCCGTCCAACGCCACCGCCCGGGGAAACTCGGACGCGGCGGACGCCGTCGCCAAGGCCCAGGACCTCGGCCTGCTGCCGGGCAGCGGCCTGTACGCCGACGTCGAGCACTACGACCGCACCGACTCCGGCTGCCGTACCGCGGTGCGGCGGTACGTCTCGGCGTGGACGAAGTCCCTGCACGCGGCGGGCTACGTGGCCGGCGTCTACGTGCACCAGGACTCGGGGCTGCGTGACCTGTCCGAGTCGTACAACTGGACCTCCTACGCCCGCCCGGACGCGGTGTGGATGGCCCGGTGGGACGGCAACAGCTCCCTGACCGGCTGGCCGACGGCGCCGAACTGGCAGTGGGGTGCCGCCCAGCGCGCCAAGCAGTTCCAGGGCGACCACAAAGAGACGTGGGGCGGCGTCACGATCAACGTGGACTCCGACGCGATCAAGGCCCCGGTGGCATCGGTCGCCCGCGCCTACGAGGTGACGAGCAGCAGCGCGCTGACGGCGCGTTCGGGACCGCGCACCACCGCCACCGCCGTACGCACCTATGCCCCGGGCGCCACGCTCCCCGTGGTGTGCCAGACCACCGGGCAGCAGGTCGGCACGACGACGGTGTGGAACCGGCTCACCACGGGCGCGTGGGTCACGGACTACTTCGTCTCCACGCCGTCGAACACGGGCTTCTCCCCCGGGGTGCCGCGCTGCACCTATCCCGGGCAGGTGAGCACGGACTCGCTCAACGCCCGGACGGGACCCGGGGCGTCGTACCCGACCACGGGCAGCCCGCTGCGGCGGGGGGCGCTGGCGGCGGTGATGTGCCAGAAGTCGGGCAGCCGGGTGGGGACGACGTCGGTGTGGGACCGGCTGGCCGACGGGCGGTGGGTGAGCGACTACTACGTGTCGAACCGGTCGAACACGAGCTGGAGCGTGCCGGTGCCGCGGTGCTGGTGAGGGGTTCTGTGCCGAGGCGGCCACGGCTCTGGGCAGGGCCGGGGTGTCGGTGCGGCGACGCCGTCGTCGAACGCGGCTGCGGCGTCCGGGTTGCTCGGGTGAGGGGCGGACGTCGTGCCCGCCCCTCACGCGGGGTCAGAGCACGCGGATGAACGTCGGGTTGGACTGCCAGATCTGCGTGTACCGGACGGTCTGGCCCGGGACGGGCGCCTCGATCTGCATGCCGTCGCCGGCGTAGATCGCGATGTGCCCGGGCGACCAGATCAGGTCGCCCGGCTGCGCGTCGGACCAGGACACCACGGGGCCGGCGTACCGCTGCTCGGACGACGTCCGGGGCAGGTCGATGCCGACCTGGGCGTACACGTAGGACGTGAACCCGGAGCAGTCCATGCCCGCGGGCGTCGAACCGCCCCACACGTAGGGCACGCCGAGGTACCGCATGCCGATGGACACCACGGCGGCGCCCGCCGCCTTGGCCTCAGCGGCCGCCTGCGCCTCGGCCTCGGCGGCGAGCTCCGCCTGGTACGCCTCGTTCTCGGCCGCGGAGACCACCGAGACGGCCGCGCTCTCGACCTTCAGCTCCGCGTCGGTGGCGACCGTGACGACGGGTGCGGCGGCGACGGCCTGCTTGGCCTGGTCGGCCAGGGCGTTGATGTCCGCCGTGTTGAGAGCGCCCTGGACGGGGCTGCCGGCCAGTTCCGTGGCCGGGGCGGCGTGGGCCGGCGCCGCGACCAGGGAGAGCAGCACGCCGGAACCGGCCGCGGCCACCACGGCCGTGCGGCCGGCGATCGCGCCGGCCTGCTCGGTGGCGGCTCGGGCGACGTCGGCCAGGAGGGGGCGGCGCGCCGCCCGGTGACGACCCCGGCCGTTCGCGGCCGGGTGGGGGTTGAAGCTGGGCTCCATGAAGGCTGGGACCTTTCGGATCGGGGTAGAACCACAGGCGCGACCTGGGATCAGGGCGCGCGGGACCGGCCGACACCGGGTGTGGGGGTGGCGTCGGCGGGTGGGGTGGTCTACGTCCGGGAGACCCCGAGGGCGTGGAGCGACGGGGCGGCCGAGAGGACGGCGTAACCGGTCGCGCGGGCCTGGTGAGGTGCCGGGGCGGGCAGCAGCCAGCGTGGGGCGGGGTTGGTCGCCGCGGTCACGTCGAGGGCGAGGGACGCCGTCCGCTCGTAGCGGGCGGAGGTCGGGCGGTCCTCGGCGCAGTCGCTGGGGTCGTGGCCGTGGCCGTGGTGGCCGGGCGTCGTTCCGTGGTGGGCGGCGGGTGGCGCGTGGTGGGCCCTGGTGTGCTGGGCGGCCGTCGTGTGCTGGGCGGACGTCGCGTGGTGGCTCGACATCACGGGCTGGCTCGACGTCGCCGGCTGGCTCGACGTCGCGTGGTGCGCGACGGAGGTGGCCGGGTGGGCGTGTCCCGCGTCGGGGTGGATGCCGCACAGCACCTGGACGGCCAGGACGGTGAGCACGAAGGTCATGACCGCCAGGACGCCCGTGATCTCTCGCCGGGGCGCGGCGAGCATCGGGCGGGGGTGGCGTGTCGGGTTCATTCCAAGCGGAAGGGTAACGGAACGGAGTCGGTGGTGGGTGGTGTCACGGTGATGACGGTGGGCGGTGCGGTCGGGTAGCGGCTCAGCCCTCCTGCCAGCCCCGAACGCGGTGCACGACGGCGGTCTTCGGGTAGCTGCCGCCCGGCGAGCCGATCTCGAACAGGTCGACCATGAGGAACAGCGGGTACCGCGGGCTCTGCGGGATGCGGCGCAGCACCGTGCCCTCGCAGCCGATCACGGTCTCCCCCGCACCCCAGATCGCCGTCCATGTGTGGGGCCGGGTCGCGTCGAAGGGCAGCTCGACCTCGGTCATGTCGGTGGTCAGGCCCGGGTCGTTGTGCGCCTTGAGGCCGGTGCGGGCCGTGGTGGTCGCGCCGATCGCGGCGGCGTCGATCTCGACGACGCAGACCTCGCCGGACGCGCGCTCGTCGTCGTGCTCGGTGCCCACGAGCCAGGCGGCCAGCATGCAGCCCGGGTCGGTGCTCGCGCTGACCGTCAGGTCGACCCGTCCGGCCGACGGTGCCCAGAGCAGGCGGGTCGGCGTCGCCGTGCGGACCACGAGGCCGTCGTCCCGGTGCCGGTGGGTGCCCCTCGGCGAGCCGACGGGACCCGAGAACGTACCGGTCTGCAGGTTGGAGACGCGCAGCGGGGCGTCCTCGGGGCGCCAGTCCGGCTGGTCGGCCTCGATGCGGAGCTCCAGGCCGTCCGGGGTCGTGCGGTAGCGCGCGGCGGAGCGGTCGGGGGTGGTCCAGTGCGGGAGGTAGTGCGGCACCCAGAGCGCGGGGTCGGGGCCGGCGGCGAAGTCGTCGTCGACGTCGGGGGCGCGGTGGGGTGGGGCGGGTAGCGGGGTCATGTGGTTCATCCTCCCGAACCCATCCTCCCCGAACAGGGCCGTGCCAAGCTGTGCGCATGGATGCGACTGGCGCGCGACGCGGCTGGTTACTGATGACCAGCGACGGCGGCACGGCGTACAACGATCAGCTCGGGATCGAGTACGTCTACGACAGCAAGGTCCAGAACCACAAGAACGTGCGGCCGGGCGACCCGATCGCGCTGTGGGACGGTTCGGTGCTGCTCGGAATCTCGGTGGTCGAGGACATCGCTGAGGTGCCCGCCACCAAGACGATGCTCCGCTGTCCCACGTGCGGGAAGACGCGGTTGAGCTCGCCGTCGGAACGCAGGCCGGTCTTTCGGTGCCCGAACTGCACGGCGGAGTTCACCGTGCCGCGCACGGACACCGTCCCCGTCACGAGGTACACGGCACGCTACGACGCTGCCTGGACGTCGCTGGACGGGCTCCTCCGCAAGACCGAGATCGTTTCTTTCGTGCTCAAGAGCGGAAGCTTCAACTCGATCCGGGAGCTCGACTGGCCGGCCTTCCAGCAGGCTCTGACCGGGACGACCGCAGAACGCGCCGTGCAGAGGGTCGTCAGCCGGACCGCCGACCTGTCGTGGGAGACACCTTCGGAGCCGCGTCTCGAACTCGTCGGCGGCTTCCGGCACTCGCTGGTCCGGGTCAGGCGCGGGCAGCAGAAGTTCCGCGAGCACATCTTCTCCAGCCAGGGCAATGTCTGTGCCTTCACCGGTGCCGCTCCCTCGCGGGTTCTGGAGGCGGGACACCTGTACAGCTACGCGCAGCTCGGGCAGCACGTCGAACATGGCGGGCTGATGCTGCGCAGGGACATCCACCGGCTCTTCGACGACGGGCTGATCTCGGTGGATCCGGGGCGGCTGCGGATCGACGTCGCGCCTGAGCTGGGCGAGTATCCGCAGTATCAGCGGCTGCACGGGCGGGAGCTTGAGGTGTCCGTTCGGGAGCGGCAGGTCGAGTGGCTGGAGAAGCATTGGCGGGAGCATCGGTAGCCGCCGAACAGGTGGTCCCGCCCGACGCATACCAGCAGCGAACAGGCACACAGTTCGACCGACCGCGAGCGGTGGCCTGTCCGTGGGATCCCCCCGACAGGGCTCTCGTCGAATCGGTGGTTCAGGCGCTGGCCGCCGACACTGGTCGAGCTCGCCGGGATGCTTCCGATCGTCCCGGGGTGGTGTCGACCTGGGGTTGACATGGGCCGCGCAGCCGCGAGCGCCGTCGACTTTGCGAGCCTCTACGCGATGGGAGGCTCTAGCGTGTGGCGGATGGAGCGGTCGCTCGAGGAGAACCCCACGGACCGGCGCGGCGGGTGGGCACCGGTGGTCGAGAAGGTTGCGTCTATTGGCTCGGTCCTCGCGATCATCCTCGTGTTCTACAACTTCATGTCCGCGTACCTGTGCTTCTTCGGCACGGAGTGCACGCCCGACGCCGAGCAGATCACGACCTATAGGGTGACGGCCGTCGCCACAGTAGTGCTCGTTGTGGTGGCCTTCGGGTCCGCCCTGCGCAACCGCAGGCGGTGGACGCTTTTTTGGCACGGGCTGGTCGCGGTTGCCGCCGCCGCTGCGCTAATTCTGTTCGCCGTCCCGCAGATTCGTTGGGACGACCCACGGCCTCTGCCCCAGGTCAGAACCTTCGAGAACGGAGAACAGTGCTATACGGGTGGCACTGGGTTCTGCCAGGGTGGCTGAGCAGAGGTCCTCGAGGCGGGCGCGAGGTCGTCGAAGGACACTGGTGGGCACGGCAGCCTGAGCCTGGATCCGGTCGACCGGCCAAGTGTGGACGAGCGACAGATCAGACATTGGTCATGCGGTTCGGGCTCTGCGAAGGTTCAGTACGTCGCTGTTCGCTGCGCCCAACGGCTGGTCGCGGGCGGCGCGGTCGCCTCGACCGGCGACTCCTACGACGACGCCCCGGCAACCTCCTCCCGCAGGTGACGGAGGAGAGTCATCGCCAGCAGAAGCGGTACCTCCAACACGGGAGCTCGCGGAGGATCGTGTGGGTAAGTTGGGTTGGCTCATTCGTAGAGCTGACCCACCATCCCCAAGCGGCCTTACCTCACCACACAAAGCAATGCAACAGTAATGACTTCACAAACATAGCCTTGATCCCCGATGCAGCCGCCTCCTACGGTCCACGCCATGGCGACGATGGTGCGGGATCTGGTGAGGTTGACGTGGCGCTACTGGGGGTTGGCTGCGCTGGTCGTCGCTGCGGTCGGGTGGCTGACGCGAGATCTGGGATTCGGAGCGATTGCGGGCTTCTCGCTGTTGGGTCTGTTGTGGCTGCTCTTCCAGGCGCCAAATCCGTGTGGTGCGCCAGTCCGCGCCGCGGGCAAGACCTGCCGCAACAACGCCAGAGGAGTCCTCCGCGGCTGCTACCTGCAGCAGCACAAGTGGCAACGGATCCGGACGCTCTTCGTACATCCTCGCCTCCGCGAGTGCTTGAGGCAGCTGTTCGGTAATGCGAAGACGGGCCTCGCGAGCCTCGTCGCGATCGTCACGCTGGTGTCCACAATCATCAGCACGATCCTGTCCTTGGTGCCCGCCAGCGCGTGAACCCTTCCGGCTCGAAGCACGCTTTCCCCTTGTGGAAACTCGCACGGCCTTCTGCGCACCGACCCGGACGCCGTGACGACCGAGCCCCACGGGCGCGAGGGGCTGCGCAACGAGACATGAGGCTCAGAGGACTGACGTGATGTGGCACACGCCGGAGCGCTATCGTCAGCGCGTGTCGTCGCGCCGCGAGTTCCATGTCGTTCGCCCCGAGCTGCCGAGTCCGATCAAGGTCGCAGCGATCTGCTCGGTACTGCTCGCCGCCGGAGCCGGGATCATCGTCTGGGTCTCTCTCGACCCCCAGGGACCCCTGTGGCCGGCGTCGGCACAGCGCGTGATGGCATACGTCATCGCGGCCCTCCTCGTCGTCGTCAGCATCGCTGTGTTTCTTCTAGACGGGAAGCGAAGGCGACGTGTGCCGGACCAGGCGCCCGAGCTCGTGCTCGACGAGCAAGGATTCACGGCATGGGGCGGCCTCCGGGTCCGCTGGCTCGACGTCACCTCCTGGGAGGTGTTCCACCACAACACGGCCTATGACGACGACGTCCCGGAGGGTCATCCCGACTACACCGGCCCGACGCAGGTGGACGAGTTCCTCATCCTCGTCCACGTCGACCACCCCGAGGCGCTCCTGCGCCGGCTCGCCCCCGATGTCCGTGCCGCCTACGAGGACGACGCCTTCGGCGACGACGAACGCTTTTCTACACCGATCAGGATCGGGGCCGACGGCCTGGACGCTCCCACCGACGAGGTCATCACCGAGTTCGAGCGCTACAGCAAGACACCGCCACGTTCCCGGTGACAGAGCGGTTGCCCCACATCGTGCTCAGCGCTGCACGCACGCTCACCGCGCTCTGAACGACTCCGCTTGGTCCCGTCGACAGGACGCGGCCCCAGGGTGTGACCTGGCTGACGATGACGGCGTCGACGGCAACCGAGAACATAGCCTGTCTCCGGACGACGCCGGCACAGCCCACGCCCGAAGGAGCACCACGATGTACGACGAGTGCCGAGGACCGGCATGATCGACCCGCTCGTCGCGACCTTCGCGATCCTGGCGCTGGCGGTGCTCGGCTTCGCGACCAACCGGATACCGCTCGTGATCGTGGCGATGTTCGTCCCGGTGGCGCTCTGGGCCACGGGCGTGCTCCCGCTGGGCGAGGCCCTGGCCGGGTTCAGCGACCCGATCGTCCTGTTCATCGCCACCCTGTTCGTGCTCAGCGAGGCGCTGGCGACGACCGGGATCACCGCGTGGATCGGGATGCAGCTCGAACGCTGCTCCACGCTCGGGCGCACCGGCCTGCTCGCGACGATGGTCGGCGGGACGGCGCTGCTCGCCGCCGTCATCAGCATCAACGGGGCGGTCGCGGCCCTGCTGCCGGTCGCCGTCGTCGCCGCCGCGCGGGCCGGCGTCGTGCCCTCGAAGATGCTGATCCCCGTGGCGTTCGCAGCGAGCGCCGGGTCGATGCTGACGCTGACCGGCACCCCGGTGAACGTCATCGTCTCGGAGCTCGCCGCCGAGTCGGGCGGCCGGGAGTTCGGGTACTTCGAGTTCGCGCTGGTGGGACTCCCGCTCGTCCTTGTCACCATGTTCCTCGTGGTCACCCTCGGCGACCGCCTCCTGCCGGAGCGCGCTCCGGAGCGACTTGTCGACGTCGCCGGCGACCCCCACGAACGGGTGCGCTCGTGGCAGGAGAGCTACGCCGCGGAGCTCGACGCGGGCCGGCTCTTCACGGACTCCGCCGGGGTGGTGGAGGTGCTCATCGCGCCGCGCTCGACCCTGATCGGCCGCCGGGTCAGCCCGGGGATGACCACGCGGGACGAGAACCTCGTCGTCGTCGCGCTGCGCCGGGCGACCGACACGCCGAGCGGTTCGTCGTCGTCGGCCCCGCTGCCGCTGCAGGCCGGTGACTCCGTGCTGGTGCGCGGACCGTGGGACGCGCTGCACCGCTACACGCAGTCGCCGGACGTGATCGCCGTGGAGGCTTCGCAGAGCCTGCAGCGCAGCGTGCCGCTCGGGGCCGGCTGGAAGCGGTGCCTCGGGGTGCTGGTCGCGGCGATCGCGCTGCTGGCGACGGGCGCCGTGCCACCGGTGGTCGTCGGCCTGCTGGCGGCGGGGGCGCTCGTGCTGCTGCGGGTGATCACCGTGCCCCAGGGGCTGCGTGCGGTGTCCTGGGACACGGTGATCCTCATCGCGGCGCTGATCCCGTTGTCGGCGGCGTTCGTGTCCTCCGGTGCGGCGGACATGCTGGCCGAGCTGCTGATGCGGTTCACCGGGAGCGCGTCGCCGCACCTCGCGCTGCTGGCGCTGTGCGCGCTCACGCTGGTGCTGGGGCAGTTCATCTCGAACGTGGCGACGGTGCTGGTCATGGCGCCGGTCGCGGTGTCCTTCGCCCAGACGCTGGACGTGAGCGTGCAGCCGTTCATGATGGCCCTCGCGGTGGTGGGGGCCGCCGCGTTCCTGACGCCGATCGCGACGCCTGTGAACCTGATGGTGCTGCAGCCCGGGGGTTACCGGTTCGGGGACTACTGGCGGCTCGGGCTGCCGCTCGCGCTGCTCTTTCTCGTGGCGGCGGTGTGGTACGTGCCGGTGGTGTGGCCGTTCTGAGTGACGGGCTGCAGTACTGGAAGAACTCGACGACTCGGAAGGTCGTTGCTTTCCGGGCGTCGAACCGGTACCTCCCCACAAGTTGGCAACCGTACGGAGAGCTCGAGGTACCGCCAGTACGGGGTGGGGATCTCGCGGCCACACCAGCTATAGGTCGTGCCGCCAGTCCTCGAGACGCGAGTGGACACTCACGTAGTTGATCGCCATGTGCTCCTGGGCGTCCGCGTCGTACTGTGCCAGACATGCCTCAGCGGCCGACAGGTCAAAGAACGCACCCACCTGGGCGATCATGGTGTCGTCCTCGGACCGCAGGACCACTTCATAGATCGTCTCGGGCGTGCGATAACCCTTGGGCAGCCGCATGAAGTACGACCGCCAGGTGCGGAAATGCCAGGATCCAAGGCGTAGACGTATCCGCCCCAGGCTCTGGACCTCGAACTCGAACATGTCGTGAGCGTAGTTACCGACCGCTCACCCACGAACAACAGTGACACGACCTCCCAGCGCTGAAGACCACTGCTCGGCGGCCGCCTGCGTAAAGGCGGTGTGGCTCGCACCGAAGTTCCGGCGTCGCAGCGAAGAACGCAGTCGAGCTGCCAGGCCGGCTCGACCGGGTCGGCTCGGATCCCTTGCCCCGCCACCACCCCCACCGTACGGTTCTGCTGGGTTACCGGGGGGTGGGGCGGACGATGACTACGACGTCGCTCACTGGCGCGCAAGACCCGGCACCCGTCATCGATCCACCCCCCGCCCACAGGGAATGGTGGCAGCATCTGGCCGAGCGCCGCAGCCGATGGCTGGCAGCACACCCGCGCTTCGCCCGCACGTGGACGGTGACCCGCACGGTCGTGCTGGCCGGATCGCTGCTCTCGCTGCTCGGACTGTGGCTGTTCCTGCCAGAACTGCGCCTGGGGATGCGCGCCTACCTGGGCTGTCTCTGGGTCGTGGTCGCGTGGTTCGCCCTCACGCGGACCAAGACGCTGACCACGAGCACGCAGCTCTTGACCCACAACCAGCTTCGATCCACCAGCCCTGGATCTACCGCCTTGGAACGATGTCCTGTGCTGACGCAATCCCTCGGAGCTCTTCCTCCCTGCGCTCGCCCGCACGCAGATACTCGTATATCGCCTGGGCGATCGCTCGACCAAGCGGAATGGGAACAGCGTTTCCGATCTGCCTTGCGATCTCAGTCTTGGAGCCACTCCACAGAAAGTCGTCCGGGAAGCCCTGTAGGCGCGCCGCCTCGTAGTGCGTGATCGGACGATGCTCCGTCGGGTGAAGGTAGCGACCTTTCTCGGGCTTGAAGAACTCGGTCCGGACGGTGACTGACGGCCGACCAAGCCGAAGCCGCCCCATGACGTCACCAGACCCTGAGTCGTGCTTGTCCCAGGAAGCTGTTGAGAGATAGACGAGCGTGGCTCGGCGATCCGCGCCATTGTCTTCGACAACCACCCCGTAGGCCTCGGCCTTGTTGCGTCCAGACCGTCCAGGGAGAAGGTGGGGCACGGCATCGAACTGCTTCACCCGATAGGTACGCGTGCCCAGCACCCCGCCATCAGCCACCTCGGTGTACGAGCCCGACAGTACAAGCTTCCCGTCCGCGCCCCGGTACACGGTGTCCTTTTGGAGCAGAATCTCTTCGCCGTCGTCAAATCGGCACCAGTAACGGCCGCGCAGATTCTTCCGATTACCGTCGGGAGGGATTGCCCTGTAACGCGCAATCGATACCGGCTCCGGTGCCCGAGTGAAGTGCAACTGATCCGTCCTGAACGGCCCCACTCTCTCGTTGGTCGCTGCGACGGACCTTTGGTGCCCAGGCAGCGCCGTGCTGCTCAGGTCCAGCTCCCGCGTGTGTGCGAATAACTGGTCGATCGCGTTCCAGGGCTCTTCTGTGCCGCGCGGCTGCACCAGCCCCTCAAGCGTTGACCGGTGCTTGAGGGCCGCTTCGGAGTGCTCGCGTTTCGGATACCTCATCGAACCGATGAGAGAATTGACGTCGGTTCGAACGCCGATGACGATCGCTCGCCGTCGCGCCTGCAGGGCGCCGTAGTCTGCCGCGTTCAGAAGATAGTTGCGAGCCCGGACCTGCTCGGAATCCTCTGGCTTCGTGCCCGGTGATTCCATCAACACGTACTTTCCGCTCAGGTCCCCGCTGCGAATCCGCGCCTTGAGATCCTCGAACTCGGGAGACCTGACGAATCGGTCGACGTTCTCGATGACGAAGACCTTCGGCTCCAGAGCGACAACTATGCGGATGAACTCCTGCCAGAGGGTGTTCCTCTCAGCTCCGACCTTGTTCCGGTTCAGTCCGGAGAAGCCTTGGCAGGGAGGCCCGCCGACAACGACTTCGATCTCTCCCTTCGCCCACGGCGGCGTCCAACCGGTGATGTCCCTGCAGAAAACCTGGGTCGGCTCGTGTGGGTGCTTCCGCCTCCGTGGCGACGCAGCGCCGAAGTTCATCGTGTACGACGCAGCGGCCGCAGGGTCCCATTCGACCGCGCCGACGCTTCGGAACAGAGGTGGAGCCGTCTCGTCCATGTGCTTCAGCCGGAACTGATGGAAGCCCTCGGTGAGCCCACCACACCCCGCGAACAGGTCCAGCACCGTGATCTGCCGGGGGATGTCGGGAGCACTTGCCATGGGTCGAATCGTAGCGCCGGACACCGACATCGTCCCTGCCGGCCTTGGTGTGAAATGCGATAACACCTCACCACACTGATCCGTGCTGAGAGTTCTCCCAACCGATTGGGGTCAGGGCCGAGCAACGTGCTCAGGCTCCACCGATAGCGTGTCCCCATGGCCGTTTTGCGTCCCCATCCCGGTGCGTCGACCCCGGACGTCAGCCGCCGCATGAGCGCCGCGCGCCGCAAGGACACCAAGCCGGAACTTGATCTCCGCCGCGTGCTGCACGCCCGTGGCCTCCGCTACCGCGTCACCTACCGGGTACCTGGCAAGCCACGACGCACGATGGACGTCGCATTCACACGTACCAAGGTTGCTGTGTTCGTCGACGGCTGCTTCTGGCACGGCTGCCCCGAGCACGCGACACAGCCCAAGGCGAACGCCGGGTGGTGGGAGCTGAAGCTTCGGACAAACATCGAGCGCGACATCGACACCAACCAGGTGCTCGCAGCTCAGGGCTGGACGGTGCTCCGGTTCTGGGAGCACGAAGACCCAGAACAGATGGCGGACGCGATCGATGTCGTGGTGCGGCCGCCCGCCGGGACCACACCGGTGCATCAGCTGACGCGGTCACCCGACGACCAATCCTGACCGGCACCGGGCGACCGGACCGTCACCGTCTGAGAACGCTGGAGACCAGATCTACGTCCGCCGGCAGGACCGTCCAACCCATCTCTTCGAGGCGGTCGCGGTCGGCGTCAGCCAGGCCGTCAAGATCGACCAGTACCCTCAGGTCTGCCCAGACCATCGGCACGACGACACCTTCAACCTCCGTCCCGATCTCGGGAACAGGCAGGTCGGGTCGCGCCACCACCAGTCGCGACGCGAACTCCGTCTCCTCCGGCGTCGCGAGGGCTGCTGCCAGTGTGTCGGCCCATGCCGGTGGCATGGGGGCGGACGCGGCCGAGGGCACCACTACCGGTCGTCGGGAGCTCACGACGACCGCGTCAAGTGTCCGCAGCGCCGACGCGCCAAGACCTCTCTCCGGCTTGTCCGGGAGACCAACGACCATCAATCTGTCCAGGAACTGATTCCGGTGCTCGCAGCTCGTCTCCGGGGCAAGGACACAGGCATGGCAGGCGGCGAGGTTCAGGGCGTCCGTCCCGGTCGCCCCGGTTTCGGCACAGACAGGATCGTTGGAGCACCAAGTGGCGCGCTCGAGGGCGTTGCGCAGAACCGGAGCAAGCCGCTCAGTCGCGGCGAGCGCGGCAAGGCCACCGAGACTGCCCGCGGAGTCAGAGGAAGCCGTGTAGATCAGGATCCCGGCCTGCCCCGGCAGGGCGTACACACGCTCACGGATCGAACCCTGGGGGTAGCCGGCGTCGAGGCTGAGCTCCTTGACCAGCAGGTGCGCGAGCGTGTGCAGCGCGACGAACCGCGCGTGCACCCGCTCCGACGTGGTCTTCATCGCGGCATCGCGCGCGTCCTGCGCCGCGCGAATGCTGTCCTGCCTGGACTGCGCGAATACACCTCCCTCCCAGCCCTCGACTGCAGCTTCGTCGAGCCGGATGAAGATGCCCTCGCCCATCACCTCAACGGCGGGCAACCAGTTCGAGCTCTCTGCGGACAGCTTTGCCGTGCGCGCCGAGCCTGCTTCCGACTCCACCGGAGTCACGCGGGAGAACCCGGAAAGTACGCGCACCTCGCGGAGGCGGTTCACCTGGGAGACCTGGGCGACCAGCCCGTCGAGCGACGGGTCCACCCCGAGCGTCGTGCATTGAAAGGTGTCTCGGTTGGAGCCGTTGTGCCCGGCCTTGAGCGCCTCGTACTCCTGGGTTCGCAGGACATCGTCGTCGGGCGCGTCGTCGACCGCCAGCCCGAGTCGCTGCCGTACGACGTCGATCACGTCATCGACCGTGATCTCCTTCTCGTCCTTCGTCGTGGCCTCGACGGTCGCCCTCACAGCCGCCTCACCGGCGTTCTTGAAGAGCGGCTCGAGCAGGCCCCAGTGCTTCGTCACATACTGCGCCGCGACGCTCGACCAGGGTGGGATCGAGATGCTGGAGCGCTGCACGGGAAACCACACGTTGGACGCACCGCGCTGGAAGACCCTCAACGGGCGATCGCAGTCAGGATCGTTCGGGGTGGCGTTGAGCCACGGTTTGCTCCCCGAGCACCTCCGGATACCTTGTAGAGCTCCGGCGCTGAAGGCACCCTCAAGGTTGTAGGGCCTGACACCGCATGTGCAGGACACGACGATCGATGAGAGCGACGAGGACGTACCGCTGGCCCTCAGGCTGAGCTGGTGCTTGGCGCCTTCCTCCGTGTCCTGCCCCCGGTGCACCCACTGGAAGTAGGGGAAGTCCTCGATGTGCCCGTTCTCGCAGCAAGCAACGAACCGGGAAGGCGTCAGGTCGCGGGAGCACTCCCCACACGTCGTCGCGCCCTTCTTGCCACCGAAGGTCCAGAAGGGCGCAAGGCGTCGACAGCCGGAGCAGTAGTACCACTCAGGAAATCGGACGGCGGGCACGTCGCCCCGCCTCCGACCAGTCGGCGGGGCATGGAAGGTATGGACGCCGAGCGTCCTGGCGAGCCGGGGTTCCTCAACAGGCTGTGCATACGTGGTGTCCCAGCCGTCGATCCCGCCGATCATGTAGCTCGCATCGGCGTCAGGGAAAAGGGATCCCACGCCGTAGGTGGTCACCAACTGACTCTGACGCGCCTTGGGCTTGTCTCCGATGAGCATCACTTCACCCGCTTCCGCGTCACGATTCGCAATGTGCTTTCCCGGTCGACGTTCCGGAGGCTGGTGAGGGTTGGCCAAGCAGGTTCGTCCACGGGGAAGAACTCGGCGGGCGGTACCTCGCTGGAACTTCCGAACGGCGAGCCGCCCGCAGGAACCATGAGGGCGCCCTCGGCGTTGACCCAACCCTCGTACTTCTGCACCCGGTCGTGGTCCACGGCTTCGGACCAGCTCTCGACGAGATCCTCGAGCGCGGCGCGCACCCGCTTCTCCGTCTGCTCGGGGTCGTGCGCGACAGACCTGGCTCGCGCGGCGATCACGTCGACGATGCCGTCGAAGGCGTCGGAGACGGCAGGCACGCCGGCCGACGTGCTATCGGACGCCCCAGCAACCGAGTGCCGGGCGAGAATCACCAGCAGCCCGTGCAGTGCACGGTCGAGTGCACGGGGCGCGAACGGTGTCGCCCCGGTCGCCTCGACCTGCTTGTACAGCGCTCTGTGGTAGGTGGTAAACGACTCGTAGTGCGACAGGTCGCGCGACTTCGCCGCGTTGAACATCGTGACCACCAACCCAGGATGTGCACGACCCACACGCGACGTCGCCTGGATGTACTCCGAGGTCATCTGCGGTTGGCCCATGACGCTCATCAGGCCGAGACGATCGACATCGACGCCGACCGAGATCATGTTCGTGGCGAGGACAATGTCCGGGCTCTCCTTGCTCGGGTACGACGTTGCCAGCCGATCGAGCTCATCGGGGATCTCACTCGACCGCTTTCGGGACGTCATCTCTCGAGGGTCACGGATCTTCCGGACCCTGTGCCCAGTTCTAGCTGCGACGACTTTCATGCGGTCCGGCACATCGTCGAGGGACTGGATGTAGGCAGCGCCGAGAACTCGCAGGCTGTTGAAGTAGCCGAGCATCGACCAGTAGGCGTCACGCACCTCGTCGGAGGCGTCGAGTTCGGCACCGGCCTGGAGCAGTGCCGCGTAGACACGGACCAGGAGCGTCGCGTGGCTGGTCGACGGCGCCATCACCCCAACGTACCGGCGGGTGGGCCGGTCCTGGGGGCCGGCGTCGACGGCGAAGAAGGAGTCCCTGGCATCAAGACCTGGTGGCGGGAACTGCTGGGCGTCGCGGTTGAAGACGGCCTTCACCTGGGCGGTCGCCCGGCGGATCGTGGCGGTGGACGCCACCAGCTTCGGACGGACGCCGCTGTCCGTCGTCGCGAGAGCATCGACGGCGGTCTCGTAGAGGCCCACCAGCGTGCCGAGCGGACCGCTGATAAGGTGCAGCTCGTCCTGGATGATCAGGTCCGGCTTGGCGTCGTGGAACGCTCCCAGGACGACGCCGGCCTCGCCTCGCCAGGCAAGCATCGCGAACTTGTCGACCGTACCGATCACCAGTGACGGACGGGCCGTATAGACGTCGGTGTCGACAAGGTGCACCGGCAGCCCGTCGCGGAAGTCGCAGGCCTCCGCCTGGCACCGGACGGTCAGCCGGTCCGCGTGGACATCAGCGTCGTAGGCATCGACCGGGAGCTGCGCGCCGCACCACGGGCAGCGCAGGAGTTGGCGTGGATTGCCCTCGTCGCTCGGCTCGTCGCCGTCCCGCATCTTCTTGAGCGCTTTGGCAGCCTTCTTGACGTCGTTCGGCGTCGCGCCCTGGCCCACCCACAAGCCGATGGAGAACTCCGGTGCGTCCCTCGCTTCGCGTCTCCGCCACTCCTCAAGGGCGCAGATGAGACCAGCCGCTCGCTCGAACTGCTGAATCGTCAGAAGCCGCAGGGTGTAGCGCATGAGGACCCCGACGCCGGCACCACCCTCAGGGCCGCCGCGCAGACGCCGCAGCACCAGGACGAACGCGATCAGGCCGAGGTAGGCCTCTGTCTTGCCACCACCGGTCGGGAACCACAGCAGGTCGGCGACATCGCGGTCGGCGTGCTGCGGGTCCGCCAGGCCGACGAGGTTGAGCAGCACGAACGCCATCTGGAACGGTCGCCACTGGCCTTCGATATCCGGCGGCGTTTCCAGCCCCGCACGAACCATCGCCTGCCGTACCCGCTGCTGCTGCATCACCTCGTTCATGACCCGGAAGGCGCGGGCCGCATCTGGGTCTCGGTCGAGCAGCGCGATCCCCTCACGCATACGGGCGACCGCGCGCCGGGCGTCGCCAAGGTGCCGCTGCGCCGTCCCGACATGCCTCGCCTCGAGGTCAGGAACGCGGGTCGCCTGGCCGGCAATCCACTGTTCGTAGACGTCGACCAGTTCGACGAGTGCACTTCGGTCGTCACTCGCGCCGAGCGTCTTCATTCCAAATGGGGAAACATCGGACCGATCAGCACGCGCGAGGCGCAGATCGTGGCTCGGGAAGAACGTCGTCTCGACCCGCGTGACGAACGAACTCTCCTCCCATGAGACTGCACACCCGTGACCGACGGCAAGGTGTCGCTCGGTCCGGTACAGCAGCTCACCGCCCCGCTCGTCGTCGTCCTGGTAGGCGCGGTTTCCGGACGGTCGCCGGTCGACGAACTGCCCGTCGGGGGTGGTGACCACCAGACGAGGACGGAACCAGCACTCCGCGTCGGAGAACCCCTTGCTGCGCCGGGGCAACGTGTTGACCAGCACAACGGTGACGCTGACGGTCTCGCCCTGCTCGGGCCGGACCACCGAACGCAGCACGAGGCCCTCTGCGACGTTCCACTCCTGGTCGGTACCGGCACGCGTCACGTCCAGCGTGAATGTCACCGACTCCTGCGGGACAACCCTCCACAAACCTTCGTTCGTACTCGCGGCCCGAGTCTCCGCACTCTCCGTCGCCTCGGTCCCCACGTCGGCGGCTGCCTCGCCGAGCAGGGCACGGCGTTCCTCAGCACGTCGGACCAGCTCCTCCCGGGCTTCCGCCAGCTCGTCGGGACCGGTGATCTGGCGGTAACGGTCGGCCGACACGGTTACCTCGACCAACGACGTTTCCGCCGCGACCGAGAAGGTCAGTCCCATGGTCGACGGGTACCGCATACGAGCCAGCGCCACCGCCGGGTCGTTGGCCGAGTCGGCAGCCATCCCTGCATCGGACTCGTCGTCGTCACGCACGTCGTCGATCGGATCGTCCGATCGCGGGTGCAGGATCCCGACGACGAACCGGGACAGCGGCGCCTCGGTCAGCAGGTCATCGGCGTCCCCGGACCCGAACAGGTCCGCGACCAGCGCGTCGACCATGGCAGAACGAGCCGTGTACCAGGCATCAAAATCAGTCATCGTCCTTCTCCGTCCCCCACCTCACGTCGAGCATGCCCGCGGCCGTCACACCGAGCCACAGGCCGCGGCGTCCGACACCTTCCTGAGCCGGTTCCCCGGCGACGGTCACCACGTCCTCCACCCTGGCACCCGCAAGTCTCGGCCACGGAAGTTTTCCCGAACTGCGCTTCTCGGCCGGCCCGACGCGGCGGGCGAGTGCCGTTCCGAAGGCCTCTCCCGTGCGTCCTACCACGACACCGTCGTGGAGCAGCATGTACGTCGGGAGCCGGAGCGTCGACCGCCTCGGGTCAAGGGTGAGATCGAGCGCGTCGCCCGACCGGACCTTCGTCGCGAGGTGCTCCTGTGTCCAGGCGGGATCGGCCCCCGGTGGCGCCGTCGTGTCAAGGTCGCCGGTCCGAAGCTCGAAGCCGAACGTCTGCCATTTCTCACGGCCAGCGAGGTACCAGCGGTCTTCACGGTGCCTGAACACCTTGCTGCGCGGTCCGTCGGCGCGCACGATCCGGTCACGTGCCCGGGTGAGGGCCACAAAGCGTCGGCGACGTTCTGCGTCCGGATCGCGCTGCTCCTGCTTCCCGTACGCGACGAAGTCGACGAGCACGACGTTGTCGAACTCGAGACCTTTCGCCCGGTGGACCGTGGACACGATCAAGCCGTCGTCCTGCCGGTGAACCAATTGGGGTGGGAGCGGTCGACTGCCCGCCAGTCTGCGTGCCAGACGACCCAGGTCGAGCTCGTTGCCCCGCGACCCTGCGACGATCCGCAACGCCCGCCACAGGTCGGTCGGGTCATGATCCTCCGTCAACGGTCCGAGCCGTTCGAACAACTCCTCCTTCCGGATAGAGGCCGGTTCCCAGTCCGCGAGCGCATCGGCGATCCACCGTGCCAGGACGCGTTGGTCCGCCCGCCGCCGGAGGCGAACGGGAGCGCCTGCTTCGCCGATCAGGCGAGCGACGAGCATCGCCTGTCCGTTGGTCTCGGTGAGAAAGGCAGTCGTGCCGCTCCAGGCCTGGGCGATGCGTACCACGTCCGGTACCGCGCCTGCGTGGACGGCCTCTGCCTCGAAGTCTTCGAGGTCGTCGGTGCCGGCCAGCACACCATCGCGCAGCCGTGCTGCACGCCTGGCATCTCGTGTACGAGCGCGGTACTGCCCGTTCAGGACCTTGCGCTCCACGTCTCCCTTCGTCGAGGCCTCTGCAAGCAGCGCTGCCGAGGTTGTGATGGACCGGTCGTCGAGCTGGAAGTCGTAGATTGCCTGGGCGAGGTCCCCGAGAAGGCTGAACCCTGCATCGTCATCCAGGACGTCGAGGATCGTGAGCAAGAAATCAGCTCGAAGTCCGACGACATCCTGGACCTCGTCCACGACGAGGTACCTCACGCCATCGAGCCGGTCCCAGCCCGCCTGGCGAACGAGTTTCGTAGCGGCCTGAACCCGGGCGTCGAAAGAGAGTCCGGTCGGGTCGTCGTCAGAGGCGTCGTGAAGGATCTCCAGCGCAAGCGAGTCGATCGTCTGGACGGTCACCGGGTCGAGGCCCTTACGGGCCAGACGCGCCGTGGCCGCGTGGACGGCGGCGTTCGAAAAGCTGATGACGAGGATCTCGGTGGACGGTTCGAGACCCTCCTCCACCAGGTGCTCGATGAGGGCGGACACCACCTCGGTCTTTCCCGAGCCAGGCCCTGCAACGACGATCTGGCGGGTCTCCGCCTCGATCGCGACAGCAGCGGCCTGGTCCGGGTCAAGTGCCATCACCGCAGTCACCGCTCCCACAGGTACTCGAACTGGTTGAAGGCGAGCATTTCGCCGAACTGCGTGAAGTTGTCCTGAACGTTCACGATCATGACCTCCTCAGATCCGCCGTTGAGCGGCCCGCGGAGACCACGCCCGATCATCTGCTGGTAGACGTTCGGGCTGAACGTCGGTCGGGTGACGTAGACGGCCTGGACCTTCGGGGCGTCGAAGCCCTGGGTGAGTACGCCATAGTTGGTGATCACTCGAATCCTGCCGGCCTTGAACTGCTCGACGTAGTGGCGTCGGGCCGTCATCTCGGTATTGGAGGAGATCGAGACCGCCGGGATCCCCCGGTGCGAGAGCAGCGCGGCAAGCGTGCGGGAATTCTCGACCGAGGATGCGAACACGAGCATGGTCCAGTCCTCGGGCTGGGCAGCGATGTGGTCGACAATGCGCTTCGTGCGGTCGTTGTCGTCACCCAGGCGCTCGGTGACGCCGGCGGGGAGCCGGCTCAACTTCTCGATGTCCGCGATTTCCTGGCTGCTCAGCTCCACGACCACGCCGTCGAGGATCTTCTGACGCACCTGGGCGAGTACGCCCATGTCCTGCAGCTCCAGGTAAGGATTGTCGGGGTCAGTGAAGGCGCCCGTGTCGAGGCGGTTTTTGCCGTAGCGACTCACGAGCCGCTCGGTCTCATACTGCGATCTGCCACGGAACGGAGTGGCGGTCAGACCGATGAGCGGGCGCCTTTGGCTGACCTTGCGGTTACGGCCGCTCCTCCCCAACCACTCGAGCGCCTTCGTGTACTCAGGCGTGACCGAGGTGTGTGCCTCGTCGATGACCACCACCGAAGGACCCCGCAGCCACTCATACTGGTCGCCCTCCTTCTCCGAGACGCTCCGCAGTTTGTCGATACCGGCAACGACCAACTGGAACGACGAAGGATCCTCGACCACGGAGTTCGTCCCCCACAATCGACCCAAGTTCATCGGGACCTCGGGACCTATGGCGCGCCAGATGTAGGTCCAGGTCTCAGCCGCCTGCTCGCAGAGCTCCTCGGTCTGTGCGATCCATACCAAGGGCTCGTCGCTGGCGATATATCCCTCGCGCAGCCCTTCGACCAATGCCTGGACAGCGACCCGAGTCTTGCCAGCGCCGGTGGGCAGCGCCATCATGCCGCGGTCGGTGTCGGTCCCGAGGAAGAGGTCCTTGATCCGCTCGGTGACGGTGACCTGGTAGGCGTGCAGCGGCTCGAGCCGAGCTGGCCCGTCGATCGTTTCCTGAGCCGGACGCGCGTTGGACGAGAACCCCGCCCATTCGGTCGGGAATCCGAGATCCTCGACCCACCGCCGGGTCATGCTGCGCCCCGCCCACTCTCGCGGGGGCTCCAAGCCCTTTTCCTTGAGCGCCGCCAGTACGGACGGCTGTTTGAGGATGCTGACCCCGTGCACAGAGCGGGCGAGCGCCGCGATCTCAAGCGGTTCCAATGTGCCGCTTTGACTCTCGAGGACGTCGAGGACCTGCTTGGGCAGGCTCCTCCGCAGTACGTCCACGCCGACGGCGACGAGCAGCCGGTGGTCGTCAGACTTCGCCTTCCTGACCTCGGTGACGAGCTTTTTGGTCTTCTGCCGTTCCATGTCGTCGAAGACCTTGCGAACGTCGGCAGCCGACATCTCGAGATTGAGCGCCTTTGAGACCTGGGCCAGGACCTTGGCCGGGTCGGTCGCGGTGACGTGGACCACATCGCCGTCCCGGCGCTGCGGGATCGGTCGACCCTTCTGGCCCTCCGGCGTGGCAACGAGCTGCTCGATGGTCCGGCACGGCTGGACCTGGATCTCCTGGTCGACGACCTCCACCCACAGCTTCATCGGTGGATACAGGTCCAGGAGATACTCGGGCTCACCCGCCGTGACGGTGACGATCTCCTCCTGCAGCAGGTCCTTGGCCGGCTTGGCGTTCCACCTGGCCACGAACTCCTCACAGTCGTCATCATCGGACAGCAGGAGCGCCGGGACCTGGGCCTCGATCAGTGATTCGTAGACCGCAGGGTCTGTCGTGACGCCGATGTGCTCAGGTGCAACCTCCTGATAGCGCGACCCCATACGCGCGACGAGCTTCAGCGGCTCCCCCGCCAGCTTGAACGGCAGCCAGCCGTACAGCTTGCCGCGCCGACGATCCGCGTCCACGCTGCCGGTCCAGGCCGCCGCCCGGGCAACCTGCGCCTTCCACGCAGTGGCCGGCATCTGGTCGTCATCGTTCGGATCGGTCTTGAGCCGGAGCTGCTTGGCGAAGGCGTCGCTCACGTCCGCCGTCGGGAAAATCTCGGCGTCCACACCCTCCGACGCCTGGAACACCTCGCTCGGCGGGAGGACCCCGAAACCAGGGACGTCGAAGGCACCGTTCCTGGCCAGGAACCAGACCTCGGGTGCGAGAACCTTCAGCTCGCCGTAGCTCGCATTCGTTGCGTGCCGCACCACCCATGCCGCGGGCATGCCCCGTCGGATGATCGTGTCGGTCGCGATGGCGCGTGCCTCCGCGGACATGCCGATTAGCGGCTCCAGCGGCCACGGCGGTGTCGATCCGCCGACATTGATGCGATCACGCTGCGGCGTAGAGCCCTTCTGCCTCGCCAGGAACTTGTCCGCCACAACTTCCTCATAGGCGCGGAGCCACGGCTCAGCGGGTGGATCCGGGCGGTACGTCGGCTCATCGACCGCTCCGATCCGGCGCAGCACGCGGACGTCGCTGTCGGCGTGGAAGATCGGGTCGATCAGACAGTCCTGGTCACGGCCGGTGCCGCGCGCCACAAGGCGCCCCTCCAGGTAGGCGTCGGCGATGCCACGCCAGGCGCCGTCTGCCGTACGGACACGGACGGCACCGGCCAGCCCCGCCCCGAAGTCCTCGACGAAGAGGGCGTAGACCTTGTCGTCGTCCTCGACCATCCGCGCGGTCTGCCAGATCTGCTGCCAGATCTGCCCCAGGCGGGTGCGGTCGTGCAGGATCTCGGGAGCTTTGGCCTGGGCGAACAAACCGCGTAGCTCTCCGCTGCGGTCGAAGATCACGATGCCCAGCACCCGAAGCGCATCCTTGACGCCCGGTAACTCAACGAGCGCCGGGTCGACGAAGTCGTGTCCGGTGTCGGCCTTCGACTGGCGAACGAAGACCCGACCCTTCTCGGGCCTGCGGAATGTGCCGTCCTCCAGGCGAATCAGTCGTGCGCCGAGGACGGCCGTCATTGCACGCGAGCGCCGACTGGCGTCGACGATCCGGTGCGAGTCCTGGCTGATCCGTGCCGCGAGCCGGATCGCCGCGGCCGACGACTCCACGGATCCGTCGACGACGAGCTCCTCGAGCCACTCAGTGACGGACGCCGCGGTCGGGCCTGCTGCTTCGCCGGCAAGAAGCCTTTCGACCTTGGAACGTCGCTCAGGGTTGGAGTAGGCGTCCGGATGGACCCACCGCTCCTTGGGTGCCGCAGGATGCTCCGTCCACTGCTCGAGCCAGGCACGCTCGACGTCATCGGCGAAGCCGGTCCACCGAACGTCCGCGGGCCTCCTCAATACACCCGTCCCATCGGGAACGGAAGGAATAGTCCGCATGTGCTGGAAGACGGGCACGTTGATCGTCTCGTCGGCCCAGCCACGGCTCTCGCGCCCACGGGCAGGGAGTGCGTCGAGGACCCGCACCGGGTCAGCCGTCGACCCGTAGACCTGGACCGCACTGCCGACGAGCCGCGGAAGCACCACGGTCAGGATCTCCTCGTTGAACGGCGTGTCCAAAATGGAGAGTCGGTCGTCGCTCAGTTTCCACGGCGCGTTGACCAGGCCCGACAACGTCGTGAACTCGCGGGTCGGGAAGTAGGCCCAGAACTGCCCGATGCCGGTGGCCGGCGGGACCTTGGTGGCGTACTGGACGGGGACGGTGGCGCGATCGGCGATCCGCCCGGCCTCGGTCCGCGCCCTGGCGCTCGGGGTGTGCACGGCCTCGGCGACGCTCCAGATCTCGGTTGTGTCGCCGACCGTCAGCGTGACGGTGCCGTCCACGTTGCAGCTCCGACGGACAACGTTGTCGGTGACCTCCGGGTGTCCGATGTCGCCGCTGCCCTGGGCCTTCCAGGTCGTCAGATCGTAGAACCGCGCCTCCCGCATGTGCGAAGCGAACAGAAGGAACTGCGGCCTGAACGTCATGAGCCGCCTGCTCACCGCGAGGTACCCGCCCGACAGCGGCAGCACCACCACGGTGCTCGCCCACTCCATCAGCTCCTTCAGGTGCGGGTCCGCGGCGGCGTGCACCTGCGGATCGAGCACCTGTGCCAGGCGCATCGTCGGGTAGCGCGGCGACTCGAACCCGTACTGCCGCAGCGTGGACTCCGACCAGGTCTTGTCGAAGCCGAACGACACCGACCGGCTGAAGACCCGCGGCCGGTCCGAAACAGCGAGCACCGACTTGAACCCGATGCCGAAGCGCCCGATGCTGTCGCCCTCCTTGCGCGAGAGATCAGAAGCCAGGAGCGCGTTGACGCCGTTGGCCACGAACGGCTCGCCGTCGTTGGCGACGTACAGGGTGTCGGACGTCAACCTGACCTCGATGCGGCTGCCACCACGGCGGGCCGCATCCACCGCGTTCTGCACCGTCTCCTCCAGCTGACGGTTGTTGTACCCGCCCTCGGAGATCCGGAGCTCGTTGTTCGCATCCTGTTCGACACGGCTCCGGTCTTCCCGGTAGACCGCAAGACATGTCTCCGTCTGCTCGGCCACGAGTCTTGCGAGATCGCCCTCGCCGCGCTGCCACACCTGCATCAACCTCACAGCCTTCGAATCGACGGTCGCGTTTTCGCCCGAAACCTACTGTCGCAGGCCAGAGGCCCTCTGAGCCCGCATAGAAGCGAACGGACATCGCTTCACCCGGGTGAGGAACGCGCGCTACCGCACACGTCATGCAAGCGGCTCGATGCCTTCCCCCGGCCCCCGAACCACCATTCCGGATCAGCTGTTGCTCCACCATCCCCCGAACCGGTAGCCCCTGCTACCGGTTCAGGTCATGGCAGACCCCCATGTGGAAGTCGGACAAACCTGTCCGCTCAGTGCACACCGGTAGGTCGTGGTCTCAACAGTTCTCATAACGGCAGGGCTCTACTGTGGACCCGTGACAAGAGTGCTCATCGTGGACGACGACACCTTCACCCGGACGATGATCCGTAGGCTCCTGACCGCCGACGGCCTGGAGGTCGTCGGCGAGGCCGCCGACGGCGACCAGGTCCTTGACGCCGTGGCTGAACACCGTCCCGACGTAGTCCTTGTCGATCTCTTGATGCACCGCGTCGGCGGTGTAGAAGCGATCGCCCGAGTCATGGCCCTCCCTGACCCTCCCTACTGTGTCGCGCTGACGAGCCTGAACGCCGAGGACGCCGTCGTGCAGGCGGTCGAAGCCGGGGCGTCCGGGTTCCTCTCCAAGAACGAGGACCAGGAGAACCTCGCAGCGCACGTGCGTAGCGTCGCAGGCGGCAATGGGATCCTGGGAACCGAGGCGACCACGGCAGTACTGCGCCGGATGAGGGAGCAGGCGGACGAGCGTCCGAACCGTGGCGCCGAGGCCCGCGCGAAGATCGCCCTGCTCACCGACCGTGAGCGGGAAATTGCCGCCTTCCTCGTCGACGGCCTGGGCAACACTCAGATCGCCAGGCGGCTCCACCTGTCCGAAGAGACCGTCAAGGTTCATCTCGCCCACGCTCGGGCAAAGCTCGGCGGGCTGAACCGAACCCAACTGGCCGTGCTCCTGGCTCTCGCCGGGCTCGGAGCGGCCAGCTGATCCTCGACAGCTGTTCTCGACCACGCCCCACCAGCAGCAAACCACCACGAAAACGCCTGCTCAACGACTACTCTCGATCTGTGCCTCAGGTGATCATCCCCTCGGACATCCCCTCGATCGACGACGGCCTTCGATCACAGGTGTGGGGGTTCATCGAGAAGCTGCGTAAGAACGACACAACGCCGGGTCTGCACATCGAGCCCATGACCGGCGCGGCGGACCGGCGCGCCCGAATCGGGCGAGTCAACGACAACTTCCGCGCAGTCCTGATCCAACTCACCGGGTCGGACGGCGAATCCCGATACGTCTACCTCGGCACGTTCGAACATGACGAGGCGATCGCATACGCCAAGAACGTCGTCTTCCGGCGCAACGCGCAGACGAGCGGCGCCGAGGTGATCCGGGTCGATCAGAGCGGGACGACCGCCAAGGCGGTACCGGAGCGTGCCAAGCTCGACGCGACGAGCTCCGGTACCGCTGCAGCCGAGCCTCCCACGGGCCCGGCGGTTCCGATCCTCCAGGTCCATGGCGTCACGTTCGAAGAACTGATCGAACTCGGGATCGCGCCGCTGATCGCCTATCGGGCGATCAGCGCGGTCAGCCAGGAAGAGCTGTTGGAGATCGCTCTGGCCGCTCCGTCCGTGTTCCAGACCGACGCCCTCCTCTGGCTCGCCGACGGGAAGAGTGTCCGTGAGGTTCGCGCCACCTACGACGTCGAACCGGTCGCAGGCGGAACCTCGAACGACACGGACGACGACTTGATCGACGCTTTGGAGCACACGACGTCGCGGCTCGAGTTCACCTATCTCGAGGACGACGAGGAACTGCGGGCCGCCATCGACGGAACATTTGCTGCCTGGCGAGTTTTTCTTCATCCGGAACAGACTGCCTATGCAACAGCAGCCACCAAGGGGGCGTTTCGCCTGTCCGGGGGTGCGGGGACCGGTAAGACTGTGGTCCTGCTGCACCGCGCCCGCCATCTGCACCGGAAGCATCCAGACGCGCGAATCATCCTGACCACCTTCAACAAGACACTCGCCGGGGCACTTGAGCACAGCCTCCGCCAGCTCGACAAAGGAATCCGGATCGCGAAGCGACCGGGGGACGCCGGTGTCCATGTCGCGACCGTCGACGCGGTCTCCTGGCACCTGATCGCTTGGGCCACCGAGCACGGTCTCGATCTCCCGACCGCCGCACAGACCTTCTTCGGACGCCCTCGCAGCGGTCTCTTGAACACCACGGAGGACGCACTGTGGGACACGGCCCTGCGCCACGCCGGCCAGCAGCTACCCGAGTCCTTGCGGCAAAAGGACTTCTTCATCGCGGAGTACGCCGCCGTCATCGTTCCCCGGGCAATAACGACGGTCGAGGAGTACCTGCACACCCGACGCCCAGGACGCGGCATCGGGCTCGGCCGAGCCCTGCGGCTGGCAGTGTGGAAGGTCGTCGAGGTGTACCGCTCCCTGTCCGACGGCATCGGGGCCACCGACTTCGATGAGAGAGCTCGCATCGTGGCGCTCGCCCTCGACAAGGCCGCGGACGACGGCGCCCCGAGGATGGCAGACCACCTGTTGGTCGACGAGGCCCAGGACCTCACTCCGGCGCGACTCCTGCTGCTCCGGGCCCTCTGCGCGCCTGGGCCTGACGACCTCTTCCTCGCCGATGATTCTCAGCAACGTATCTACGTCCCCAGGACGGTCCTGTCTCGCCACGGCATCCACGTAACCGGCCGCTCCCGACGTCTGCGGCTGAACTACCGTACGACCGCCCAGAACCTCGACTATGCAGTCAGCGTCCTGGCCGGTCACGACCTCGTGGATCTGGAGGACCAGGTCGTCGACGACAGCGAGATGCGATCCGCACGGACGGGTCCGCCACCTGAGCTGATCGGTCGCTCAACGCTGGAAGAGGCATACCAGACGACGGTCGGAAAACTACGAAGCTGGCTCGCGGACGGTGTCCTGGCGGAAACCGTAGCCGTGCTGGTCAAGACGAAGAACGACGCCTCCGCCGTGCACCAACGCCTGGTCCGCGAGGGCATCCCGAGCCAGAATGTCGGGAGCAGGGAGGTGCCGGGCGCCGACCGGGTCGTCGTGATGACGATGCACCGCTCGAAGGGTATGGAGTTCCGGAATGTACTGATCTTTGGCGCCGCAGCTGGCTCCACTCGAGCACTCGACCGGCTACACCAGGACGAGCGGCCAGATGCGCTGCAGCGTGAGCGCTCTCTGCTGTACGTGGCGATCACCCGGCCGCGGGACCGGTTGACGGTCGTCTGGCACGGCGCACCGAGCGAGCTCTTGCCACAACAAGCTCCTCGGCCCGTCGCAGCGCAACCCGCGTCAGTTCGAAGTCCCCGCAACACTGTCGAGGCCGAGCGTGCCGAATTCGCCCGCGAGGTCCACGATTCCGTCACCCACTACCTCGGAAGGATCGGATTCGCGGCATCCGCTCTCGCCGTCGAGTCGGCCGACCCTGAGGTCCGCGAGCTCTCGAAACTCATACGGGCGGACGCGCAGAGCGCCCATGTGGGCCTCCGGAGCGTCCTGGTCACGCTCCGTTCGGGGGCTGACGGCCGGAGGGAGGTCTCCTTTGCTGATCTCACCATCTTGCTGAATGAGTTCAAGGGAATCAGCGCCCGAATCACAAGCACCGTTGACCTCACCGAAGGCCACACAGCAAACGGGGACCTGACCCGCGCCTGCTACCGGATTGTGCAGGAATCCGTCACCAACGCAATGAGGCATGCGAGCGGACTACCGATCGACATCGCACTGCGTGGGGCGCCCGGAACCGGAGTGACGATCGTCGTCACCAACCCGTTGCCGGACGGACTCACCGGGCTTCCTCGACCAAGTTCCGGGATCACCGGTATGTCCGCCCGAGCTGCGGGAGTCGGTGGGGCTCTCTCCGCCGGCCCGTCCGGTGGGTTTTTCCGCGTAGACGCGCGGCTCCCGTGGCCGGTGGGGTGACCTTGTGGACGACCTGACCGCTGTGGAGGCCGGGTTCTCCCGGCCACCACAGCGACGGTCTACAGCTCGAGATCCAGGGACCCCTGGGTGAACCCTGCATCGTCAGCCGGCTCCTGGTCCGGGCCGTCCTCGTCCGCCTCCTCGGCCAAGCTCTCGGGAAAGGCGTATTCCCCCGCCTTGGAGCACAAGTCCAGCACGTGAGGCAACCCGCGCCCATCCGTGTAGTCCTCGGTGGACCGCTGCTGGTGGACGAACGCAGCCCAGGCCGCAGCGGCGCCGTCCCCGTCGGACGGAGCCAGGCCAGCGACATCGAGCTCGATGATCCGAGGCACCGGGGCGACCTTGTTCGGCGACGGAGCCTTGGTCCCGTCCCGCGTGAACTTGCGCAAGCTACGGGGGTGGGCGTTCAGTTTCGCGTTCTTCTCGGTCAGGCTGTAGAAGACGCGGTCACCGGGCTCCGCGCCAGCGGCCCGGAAGAGCCCGAACGTGAAGCCGGAGATCCCGTCCTCGCCCGGGACGGTCCACCACATGGGTGTCTCCAGGCGACCGGCGTCGGTCCGCACGCGGACGACACGAAGCTGCTTGTTGTGTGCGGCGAGCCGCATCGTGGCAGCCTCGCCGAGGGAGATCGTGTCCTCGCGCAGTCCGGCGTCGAGCAGCCAGGACCACCGGTTGCGGAGGTTCGCGGCCTCTGCGAGGAGCAGGAGCGGGCGTCCGCGGAGCGACGGGAGGACCACCCGCATGAACCGTCCCATCTCCTCGCTCTGCCGCTGAGCGCTGGCCAGGTCCTTCGGACGCTGGTCGGCGCGGGCGAGACCGCACAGGAACTGGTTGTAGGGGATCCAGTCCTTGGTCTGGGGAGTCCGGGCCATCACGCGCGGCTGTCCGGGGCGGATCAGCACAGCGATCGGCATGAACACAGGTCGAGAGACCGTCGTGGTGACGTTGCGCCGCACAAGCCAGAAGGCCACCTGGTCGATCTGCTCGGGCAGGCCGAGCTCGGCCGAATGCGGGGTGACCAGGCCGATCCCAAGAGACCGGATCCCGTCGGCCCACGCTGCCTCGGCCCGGAACGCAAGGTCGTCGCCGTCGCCAGTGGTGATGAACTGGGTAACCCGTCCGGCTCGGGCAGCTCCCTGGCGGATTGCGTTGTACGGGTCTTTCCGTCGCTCCTGCTTCTGGTAGGCGTCCAGGCCCTGAATCTCGACCAGCGCGAGTTCGCTCGCGAGCTCCTGGCTCTGGAAGAAGGCGTTGACCATCTCCGCACGCTCGTCGATCGCGCGGCGGTGGGCTTCACCACGCTTCGGCGTCGTGCCGTCGCCGAGGGCACTGGTCAGTTGGCCGGCCGGGTGGCAGAGAAGCCGCACCCGGAGGCCCTCGTCCTGGAAGAGAACCTGGCCCGCCGACGTGCCGTCATCCGGCTCGAGACCCAACCACTCCCCCGCAGCCTTGACCAGTGCCGCGCGCACCGCGTCGGTGTCGGTGAGAACGTCGATGCGGAGCTCAGCGCCCTGCAGCCCGAGGGCGAGCATTCCACGGTTGACCTGGGAGTTCCTCGCCTCGTCCCGAGCCCGCTCGGCGGCCTTGACGGGGTGCTCCACCTTCCACTCGGCAAGCTTCTTCTCGTAGGCAGCGTGCTTCACCTCGTAATCGCGGGCTGCCTCTGCGTCGTCCGGCGCGTGCTTGGGCCGCGGCTCCTTCGGCTCCTTCGGCAGCGGTGTGCGCTCCACGAGCTGGCGTTCGACTCCGTTCAGGGAGATCTTCTCCAGCTGTAGCGCCGGCTCGAAGGCGTTGGGCAGGGCCCCAGCCGCCCAGGACAGGATCCGCCGACGCTCGTCGGGCATCACCCCGGGTTGGACCGCGTGCGTCCGCATCCTGGTGTGGAAAGCGACGGCAGCCTCCAGGTTGGAGGTAGGCGGGAGGTAGGCGCCGGGGTCGTTCTTGATGCGTGCGGCATCGGGGAACTTGCCGCCCACGGTCAGGCTCTCGAGCACGCCGGCCGGGCCGTTGTTCCGCCAGACGTAGTCCCCTGCCGACTTGTTCCAGGTCAGGGACGGCACGGCGAACCTGGTCCCGGCGAAGCCTGTGGCAGGGTCGGCGATCGGGCGGACGTACACCGACGGTGAGAGGTTCGGCGGGACGAAGAGCTTGTTCTCCGAAACCCACCGCCGTGTCAAGACCGCGAGGTGGAGCCGCGGGGCCGGGTCGAAGGGAACTGTTCGCATGACGATCGTGAGAACGGCCGAGTAGTACCAGAGGCGTGTCTCGCCGTTCCGGCTCTTCTTGGGGTACGACTGCGGCGGCCATGACATGAGCTCGGCGCCGTCGTCGCTGGCGACCTGGACGAACGAGAGCTCGCCGTCGAACTTTCCGAGCTGCAGGATCCGGCCGGCGACCACCTCGGGGATCAGCCGGTACAGCACGGGGTCGATCGTGGCGGTCCCCGCCTCGTTCACCCCGACGCCGTCCGGGTCGATCTCGGCGGGTCGCCAGTCGGTCGTGTGCGCGTCGAGGTCGAGAGCCCGGACGGCCTCCCGCAGGCGCGGGTAGTCGCTCTTCGCGTCGAGCCGGGTCTGCAGCCAGGACTGGACGACTCGCTTCAGCAGCCCGGCGTCCATCGGCTCGCGCGCATAGAGCCAGGTGTTGAGCCCGTCCTTGCGCTCCAGCTCGGAGCCCGCGTACAGCACGTCAGGGACGAGCGCGCGGATCGCCCGGTTCACGCCGTAGACGGGCAACTTCTTCTCCGGGTCGTACGCCTTGGCGTCGTGCTCCCAGACCTGACGGATCACCTCGGGCCAGGACTCGGGGAAATTGAAGGCGTGGAACCCGCCCAGGAGCCCGGGCAGGTCGGCGGGCAGCCGCAGCCGGTAGGCGGCAGTCTCGATCCGGTCGTAAGCCATGTCAGTCCCTTTCGTCGATCTTCTTCAAGGCGTCCCAGAAGGGCTCGAAAAGTGCAGCAGCGACGGTTCGGTCGGCCGGGGTCGTCGAGCTGTCGTGCGGGTCGAAGTAGGGCGCGAGGATCTGCTCGAAGCGGCGCAGGAGCGAGGTGCGTGGCGTGTCGACGGTCGCGTCCAACTTCGCCATGGACGGGACGAAGGCCGCGTCGCAGAACCGCACGCGCGCCTCGACTCCGCCGCGAACGAGCCGACCGATCACCTGCCACATCACGACGAGCTGGTCCCAGGCAAACGCGTCCTTCTCGTCGCTCGCCAGGCCGGTCCAGGCGACCTTGCGGGTCAGGTAGCGGAACCACTTCTGCTGGGCCTCCCGGCGAAACCCGGAGGCGGCGGCGTCAATCGTCGGGTACCTGCCCGGTAGGCCGAAGAACTCTCCGCCGGGTCGGGTCTTGCGCACTGCCCAGTCGTTGATCGCGTGGATGGCGAGGTTGATGTCGTCCGGCTTGTCGTGGGGCCGGACCAGGAAGTAGACGGCGCCGATCGCAGCGGTCCCGTCGGACAGGACGATGTTATGCCCACGCTCGACCGCGAGCAGCGGCGCGACGAGAATCTCGCTGTCGGTCGCAGCGAAGTTCGCGACGTCGCCCCGACGCAGCGCGTACCAGGCGTCGTCCTGGTCGGCGTCGTCAGCGATGAGCAGAGTCACCTTGTTCGCCCATCGCGGTTGTGCGTGGAGGTACTGGGCAGCGGCCCGTGCCTCGTCGTAAGAGCCGGTCAGCAGGAGGATCCGACGGCGGTGGTCGGGAAGGTCTGCCAGTTCCAGTTCCAGCGGGCTGAGCGAGCCGACCAGCCCTGGGTCAGCGACCGCGAGCGATGTCAGCATCGCCTTCATCGCAGCGGGCCTGTCGTGCTGGGACGATCCGGAGACGGTGATGGCGTTGCCGTCCTGGTCGTACTGGAGCTCGACGGAGAACCGGGTCTTGCGGACGGCGTCGACGTTCCTCTGCGGCGGGCGCAGGATGGCGCCGACCGGGGGGCCGAGGTGGTAACGGGTGGAGGTGCCGGCCCAGCTGGTTCCGGACAGAAGCAGGACGTGCGGTCCGGGAATGTCCTCGGAAAGGCCCAGTGTGGGGAGCCTCCGGAGAAGATCGCGGCCGATCCCGTTGCAGTGGAAGTAACGCAGGGAGCCGCTGTAGGCGGGCGGTCCGGGGCGTTCCTCGCTGAACTGGAAGCCGAGAATGTTGCCCATCGGGGACTCGGCGATCACCGGCTCGAAGTCCTGGGGCGGACGACGGGTCAGCGTGTTGGCAGCGGACTCAAGGTTGAGCTCGGCCTCGACGCTGGGCCACATGTTCGTCAAGGTGGTGAGCTGGTTGGACAGGGCTGCGACGAGCATCGCGAGAGCGAAGCGTCCGCGGTCACGGTTGCGGTCCTCCGGGGAGCGGTCGCGCCCCTGGGAGAACTGGAAGGCTCCACGCGTGAGCTCCACGAGACAGTCGTCGAGCCGCGCGTCGTCGTCCCCGAAGGCGAGGAAGAGGTTGGTCAGGTCGACGAGCTCGGCGGCGATCCTTCCCTTGTCGTCGGAACGGTCGTGGACGGCCTGGATGGGGTTGTCCCGGAAGGCATCGAGGATGCCCTCGAAGAACCGGGCATCGGCCTCCTGCTCGGGGGTCCGGTTCTCCTCGGAGCCGGCCCACCTGCTGTAGAGGCGCTGATGCAGGATGACGGCGCTGAAGTAGTTCGTACCGACCCACTTGCGCAGGTCCTCCGAGCCGTTGAGCTTCATGTAGATGGCGTCGGCGGCGTTGTGGACGACATGCAGGGCCGACGTCCATCGGGCGACGAACGCGTCGCCGAGGTTCTTGCGTCCCTGGGTGGTGAGCTGGTTGATGTTGTGCCGCTGCAGCCAGTCGATCCAAGAATCCTCGCCGCTGTCGCAGAGCGTCTCGGCGGGCGCGAACGCGGTGTCGAGCTGGGTCTGCACCCGGTCGGCCTCGTCGACGATGATCAGGTCGCTGCGGTCCGCAGCGGCCTCGAGGTACCGGACGTTCTCGTCGGACTGGTGGCGCGGCACGCGGGCGTGGAGCAGTCCTGGCATGGTCGCGACCCACACGGGCGCGTCCACGAGCTCCCGCGCGGCCTTGTGCCGGGGGCACCGCGACCAGAGCGGGCACCCGTGCGGCTGGCCGACCTTCGTGTCGTCGGCACTCTTCACAGGCTGGTCGTCGTCGGGCTCCACGTCGAGGTGGTGGCCAGCGGGAGCGGCGACCGGCCTCAGCCTCTCGCAGGGCGCCTCGTGGAGCCGGAGCGGTTCGACGCCGTCGTACCCGCGCAGGGCGTCGACCGGGCAGGCGCTCGACAGGTAGTCGAAGGCCGGCCCGGTGTGGGCGAGCATCGAGGCGTCGCCAGCGGAGTGCCGGCGGCGGTGCAGCCGCTGGAGGTGCCGTTCGCGGGTGGATCGGCCGATGACGGGCGCCGCGCTGATCACGTCGTGCCGCAGGTCGTTGAACACGGCAGTGCTCTTGAGGCTCTCGGCGACGTCGCCGACGACGATCGTCACCTTCAGCCCGAGCTTCACAACGCAGTGGTAGGTCAGCAGGTGCATGATCGTGCTCTTGCCGGCGCCGACCATGCCGACCATGTGGAGTAGGCCGTCGAGGGTGAGTTCCCACTCGGCGTCGTGCCGGAAACCGTCATGGCCGAAGGCCATGGGACCGTCCGGCAGGGCAACGGACATCTCGACGTCGCCGAGACTCCTCTCCCAGTTGCGCGGTTTGGTGACAAACGAGTTGGCTGCCTCGGCGGCGTCCATCTCCCGGGCGGCGGTGCGCAGGTCGGCTCGGCTGACGACGATCGGCTCGCCCTTGCCGGCTTTGCCTGCGCGAAGCGGTATACGGGTCGGCGTCGAGCCGTCGACCAGGGTTGCGGGGAGGCGAACGGCGTGCGTCTCCCGCCCGGTGCTGAACCGGTGCTCCCCCGCGCCCGCGATCGGGAGCGCCTTACCCGGGTTCGGATCGAGGCCCTGGAGTGCTCGTTCGTAGACGCCGAACCGGTCGGGCGCGGTCGAGGGCTGCCGTCGCACGGCGACGGCGTCGACCGCGGCGAGGTCGTAGCCGCGGAACTGCTGGTCGACAGCCAGGTACTGCTCCAGGCGTTGGGTCCAGACGTACCGACGCCGCAAACCGTTCAGGTAGTAGCGGGCGGTCTCGATCCGGCGCAGCTTCTCCTCGGAAAGACCTAGGACGAACGCCTGGGCGTAGGGGAAGCCGCTGAGCAGCGGCCAAAGGTCGATCGCCCGCGCGCTCGGGTCGACATCAGCCAGCAGGTGGAGCGCAAGCTCGACGTCGGCCAAATCGGCCGGGCGGGGCCAACCCGCTCGGCCGTCGGGCCAGCCCTGGAGCGCCCGGACGACAGGCAGGCTCCAGCCACGGGTGCTACGCATCCGAACCCTCCTCGGTCGGCAGGCTCAGCCTGCGGTCCACGTCCTTCAGGAACTTCTTGACGAACCGCAGCGCGAGCGGCGGACGACCCGCCGACTCCCGCGCGGTCCGGAACTTCTCGAGGTACTGCTTGTCCCCCGTACGGCGGTAGTCCGGAACGACGAGAAACGCCCGGTCCCAGGGCGGGTCGGACGGGATCCCGGCGAACTTCCGGCCCAGGACCCGCGGGTTGGCGTAGTCCTTGACGTCGACCGCCCACCGCGCGCCGTCGGGGAAGGTGATGAGCAAGTCGTACGTGTCGAACTTCGGCCACATCTCGACGTCGAGGCCACGCTTGTGCAGCTTCGTCTCCAGGTCGAGCTCGAACAGGCCGGGCCCGGTGACGAACGTCCGCAACGGCAGGCGCAGGTGCAGGACGCCGCCGGGCGTGTTCGAGTCGATCAGGCGACCGACCTTCGTCGTCCTGGCGCGGCAGCGGTCAAGGTCGCACCGCCACTCGTCCTGGCCGATCGGGCGGAGCAGGCATCCGCACCAGGCACACTGCGCGTAGTGGTCGTCGCGGCGCAGACGCGCCGAGGCGGTCTCATAGCAACGGTCCAGAAGGTCCACGACGGGCATCAGCTCCATCCGAGCCCGCTCGGTGACGTGCTCGGCGTAGGTCAGCGTCGGATTCTCGATCAGCAGGCGTCGGAACGCCTCGTAGCTCTCCGGGGCGTCGAGCGCCCGGCAGGTGTCGAGGACCTCGCCGAGGATCTCGTTCTCGAGCTTCTCCCCGATCGGGTCGTGACGGTTACCGACGATCAGTTCGGCACACTCCTGGGTCGGGCTGCGGGTGTCCTTGTGGACAAGGACCGCCTCGGAGTCCGAACCCGGCAACCACATGCGCACCGGCTCGTCGGCGATCAGGTCGATCATCGCGGGCACGCTGTCGGGGGTGTCGTACCCGTCGTGGGGCAAGGTCCGCAGCACGAAGTGGTTGTAGACCCGTTGGACTACGTCGTCGTACACCAGCTTGCCCGGTACCTCCTGTTGGGCGAGTCGGTGAACGGCGACTGCCAGGCCGGCGACGAAACCCGACTCGTCGATGACCTCGGCCTCACTCATCGGTCTCCTCCTCGGTTTGGTCTGCCTCGGGGCACCACTGGCGGTAGGAACAGGAACGGCACGCCGCTCCCGGGGTCGGACGGAAGGTATGGTCCTCACGCCACCTTCGGGCAACGGGCTCGACGACGGTGCGGGCCGCACTCACCGTGGCCGGATCAGACGGGTCGAGGTAGCGCAGGTCGGGACCACGGTCGGTGAGGTACTCGACCTCGATCCGCGCGACCGGCTCACCGAGCGCGCCGCAATGGCAGAGCAGGACCGCGAGCGCCAGCTGGAGGCTCTTGCGGGTCTCGAAGGGGTGCTTGCGGCCGGAAGGTGCGGACCTGCTGGTGGTGGTCTCGCGCCAGACGAGGTATCCGTCCTCGCGGTAGAGGAGGTCGGGCTTGGCGTTCAGCACGGCGGAGGCCTCGGGGTCGAACATCACGACTTCCGGCTGGACCTGGAGATCGGAGATCTCGGCGCCGGTGTTCAGGGGGCAGACGGCGGCGTGGTGGCTCAGCAAGGTCCGGGCCCGGACCCTGTCATCCGGTCCGAGACCATCCTGAACCAGGGCCGCTGCCGGGACCTCGGACGGACACGGCCCGACGTCGTCGGTCCCGTGGGCGGCGTCGAGCAGGCCGTCGACCGCTCGGCCGACCTGGATCCGGGTGGACTCCTGAACGCCGTTCGACAGGTGAAGCGCGTGCAGGCGGGCCTGGCGTGGGCAGGCCTCGTGGTAGCGGAGTGTGGTGGCGGAGACCCTGCGGAGCGGGGCCGACGGCACATTGATCCCGAGCAGGCCGGGGGTGCGGTGGATCGCCTCACATGTGTCGACGATCTTGCAGTCATCACAGTTGCGGCCGGGCGTCGCGAGCGTCTCCCCCAGGACGCTCTCTGCAGCGACGCGGCCGTCGCTCTCGTAGCGCACCTGTGCCTCATCCGGGGTCCCGTCGAACCACTTTTTGATCGATCCGTCGAGCAGACCGACCTGGCGCACCGACACCAGGTCGGGACGGACCTCCGGAACGCCTGTCGGTCTGAACGGCTGGGACCACTCGCGAGGCGCCGGCCAGGTGGACGCCGTCCCGAAAGCCGTCGTCAGGGCTGCAATCGCGACCTTCGACGGCGGGGCCGACCGACCCGTTGCAGTCGCAAAGGCCAACAGGACGAACACTCGCTGTCGTCGATCGGCGCTCACGTAGCCTCGGCCCCACGAGTAAAGCTCGCGCAGCTCGTCGCCCGCCTTGCCCCGACGGACCCAGACACCGGGCTCAGGGACGAGACCCTCGTCCAGGAAGTCTGGGTAGTTCGTCACCGCGTTCCTGATCCAGCCGATCTCCGGCTCGTCGAACCTGCCCTGCAGACGCACCAGACCGTCGAGAACATCAGCCCGCGACCGGCTCTGCAGCTCGATCTCGTCGAGAGCTGCCAGGACGGGACGGAGCAGGAAGCCTTCGAGTCCCTCGCGCTCTCGACGGGGACGGTCGATCCGGTCCGTCACTCGAGCCTTGACCCGCTCGAAGCGAGTGCACGACGTGTCGTCAGCCCCGATCCCGGCACCCACACGAACGATGGGGAGCGGAAGCCCGACCGTGGTGGCAGGAACACTCGGGCGAGTCGCCGCGAACGAGGTCGTCGTGCGAGTCGGTCTGCCATAGCGGGCAGATAGTGCGGAGCGCCCACGGGTCGTACCGGGTTGGATCCCGAGCTGGTCGGACATCAGGTCTCCCGAGAGAGTAGCGGACGGTTCGTCGCGGCGACACGAGCCGACCGCGATTGGTGCTCCCGCGGTCGTGCCGACCCCACTACTTTTCCGTGCGCCCACCTCCTGCGGCATCACCCAAACCGGTAGACCGGCATCCCCCATTCGGGTAGAGGTACAGCGATGGAGCCGTCACCCCAGGACCGGAAGTCGGCCCAACGGAGGCAAATTCAGTTCCGGGTTCTGGCCACCGCGACTTCGGACTCAACGACGTGATTCGCCCGGTCGCCAGCGGCGGTGATCGTGTCCCCGTGCCGGTGAACAGGGTGCCCGCTCACAGGCCAATCGACTGCGTAGATACGGAATACGCCGGGCGCGGGGGTGCCAGCTGAGTCGTGCGCCGAGCTCTGCTCCTCACGGCACGGTGTCGTTCAGTCGACGTCTTCCTCGCTCAGGTCGGCGGGCGCCAGCGGACCGTCCTCGAACCACTCGGGCGCGATCTGTGCGAGCGTCGAGTCGCTGTCCAACTCGTCGGTTCGATTTGCCCAGCCAGCCAAGAGGTCCCAGCCCTCGTCGTTGCCGAAGGGCGCGAAGTCGTCCGCTGGATCGTCGTAGATCGGTTCCCGGAAGTGCGCGGCGAAGGCCGGGTGCTTCGGTCAGAGGTCGGTGTCCTCGTCGCTCACATCCGTCGTATCCATGACAGGCATGATCGCACCGTCGGCAATGCCGTTGTGAACGAACGTGCTGATGTCGTCGAGAGCGTTCGCGGCATTGCCACGAGCTTCGTTGTCTTCGAGAAGATCCCGCAAGACAGGCGTGACCGCGTCAAGGTCGGTCCGCCCATGCAAGCGAGCAAGGTGTCCGACCGCCAACGCCGCAATCGAGCGGACCGAGCCGTCTGCATCCCGCATCAGCTCGACGAGTTGACTTTCCATCCATTGCCGATCCGGCTCGGTCAAGGCGAGCGCGATCGCCGCTTCGCAGATGATTGGCACGTCATGATCCGCTCGTGCCCGCTCGAGGTCGTCTCGACCGAGAGGAGTCGGCCGACGGTAGATGCGCTTCACTGAATTATCCCCTTCACGATGGCTATGCCTACGCCCCTACGCAGGGTTCGAGCCCGGCCGAGGCAGCAGGCTCGGTACTTCGCCCGGGTGAACAACGGTCTGCGAGCGGACACGGCACCGGGATCTCGACGAGGGTTAGGCGGGGCTCACGCACCGTCGCAGAAGGCGACGGCGGTGGAAGGCCCAAGCCGCGTCCGACGGAGGATGCTATGACGCACTGGCTCTATCCGGTGAACCCGACGAACCGAGACTCCTGGGGATACACCGATTCACCGACGACGGTGATGGCACGCAAGAAGGAGACCCATACATGGCACGTGCCCAGGAGGTTGGGCATCACCACCGGAGACCTGATCTGGGTGCGAGAGTCCATACACCAGGACAATCCCGTGGCGAAGGTGGTCGGCGTGGGCGTAGTCCGCAGCGACGAGCCCTGGGCCGAGGACGACGCCTATCGATTCAAGGTTCTCTTCGGCACTGGCCTCTGCCAGCACCTGGCAGCCAACCCATTCGGTCTGGTCGTCGACACCGTCCCGATGAGCGCGAGGAAGCTGAAGGACCAGGAACAGGCTCAGCTTGCCCTAACCCTTTTCGAGTTCACCGTTGCAGAGGCGCGAACACAGGCCCTCGGCAAGCGGTCGGGGAGCACACTGTGAACCAAGAGATTCAACTGATCAGTGATGGCGACGGCCTGGCTGTCATAGGGAATCCTGAAGTCGTCGAACGATTCCTCAGCACCGAACGTCTGCAGTCCAAGGACCTCGGTCTCCAGCGGCTCGGGCCGAGCTTCAGTGCCGCGGCCGGCGTCACGCAGGCAGGTTCCGAGCTTGCCGCCAACTCCGGTCGCTGGGTGAAGCTGTCCAAGGAGTCGGCGCAGCTCGTCGACAAGTGGGGGCTTCGGACGAGCTCAAAGACCGGCCTGAGCTCTGGTGTGCTGAAGGGACCCAGCGGTCAGATCAGGGGGTTCGTCGAGTTCGCGGCGAAGGGTCCTGGATCCCTGTTGACGAATCCGGCGGCGCTAGCGGGCGCCGCCGGGATTATGGCGCAGCTCGCGATGCAGCAGGCGATGGATGAGATCACCGACTATCTCGCCACGATCGACGCGAAGGTCGACGACGTCCTGCGTGCGCAGAAGGACGCTGTGCTGGCCGAGATGATCGGAGCGGACCTCGTGATTGAGGAGGCCATGACGATCCGGGAGCATGTGGGACGAGTGTCGGAGGTGACCTGGTCGAAGGTCCAGGCCACCTCGATGACGATCGCGCAGACGCAGGCCTATGCGTTGCGTCAGCTCGACGCCCTCGCAGAGAAGCTGGAGCGCAAGTCCTCCGTCGGCGACCTCGCCGCAGCGTCGAAGGACGCCGAGTCCGCAGTCACGGAGTGGCTCGCTGTTCTGGCTCGCTGCTTCCAGCTGCATGACGCGGTAGCGTTACTCGAGCTCGACCGTGTGCTGGATACGTCGCCGGAGGAGCTGGACCGTCATCGCATCGCGCTGAGGGTCGCACGGGGCAAGCGGCTGGAACTCATTTCGCACAGCACCGCGCACCTCATGGCCCGGATCGACAGAGCGGCTGGGACGGCGAATATGAAGGTACTCCTGCACCCGACCTCGTCCAAAGCCGTGGTGCAGTCGAGCAACAAGATGGCGACCGCCGTCGTCGACTTCCACGGACGCCTTGGGATCGAAGGCGATCGACAGGCTCTGGAGGCGAGGCGATGGGTGGACGCCGTCACAGAGGTGAAGGACAAGGCGATCGAGACCGGGGCGGACGGCGTCGATGCCGCCAGGCGCCTTGGCAACGGCACCATCGACCGTGCCAGGTCCGTGACGGGCAAGCTGTCTGGCGAGATCGCTACGAGGACTCTCCGTGGACGCGGGGACGACGAAAAGACGAGGTAATGGGTAGATGGTCCGGACCACGCACAACCTCACTGAGCGGCTCCACGGGGCCATACGATGACAGATCTTCCGCCGCTGCTGAGAGAGAAGACCGCGCCCGAACGCAGTGAAGCTGTTCTGGGTCAGGCGGTGTCTTTCAACCCACAGACCTGGAATCGATGGCTGCCGGACGAGCTCTGGCCGGACGAGCTTGATTTTCTCCAGGTCACGGGCCGCACCCACCGGATCACTCGCGAGGACGTCTTCAAGCTCTCCGCACATGTCGAGACGCCCGCCCAAGCTGTGCGGTGCTATGTCGCAGCGTGCGTGTGGGGTACCGGAACAGCGGGCCTCGGAGTCGTCCGGCGCACCCGCCCGTTGCACTCGCACGACGACGCCGGCGAACGCCTCCTGAAGGCAATCACGATGTTGCGCGAGGACGGTGCCGTCGCCGCTTACCGAAGCCTCCGAAGGGGTGGCGACACGCATCTCAGCGGGATCGGCCCGGCATTCTTCACCAAGGTGCTCTACTTTGCCGGCTGGGGCACCGCAGCGGGTCCGCGTCCGCTGATCCTCGACAGGTTCGTCGTCAGAGCCTTCAACGAGCAGGCTGAACTCAGCTGGCGAACGGACTGGGGCTGGACCCCGAGCCAGTACGAGCGGTACCTGGACACAGTCGCCGGTTGGGCGAGCTCATGGGGGACGACCGCCGATGTCGTCGAACGTGAACTCTTCGATCACGGCAAGGCAATGGGCAGACGACGATGAGCCGCCGGGCTCACCAGACTGCCCGCGAGGAAGCGCACAGATCGGCACGTTGTCGCCATGCCGGATGAATCGCGATTGAACGGCGACGAACCGTTTACGGAGATCGGGGCGACCGTACGGGACTTCTGGGCCTACGCCCTGTCGGACCTGAAGTCGAACGCCGCCCGCGGGCACCTTGCCGAGTTTCTCGTGGCAAAGTCAGTCGGGGCGACCGGGGCGCGCATCGAGTGGGACGCATATGACGTGCTGGCGCCCGACGGGACCACGATCGAGGTCAAGACGTCCGGACACGCCCAGACGTGGCACCGCACTGCTCCCCCAAACCTGAGATTCAGCGGCCTCCCGGGCGGAGGCGAAGGCACCAAGGTCAAGCGATCCTGGAGTGCGGCCACCGGCACGATGATCGATGCCCACGTTGCCGACGTGTACGTGTTCTGCGTACACACCACGCGTCAGGACGAGCCCTACGATGGCCTCGACATCGCTGCCTGGGAGTTCTACGTCCTTCCAGGAACGGCAGTCGCCCGTTCCAAGCAGAAGTCGATGGCTTTGTCGACCGTGGTGCGCCTTGGCGGGACCCGGCTCAGGTGGAGGGACCTTGCACGGGCGATCAAGGATGCAGCCACGCTGAATGCAGTCGTAGCCGACCAACCGGCGGCACCCACAGAGCGCTCACACGCCATCGGATAGAACGAACTGTTCTTGGCCCGCTGGCCGAATGCGTCGTGTGCGAGTGCCGGGAACTGATGCCTGGGCAGCTCTGTGCCATCGTCGCGACGGCGGACTTGTCCAGCCCAGTCTCGTCCGGCGAATCACCAGTCACCGATCGTGCCCAGGGAACCTGGCTGCCCTTCGCAGATGAGCGCGATGATCGAGCCGCTCTCGTCGGCTTCGGCAACGACAAACTCGTGTACGGGCCAAGGGCGAAGCGGGCGTCTCGTCGACTCATCAAGCACGCTGCAGGGAATCAGCCGGGCTACGGCCCACGACTGACCGTTCCGGTGCCCTCCTGGCCATCGCGAACGCTCCTCATCGTGGGTCGACCCGGCCGACCGCCGCTGGTGGGTTATTCACTCGTCCGCCGCTTGTCGTCGTTGACATCATGTGCGGCGTGCTAGCTACCACCGAGATCGCCGACCGTCTCTCAGACGGTGCCGCTGCCGTGCTCTCGGGTGCGCTAGGTCCGCTCGCTGAGATCGAGAACTGGATGCTGCTCGCGTCGGCAGGTGAACTGCTTCGGATCGACCGGACGGCACGTTTCTGGAGGCACCGCGCCGCGCTGGGAACGGCAAGCCTCTGGGAGGGTGGAACGCTCAGGAGGTCCGGCTGCCTTGGCGCTGCCCTCGCGAGCATGCACGGCGATGGTCGGGTCCGGGAAGCCGCCGTCGGCATCCTCACGCGGACCGATGCCCCGTTGGCCGACCGTATGCTCGCCATCCGCCTCACAGATCATGTCCGGCCCGTCCGAGACGCAGCCACCAGGGCTGTGCTCCGCAGAACATCGCTGACTCAAGCGGACCAGATCGTGCCCGTCCTGCACCTCATCGAGGGACGCACGCGAGGCGCCGAAGTCCTGCCCCTGTACCTGCACGCGCTCGCCGGGGTTCACGGAGAAGCCACACTGTGGTCGCGCTTGCGCGGCTCGACCACACCCGCGGTCCGGCGTATGGCCTTTCGGCACAGTCTGACCAACGAGCTGCTGAGTGTCGGCGACGCCGTCGCCGCCCTGCCGCGCGAGCACGACCGCATCGTCCAGAGCCTCCTCGCACACGCCATCGCCGACCGGGCCGCCCCCGACGTCGTAGCCTCGGCCCTCCTGAGCGACAGGTCGGCCGAGAGTCGTGTGCTCGGCCTCGTCCGGCTGACCGCTGACCTGCTCGATGCCCCAGATGTGGAGCGGCTGCTGGTCGATACTGGCGTCCTGGTCCGGCTGTGGGCACGGCAGCGCTACGAGGAGCAGGGCCTCAACGCGCTTTCGGTGTATCAGGATGTCGCACGAGGCACGGGACCCGCAGCTGTGCGTGCGCGGGCCTACCATGGCCCGATCGAGGCCGGCGGCACAGTGGAGCACGAGACGGCGCTCGACCTGGTCCGCAGCACCGAGCCGCCGCTGACGAAGGCCGGTCTCCGACTGCTCATGGGCTGCGTGGCCCCCAGCGACGCCCCGTTGCTGTTCGAGACGCTACAGGCCGGTACCAATCGTGTCGCACGGCTCGCGTCCGAGGCCCTCCTCGAGATTCCGGCCGCGTGGTCGGACGCCGACCTGCTCCCGCTGACGTCATCCCAAGACCCCGACCTCCGACGTCGGGCGTGGTGGCTCAAGCGCAACCGCTCCGGCTGGGACGAGACGATCGCAGATCTGGAGATCCTGCTCGACCACGACCCCGCTCTCGCCGCGCTGGGCCACAACATGACCTTTCCACCGTTCGCTCGGCCTACCGAGCTACAGCGAGCTCGACTCATCGCTTTGCTTCCGCAGGTGTGGCCCGAGACCTGGCGCACGAGTCGCGTCGCGTTCGCAGCCGGGTTGCGAGGCGAGGCGTGAAGCTCTCGCCGCTCCACGTGGAGTGCACGATGGTGAACGCGCCGTCATCACGGCATGAGCGTCATCGGACGCCGCACGAAAGGCGTTCGTCAGCAACGGGATTCATCAACGCCATCGCCTCCTTGGGCATGATCAGGCCCGTGCCGCCAGGAATCTCTGCTGAAGATCGTGCGCCACGGCAAGTAGCTCTTCGATTCCCTCGACAGCCCACGTCGCGGGCTCCACTGGCGGTCTCCCCCCGAGCAGGGCGATCGCAGCTGCCACCATCTCGAACGACTGGTCCCGACGAGGCTCGTCGGCGATCCGGTCAAGGTACGTCTTCATCGCTCCGATGGCGTCCGGCCCGGCAAGGATCGTGCTGACCGCTGCGAGGGGCAGCGCGGAGTCGTCCCGATGCGACTCGACCATGCCTTCAAGGACAGCCTCGCCGACCTCCTCCGGCGGCACTGCCAAAGCGAACCATGCACCCATGCCCATCCGCCGCCAGTCGCCTGAACTCAGCAGCCATCGCACCTCGTCCGCGGTGATCTTGGCGCTCGCCCGCACGAGCGCTCGTTCAACCTCGTGCAGGTAGGCGGTGGCGTTGGAACCCGTCATCTTGAGGTAGAAGGGCGCGACGAATCGCCGGTCGATCCGAACAGTTCCCCGCCGTTCAGGCGGGCTGTTCCGACGAGTTTCGTCCGGGTCCCGCCCTAGCTCCTGCAGCAAGCGGTCGATGTTGTTGCCTGCCTCGATCGGCAATGGCGAGTACCGCGGGGAGACCGCGAGCTGTCGGAACCGGTCGGACAGCCAGACCACGTCCCAGTTGTTTGCAACGCCCACCCGAACTACACCGACTTCGGTCCCCAGGATCGTCCTGGGCACCGACCAACGTGGGCCGGGTTCGTCCTTGCCGCTCCAGAGCTCGACCCGATCGGCGAGCACGACCACCGCTGCCGGACTCCCGCCGGACGCGTTCGGTCCGGCTACCTGCAGGCCCAGCTCTCTGCCCACCGCACGAGAGGGCGCGAGTGCCGCAACGGGGATCACCGTGCCATCGGGACGCCGCTCGGACGCGTGCCTCGCCACCCGCTCGATCTGCCGGGTCAGCATCCCCAGGAGCGGGATCACCCCCGCTGGCGCAACGATCACCGACAGCACGAATACGGACCAGGCAGGAAACCTGGCTGCGTCGGCCACCACGACCAGCAGACCCGCGAAGACCGACATGGCCACGACCCACACGACGATCATCCGATACGTCGTCCAGAAGAAGTTCGACCGCACGCCCACAACCGTCTCCTGCCGCGTCATCAGCGGGAGTCTCCCATCACGCCAGCACCAGCAGAACCATCCGACTCGGCAATCACCCTGCCCCCGGGCCCTGTCCACGACACCCCAGGACGCGAAGAGGCCCGAACCCGCGAACTTCCGCGGATCCGGGCCTCCAGCCAGGCTCGACTCCCGAGAACCCGGGAGACCGACCTCAGAAGTTGATCATGTGGTTCGGAGGCTCTGGATCGTTGGAATTCTGCGGTTTCTAGTCTAGCGGGGGCGGGACGTGCCTGCTGCGTGCCACTCCGGATGAGACGTCGAATCAAGCCAACGAATTGAGCAGCGCGTCGACCGGCGGACCCGGTCAGCGGTGTCATGCCAGCATCCAGACACGCTGGAGAGGGAGTCGCGTTCGCATCTCTTCGGGGAGTCGCTCATAGAGCCGGAGGACTGCATCGACGACATCTTCGGAGGTCCACGCACGGATCTTGAACTGCTGGTGGCGGACAGCCACTCGAGCGGGTCCGGTGAGGCCGCCCCACGCGATCAGGAGGCCCTGGTCGGCATTCTGGGTCGAGACGACGCCCAGCAGGTCACGTACGACCGACTCGCCGACTCCTGAGCCGGACTTGACCTGGACGATGACCCTGGGAGCGTCCATTCCTAACAGACCGCGCCCCGCGACGATGTCGATCCCCTGGTCTGCGCCCGGAGGGGACATCGTGCACGTGAAGCCTTCGACCTCAAGGAGCGCGGTGATAAGTGCGGCAAGATCGTGTCCGGCAAACTCTTCTGCGATCCGGGTGGTGATCTGGTCGCGCGCCACCTCCTCGACGTCGGCATGAAGCTCGGGCTCGTCGACGGCGTCCTCGTCGAAAGTCTCCTTGCCAGGCTTGGGTGTCGGTCCGAATCCGACGGCACCTGGATCTTCCCCAGTCGTGAGGAGTGCTTCCAGACGCTCGACCGCGTGTCCCTTGCTCGGAGCGAAGATCGTCAGCGCGCTGCCGAGCGTGTACAGCAGGTCTTGCTTGACTGCCGATCGTGGCAGGTCGTTCATCTGCCAGTCGACCTGGACCGTGTGACGCCGGTCGGGTGCCTCGTCCGAGAGGTACTCGTAGCCGCCGATCACCCGTCCGATGGCAATCTCCTTGGTCGCGCGGACAGGCAGGACCATCACATCGCCGACCTGGATCCGTCCCCGCAGGGCCCAGAGCTGACCGGTGTAGCCCGCCTGCTGGACAGCGTTGAGGTCAGGGAAGGCTGCCGCGACGACGACCGCAACTTCCTTGCGCGAGTTACACGCAGTGAGATCCGGGACCTCCTGCCAGCCAGTGCCGGCGCGCCCGTTCGCCAGGACCCACTGCGCTCGCTCACCGTACTTCCCGGCTCGGACCACCCATGCTGCGGTCATGACGTACCTCCCGATACTGATGCGCGATCCGACCGAATTGGCTTCGGCTGGTGCTGCCCCATGATCTCGTAGAGCTCTTGAACCCGGCGCCAGAACCTTCTGCCAGCGGGCTTTCTCGGTGCGGAAGAGATCACAGCTCCTGACGGCCACCTCATCATCTAAAACGTGGCGTGACGTGGTCGAGCGTCAGCGTCACTCTCCTCCAATTGCATCTGACGGTCGGGCAAGCTCTTGCGCGGCGAGACGAGCTCCGGGTCGATCAGCGAACCGCTCGGCGAGCGTCTTCACTGCAGCCGCTTCGGGGAGCGCGACGGAGAACTTAAGGCTCGTGACCATCTCGGCGGAGACGCGGGGGGCGACGTCGTCGAAAGCGACGTCCGCAAGCTCGCCCAACGGTCCAGCCCGGCGGATCACCATGATGTCGTTGAAAGACTGTCCTTCTGCTCCGCCCAACCCGGCGCGCAGGGTCTCGTTGGCTTTGAGCCCTGCCCAGGTCCACACATGGACGTCCTGACCCGATTGCTCGACGACTAGCCCGTCGGGTGAGACCTGGTGTGTCCGCGCCTCGCGCACCAGGTCTAGCCGGTCTACCGCCCGTCTGGACAGCGGGACGTCAGGGGTCTCACCGAGGAGCACGTCCCGTTGAGCACGCATCATCTCGCAGGACAGCGCGATGGCGTCGCTGTGCCAGCGCACGTCGCCTTTGTAGGCGACCGGGCTGACGAGGACCTCGAACCGCTCCCAACTCACGCTCTCGACATGCCAGGCACGCCCGTTGAGGAGGATCGGCTTCGAGTCGAGCTTCGCTACCCCATCGCGTGGTAGGGCGAGCGGCGAGATGAATCCGATCTCCTTGGTGCCGGCGACGACGCGCAGTTCCTTCTCCGCGTCGAACGAGCTCAGCAGGTCCATGAAGTGCCGGCGCCCGAAGGCCTTCTCTGCGGCCGGCCCGAGCATTAGCAGGCCACCGTCCTCGACGAGGAAAGCTTCGTCGCGCAGGTACGCCAGCACCTCCTCGCCGTCCTCCATCAGTGCGAGCGAGCCCCACCACTCCTTCCATGTGTTGGCGCCGAAGGAACCCTCCTGCAGCGCGAGCGCCAGCAGCTGCTGTGCGGTGAGGTGTCTCGGGTGCGGTGGCGGTACGACGGGTTCGACGTAGCCGCGCCGCCAGAGCAGCAGCAGCCCGGCCGCCTCCAAGAACGCATCCGAGCTGGTCGTGAGGAACAACGTGTTCCGCCTGGTCCCGGGTCGCCGCCCAGTCCGGCCCAGCCTCTGGAGAAAAGACGCGACGGTTCTGGGCGCGTCGATCTGGATGACCCGGTCCAGGTCGCCGATGTCGATGCCGAGCTCCAGCGTGGACGTCGCGACGATGACGGTGTTCTGTGCCTCAGCGAATGCCTGCTCGGACCGACGCCGCTCCTCGGCAGACAGCGACGAGTGGGAGACGAAGGTCTGGACGCCAAGCTCCCGAAGCTCGAAGGCGAGCTGTTCGCTGACGCGGCGCGACTCGCAGAAGACGAGCCGCTTCTCACCGCGGTGAAGGGAGGCGACGACCTTGGCCGCGTTGGACACCGACCCGACGTAGTCGAGCAGCACCTCGGGATCGGACGGCGGGGTCACCTCGGACACCACCCGCAGGTCGCGCGACCCGCCGAAGGCCTCCCCGCCCTGCAGCCAGCGCCCGATCTGCTCGGGATTGCCCACGGTCGCGGACAGCCCCACGCGCTGGATGGGCAGTCCTGCGAGCCGTTCGAGCCGGGCGAGCACCCCCAGCAGGTGCCAGCCTCGGTCGGACGCCGCGAAGGAGTGCAGCTCGTCGACGACGATCGCGTGGAGTCCTGCGAAGAGCCCGTCGTGCTCGACCCGGCGGGAGACGAGCATCGCCTCGAGCGACTCAGGGGTGGTCAGAAGGATGTCCGGCGGTTCGGCGAGAATCCGCTTGCGTTCGGTGTCGCCGATATCCCCGTGCCACAGGCCCACCCGACGGCCAAGCCAGCCACCGTATGTCGTCAGGCGCGGATAGAGGTTGTTGAGCAGTGCGCGCAGTGGCGTCACGTACAGAACCGACAGCCCGCTCCACTGGCCCTGCACCATCGAGGTAAGGAGCGGGAAGACTGCGGCCTCGGTCTTGCCGCCGGCGGTCGGGGCGATCAGGACGCAGTCCGCCCCGGACCGCACCGGCTCGACTGCAGCGGACTGCAGCGGCCGGAGCGAGGGCCAGCCGAGCGAGTTCACCACGTGGTACTCGATGGCCTCGTCCAGCTCGGCACCCGCAGGCATCAAAAGCCCAGGTCCACGTCGTCGACTGACGACGCCGTCCGCAGGTCGCCGCGTGCGTGCGCCTCCCGTTCGACGGCGGTCAGCTCCGTCGCGCTGACCGTCAGCCGATAGTCGCGGCGAGGATCGAAGTCGGGGAACTGGTCGACGCGGTCCAGGACGTCCGCGACGAGCTTCTTCAGGAACACACGTGGGGCCACGCCGGTCCGACCGCCGAGCTCACCGGCGACCGCCGCAGCCAGGGTGGCGACATAGGCATCGTCGACCACGGTGTGGATATGCCCGGTGGCCTCGGCGCCCGCCGCGTAGATGTCCCGGACCCGTGACCCGAGCTCCACCAGCGTGTCGGGTGTGAAGCCGCGCAGACGGATTTGCGTCGCACGCGGGTTGTCGAACCGGTCGTCGGTGTCGAAGTCAGTCTGGAGCCGCTGTGCGAGCGGGGCGAGCCGCTGCACTCCTTGCTGGCCGTCGTAGAACGCGGGTGTACCGGTCATGAGCACGTACAGCCCCGGGAACCGACCAGCGTCGACCTCGTCCATGAGCTGCCGCAGGGCGTTGAGGGACTTCTCACGCACGTCGGACCGCATCCGCTGGAGCGTCTCGACCTCGTCCAACACGAGGACCAGGCCGGCGTAGTCGGAGTCTCGTAGCACTGTGAGCAGGCCCTGGAGGAAGCCGAGCGCCCCGAAGTGGTCCAGCTCGCCCCGCACCCCTGCCGAGCGCCGGACAGACGCCGAGACGTGCGGCTGGCCCCCGAGCCACGCCAGCAGCGCATCTGCTTCAGCCTCCTGTCCGGTGGCACGAGCCTGCCGATAGGCCCGCAGCGCCATCGCGAACGCAGGAGCCTCCTTCGAGACGGCCGCGAGCCGCTTCTCCAGGAGCTCGTCCGTGCGGGCCTCGACCGAGTCGGCGTCCAGCGGCCCGCCCCCTTGCACGTCCTGCCCGAGCACGTAGAGCCACCCGTCCACCACGTCCCCGAGCGCGCCCGAAGAGACGCCGGGCGTCGAGAGGTTCTCCACGACGCGCCGATAGACCTTCTCCAATCGATACAGCGGTGTCTCGGTATCGGAGATCTGAATCTCGGCGGTGGCGAAGTTCTTCTTCTTCGCACGCTCGGTGAGCCAGCGCGAGAAGAAGGTCTTGCCGGACCCGTACTCGCCGCGGAGTGCCTTGAACTGTGCCGATCCCTGCCGCACGACGTCGAGCTCGTCATCGACGGCCTTCTCGAACCTCCCGAGCCCGACGGCCAGCACGTCCAGACCCTGTCGAGGCACCGTGCCCCGACGAAGTGCGTCGATGATGTCGCGTCGTCGTCTCGGGCTGATCGTCACGTCTACCATCATGCGACGCCGAACTGCTCCTTGAGCAGGTCAAGGTCCAGACGGAGAGTCGCACCGTCGGTATCGACCGAGAGGATGTCGTAGCCCTCGACGTTCAGCACCCGCTTGACGACGGCAAGGCCCTGCCCGATCGCCGTGGACGACATCCCGGCCGCCGAGGCCACAGTGTCCTGGTGCGCTCGCCCGTCGCGTTCCACCAGGGTCCGCAGCACGGACTCGATCGGGGCCGTCGCGGCAGCGCGTCCGCCCAGACGCAGCTGGTCGGCGTACACACTCGACGCCAGTACGCGTGCCACCAGGTCGTCAGCCTTCGCGACCGGAGCTGCGTCGATCTCGAACAGCGCAGGTCCGACGGCGACGTCGGCCGTCGGCTTGCGCCGCGATTTCCTCACGGGCGCCGCCGGAACCTGTGCCGCGTCCGGCCTGACGGCGGGGTCGTTCCACCAGGTCGGCGTCTGCGGAGGCGCCGCCTCCCACCCGGCCGGTGCGGTCTGCGCGAGCGACCGCTGGTAGACGAGCACGGGCACGGTGATCTCGGCCAGCGACGCGCCCCCGTGGTAACCGGCCTTCGCCGGGCCGTAGCGACGATCCTCCCTCCACAGCAAGACCACCTGACCGGACTCGGCAGCGACTCGAGCCCCGGACACCAGCACCTCGCTGTCGCCCGCCTCACCCGACGACGCCGGCCGCCACCGCGCTTCCCCACCAGGAACTGCGGGGCGCATCTCGGTCGAGCGTTCGACGACGTGGCCGTGGTCCGACGTCACCACCACCGCCCGCCCGGCGATCGATGCCGCGTTCAGCAGGGCGCGCAGCGGTTCGAGGTCCGCCATGGACCACGGGCGGGACGAGGTGTCGTTCTTGTGCGTCGCATCGTCGATCGCATTGATCACGACCCCGACCACGGACACGGACGGGTCCTTGATCGCCGAGACAACATCGTCGGCCAGCTGATTGCCGCCCCGAGCCCGCAGCTCACCCTTGTGGAAGAGGCGCGCACCGGGGAAGGCCACAGCCAGGCCCGTCTTCTCGGTCGAGGAGTCGCCCACCCGGATCTCGCCGCAGAGCAGGCTCGTGCGAGATACCCCGGTCACTGTGGGCAACGCCGCGGCGACGGCGAGCCGACGTCTCGTGGCCGAGGGCACCCACTCGACGAGTCCCGACCGGCCCACCTCTCCAGCCAGGTCGACGGCGACAGACGCGCTCATCCCGTCCAGGACCACGAGCAGCACCCCGCCCTGGGCCCGCCACGGGTCAACGACGGTTCGCAGCACGTGCTCGATCCCCAGCGCCGGCCCGTCGAGCAAGTCGGCCAACGTCCGCATCACCGCGGACTCGCCCAGGCGCGTGGCGGCCGCCTGGTCCCGAGACCCACGCCGGAGCCGTACCTTCTCGATGAGCCGTCCGTACGCGGCGCCCACCTCGGGATCCGACGAACCTCTCCACAGCACGCCGAGCGCCGCATCGACCCATGCGCCGTCGTCGATCTGTCGTTGGAGATCCGCTCCCAGGCTGACGGGCGCGCTCTCCGGCGTGGCGAGCCACCGGGACAGGCGCACGGCCATGCGCGGCGCGAGGTCCTGCCCGCTCAGACCCGCCTCACGGTGATCGAGGACGGCGACCAGCGCGTCCTCCACGTCGCCGCTTCCTCCCGCGGCGGCGGCGTCCAAGGCTGTGGCGAGCGACCGTAGCCTGGCCACGAACCCTGGTCGCAGAATCGCTGACCGCCGCGCGCCAGCGGGCCAGCCCAGGTTGTCGCGCAACAGCGCCTCGGCCTGGTCGAGAACCACGCCCAGCCGACCCTCGGGGTCGTTCTCCCGGGACAGGCGCAGCACGGCGGACACGGCAGCGTCTGCAATCTCTCGTGCCTGCACCGGTGTCAGGGTCCGGCCGCCCACGTACCGCTCGGTGAGCCGGGTGCGTGCCGCGACCTGTTCCTCGGTGAGGTCCGCGACCGACCCCGGCTGCGGCCACAACACGTCGATCGCCAGCCCGAGTGCGAGCGGCTTGACCAGGCCGCCGGGCCGCGCCGTGGTGCGCAGCGCGAATCCGGCCGAGGTCCCGTACTGGTCATCCGCCCATTCGATCAGGTGCTTCTGCAGCTGGGGGTCCACACCGGCCCACGGGGACCTCGAGCCGTTGCTCAGCACGGTCAGCAGCACCACACCATCGAGATCGGTGCTGTCCAGTCCCAGTAGGTGCGCCAGCAGGCCGCCCACGGCGTGCTCGGCAGTCACCGCCACGTCCGTCGTCGGCGTCCACCCGCCCGCCGGCTCGTAGTCGAGCAGCGCTGTGGCGGCCCACTCCAGGCGTCGCAGGTCCCGGCTGACCTCCCGGGCACCACCGAACAGCGCCGGGACACTCCCCCACTCATCCGGCTCCTCGATGCGCTGGCCATAGGCACGCGCGAGCACCGTGTCGGTGAGGTCGGTCCTCGGCCGGTCGGTCAGCACCACCAGGTACTCGTCGGGCGCCTGGCCCGCGTAGGCGTCCAGGATTGCCAGCTGCGAGATGCCCTCGACGACTCGTACCCGGTGTCCGTCGACGACCAGGTCACCACCATGCCAGCGCGGCTGCGCCCGCAGCACCAGGACACGGCAGTCCCTCCCCCTGGCCACCAGCTCAGCGGCGCGGGAACGCACGAGGGCTTCCGAGACCGCGACCGTGCGCGGTGTCTCGGTGGTCGGGCTGGTCACTCCCACCTCCAGCTCACCCGCAGCGACTTGCCCTCGACCGGGTTCGCGAGCTCGTCAGTGATCCGCTGCCCGATCGCCTGGACCTCCGCCACCTTCGACACGAGCTGGCTCTTCTCGGCCAGCCTCGCACGCTTGCGCTCGTCCTGCTCCAGCCGGATCTGGTCGAGCTCTTCGAGCCGGCGAGCGATCTCCGCCTCCCGCGCCTCCTGCTCGCGCTTCTGCGCGTCGAGCCGCTCGCGCTCGCGCCGCAGCTCCTCCTCACGGGCCGTTCGTTCCGCGGCAGCACGGCGCTCGGCCTCCTCCCGGGCCCGTCGTGCCTCGTCGTCGCGCCGGCGGAGCAGGTCCTCCTCGCGGCGACGCTGCTCCTGGTCGTGACGACGACGCTCGACCTCAGCGGGATCGACGGCGACCACCTCGAGGGCCTCGCTCGACGCCGCGTCCAGGGCCGGCTTGAGCGGCGCGTGCAGCTCCGTCTGGTGCGCTGCCTCGCGCAGCGCGGTCAGCGCACGGACGGCGCGGTCGCCGTTTAGCGTGGGCAGCCGGTCGATGAGGAGCCAGTTCGCGCCGCGCAGCGCGGCGACGACATCCCCTGCTCCGGCGACGGCTCGACCGACGGCCTGCGACTCAGCCGGCAGGTCGAACTGCGCCAGGGCCTCGATCCGTGCCACGGCGTTGTCGGCCGTCGCGATGACGGAGACCAGGTCCCGGCCTCGCGTCACGGACTGCCAGCGCGGCGAGGTCTCGTCCAGCCCGAGCACCTCACGGTGCGCGGCCAGCTCGGTGGCAGCATCTGACGTCGTGCTCAGCGCGGGACGCGCCTTGGTCAGCAGGGCGTCGCTCAGGCGACCGACCGCGGCCGTCGACAGGTGGTACTCGTCGGCGCCGACACCGAACAGCGACTTGGCCCGGGTGAGGGCGACCTGCCACTCCTCGTCGGAGGGAAGCACCGGCTCGCGCAGCAGCATCTCAGGTGCCAGCGCACCGATGGTCGGCTCCGGTGTCCGAGCCTCGGCCCGGTACCACTCCCGGTCCTCGATCTTGGCCCAGACCAGCACCAGCAGATCCATCACGTCGCGGGTCAACCCTCGCTCCGCAAGGACCCCGCGGAGCGCCCCGACGGTCACGTCCCCGGCCGCCGCAGCGCGGGTGAACTCGTCGTAGAGCGCGAAGTCCTGTGCTCCCAGCGCGTACGCAGTCTCGCGCAGCGTCCCCACGCCGTAGGCCATGACGATGCGGCGCACCCTGGCATTCGTCGACCGGTCCAGGTCCGCGAGCCGGCCACCGGCGTCCACGGCCCGCCGGGCCAGGTCGAGCACAGCTATCAGCTCGGGCCGGCGCACCTCCTCGGCGCCACGTTCGACCTCGGGGTGCTTCGGGTACCGGACGGCCAACCCCGCCCCCAGCACCCCGACGACCGCGTCCCGCAGCGTCGCCGCCGACGGCTGCGTCGGCGTGAACCCGTCGGCCAGCGTGATGTAGTTCGTCCCGGCGAGCCGCGTACCGAGGTTCTCGTCGTTCGCCGACGAGTCGACCCCGTACGCCTGCCGCAGTAGCGCTCCCAGCTGGCTGCGCAGCGAGTCCCGCTGGCTCGTCAGCAGCCGGCGCGCTGGCTCGCGGTCGTTGACCGGCAGGTTCACCGAGTACTGATCGAACCGGTCACCCGTGAGCAGGTACTCCAGCTGGACCAGCTTGCCGACGTCGTCCATCCGCTGGGCGGTCAGGAAGTGCGGCACCCAGATGACGGTGTCCGAGACGACGCCGTCCTGCTTGAGGTCGTAGATCCGCGCCGCGTCGTCGGACGGGCCGCGACCCTCCTCGTCGTCGAACGGGTAGTCGACCACGAGCTTCCACCGGCCGTCCGACGCCTTCAGCGCCTCGACCGGCATCGCGGCCCGGTCGCGGACGTTGCCGAAGGCGACGTCGACCGTGCGCTTCTGGCCGCGCCACACGTGATCGAGCGTGTACTCGCCCGCGTAGGAGCCGGTGGCGACGGCACCGATCTCCGCCACGAGGGTGTCGCGGATGAGCCTGCGCCGGTTGGGGTGGGAGTCCTCCTGGGTGACGTGGGCGAGGATCGTGTCGAAGTCGACGCCCGTCAGCTGCAAGCTGATCACCGGGTCTGCCGTGGAGCCGACGGTGATCTCCGAGAACTTGCCCTGCCACTCCGTGGCCAGGGTCGCCACCTGCCCGGAGACGTTGCCGCCGAACATCGACACCACGGACCCGAAGTTCAGCGCCGCCAGCTTGGACGCGGTCAAGTCCTTCAACGACGTCGCGCCCGGTGCGATGGCCGCCACCAGCAGCGTCTTGGCCAGGCGGTCCTCACGGCGCATCGCGTGGTTACGGTCCAGCGCAGGGGCCTCGGCGTCGGTGACCTTGTGCTTCTGCAGCAGGTAGGGGCGCATCTTGCCGCGGTAGAACGACGCGGCGGCCTCGAAGATCTTCACCATGTCGTCCGTGAGCGGCTTCGCGTCGCCGAACACAACGACGTCGAACAGGTCACCCACCGGGATCACGTCACCCACGGTGAGCTCGTCCCGCCCTCGGTAGAGCAGCTCGCTCATGATCTTCAGTGCCGTGCGCTCACGCTGCATGATGGCCGACAAGGCGACCATCGCGTCGACCAGGGCGGGCGAGAACGGGTACACCTTCTCGAAGTCCACCGCTCCGGAACCCGCGGAGTCCGTGAGCAGGTGCTTCCAGTCCGTCGAGTTCGCCCGCACCCGCGCCACGGCCGTAGCCAGCGCGTCCTTGCCGTCCGTGGATGACGGCACCAGCAGACGCCTGTTCACGATCTCCGGCAGGTCCGCGGCGGCGAGGGTGATCTTGTCGAACCGGTCCTCCCACCACTGGAACGAGTCCTCCAGCGCCACCTGCTCGGCACCGACGTTCCCGCCGCCGAGGAACTCCTTGAGCGCCCGCTGCCGCGCGACGAACGACACCATCGGGATCGCCATCTGCCCCGACCCGGTCTCGACCAGCTTGGCGACCTTCGACGTCTCGTTCTGGATGAACGCCGAGTCCCGCAGATGGTTCGCCAGCCACAGCACCAGCTCGTCCAGGAACAGCACGAGGCCGTCGTAGCCCAGGCCCTTGGCGTGCGCGGTCATGACCCGCAGTCCCTGGTCGATCGGCAACCACGCCGATGTGGACGTGTACGCCGGGAAGTATGTCTCGACCAGCTTGGCCGCCACGGCCTGCCGGTCACGCTCGCTCGCTGACCCGTCCGTCGCGGCGTCCAGATCGGCCGCCGTCAGGCCGCCGTCGCCCATGCTGCCCAGCACCGGGTCGAGCTCGCCGTCGAACTGCGCGAAGAACGGCCCGTCACCCATCTTGGCCCGCAGCTCCTGCGCGTTGCGGAACAACAGGTCGCTCTGGTGCAGCACCGGCGCCGCGGCCTCCGGGTGCTTGTCCTTGACCGTGTTGAGGTACCCCTGGAACAGAGCGCCCTCGAACGACTCGGCACCGATCAGGTGGTAGTCGACCGCGAGGAACTTCCGGGACAGCACCTCCGTGTACTCCGAGACGACCGCCTGCAGGCCGGGTAGCGCTCGCGCCCCCGCGTTGCCCGTCAGCAGCAGGTGCATCACCGCCATGTAGTGCGACTTACCGGCACCGAACGAGCCATGGATGAACGCGCCCTTGGCGTTGCCCCGTGCCAGAGCCGACTTCACCAGTTTCAGGCCCTCGCCGAACGCCTCGGCGATCTTCTCCGTGACGACGTAGTCCTTGAGGGTCTGCTCCGCGGCGGGCACGCCCTCGTGGATCCGCATGACGAAGTCGTCGTCGTGGACGGCCTCGGGCACGTGGATCGCGTCACGAAGCATCATTGCCAGCGCGCCAGGTGTGGAGGTGCTCATCGGTACAGGCTTCCGTCCTTCATCGTCACTCGTCCGTCGGGCACACGGCAGCCGCGAACCTGCCGGCCGCTCATGACCGCTTCCTACCCCGGCCTGCGGCGGGCGGGCGCCAGTCGTTCACATCGTCGCGTGTCTTCTGCAGCTGCGCGAGGAGCTGGTTGATCTGCCCCGTCACCGCGTCCGCCGCGCTCGACCCGAACTCCGGCTCCAGGTCCGTGTGCCACTGGTGCAACCAGGGCTCCAGCTCTACCAAGCCCGCGACCATCGGGACGAGCGCCTCGTTCGACGCGCCCAGCGACTGCTGGTTCATGATCTCCCGCACCAGCGCGACCGCCTGGTCACGATGGTTCCACCCGGCCCAGCCCAGTACCGGGCTCGTGTCGCCCTCACGCCCGACACCCGGGTACAGCACGAACCGCTCCTTCGGTACGTCGAGCTTGCCGCGTGCCTTCCAGTACCCGACCTTCTGGAAGTCCGGCGTCGAGTACTTCGGCGGCACGGGGATCGTGACACTCTCCCCTGCGTCCTCACGACGCTGGAGATCCCACACCTTCTGCCACTCCCGGTACTTCTCCAAGCCCGACGGCTTGTACCGGTAGGCGGCCAGGTACGGCACCGCCTCGGCGGGCGCCAGGGTTCCCAGCACGGCGGCGAGGTCCGGCTCGGCCGTACCGGTCAGCGCCCGCGCGAGCCCGAGCAGGATCTGGTCGTTCCGGAGCAGGTCCGCAAGCTGTGCGACCGACCGGGTGGCCGGTCCCTGCGCGTCATGCCACAAGTCGGCCGACTCCAGCCGGTCAAGGATCGCCGACTCAAGTGCCTCTCGGACCTGCTTGTCCCACGGGGTGGTTGCCCAGCGCCGCTTGTACTCCGGACGCTCCAGCAGACCGATGCTGCGATCGGACTCCATCACGTCCAGACGACGCTGCACGACGGCGCGATAGTCTTCCGGCCACTCCGGAGGCACTTCGGTCGTCTCTGTGAAGCGGTGGTTCCAGTGGGAAAACCACGTCGTGTCACTGGCGCCCGCAGCCAGTTCTCGCGCCAGCGCAATCGCGAAAGCACGCTCCGACGACGTGATCGCAACCGGCGGACCGCCGTAAGTCAAATCCTGGTCGATCACCCCGTAAAGGCGGTAGACCTCCCAATCCAGTTCCTCCTGCTCGAAGATCATCTGCTCTCGTAGCGATTTCAACCGAGCATGAGCCTCCTCGAGCTCAGGCGCAAGGCTCAGCTCCACGCCGCCCTTTGCATCAGCGACGGCTGTCGCGATGACCGCGGCCGGAGCCACGCGCGTCATCTCCTGCGCGAGACCATCGAGGGCCCGAGCACGTTTCAGAGGAAGAATGGCAGGGAGTGGAAACTCTTCGAGCTTGGTTCCTGTGAACTCGTAGCGGTGCTCCCATGGTTCATCGGCACCCGCACCGTCAGCACTTGGGCGGCCCTTGTTGTGGCTGACCTGCTTGAGCCAGAAGCACGCTGTCGAGCTGTTCAGCACCCCAAGCAGCTCCAGATACTGCTCCTCTGTCGCCTTTGCCGACAGCTGCAGGAAAGATGCCTCTCGGTTGAATACGCGGCCTTCATTGCGGTCAATAGCGAAATGGCAATGAGTAGCAACCCTTGGGTACGTAATACTCCACGGGCCAACGCGATCAAGCGAGACCTGGTGCCACTCCCACCAGGGTCGCCCCTCTTCTCTATAAGACATCTTCGAGAACGTAGCGCGCGCCCAAAGTTGGGTCCGCATCGGCCACATCCAGGCAAACATACCCTGGTGCTTGGCGATCCGTTCGAGCCCCTCAGACCCGTATGGAAAAATTGCGGAATCTCGCGCATCAATTCGAAAATCGCGAACGTTGTCACCCGTAACAAAAGCCTTCACCATCTCTGGTTCGACGCCGCGCCGCGCGAGCGTCGGTCCAGGCGCCAAGAACACACCGTCGGAGTTTGTTTGACCGGTGTACCCCAAGGTGCGCACAACATCTGCAAGGTTCCGTGCGCCCGCCTCCCCAATGCTTTGCCAGGTCTCTGCGGCACCACCACCGCTTAGGGACCACGGGAACGTCAACAGCGCCTTGCGGTCGAGGTCGGCCACGCCAACGAACGTGCCTTCGAAGCCTGGGATGTCGATGTGCTGGACGATCTCGGTCCAGACCAGGCCCTCAGAGGGAACCTTCGGCTGACCAGGTTCGCCTCGAACGCCCAGCACGGCGCGAACGGTGTCGGCATGCGCCCGGCGTCGTCGTCCGACAAGGATTACCGTGGGCGTCCCGTGTCCGGGGATGTACGCACCGGAGGTGTCAATGACGTGAGTGAGGTCGACGGGGTTGTCGACGTGGTATCCGGCGAACAACTCTTCGATGACCTTCTTGCCAAACTCGCGCTTCATGAAGGAGTTGGACGTAATCTGGCCGACGTGACCCGCGCCCCGTCCCTGTTCGCCGCGGACGGACAGCCGGAAGAACAACTCCATGAACGGAACAGACAATGCATATGTTCCTGCAGCGGTGGTGTAGGCCTCACGGTAGATCTGGTTGAGGGTCTTGTCCTTGACCGTGATGTACGGCGGGTTCCCAACGACCACGTGGTACTGCCCGGGCGTGAGGATGCCGGTGTACTCGCTGAGATCTTCGGACCCGTACTCGTAGCCGGTGTCTTCGCCCGACGCCTCGTCCAGGGTGTAATCCAGTCCGAGGTCAAGAGCGCCGTCGTCGAACAGCTGGTTCGGCGCGCCGCCCTGCTCGCCCAGGAGCGAGTCGCCGATCGCGAGGTGGAACCCCAACTCCGGTACTCCGACCAGCGACTTCTCCCCTGCTGCAATCAGGCCCGCGACCGTGAGTCGGAACCGGGCGATGGCGACCGCGAACGGGTTGAGGTCGACGCCGTGGATGGAGTCCATGGCCTTACGGACCCGCTGCTTCGGGTCCATACCGGGCGCTTCGGCGGCCCATTCCTGGTTGATCCGTTCGAACGCGCCAAGGAGGAAGTGGCCGGACCCGCAGGTGGGGTCGATGAGCTTGAGCCCGTCGATCCCGAACTCGTTGATCGCCGGGGTCAGTGTGCGGTCGAGGATGAACTCCTCGACGAAAACCGGAGTCTGGAGCAGGGCGTAGGTCTTCTTCGCGTGCTCGGACAAGTCCTGGTAGAGGTCGCCGAGAAAGCGGGTGCCCAGGTCGGGGTCTGTGAAATCGTGGATCAGGGTGCCGTCGTCCTCGGTACGACGCCAGAAGTCGAGCAGGGCCTTGGCGCCCTCGGCGCTGATCTCGGCGGTCCAGACGGGGTTGTGCTTCGGGTCGACGAGCGCGGCGCCGGCAGGCTGCGCGGCCAGAACGCGGAAAGCCCGCTGGAGCCAGTCGCGATCGTGGTGGCTGGTGTTCATGCGGAAGTACGCGGTCTGGTTCTCCCGCGCCCTGGCGGTGCGATCGCCCGGGCCCGCGATCCAGCCCACCGGAACGGGCTGGCCGTCGAGCGTCGCGCCCACGAGCAGGTCGTTGTCCTCGCAGAACCTCACGAACGTCGTCGCGATGATCCAGGCGACCGCAGCCTGGTCCACCTCGTTGTCGCGCCAGGCGGTCCAGGTCAGTCCCGTTCGCTCGCGTCGCAGTGCCTCCGCGTGCTCGCGCTGGAGCGCGGCGCCCCACGGCGTCGTCGGGTCGTCGGCGCGCTCCTTGAGGTCAGCCTGCAGCGCCTTGAGCTGGGCCTTGAGATCGGTGAGGAGGGCGGAAGAGTTGATCATGCACGGTCTCCGGTCAAGGTGCTGCGTGGTGCGGCGGGGGCGATATCCCGCAGGAACTCGCCGGGAAGGTCAATCCAGCCGCTGGGGCCGAGCGGCACCGACCGGCCTTCCAGCAGCGGAGCGTGGGCGTCGCCGGGCTTGGCGACGAGAAGCCAGCGGGCTCCGGGGCGTCGGGTCCCCGTGTCGAGCAGGGTCGCGAGCAGCGGCGTCAGCCCGTAGCGGACCAGCGGGCCGGCGTTGGTGATCAGCAGCGGGCGGTCCGTGTCGATCCGGTCGGCCCATGCGGGCTCGACGGACCGCTGGACCGCACCCCGCAAGCCCTTCCATTGCTTGCTGTCACGGTCCATGGCGTCGTACCCGAGCAGGCCCGACCACTGCCCGCCGGCCTGCTCGATCTGGACCTTCGTCGCGGCGACGACCAGCTCGGCGACGTCAAGCACGTCGATGTCGAACCCCGCCGCCAGCGCGCGGGTGGCGCCGGTGTACCGCTTGGGCGGCACGGCCAGGGTCAGCGCGGCGTGGCGGTCGAGGGACTCGGTGAGCTTGCGGGCGATCTCGGCGGCCGGCGTCGGGGCGAACTGCGTCGTGGACAGGGTGCCGGTCGAGTACATGGCGCTGCTCTTGGGCTCGTACACGCCGTTGTGGTTGACCAGGTCCGGGTAGAGGTCGCGCATGAGCGCGTCCAGTGCAGCAGTGCTGGACGGCAGCGGCTGGGTCAGGTGCGGGAAGCGCGCGCTGAGCGTGCGACGGACCGCAGTCTGGCTGATGGAGCGGCCGGGCTTCCCACGCATCGCGTGCTCCAGCGCGGTGCGTACGGGGAGCTCCTTCGAGTAGAGCTCGTGGAAGCCCGAGACGGCCGCTGTCTGGCTCGCCGCGGCGGCCAGGCGCAGCAGGCGCGCGTCGGGCACGTGCCACTGGCCGGACACACCGAGGTCATCGACCACTCCCCGCAGGGCCGCAAGGGCCGTGCTCGCCGGGACGACACCTCCGGCGGCAAGATCGTCGGCCTCGCTGCCCAGCTCACTGGCGAGGTCGGTCAGCAAGTCCGCGGACGGGTGCGACTCAGCGGCCGCGTCGTCCGTGAAGGCCTCGCTCAGCGCCAGCAGGTCCGCCTTCGACCCGGCGCGGCGGCGCAGCACCAGCGACGGCGTGACATCGCGGGCATCGAACTCAACGATGGCGCGCACCAGGGCGGTGCCGTAGGTGGTCCGTGCGGCACCGTCGAGCGCCGAACCGCGCACCGTGACGAGGGCGGCGACCGCCTCCGGCACCGTCATGACGCGCGACGCGCCCTCGAGCAGACCCGTCAGCTCGTCACGAGACGCGACGAACGGCGGGTAGGTCGACCAGGCCGACGCGGCATCGTCCATCAGTGCTGTCACCCGCTCGCGAGTGGTCTGCAGGTCCGCGGCGACTTCGGCCGCCGTTGGCCACGGGGCGCCGTCGCCGAGCCCGAGCAGGCTGCGTGCCATCGGTGCTCCGGAAGTGGGCAGCAGGTCCAGGAGGTTCGTCACGATGCGGTCGGCGCCGAGGGAGGCCTCCTGCCCTGCAACGGTGTCGACAGGTCGCAGCGCGGAGCGCCACTGACCGACGCGGGCCTGGATCTCCTTGCGGTAGGTCTCGCCCAGGCCCCGGATGCCGTTGATCTTGACCGGGTGGACGCCAAGCAGGTCGGCGACCGTAACGACGCCGTCGAGCCGCCGCAGGGCCGACAGCGCCTGCGCCGAGAGCCCTGAATCCTCCAAAGGCGTCTCGAGGGTGGCCGCCGCGGCGAGCTCGTCGTCCTTCAGCCGTGCGTCGGCGTCCAGGGCGAGGCTCGCGAACGCGTGCGTCCACGCGCGCAGCAGGTCCTCGACGTTGCTGTACCGATCCTTCACGTTCGGGGCGAGGGCCTTGCGGAACAGCTCCGTCAGGGCCGGCGCGACGGCGGGGTCGAACGCCGAAGGTTCCACCACCGGCTTGTCCGTCGAATGGGCGGGGGTACTGGCGCCCTTGGGCCACCAGGGCAGTACTCCGGTGGCCATCTCGAACAAGGTGACCGAGACTGCCCATAGCTCGGCTGCACGGTCATACCGGGTGCGGCGCCCCTTGCCCAGGTAGGGGTCGATGTACCCGGTGGTGCCGGACTCGATGTTCTCCAGCGGCTCGCGGGCGAGCGAGAGGTCGAACAGCGTCAGGTGCGGCTTGCGGTACTTCGGGTCCGGGGCGATGCCGAGGTTCGCGGGCTTGATGTCCCGGTGGAAGATGCCCTTGACGTCCACCAGGTAGGCCATCGCCTCCAGCAGGTCGGTGCCCCAGCGCTGCAGCTGCTCCAGGGTCGACTGGCCCTCCTTGACCAGGCGGGTCGCGAGAGTCTCCTTGCCGGCGTCGGACATCAGTAGCGTGCGCCGGCCGCCGATCTCCAGCGTCTCGGTGAGTCGCACGATGCGCGGGTGGTCCAGGCCCGCGAGAACCTCGGCCTCGACGTCGAGCCGCCGTCCGGCCGCATCGTCCCGCGCGATCTTGAGGATGAGCTCCCTGTCGTCTCTGGTGGCGTCGTCCAGGACGGCGAACGCGACGCCGGAGGAGCCTTCGCCGCGCTTGCCCGCGACGAGGAAGCGGCCGCCTACTATGTCGCCGGTCTGTGCGTCGAGCGGATCCTCGATCTGGGCCGCCGGAGCCTGCTCGTCCGGGCGGCGGACCTCGTCCCACGCCATGCGCACCAGGTCCAGGGCATCCTCGACCGTCGGCGGGCGCTCGGCCTCGTCGACGTCCGTGAGTTCGCCGATCACCTCGGCCAGCGAGTCCGGCACGCCCGCGACCACAGCTCGAGGGTCGAACCGGCCCGCCTGCTGCTGCAGCTCCTGGACCTCGGCGACCGACGTCGCCGGAGCTCGTCCCGTGAGGATGAGGAAGGAGAGCGCGCCGTAGCCGAAGACATCGAGCGGTGCACCGGGAACGTCCGTGACCGCCTGTCGCGCCTCGGGCGCGAGCCAGAGCAGATCCTCGTGGCCCGCGAGCCCGACTAGGTCGGAGGCGCCTCGACTCACCGAGGTCCAGCTCGTCGCGGCCCCCGACTCGCGGTCCTTCTGGGCGGAGTACCAATCACGGACCTCCAGCCGAGGCCCATCGGCCGACGGCCTGACCCAGACCCGCTGCGGCGACAACGCACGGTGGAACAGGTGGCGGTGGTGCGCGAAGCGCAGGATGTCTCCGAGCTGCTCGATCAGGGCGACGCGGTCGTCGATGGTCAGCGTGGCGCCGTCGTCGGCGAGGAACACGTCCAGCGGCCGCTCGTCGTCCTGGTAGTCGAACACCAGCGCCGGGCCGTCGTCGGTCACGAGGAACTGTCGCGGGACAGCGATGCCCTCGTGGCGGATGCCGAACGTGAGCTGGTACTCCCGGCGGGCAAGCTGTTCGATGCGCCCGCGCTCCGACGCCGACGCCTTGGGCGGCACGTCGTACAGGCGCAACCGGTGCTTGATCTTCGGCAGGTTCGGGTCCGTGACCACGACGTCCTGCCAGTCGACACCCTCCGCGACCGGGTCGGACTCGACCACTGCCAGGTCGCCGACCATCCGCGTCTTCGGGGTCGGCCGGAAGTCTGCCTTTTCGCACAGGACCCGGACCAGGTGAGCCCGCTGCGGGTCGATGGCGTCGCGGGGGTTCTGCGGAGGCGTGGCGAGGAACTCGCTCAGTCGCTGCAGGGGCGGCGTGGACTTGACCTGGTAGCCGTCCAGCTTGATCACGCCTGCCCGGCCAGACTGGTCGACGGCGAACGTCGAGCCCTGACCGTGCATGACGACCAGGGCGTTCACCCACGGCACGTTGCGCGCCTGCTGAGACGTCGCGTAGGACTTCAGCACCGATGCCAGCCGCTTGCCCTTGCTGTCGGTGACGATGAACGGGTTCGTGTGCGTCTTGCGCCGCTGGTACCACCGCTGAGAGGAACCGGTGATCGTGCCGTGCCAGCCCTTGAGCTCGACACAGAAGAATCCGACGGGGGTCAGCAGCAGGACGTCGACCTCGGCCGTGCGGTTGTTCGTGTCGATGAAAGTCAGGTTGACCCACGCCGTCGTGCGGCCGTCGTCGGGCAGCACCTCGCGGAAGGCCTCCAGGGCATCCGCCTCCTCGGGCGTCGCGGGCGGACCCATGACCTTCCAGTGGGGAGAATCGGCCTTCATCGCTGGATCAAGGCTCCGGGTGCGCGGCGCTGCCTGAGGGGAAACACGGGCCCAGCATAGTTCGCGGGTCAGGCAACGGGCCTGGTAAAAGGGTGCGGAGTGGGTGAGGTTTGCTCAGTCACCGACCACGGTCGGTCTGCTGGCGGGGCGAGCCGACCGTGCTACTGGATGAGATCGCAGACGACGGTCTCGACGGGCTCGCCCGTGCGCATGGCGAAGCCTGGTTTCGTACCAGCCAGAGCGAGGGCGATGCCGTGTAATAAGTGCGTCCGCGATGGCAGGTGCAGAGCGTCGAGCAACGCAACGCGGCGGCCCTTGACGGGACTCCCACGCTGGACATCAAGCCTTGATTCGCTGAGATGGGACCGCGTGGTGAGATCCACCCGCCTCCGCGGGTCTCCGAGATGCTCGGTGACTACCACAAGAGGCAGTCAGCCCTTGGTCCTGAGGTCGCACAGCTGGCCGGCTTCGCGTTGGCCCTTCGCCGCAAGAGCCACGGCCGACCGAGCTCTTCAGTCACTCGGTCCCGCAGCCATGGTCCTGGAAACGGAAACGACTGGCCGGCATCCGTTGACGGAGCGTGCTTTCTCGGTCGACGGTGCGCTTCATCTGGCTGTCCACGCTCTCACGGTGTAAACCGTGGAAGGTGTCCTGAACTGCACAGACGCTCCCTGCTGATACACCCGTGGGCATGCCACGGGCATTCGAGGTTCATGTGCGGATGCATGGCCTCAGACTCCCACGCGAACGCGTCGCGTTGCCAGCAGCGCCTGTGTGCCACCCAGATCCAGGACCGCCGCGCTAGACATCACACCGGACACGTGTGGCCGGCCGAGATGTGCCGCCTGACAGTTCGGCTTTAGCTTGACGAACTCGCGCACAAAACTAAAGCGGCGTGCTATGTTCTACACACAACAGTGAAGGGAGTCGACTGTGGCAGTTGACGAGGGGCGCGCATGGGCACTGCGGACGCTGGGCGCTGATGGCGTGCTGGTCCGGGAGAAGATCCCGGAGATCATCCAGGACTGCCACGAGAAGCTGGCTAACGCCCAGGCGGCGGCCGAGATGAATCACTCCGGCCCGTACGGGTACATCTGGCGCCGATGCCTGGACCAGTTCGTTGCAGTACTCGGCAGGCTTCCCTCAGCAGAGCTGATCACGGTAGGGCGCCACAAGCTCGTGGCGTTCAACGGCGTAGTCCTGTTCCCGTGGCGCTACGCGAAGGACCGGGCGGCAGAAGCCAGCACCCGCCCATTCGCGGTCTCGGACTCCCGTGTCTCTCTCTTCACGCAACGGCACCCCGACCCCCAGGACCGGCTTCCGATCGAGTTCGACCACCCCGAACTGAGCGCCGAGGAACACGCATTGCTCGACGAGGAGTCGCAGACCCTCGCCGAGACCCTGGAGCAGCACCGCGTCGTCGTCGTTCCCTACGCGAGCAACCCCTCCGCTTTGCACAGCATCGAGTGGGGCGAGGCAACACTGGGGTCCGACGGATACCTGACATTCGAGTCCCTCGAGTCCCTGCTCACCTTGGGCAGCGGCTCGCTGGTCGAGGTTGAGCCGACGAACGACGGGTTCTCCGACGGGCCCATCCCTCGACCGCAGCTGGGAGTGAAGCAGGAGGACCAGACCGGAGAAACGCATGCGTGACAAGAACACCTCGCTCACGCTCTTCGCGTCCTCCCGCGATCTGGACCTCGAGACGGTCGCGGGAGCGTTCGATCCAGCACGCCTGACCCAAGCACGAGCAGCGGCCGGCCTTTCGAAGGCCAAACTCGCATCTCTGGTCGGCGTGACACCAGCAGCGATCGGCCAGTACGAGTCCCAGGTCGCCAAGCCGCGGCGCGACCTGCTGCCTGCGTTGGCCCGTGAGCTTCACGTGCCGGTGGACTATTTCGCCACTGGGAGACCGATCGGGCGTGTCGATGGGTCTCAAGCCCATTTCCGCAGCCTGCGCTCCACGACCGCGCGCGACAGGTCGAAGGCGATCTCGTTCATCGAGCAGGTCTGGGAACTGACGTTCGCGCTGGAGAAGAAGGTTCAGTTTCCCGACGTCGACCTGCCCACGATCGATCGAGAGCGGACCGATCCAGTGTCAGCCGCGCAGCAACTGCGAGCCCACTGGGGCCTCGGCCACAAGCCCGTGAAGCACCTGGTTGCTCGCGCGGAGTCGCATGGGATCGTCGTGTCCCTGCTGACGATGGCGAATCAAGACGTGGCCCGTGTGGGCGCCTTCTCCACATCGCACCTGGCCCGCCCGGTCATCATCATCACGCCCGAACGGGCCAGGTCAGTGTTCGTCTACCGGTTCACCGTCGCCCACGAGATTGGGCACATCCTTCTCCACGGCGAAGCAGCTCCCGGTGACCAACAGCAGGAACGCGAGGCGGACCAGTTCGCTGCCGAGTTCCTGACCCCGCACTCCCAGATCGTCAACCTGCTGCCACGCACGGTGAACCTCGCCCGCCTGGATGAGCTCTCCCGACACTGGGGTGTCTCGGTCGACTCGCTCCTGCTCCGCATGAAGGAGGCCGGCACGGTCTCCGAGGCGTCGATCCGTCGTGGCTACCAGAAGCTGAATCAGCTACGAAGCACAGGCTTGGTGACGCTCGAACCAGTCAGCGCCTATCCCGGAGAGACGCCATCGATGCTGAGCGAAGCAGCGCGTTTGGCCGACACCACTGGATTCACAGAGGTCGACCTTGCCCACCAGCTGCGCTGGCATCCCTCTCGCGTCCGAGAAGTCCTAGGAACGGAAGACACGAGGCCGGTCCTGCGATTGCTCGACGGCGGCGCCAGTCCACGCTGAGGCTTACCACGAAACCCTCGGTGCTGGCAGTTGATTGAGGACGTCCGGCCCGCACTGGACAACAGCGCCCAGGGCCGCCTCCGCGGCACGGCGTGACTGAAGCACATTGGAGGATGGGTAGTGGCTTCTGTACCAGCCACGGTCGGAACGGTCGGGGCCGAGGTGATGTACCCCGCATACCGGGACTACATCGAGACTCGAACCACGGTGAACTCGGCGATGATGGCACTCGTCGCCGGCTCACAGATCGCGAGCCACTCGCTCCAGTTGGTCCAGGGCTCGACACGACCCCTGGCGGAGCTGTTTCCCGCCGTGCCGCACATCGGACGGTTCAACCTGCGGAGCGACCAGGCGCGCGACGTATTGAACAGCGCAGAGCACCACCTCGCGTCCGTGGCGCTGCCGTACGCACTTTCAACTCACGAGGACTTCGTGATGGCAAGTATCGAGACGCTCAAGGCTGAGGGAGTCTCGCTTGTCCATAGTGGGGCACCTCTGAAGAAGCCGATCAAGGCCTGGAACATGCACCCTGTGCTGTTCGAGTCCGCCGACCACACGCCGGCGCCTCACCTGCTCGAGGTGTTTAACCTGGTCCGCGAAATGCGCAACTGCACTGCCCACAATGGTGGCCGGGCGGACGAGAAGTTGCTCAACTACATCGACAGCGCGAGCCAGCCGGCCCTCGAGCTCTGGACCAAGCTCGCCAGGCAGCGCCCCACCGATTCTGTGGTCAACGGACGCGTCGTGCTGACTGCCGAGCACGTGATCACGGCTTTTGCGATCACCAAACGACTCGGGCGGGAGATCAATCGTGCGCTCGCCGGAGGCTTGTCGACGAGCATGTGGGCCACGACCGCTACGGAGGACTTCGCGCTGAGCACGACGAAAGTAAAGAACTCGTCGGCATGGCGACGCGCGCTTGTGGGCTACACCCGCCGCTACTACCAGGCGCTTGGTCTGGCCGAAGCCGATCTAGAGTCTGCTGCACGCGCTACCGGACACTGGACGCGGCAGAGCTGGACCGACTGAGGGACACACGGTCAAAGAAGTGCGGTGACCCGACTCGGATAATTCGGGTCGGGCCACCGCTTCAACAAATCAGACCGTCACTCCAGCATCAGTGCCAGTGCAAGAGCAACTTGCCAAGAGGAGGGGTGGGGCTCTTCCTGTTGAGCTACATCCGCCTTACGGCGGAGCCGGGACTCGAACCCGGGTCTCCGTTCCTTTTGTGAAAATCCTGGTCGCGAACCAATGGGAGCAAACTCCAGATTTCCGTGATAGCCACTATAGCACACCTTATCGACGAGCGAGTCATGGCAGGCACGGGCATGTTAGCCGCCGGACGGTCAGACCTCTTCCCGATGGTGGGCCAGGGTGGCAACTACGCCAAGATGAGAAGTAGCACTCCGGGACTTGTCATCAGCAGGCTCAGGACTGGGTCCACCCAGATCATTTGGACGAGTCCGCCGAAGGTCCATATGCCACCAACGACCACTCCGGCCGCGCCAACGACCATCACCGCAAGGCCAGGCAGTCCGAGCAGAAGCCCGTGGCAGCATGCTGCCACGGGTGGTACTGAGCGCCATGAGTCCGTACCAAGCGCCGACTGCCCAAGCCACAGTTGCCGCCACAGGGACGTCACTTCCAAACATGGAAGGTGAGGAACGCCCAGGGGTCTGTCCCAGGAGGACTCGGGAACGGCGCGAACGCCTCCTCCATCCAGTCGGCCAGGGCGCAAGCGCCATCGGACGGCGGAAGATGGGCCGGCCGGGGCGTGCTGTCGTCGTCATTCCTCGCGGCGACAAAGCCATCCACTTCGAGCCGGTCGACAAGCGTCTCCACGTTCCAGCGGGCCCGCGAGGCCATCTCCCGGGCCACGGCGTGCGCGTCCTCGCGGTGCCGTGCGTCGAACACCGACAGCTCCAGTGCACGCAGATCCCGCCACACCTCGTCGCGCTCCCCGGCCTGATACCGGGCAAAATGACTGGTCACGAGCACATCCTGGCAGACAGCTCCGATCAACAGCCGCCAGTTGCGGGCCGCCTCTCGGCCTCCTGATCGACACTGGCCTCGCTGGAGGTGTTCCGGTCCCGCGCGTCCGCGCTTGGGAGCTCTGCCTACGGCGCCGCCGAGGTGCAAGTGCTGCTGGGTGGCCTAACGCTGGCGACTTCGGTGTCCGGGTGCGGGCCTGGCAGCGTCTGATATTTCAGTACCTTCGATATTCCTCGGCGCAGCTGCGGGTGGTAGTCATTCCTCGAGGATCTGGTGGGCTCGCTATCCCGCTGGACCGACGCCTCGTAGTCTCCGGTAGCGCGTCCCCGCAACCACACAACGGTCGAGCTCGGCACTGATCCGGGGGCAGCGCAGCTCCTGACGGCTGCGCACCAACCTCCACCGACACCCGCCCTACCGCCTGGTCAAACGGGCCCACGCTCGCCGGGGCATGCTGATCATCACGCGGACCCTCCGAGCTGGCGCCACGATCGCGGCGGGTTCCGCTGCTTGCTGGTACGCCATCAGCATCGCGCCGCGCTGCAACGTCACCGTAACCGACGCCAGCTCCCCCTTCGGCTCGCCAGCCATGCGGTATCTCAGGTGCAGGCTCGTGCCGCTTGTTTGCCTGTGCGCGCGGCGGAGCGCACCCTTCGATGTCCGGACCCAGGTTCGGCCCGCCGCGTCGTCAAACTCGACGACAGCGACGCTGCTCGGGCTCGCCACACCAGTCATGCTGAAGTCCAGACCAACGTCGGCCGGTATGAGGTCGACGTCGCGCGTCTCGTTCTCAAACGAGCCGAGCGCGACGACGCGCACGGCGCTGATCAGCTGGTCGGATTCGTTGCGGACCGTGAGAAAAGGCTCCCCCGAGCGCGGGGATCGGCGTACCAGTGTGACCCGGTCCGCCTGCGCGCGCTCCCGCTCCTCCTGTAGCGCACGCTGCTCCCGGACGGCTCTCAGCCCGAGCCATGCGGCAAGGCCCGCTGCGGCGATGGTGCCGATCGCGCTCAGCCACGTACCGACCAAGTCCCCGATGAGGTACCAGGTCGGATCAGCAGTCTCAGCGAGCGTCATGCGCAGAGCTGCTCGCGTCCAAGGTCTCGGTCATGGTCAGCACGCTATCCGACCAGCAGGCCCAGCGCCGGGAGCACGGCTGGCGAGCGCTCCCCGAGCGCATCCCGTGCTAGACACCCGCTGGAGTGCGGGTGAGTGCTGCTGGTGCGAGCACCAGTGTTGTGAGCCGAGCGCTACGTGGGCGTCTCCGGTGAATCCTGCAGCTCGCGGCACGATTCCTCCTCACCGAAGCGACTACATCGCTGACGACCCAAGCGGCGGCAGACAACGGCGCGCCCAACAGTGCCGGAATGTCGTCCATGTATCACCCGCGACACCTTGCACCTGCGTCGCAGCATCACCAGCAGCCGCAAGATCACTCGCCGCACGCGACCATCCATCGACAAGTCGGTGCGGCGATCCCACCGGGAGCCCTCCGTGACCAACGCACTCATCTGGGATACTACGAGCATGGCATGGGAGTGGGTCGGACCAGCCGCGACAGCGTTCGTTGGCGTGTGCGGTATCGCGGCAACGGTGATCACTCAACAGGCAGGACGTCAGCACGCCTTGCTGATGGCCCGTGATGCGATGACTCAGGATCGACGCAAAGTTGCCTATGAACGCATCCTCCTTACGGCGCTCAGGACAACTGAGTTCGTGGAATATGCGGACGTTATCTGGTCGCGCGAGGGCCAGCCGCCCGACGTTGACCATGAGAACTACGACATGTGGATCCTGGCCGATCTCTACACCACACCCGGGTTCCGGATCGCTTACGACGAGTGGCAGGAAAGCGTCGGGCATGCGAGAGTAATCGGCGATGAGGGCGATCCTTCAAAAAGCGTTTGGGACCAAGGCGGAGACCTTCCGGCTCGCTATAGGAGAGCGTGCACGGAAATGAGATCGAAATACGAAAAGCTTGTAGCTGTTGCTCGGGCAGAGTTGGCAGGCTGATCGGTTGACGTCGAGTCATGTGGTGGGCCATGGCTCGCCTCAAATGCATGGACAACGACGAATCCCAACCTCTGATGGCGAACTGACTGCTCGAGCGCTCGGCGTTCGACGAGCAGCAGCCGGCAGTCTCACACCCCGAAGTTGCCCTACCTGTAGACGCGCTCGTGAACTTCATGAGAGCGACGCCTATCAATCAGGCATTCACCTGCGGGCGGATGCTCTTGCCGACGTGTGGCTCCTTCCCCTCTACGCGCACCGGTTCAGGAGCCGCGACAGGGGGATCCTCAACCGGCCGCGAGGAGCAGCTCGCCGAGCTGGATGCGGCGCCTTCCGGGTTGCTGGCTACTCGCCGGTCAGACCGAGGCGGGACTCGGTGCTGATGGCCAAGTCTCGCGAGCCGGCCGAGCCGCAGCGCGAGGCCGCAACGCCAGGTCCTTATCGGTGGCGCTCAGCCCGTCGGCGAGCTCCGGCGCGCGGGCCGAGCGAATCGGCTCACAGCGGATGTAGATAGAGTGCTGGACGCAAGGAAAGTCGACCCTGCCCGAGCGCGGAAATATGACGGAGCGCGGCTCGTCAGCAGGCGGCTCGGCCGTCGAGACGCACAGCGCCAGCTCGGAGCGGGTCGCTGTCCCGGCCTGGAAGCGACGCCACTCGTCCGCTCCCCGGTCATGGAAGCCCGATGCCCTCAATGGCGGAGACAACGCTACTGGTGTCGTCACCGACCCACCGCGGCTCCAGGCCCAGGTCCGCCCAAGCGATGTCCTCCGCCGCGATCCGCGGTCGGGGATCGCGGCGCTCCCGGTCTCAACTAGCCTGGATCTGTTCCCGCTCATCCCACCGCGCTGGTGGGAACGTACCGACATGCACCTCAAGGAGATCCTGCACGGTCCGAGCCTACGACCGCACACCGACATCTCCCGCTAGACATGAGCGGAGTCAACCTGGGGCGGCGCGCCATGCTGCGCCGCCGGGTCGATACCGACGGAGGCAGGCGCCTTCTTGTCATGCCCGCCGTCGGCAGAGGCCGGCGCCGATCGGGCGACGTGGGGTCGAAGAGGTGGGAAGCCAAGCCGAGGTCCTTGCCCACACTTCATATGTGGGCCAGTATCGACCTGTGCCCACAGCTCACCTAGTACGACGAAATATCTCGGCCCTTTGGCTCGCCCCGACGATTGCGATTTCGCTCCTTGTCGGCGCTTACCTCGCTATCACATTGGTAACAGCAAACTTGGCCGCATGGGGACAATGGCTGCGCGACTTCGCACAGAGCCCGGGCGCCGCGGCATTCGCGGCCCTGACCGCAGCGGTCATTGCGTACTCAGGAATTTCCAGGCAGATCAAAGTGTCGCGGGAGTCGCTCGCACATCAGAAGGATGCCGCAAAGACTGACGCGTGGTGGGCCATGTTCGAGTGGGTGTCCGATCGAGCAATTCCTCCTCGAAAAGAGGATGAGCCGTTGCCAACCACCGTCACAATCAGCACCCTTGAGCGCCTTTCTGAAGTTGCGACCTCGGGAGTTCAAAAAGCCGCTTGCGCTGGTGTCATCGATGCTCTCACGAAGAACATCGGCTCCCGTACGACCGAACCTCCCCTGGACCCCGACACCACCTCACCCGAGCCTGACGACACGACGCTCGCGGCTCTCGATTCTTACGTTGAATCCAACCGCGGAACACCCGCAGCCTCGATGCTGGCGGAATCTTTCATCTACGAGGACAAGGTTATCAAGTCACTTGCCTCTCTGACTGCGGCCGACCCAACACTGAATAACCTCCAACTTCAGCCTGCCGACGCAGGTGCCGACGCCGTCGTCGACGTCGATGGCCGGCAGGTACTCATCCAAATCAAGACTGCACGCAACCCCCAGTATGTCGGTGGCATGGTCTTCGAGACCATCCGTAAATTTCGAACACGTGGTTCGAGCACTGATGGATATCTGGTGATAACCCCGTTCCCGTCACCCCTGCGCCCGGATCAGGAGGCTGAGCTGCGAGCCGTGGCTGCACAATGGCAAGCACCCACCGACAACGCATCGCTTCAGGCGGCACTTCACCGTGCGAGTGCATTGAACTCATGAGGCATTGTTGCTCGATCGGCGACTACGCCGTTGGATAGCCGGTCACGCGAGGCAGCCGGACGCTGTTGATCTCGGTGTCCGGACGAACACCTGGCAGCGTCCGATATTCAACACCGTTGGTATTCCAGCTCCGGGACGCGGTCCGCCAGCCGGTCCTCGTGGCTGGGGCTGGTACCCGCGTGGCATCTACCACCTGCCAGATCTGACCACCTGCGGCCGGCCGCGGCCGAGCTACATCGAGCGTCGCGATCGGTGATCGTACCCCGCGAGTGCCGCGATGCCCGGCCAGCAGCCGAAGGTGAGCACTCCTGCGCGGAGCGTAGGCTGTCCTGAGCTCGACTAGGCTCTTTCCTGCGACTGGCTGATCACGTACCGGTGCAGGTGATCGGCGCGTACGACTCGCAACAGGGCTACCTTGCCGGTGAGGGTGCCGCCTGCCCAGCTGCCTTGTCGTTCCCCGCCGAGCACGACAAATCCCGCCGAGGTCAAGTCGTCCAGGGCTGCGTGAACCGACCGCTTGGCGTCGCGCATCGCGCGGAAACCGTGCGAGACCACATCGGGCCCGATCTCGCCCCAGTCAACGAAGGCTTGTAGGGCGTCATCCACCAGATCGGCTTCGGCGTCGGTTAGGTCCGCATCCTCGTCCGCTCCGCAGTCGTACCCGTACGCCTTGAACATCAGGTCCCATATCTCCGCCCCGGACACCATCACGACCGCTCGCGTGTGGCTCGAGTCGTCGCCGGCCGGACCTGGGTGCAGCCGGTTCGTCACCCAGCGCTCGTGGCTCCGCTTGAGGTTCTCAAGCAACTCGACCGTGTAGCGGGTCGGCTGAGCGTCCACCTGCGTGTGGTCGTTGGCGCACAGCAGGAGCAGGTTCGAGTAGCCGTCGCGGGCCTCAGGGTCGAGCGGTGCGTACCGTGGCCCACCTGGTGACCGCGCGACGATGTGTGCTTCCTCGCCGATCAATGCGCCGGGCAGCCCGTCCACGTCGTCGCGAACAAGCTCTTTCCGGCACAGCGCGCAGCGATTCCCAGATCTGGCCCATAGCCGCTTGCGCGTCTCGCTGGTGATCGACACGTTGCGATTGTCTCGTGGGCCAGCGCGTCCCGTCACGAAGGAGCCCAGATGAAGGTGGTGAGTCCGACTCGTCCATAACGTGAAGCAGTCCAGTACCCGGCGGTACCGCGCGTGGTGTTGCGCGACCGCGTCAACTCCACCCACCGAGTCGTTGAAGTCCACTGAGGCGCTGAGGGTTGCTAGGTTCCGCGTTCGAGGGTGCCACGTTGATGGAGCAACACTGTTGCCATAGGGCGGAAAGGAGCACGTCGGCTATCCGCGTCCGGTACCACGCTCTGTGACCTCAGGTGCCCCGTGCGCCCCCTGTCAGCCAATACGGCGCCGACGAGCCCGTGACGTGAGGCAGCTCGACGCAGCTGACCGCCGTATCCGGATGTGCACCTGGCACCGCCTGGGATTCGAAGCCCGGAGAGGCTTCTCGTCGACAGACGCGGAGTCGCCTCGCTGGAATCTCAGCCTCGTGCCGAGGTGACCTCGCCACTAACCTGAGCGCCATGCGCAGAAAGTCGCGGCGGTCCCGTCCGACTGGCCCGAGCCCCTCGGCGGAAGCAAACACGTCAGCACCAGGCTATGAGGCACTAGAGAAACAGCTTGACCGCGCAGTGGAGACTTTTCGATTCCTGACTCAAGTCATGGTGTCGTCGTGGTCGATCCTCGTGGCCGGAGACCTGCTGCTCATCGGCTACGGCATCGAAACACGCTCGGCGGGGCTCGTTGCCAGTGGCGCGGTTCTCGTTGCCGTCGCTTGTATCGGGACGGGGATCATAAGCAGGAACCTCGTGCCGGTCGCGTACAGCGCATATGTCAGCGAGCGTGCGCTTCGCTTCAGTTCTCGCGACGGCCTCGTCCAGATCTTCGGAGGCGCCAACTCAGCGAGGCTGTTACCGGAGTTCGAAAAGATCCGTGTCGCCGACGCCGAGCCCTCGTACGCGCTACGCCAGCTGATGCGGCCAGGGCAGCGCCTTGGTCGCGGGCTCCTGTCGATCTTCATCGCCGCGTTCCTAGCACAAGTCAGCCTCGCGTTGGTGCTCTACTTGCATTTCGATTTTCCGGTCTTCGACGAGGCAGACCCCGTGGTCTTCAGCACGCCGACGCCTACACACTGAAGCATCCCTCGCTCAGTGGAGGCAGTCGTCGTGAGCAGTCGTCGCATGACGGACAAGCGCCATACCCCCGAAGCGAAGTACTTCTCGGTGTGAAGGGCGGTACCGATCCGTCTCCACTCCCCGCCCACAACTTCACCGCCCCGGTTCTCACGCGGGCCGGGAACCTCAGGTGTTGGGACGGCTCTATCGGGCTTCCGTAGAGACGGGTTCGAGGAGGAAGAGGCACTGGACCGGGTTGAACTCGCCGACCTCGGCGATGAGATGGAGGCGGTCGCCCGCACCTACGTAATCAGGCTTATTCGCCCCAGTGAGACGTAGGTCAAGGAAGTTGACGTCTTCGAACTTGAAGGCCGGCCCGAACCCCGTCTCTGGGCCTTTGTCTCCTGGACCCAACAGGATGTCGTAGCGAGTGTCGTAGCTGCCGTGATTGACCATGTCCGCGATGGATCCGTCGAACTCGATCGTCTCGCCCGCGTACTTGTTCGCGAATCGTGCGATCGACTCGTCGCAGGTGTCGCCCACGCTCAGCAGCGCCGCGAACTCCTTGTTGTTCACGATCGTCAGGACCTGGTCGGCGTCAGTCTGACCGGCGTCGGGCGAAGCCGACGCGGACGTGCTCGGTTCCGGCGTCCCGGAGGGCGATTCGCTCGCCAGGACCGTCTTCTCGCTCGTGCGCATGGTCAACTCTGACACGCCACCGTCGTCCTCCAGTGCGATGCCGATACCGATGACGACGGCAAGCAGCGCGAGGACGCCACCAGCCACGGCAAGTGGAACCCACGGCAACTTCGGCTTCGGGCGGCGAAAACTCAGCGTCGTGCGCAACGTCCCCTGGTTCTGGTCGACAAGCGCCCAACCAGATTTCTGCCACTTCGCGATCGACCGGGCCTCGGTGCCACGGATCGCGTGCACGGTCTTGAACTCATACAGCACGTCTTCGTCGGCCATGCGGCTCCCAGCACCCTCACCACTCGGACTCATCGCTCGCGAACTCCTCGCGAGCCTATTCGTCTGTAGAACCGCGGACGACTGTCTTGCGGGTGAAGTGCCGCGATCTCCCCCACCTTGCTGCCTTTTGGACCCGCATCACCGCACTTCGTCGCGTCGACGCCATGGGTGCCAGGCACCGAGTCCAAGATCGCGGTTACGGGGTAGGTCTACGACGGGTTCCAGGTCGACGGGATGTACCTGCGCTCGGGAGCTCGAGGTGGTTTGATCCTCGGATGGGCTTCGCGAAGAACCGAGCGCTTGAGTTCGAGGACCGGCGGTTCGGAGATGTCGAAGGTAGTATCTGCTTCAAGCACGTCACCGACACCTCGCTTGCCCGCCGTCTTGAAGAATTCGCAACGGAGCACACGTGTGTAGTCTGCGGTCGGGTCGGCGATCCCGAGACTGAACCACCGTTCGCGGTCCCGCTCGAGGAATTGATGTACGTGGTAATGGAGACGCTGCATCATTTTTATTCCGATGCGGACGCTGTCCTGCCATGGGACTCCGAAGACCACGTGCTCGTCGGAACACAGCTCGAAACGTGGGAGGTCGTTGATGACGTTGTCGGCGGCGCCTTCGACGAAGGCTACAACGACCAGATCAACGACCTGGTCACGGAGGCCATCGGATACCAGGTCACATGGACCCCGTGGCTCACAGACGCCGCGACGGACGGCCTCGAATACGCCTGGGAAGAGTTCGCCGAGGTCGCAAAGTTCCAGTCTCGGATGGTCGTCGGTCTGGGTGAGCCAACTGACCCGCCCGCCAGGCTCGCCAACTTCCTCGATCGCGTGCTCATGTATGCGAGCGCCGAGCTTGGTCTCGTCATGCCGCTGGCCGCCGGGACGCCTCTCTATCGGGGCCGATTGTGCGAGAACCCTCGCTCGCTCATGCGGCACAGCGACGACCTGGGGCCTGCTCCATCGGGGAAAGCGGCTGCGAACCGAATGTCGCCAGCAGGTGTTGCGCTCTTCTATGCATCGGCCGACCCGCAGACAGCCCTTGCCGAGATCGCCGGGCACGGGGTCGAACCGATGGCTGTGATCGGCCGGTTCACAAACACGCGCGAGCTCCGGATACTCGACCTGACGGCCAAGCCCCCGCAGATCTCCCCGTTCAACCTCGAGCATCGTGAGCACGCCAGGATGGGGCGATTTCTCTCCACCTTCGTCGCCAACATCACCACGCCTGTGATTCCCGATGGCCGCCAGCATGTGGAGTACGCACCGACTCAGTTGCTGACCGAGTACCTGAGGTGGGTGCCGAAGCCGCGGCTCGACGGGATCGCACTGCCAAGTGCGCAAACCACGGAACGAACCTACGTTCTGTTCTTCGGCCGGGCCGACTGCAGCACACTCGACGGCCCAGCCGTAGCGGAACATCCGGCCTCCTTCGCTGCTGACGATGCGGAAGGACCAACGCTCGTTCTCGACCCCGAGGCGGTCGTCACATACCGCATTGAACGCCGCTACGCGGGTTTCGATGCTGGACCGTCGTACCGGGCAGCACCACCTTCGAGCATGGCCACTGAGCACGGACTCTAGCGACGCGGCAGGTCCGGTCCCTGCCGTTGCCGTGGCTGTCCTTGCCCGCAATAGTCCCGTCCAGGTTCAGGATGAAGAACTCGACGCCCTCGGCAGTGGCCCGTCGCCGCCCCTCCTGCTCCGCGCCCTGCTTGGTGCTGTGGTCCGAGAGCGAAGCGGTGGCGCCCTGCCTGCGCACGTGCCACCGCTCGCCCTGGTGGCAGATCTCGATATCGCCGTCAGCCATGCTCGACCTCCTTCGATCCCTTCCACCGTCGCTCAGCCCTGGTGAGCACGCATCACGAACACGAGGAGCATCAGCCCTCTCCCTTCACCCGCCCGCAACGGCAGGGATCCTCGGCGCATCATCGGGCGTGCAGGGACGGGATCCCGTGGGGGTAACGCTGGTGCGACTCGCGCTGGTCGCGCAGGCTGCGGGAGTCCGGCGGACGCGGGGCCGTCGAGGGCTCGGCCGGCAGCGCTCGCACCACGTCGGTCCGGTGCAGCCACAGCAGGGTCTCGGTACGGCGGTCGCCCTCGACGGGCGTCACAGTCACCAGAACAAACGAGCGGTTCCAGCGCGAGGCGTGACCCGGCACCCACAGCGCCCGACCTTCCGCCCACTGCAGCCGCACGAGCACCCCGAGCGAATCGCGCGAGTAGCTCGGGCCGACCGGCACACCGCCGGACTCGCGTGGCCAGGAGCCGGCCGGCCACTCGTTCACCAACCCGGCGAGTTCGTACATGCGTTCGATCCTACTCGCGGGCTGTGGCGAGCCTGCCCGTCGCCTCGCTTGCTGACATCATCGGCATCATCGGCATCAGCTTGCCCTGGTCGCCCCTTCCAAGGGCCGGAACACGCGGCCTGGACACGGAGGCGATAGCGGGGCCGGTTATATCACCCAGCTCAGACCGAATTCCGTGCTCACGACCCGCGTAGGCTCCCCACAGGGCAGAGGCCCGGGAGATGTTCCGGGTCGGGACCCGAGCGAGGTGGTCTGGGCCCACGCTCGGGCAGGAGCTGGGACCCAGGTCTGGCGGTCTGGGGATCCCAGCTCCTTGGGCTCATCAAGCGGCCGAGAGACAAGCACGCCTGCGCCACCTCGGCGCGTCCGCCATGCCACCGAGCATTCCCTTTGCAGGGTCTGGCTGGCGCAGATCGGTCATTGTGGAGACCCGCATGCCGAAATCAGGCGACGCCATTCTTCGCGAGAACCCCCTTGACCCATGGCTCGAACGATATGCGGACCGGCCCGACATCAATTACGTTGTTGAGAACGAGAGCCGTAGGTTCATCGATTTTCGGCATTGAATCACCGACCACGACAAGCGCGACTTCTTCGTGAACCCTCGCGAACGGGTTCGCCGGCAGGCGCAGTATGTCGGCCCACACGGAAATCTGGCCGGCCTCACCGTGGACCGTCAGCACAACATGCCATGAGATCGTCGCGACCTCTACGTCCCGGATAACGCCGACCGCCCGGACCAGAGCGAAGTCGTGCGGGTCGATCGCCAGCAAGATGGTGTTGCCCGAACGGCCCACGAAGTCTGCGTCAACGACACGAGGGAGGTTGCTTCGAAACTCTGCCGCACTTGCCTGGAATGCAGTCGCCTTCAGAGACTCTACCTCCGACGTCGCCACGTAGATCTCATCGGTGTCGAACCTGGCCAACAACCGATCAATCTCACTTCGGCTCGCCGAGCTCTCAGTCACCACTGCGTGCCACGCGCGAATCAGCTGCGCACGGGTGCCAGCACCCCACGGTGTCTCATCAGGATCAGCCACCGGGAGATACGGAAGGAGGTCGATGAAAGACTCCTGGAACTTTCGGCGATCTCCTGTCACCCACTCGGTTCCCTCGCGCAGAATCTCAGCCCAGCGCGTTGTAGCTATTCTGAGAACGGCTTCGGTGATTACTTCATGTCCCGAGCCGATGCGATCGGCTTCTTTCGTCGCGAGTGCGAGCGACGCTTGTGCCCGCGCGGGGTCCGCGGCGTCAGCTTCGGCGATCGCCGAATAGAGCTGGACCCGCTGAAGCGGGTCTGACTCGGATTCCAGTGCTTCAAGGGCCACACGGCGCGCAGAGGCGTTGTCGCCCTCCCGAAGTGCCAACTCGGCGAGCTGAGCGGCTCCGGGAACTATCTCGACACCGGTGCTCAAGATCTCTTCCAGCAACCCGTCTCGATGTTCTGTGAGATTGTCGTTCTGGATGCCACGCAGAGCTTCCACGATCGAATCGACGGACTGACGCCATAACTCCTCTGGCAGATGAGAGACGAATGCTTTCACGAATGGAACGGCCATGGCCGCCGCCACGATCGTGCGATCGGGCCTGTCGTTGTGGAGACTGAGATTTGCCAGTTGCACCCACGTCTTGAACATGAGTATCGCAACCTGCGCGTCAACCTCTTCGGGTATTTCTGGCGATAACGCGACAGCTTCTGCCAGGCGCGCCTCACGAAGAAGCAGACTCTCCGCCTGAACATAGTCTCCACGATGCTGGAAGACTGTCGCCATGTTCCCATACACGGTCAGCAACGGGAGGGATGGCAATCGCCATCCGAATCGCTCTTGGCGTTCCAGGCTTGCCACCATGGCACTGAATGACGAGGCCAGGCGGAAATCACGTGTCTCGAGGGCCTCTCGAAGAACGAGCGCCAACGATTCGACCGTGTCGTAGTCCTCGCTGAGGTCTTCATCGGCGACGCGGAGCGCGATGTCGCCGATGAGATCGTTGATCGAGACCTGGTCGGACCACTCGTTCAACTCATTGATGCCGAGGTCTTCGCGTCGGATGAGAGAATGTGATCGCAGGTCGGAGATCGCATCATCGATCTGATCTGCGGCATCGCTGGTCTGATTCTGAGCGAGTTGACGGAGAAGCGGTACGGGTACAGATTTCGAACCAAGTCGACCCACGGTGAGCAGGATGTGCCAGGCAACATTGCTGTCCGCAGCCTGGATGTCGGCTAGTGCGTTGACGACTGCGCTCACCACTGTCTGTGGGTATCCCTCGGGCACAAGGACCTTGCGGTCTAGCAGGTCAGTTCTCTGTCGCGCGTACTCACTGACACCGCTCAACTGCCGCCCGGATCGCACCAACCACCCAGTCACCATTTCGACAGCGAGAGGCCAGCCATCTGTCAGGCGGATGAGGGCGTCGAATGCCTGCAGATCCTCGACCTCGCGACCGAGTCGACGCTCGACCAGGGTCCGGGCGGTGGTCCTGTCCATGGCCGCCACTTCGAGCGACGGGGCAGCACTGGGGGACCAGGTCGAGTCGCGTGTCGTGATCAGCACATGCCCAAATCCGCGAGCAGGAATCCACTCTCGGACGACCTCTGGGCTCGATGCATTGTCGAACACGAGCAGCCACGCCAGAGGGGTTCGGACCAGCAGGTCGGTAAATTTCTCGCGGACGGTGGAGATTCCCCAGTCCTGCACGGTGTCACCGTGTTCGGCCTCAAGGAGGGAACGCACTGCGTCAGCCAGTTCTTCTTCGGTGCGCGCCGGGACCCAGAACACGAGAGCGTATCTCTCCAGGTTCTCTTCCGCCCAGACTGCTGCCGCCGAGGTCTTCCCCGCGCCGGAGAATCCCGCAAGGGCGGCTCGTGCCGGCGCCCCCACGGTGTACAGGGCTGATGCTGGCAGCTGCAGGTGAAGCCAGGCGAAGATCTCGGGCCGCGGTACCCGGCTGCCGCCAGGCACGCGCCAGGATCTTCCCCACGGGACTTCTCCCAGGAGCGCTGCCACGTCTTGTCCCGCGATGGCGAGCAGGTCCGACACGTCGGCACCCCGCAGGAACTTGCTGTCGCCGGCCCTCGCGCTGGGCCCTGCTCCCCGCTTCCAGACCATTGATTCCAGGATGAAGGCCAGGTATCGGTTTGTCAGCGGATCCCCGGATCGAGAGATCGCCAGTCGCAGCTCGCGTATCCGGTCCGTGACCGCTTGCTCGAGTTGCCCCAGGGTGCGGGAATCACGCCAGGCAGTTCGCCGCGGACCCGAAGTCGATCCTTCTACGCTCTGGATTGCCTCCCAGTCGCCATTGCGATTGCTCTCCAGGACCACCTCGCGAGCTGCAGGGAACCTCGTGGCGAGGTGCGCGAGTATCTCGTCAACTTGACGGGCTCGGATCCGCGTTGACGCATCGGGCATCGATGCTTTCACCTGGACTACGCGAGTGACCTCGCCTTCATGCCATTCGGCGTAGTCGACTTTTTCGTCAGTTGTCGACTCCACCTCCACAGCCCAGTTTCCATCTGGGCTGCTCTCGTAGATTTCTAGCACTCGTTCGACCGTCCTGAGCACCTGGTAGCGAAATCCATGAAGGGCGTCTTCACCGCTCATCGCGTTCCTTGTCCTAGGTCGTATGAATTGGGATGCTTACAGATCGTGCGTGACTTGAATATCGGCATGAGAGCCGATCGGCGTGCACTTCGCCTGCTGCTCTCTTTCGATGACGACGAGCAGTCATGACCGGTCCGCGCTGCCTCCGCCGGATTCGCTGCCCCGGTCGCTTGGTTCGCGGACCAGTCACGCGAGCGGTGGGCGATGACCCTTCGAGACTTGGCAGGGAGCGTATCGGGGCTGTCTGACACTGCCGCGCGCCTGCGATCGGGGCATCGCCGGTCTGGTTCTGCGGTCACCCCGGCGACCTGGGCGTCAGGGCGTGGTGCCGTATGAGTGTCGGTGGGTGACATCGTCCCCCTCGGCACCGGCGCTGACCTCGATGACGAACCGTTCGAAGGTCGGGTCCGCGGTACCGCACGCGGAGCTGAACCGCCTGAGTACTGACTCGGTCAGCGAGGTCGGCCAATGGTGCTCCCCCGCCGCTGGCGGAGACCAGGCTGGACGTTGCCAGGCGTGGAGAAGCAGGCAGTGCTGGCGTATCTTGTGACGGTCGCGCAGGCCGCGGGCGTGAGGGCGGCCTCGGCGCCGCTACAGGCCGAGCACTATCACGACGGCGTCGTGGTCGCTGTGCGGCGTGGTCGTCACCTGCCGGGCGTCGACCACTACGTTGGTGAGTGGTCCGCTGACCAGGATCCGGTCGGTGCGCACGCCACCAGGCCGGCCGGTCGGCGCGAGCAGGAACCGGTCACCGCGCCGGGCCGCCAGGTGAACAACGGTGCCGACCGGTCCGGCAGCCCCGGTAACGTCGTCCTCGGCCAGATTCGCGCTCCTGAGCCCAGATCGACACGCGACACCCGAGGGCGCTGTGGACGACACACCGATGCGACACGCGGTGAGTTGAACTTTCTTCGTACCCGATTTTCTGGGCGATCTGGCCTCTTTTCAGTACATCCTGATCGGTTTCAGGATGTTTCAGCCCTCAGATCGAGCATCCGCCGCACTGGCCGCACGAGGTGGCTGACCCCGGTGGACAGCCATGTCGCCTACGATTTCAGAGAGCGCCAACCCGGCGCTCCCGGGGAAGCACAAAGGCCGAGCGTTGCACCGCTCGGCCTCGTGCGACGCCGGACCGACGACCGTGCCATCGGGACGTCAGAGGTTCTGTCGAACTCTGCCAGTCTTGCATGTTCTATGCGCTGCCGATACCGGCAGCGCCATAGAGTGGCGCGGTCATGTGCCACAAGGAAGCAGGACATGACAGCCATCTACGCATCACAGTTCAGCAACTACCTCGCCGCGGCGGCGGACGGCGGCGAGTCCGTCGCTCACAAGATCCGCAGCCAGCTCGCCACACCGTACCAGCCAGGGTGCGACCACTGGCGCCCGGTCAAGCTAGCGCTGTTCCGGGACCGGCGGGGCAGCCGTGACGGGCAGGAGCTGGCGGACATCGCCGCCGGGGCCGCACCCAGGCGGCAGCCCTCGTACACCCAGACAGCAGGGAGCTGGGCTCGGCTCGCACCGCTCTGGGACGGGCTGGTGCACGAGCCGCTGGGCACGAAGGCCGTCCAGGTCGGTGACCTCACCGTCAAGGTCCCGCGCCTTCCCGCCGAGCGGCACCCCGGCGGGAAGCTCGAAGCGCTCTACGTCCGTTTCAACCAGATCGGCCTGGCGCCGAACGTCGTGTACGGCGTGCTGCGGATCGTCCAGCGCGCTCACCCGGGCACCGAGGTCACGTTCGTCGACGTGCCCCGGCTCACGACCTACAGCTCACACGACCGTGACCTGACCCTGTTCGACGAGTGGCTCACCGAGGCCGGCAACGACCTCGCGAACCTGCTCGACGAAGACCAGGACCAGGCGCACGCCGCGTAGCAACCCCCGGGAGTGGTGATCCCCGCCGCGAGCTGACCACGCGAAGGGGATCACCACTCCTACCCGACCACCGACCGCCCCGACTCTCGCTCGGCGCGGTCGCGACGAGCACGTTCGTCGGCCTCGCGGCGCATCCGCTCGGCGGCGGCGCGTGCGTCGGCGAGCACGACCGGGACGCGTTCCATCGGCCGCGGGCGGGGCCGGGCAACACGCCGGGCCATGGGCCGGTCTCGTGTGCCGCGGGTGATGGTGTCCAGGGCCTGGTCGGCGATGGTGTGTGCGTCGCCGCGCTCCCCCTGCCCGACGTTCGGCCCGAGCGGGTGGACGGGGTCGGTGACCTGGTACCGGTCGCGGTAGGCCAGCACCTGCCGCATCGCCACCATCCAGGCCTCACGTGCGGGACCGGACGGGGGTGGCGGCGTGATGGTCTCCACCCACAGCTGCGGGTCGGACAGGGCGTCCCGGAGCAGGGCATCCAGGCGGGCCGCCACCAGGTTGGCATGGCGGGTCAGCCACGCGGCCACGAGCGGGTCCGTCTCCGGCGTGCGTGCGGCGTCAGTCTCGCGATTTGCCGGGCTAGCGGGGTCGGTGTGGAGGACGTCGTGGTCCGGGCCGGCCTGCGTGTCAGGCAGAATCCGGTCCAGGAGGTGATCGGTCACGACCTCCCGTACGGAGGAGACGTCGAGCTGGGCATGCGTCGCCGCACCCGGGGTGTCACCGACGACGACGGCGATGTAGTCGACCAGCCCAGGCCACTGCACTGTTTCGACACGGTCGTAGAGCTGGTCGACCAGGGCCCGCAGAAGAGGAATCTGCTGGTCGAAGTGGTCGAAAGAGCGGATGTGGGCGAGGTTGGGTTCCATCGCGAACCACGCCAAGGGCACCGGCCCTGCCAGCGCGGCGGTGAGGGCGTCGGGGTCCTCGTGGGCGACCTGGGCGGGGTCGGCCGGCAGCTCCAGGGCTTGGGCGTGGGCGGCTTCCTTCGGGGTGAAGGCTTCCCAGACGCGGGCGGCGGCAGTGCGCCCCGCGGTGTCGGGGTCCAGGGCCACGATCAGGTCGGTCAGGTCCCGCCCGGACGCGTCCCGCAGGGCATGCAGGTGCTGCGAGGTGACCCCGGTCCCACCGGCCGCGACCGGCACGATCTGCACTCCGGTCTGCTCCGCGAGCCGGTCCGCGGCCAGGCGCAGCGCGGCGTGGTCGGTCGGTCCCTCCACCAGGACAGGTCTGGCGCCGGCTGCCAGGCGGGCGACGGCGTCGGGGTCCAGCCCGTACAGGAGCTCGCCCTTGCGGTACGCGGGGGTCTCGGGGGTGTTGAGGTACTTCGGTGCCCGCCCCTCCCCCGTACTGGTCTCGGCGGGGTTGATGCGGGCGGTGACGCCGACGACGGCCCCGGTCTGGTCGCGGTAGGGGAACACGATCCGGTCACGGAACCTGTCGATCAGCCGGCCGCCCCGGGTGCGGGTGGCGACCCCAGCCGTGACGAGTTGGCCGGGGGTGTAGCCGAGGGTCTGCAGGTGGTCGGTCAGCCCGGTCCACGCCGCCGGTGCGACACCCCACTCCGCGCCCGCCAGGCCGCGGCTGGTCATGTACCGGGTGGCCCACTGCTGGGTGGTGGTCTGGTTCGTCCACCAGGCCCAGGCCTGCGCGGTGATCTCTACCACCAGCGCCCGCTCCCGCGCATCCACGGGCACCGGCTGCTCGGCACGCGCGGAACTGACGGTGCGCACGGCGTCGCCTCCGGGCGGCGACGTCGGCGCTTGGTCGCGCATCCCCGCCTGGTCGGTTGGTGCGGGGTCGGTGGTCTGGTCCCAGAGGAGGTTCTGGGTGGTGTCGGGAGCGGTGGTCATCCAGACCGGCAGGCCCCGCCCGTCCCTGTCCGTGTTGCGGGGTCGAGGCAGGTCGATGCGGTGGTGCAGGACCTTCGCGATCGACCTCGCCCCCGCGAAGCCCTCCCCCGATGCGCGGCGTAGGACGGTCTGGGGGTCGGTGCCGGCGGCGTCGTGCATGGACAGCCGCTTGGCCAGCGCGGGCCAGGCCTCGTCCGCCAGCACCAGGCTCGCCATCCGTCCCGGGAGCACGGCACGGACGGCCTGGGCGAGGCGTGCGACACGGTCGGGTTCGAGGAAGGCGAGGTAGGCGTCTTCGTACTCGGGGACCAGGCGGGCCAGGGAGTGGACATAGTCCCAGTCGTCCTCGATGACCCGGTGGGCGGACTTCTCCTCGCCGTCGCGGTCCAGGACGCCCTTGAGCGCGTTCAAGACCGCCCGCTCGGTAGCGGGCTGCCGGTGCGGGTCCAGATCCAGGACGTCCTCGACCTCGACGTACACCCGGTTCGAGTCCGCGCCCCGGGTGATGGCGGTGTACAGCTCGTTGCGGGTCATCCCCACGCCGACCATGGCGTGGGAGGTGTCCACGGTCATGCCCTGCACCCGGTGGATCGTGGCCGCATACCCCAGCTCCACGTGCGCGGCGACGTAGTCGGCCGGCAGGACGACCCTGGCGCCGGTGTCCAGGTGCCGAGCCTGCAGAGCACCATCCGAGCCCCGAGCTTCGACGCGCCACAGGTCACCGTTGCGCACCCAGCCCCGCCCCCAGTCGATGTGCCCGTCCTCGTCCTGCGCGTGCAGGTGGCGGTTATTCAGCCGGGTCACGATCACGTCCCCGACCCCCGCCCGAGTCTCGTCGTGCAGGGCCACGCCGTCGTCCTCGACCTCACCCCGAGCCACCCGGTGCAACCGGGCACGGGCGGACAGATTGGTGACCAGGTCGTTGGTCGCCGCGATCATGATCGTCCTGCGCCCGTGGTCGGAGTCGGTCTGCCAGCTGGCGAACATCTCCTCCGCCATCTGCGCTGCGGACCCGCCCTGGGTGCGGTGGGCGGTGATGTAGAAGTCCAGGCCCCGGTGGTCCCCGTCGCGGATCTGGAGGGATGCGTCGGCCTCACCGGGTGTCCGGAACCGGTGGATCTGGGTGAGTTCGACGGCACCGGCCTGTTCGGAGATCAGCCGCAGGGCGCCGCCGGCGGCGACGGCGCCGAGCTGGGCCGGGTCCCCCAGCAGGCGGACGCTCCCGCCAGCTTGCTGGGTGATGGCCTGGACCTGGGCGAGGGCGAGGGTGCCGGCCAGGCTGGCCTCGTCCACCAACACCACCGTCCCCAGCTCCACCCTGAGCCGTTCCCGCAGGCGTTCCCCACCCGCACCGCGGTCGGCCAGGAGGAACATGTCCAGGGTCTCCGCAGTGATCCCCTCGCCGAGGTCGGCGCCGAGGACTTCCGCGGCGGCGGCCGACGGCGCCAGCGCAACGAGCTTGCCGCCCGAGTCCTGGACCGCTGTGGCGAACGCGCGCATGGCGGTCGTCTTGCCGGTCCCGGCCGGGCCGATGCCCGCGGCCAGGCGGGTCGCTGTGGCGAAGTGGGTCACAAGATCCCGCTGCCCGGCGTTCAGGACCTGGCCCTTGTCGGTCCGGACCTGCTCGATCGCGCGTTCCACCGTGGCGGGGTCGATGATCAGCCCGCCGGGGATACGAGCGGCGGTCAGGAGCTGGTCCTCGGCCTCCAGGACCGCCAGCGACGTGTACCGGGTGGAGCCGTGCACGAAGTACACCGACTCGCCGTCCTTGCGGCGCATCACGTCCGGTGGCTCGTTCACCTCCGGCGCGCTCACCTGCAGGCTGCCCGCGACGGCGTGCCCGGTGATGGTCGCCGCCAACGCGAGCAAGTCTGTGCCGGCAGGGGCATGCTCCCGGGCCAGGCGCGTGGCTTCGGCCTGCAGGGTGTAGACCGTCCACGTGGAGTGCCGGTCGGCCACGTTCCGCAGGCACACCTCCACCAGGTCACCACCGGCCAGCACCCCACCCGCCAGGTCGGCGAGCAGCCGCTGGCGCGCGCCGGGTGCGCGGTGTCGCAACGGCCCGAATACCCGTGCGCGGGGCCACCGCACCACGAGCCGCTCGACCGCGGCCGTGACATCGCCGGCGGCCCACCGGGCCATCCCTCGCCCGGCAAGGTCCTGCGCGACCGCACGCCACAGGTCCTCCGGCCCGTCGACAACGACCCGGCCGCCCCCGGGGCGCGGGTGCAGCGCGGTGGTCAGCATCCGCGCGACCACGCCCGGACCGCCCAGGACACCGGCGGCGACCTGGGCCCATTGCGGGAGGCGGTCGCGCAAACCGACCGGGGTGCCCTTAGCCTGCCGGGTGTCCAGGTTGGCCTGCTGCGTCAGCCCGAACGCCGTCTTCGTCCCGGGCTCGTGCCCGTGCTTGGCCCGGTACTCGGCGCGGAGGGTCTCATACGACTCCTCAATCGCGGCCCGACGGCTGGAGAACGTGTCCCGCAGCAGCTTCGAGATGCCGGTGATCTCCCGCACGCCCTGCTTGCCCCGACCCCTCGTCTCGGTGTGGAACACGACACCGAGACGGTCGACCAAGAACTGCTCAATCCTCGTGTTGTACCGCTCGCTGGCCGCCACGGCCAGCTGGTGCAGCACCCGCCCGTCCAACGCCCGCCAGTCCCCATCCACGCCACGGACCTTGTTCGAGACCGCAACATGCGTATGCAGATTCGGGTCCCCCGCCCGAGAGTCCAAGTGGTCGAACGCGACCGCGGTGAGGCCGTGGGTGTCGATCTGCCGCACACCGCCCGCGCCCTCCCGGGTCAGCGCACCTTCGGCCTCGATCCATGCCAGGGTGTCGCGCCAGGCGTCGGTGTGCGCCTGCGTGATGGCCTCCCGCGTGGCCGGGTCCCCAAGGCCCCACAGGACGCTGATGCTCTTGGACGGTGTGAAGACCAGGTCATACCCCGCCACCGCCCGACGCGGCTGCTGCCCCCGCTTGGCCAACCACGTAGCGACCTCCGTATCCGTGACCAGGCCGCCGCCCTTGGCGTGCTTCTCCTGCTGCGCCAGGGAGTGGGCAACGTTCCAGCGGATCAGGTCCCGCTCCACCCCCGGCTCCGGCGGCCGGTCGTTCTCCCGCGCGAACCACTCGAACCCGGCCTCCAGCCCCGCACGGAACCCGTCATCCGGACGCGCGTCGAACCTCGGGAACGCCCGCCCGATCCACCCCGCCCGCACCGCCTCATGCCTCGACGCACCACGGGCCAGCGCCTCGACCTCCAGACGGCCGGCGTCCGGGTGACGGCCCACGCCGAACAGCGACTTCATCTGCTTCTCCAGCACCTGCCCCGAGACCCCGAGCTGCTCCAGGCCGGAGCCGACCCACTGGCCGGGCGGGTTGCCGTGCTGCATGTAGTAGTCCGTCAACGACACCCCACGACCCCGCGGAGAGTCGCCGGACGCGACCTGCTGGGTCAGGTACGTGTACCCGCTGCCGGCGCTCAGCACGTGGACCGTCATCACACGCTCCACCCCCTCCCAGGTCAGGGCCGGAGCGCGTCAACTTAAAGTTGACATTCGGACCCGCTCACGGCTTGTGCAAGAGGTGTGTGGCCCTCACCGGGGCGGTCCGCGGGACCCGCCGTCTGTCCGCTCGCCTGCCCTCGTCACGCAGCCGCGTCCGTCACGCAGCCACGTCCGTTGCGTCGCCGTGCTCGTCGCGCGCGCGTCGTCGTCGCGTACACGTCGGCTGTGTGCGCGTACTGCCAGGTGCCCGGGGGCGGGGGCGGGATCCCTCAGGGCCCCGGATGTGCCACGAGCCCGCCCATCCCCTCAAGGGATGCGGGCTCGTGGCATGGCTGCTAGGTGCTGCCTAGTCAGGCCGCCGGGACTCCGACGTTCGAGCCGGCGTCTTCGCGGGCTCGAAGCTCGTGGGCTCAGACCGTAGCGAACTCAGCACCACATAGCCCGAACTCCCCTGGTCACCAACCAACACTCATCGATAGCGGTGCCATCGCGCGGACGCGTCACCGCTCCGGAGCGAGTCAAACCGGTGGCGCCACTCGCCTTGCAGAGCCGGGTTCGTCGCCAGTACCGGCAGGACGCTGGTGACGAGCTGCAACTCACGTATGCGGCGAAACACGGAGAAGCCAGCCCAGTCGAGCACGTCCATGCCGTAGCTGGCGGCAAACCGGGGATAGGCGTCTGGTGGCGGAGTGAGGCGGAGGTGCCCTACGGCGATCGGGGTCAGGTCCCATTCACGCGGTCCGGCCGCCGCGGAGTCGAAGTCACACAGCACCGGCCCGTCCGGACCGGGGATGAGGTTGCCCGTGTGCGCGTCGCCGTGCAGCGGCCCAGGCGGCAACATCGGTTCGACGCCCTGGAGCTGCTCGGCGACCTCGTTGATCTGCTCGTCGAGGAAGGCGCGTTCGTCGTCGGCCAGGATGGTCGCAGCAGCAAGACGAGCGCGGACGGAAGCGACTTGGTCCCATTGCGGCAGACCAGGCGGCGCCTCCGTGATGGCGTGCAGCCGCCGTAAGAGCCGGCCGAGATCCTCAGGCGTTGGTGGCGCTCCCTCGTCAGGTACGAGATGCCAGGTCGTGACCGCGCGCTCGTCGATGTACAGCGGCTGCGGGACCTCCTCAACCAGCCGGACGGCGGGCACGTCGTGCTCGGCCAGCCACCTGGCCATGACCACACCGCGGGCGGCCTTGTCCGAGACGGGCTTGGATCCCGCGATGCGCAGTACGAGCCCGGGGCCGTCGAGCGCGAAGACGGCGCTGTTGGTGAACTTCAAGAGCCGGGCACGGTCAGCGTCGAGGCCGAGTTCGTCACAGACCCTGGCGAGCATGCGATGTGCCCAATCACCGGCAGGGTGATCGGCGCTCATGACTCGAAGAGCTGCCATGCCGCGTCGGGCTCATCGATCGTGGCGTAGCGGTGCTCCCACTGGTCACGGATGCGAGGGCTGGTCACGATGATGGCGAGCGAGGGGTACTGCATCGTCATGTCCTTGGTCGGCAGCAGATATCTGGATCAAGCGGCGCAGACCGTCGGCGCCGCCGCGGTTCAGGGTATTGACGTCGTCAACCATCCCGACCGAGCGGTCCGTTTGTCGCGGTGACCATCGAGCGACCGAAACTCGGGCCAGTTCAGCATTCGTTCGACATCGGGTGGTTCCGTTCGCCCGTTGTGTCCGGCGAGGATGGGAACGCCGTCGTTCATCCGGCGGTCGCGTTGACCTACAGCAAGAGACGTTCGGATGCCTCATGATGACTACGCACGACCCGTTCTACGCAGAACGCAGTGGGGACCGCCCGCGCGTTGCAGGGGGAGCCCATGTCGAGAACGATCCAGCGCTGGACCGGGCGCGAGTCACGCGCGCTGCGCCACGCACTGCGGTTGAGCGTGCGTACGTTTGCCCAGCATCTGGGTGTCAGCGACCGGGCAGTGTCCAAGTGGGAAGCCGATGACGGAGCCCGCGCGCCCGGTCCGGAGTCGCAGGCGATCCTCGACACCGCGTACGAGCGAGCCGACGACGGTGTCCGTGAGCGGTTCTGGGAGTCGCTCGGGGTACCGATCGGTGTCGTCTCCCCTGCGACGGCAGGCTTCGCGATGGTTCCGAACCTGGAGCCCGCATTGATCGCCCGCGCCGACGTCCTGGAGACGCTTGTCGCCATGATCAGCGAAGCCGCCAAGGCGCCCGGTTCGCAGGTCATTACCGTGGCCGGACCTGGCGGGTTCGGCAAGACGACCCTCGCGACACAGGCCGGTCACGCCTCAACAGTGCGGGACGCCTTCCCAGAGATCCTCTGGGTCGAGACGGGCGAGGACTGCACGCCAGCGCGAATCACCCACCTGATCTCCGATCTGTGCTTCCACCTCGACGGAACACGGCCCGAGCTCTCAGATCCGGAGCAGGCGGGGTTCCACCTCGCACGAGTCATCGGGGAACGCCACCTGCTGCTCGTGGTGGACAACGTCTGGTCCGGGGCGGACCTGGCGCCGTTCCTGATGGGGGCACCGAACTGCGTCCGGCTGATCACGACACGCAACGTGCGGGTCACGCCGAGCACTGCCCGAGTGCTGCGCTTGGGGCCGATGCGCGCCGACCAAGTCGCCGAGCTCCTGCAGCGCACCATCCCTTCTGCTTCCACGTCCGCGCTCCTCCCGCTGGCGGAGCTCTGCGGCGGCTGGCCGCTGCTCGCGAACCTGGTCGGCGCGAGCGTGAGCAGTGACGTGGTCGCCGGTTCCCCTACTGAGCATGCGGTCGGCGTCGCACGCGACGCGCTGCGAGCCCACGGGCCCCAGGCCTTCGACATCTGGGACACCGACCAGCGCAAGGTCGCGATCAGCCAGGTGATCTCCGCGACCCTGCGCGCTCTCGACGAGAACGTGCGCATTCCCGGCGCGAGCGACCTGAGCGAGCGGTACGTGTCGCTGGCCGTCTTCCCACCGGCGACGCCGATCCCGCTGGAAGTCCTGACGCGATGGTGGGGCCGCGCTCATGGATGGTCGTCGGTCGCGGTCCGTCAGTTCTGCAAGGTCCTTGCCGACCGGTCGCTGCTCAGCGCCTACCGCGCCGACCAGGACGTCGTTGTCCTGCACGACGTCTTCCGCGCGTATCTGCTCAGCCTGGTCGCTCAGTCGCTTCCGGGCCTGCACAGGTCGTTCCTTGAGGCGAGCAAACCGCCGTCCGGCTGGCTCGGAATGCCACCTGATCGGACGTATGAGTGGGCGAATCTTGCGTTCCATCTCTACGAGTCCGGCGACCATGAGGCACTGGCTGGACTGCTCGCCGATCCGCGATACGTGATCGGCAAAGCGAGCATCTGTGGCGCGCATGCCTTGCGCGCTGATCGTGACCTCGTCCTGGCCGCTGGGGACGGCACCGCGGGCGAAGTCGCCAACGAGGCGCTGAGGAAAGCAAGGTTCCTCACCTCGCAGGGATATCTCCTCTATGGCCAGCAAACCGAACAGGACATGGCAAGCACCCTTCTCGTCGCCCTGACCCGAACAGGGCAGGAAGCCGACCAGTCACTCCTCGGGATCGCCCGTGCCGCCGGCACCTCGCTTCCGTGGGCGTCCGGCGTCGAGGACCCGGATGTCCCCGGTCACGTGGGCACCGTGGTGTCTGTCGCTGCTCGCGAAGACCTTCTCGTCTCTGGCGGCGAGGACGGCGTCGTGAGGTTGTGGGACCTCACCTCGCGAACGTTGATCAGGTCGTTGCGCGGCCACACCGGATGGGTGCACGCGGTCGCGATCTCCCCGGACGGAAGTTTGATCGCCTCGGCCGGTGAGGACAACGCGATCCGGTTGTGGTCTGCGGTTGATGGGACGCAGGTCGGGATCCTGCCGGGTCACGACAAGCGGATCCGCACAATGACGTTCCTCCGGCGCAGCGGTGAGCTCGTGTCGGGTGCCGAGGACGGGCTGGTGCGGGTGTGGGACCTGGTCTCGCTGACCCTCGCGCGGCAGGCGACGACACGTGGCATCGGCATCTGGTCGCTGGCTGTGTCCGACGACGACGCGCTCGTGGCAGCCAGCGGCGAGGACGAGTATGTCCGCCTGCTGGATCTGCGCACAGGAGAGCTGCTCGACGAGAAGGCTCTGCACCGCAGCTGGGTCAGGTCAGTGATGTTCCTGCCGGGGCAGCCGGTGCTCGTCTCGGCGTCCGCCGACGGCACGGCCCGCACCTGGGGCGTCAGCGCCCGGGAACTGGAACCGCTCGAAGTTCTGGATGCCGTGGACGAGCGCCTGCGCGCCCTCGCCATCTGGGACGGTCACGTCGTGACCGCTGGCGAGGACGCCACCGTCACCGTTCACAGTGTTCCTCGGCAGCGGGTGCGAATGCCGGCCGGGGTGAACTGGGTCAGGACCGTCGCATCCACACCGCACGGCATCGTGACCGGTTGCGAGGACGGCGGACTTCGCATGTGGCGGCCCGAGGACGGCCTCGCCCTGGAAACCCTCGCTGAGGGGCGCAACACGGTGTGGTCGGCCGCGTTCACTGGGGGCGACGGCTCGGTGGCGCTTGGTCGCGCCGACGGCACAGTGCGCTTGCTCGATGCCGTCACGGGGCAGGAGACCTCACGTCTTGCGGCTGGTCATGGTCGTGTTTGGGCCCTCGCCTCGTCTGGTTCCTATCTCGCGGCGGCCTGCGGTGATGGGCTCCTGCGTGTCTGGGACGCCGGGCAGCAGATCCTTGAGCTGAACGACGACGTGGTTCTCACCTGGGCGGTTGCCATCACCGAGGACGGCTCGCTCTTGACGGCCAGCGATACGAACGGGCAGGTGCGTGTCTGGTCGTTGCCGGACGGGGAGTTGCGCTGGGATCACGATGCCAAGGCGGGTCGTGTCCGCTCACTCGCGGTGTCCGCCGAGGCGGACCTTGTCGCCGCGGCGGGTGGCGACGGTGTGGTCCGCACGTGGACGCTCAGCACGGGAGAAGAACGTGGTGATCTCCCGGTGCCAGGTTGGGCGCGGACCGTCGCGTTCGATCGGTCGGGGTCGCGGCTGGCTGTCGGTGCGGGCAACGGCGACGTCTACGTTCATCGGCTGGGGGTCGCCGAGCCCTCGGCTGTACTGCGTGGACATCGAGGCCGGGTGCTGATGCTCGGGTTCTCCGGGGACGGTTCGTGGCTCGCGTCGACGGCGGCTGACGGGACGGTGCGGCGTTGGGCGCTCGACGGCGACGACGCGCGACGAGGACACGACTCGGTACAGGTACGTGTGGACGCCAGTGGTCAGTGCGCCGCGTTCGATGCCCGCACCGCGAGTGTCGTCGTGGGCAGCGCTGGCGGCACTGCCCTGCTGAAGTTGAATGACGATGAGCGAGGAGTCAGCGAGTGACGATCGACCGCGACCAGCACCCTCTCCCGACCGCTGAGGCCATCGTGTCGAACGTGCCCGGCTCGTTTGCCTGGGGTGTGTTGACTCGGCGGCATCCGGATCTGATCGAGACGGTCCGCCGTCTGGTGCCGTACCCGCCGGCCGTCCAGGAATCTCTCGACCAGTTGCTGGTGACGATCGACGGCGCCATCCCGCCGCTTCCGTCGGACGCTCACGACCGTGCGGTGTGGCAGGAGTGGGCAGCCCCGCACCTCGGCCGCGGGTGGCTCGATACGCCGTTCCTGTGGGCCGAGTCCTACTTCTACCGCCTCTTGCTGGAAGCCACCGGCTACTTCAGACCGGGACCGTGGGCCGGGATTGACCCGTTCGCCCCACAGAAGAACGCCGAACTCGACACCCCCGACTTGGCCCGCGACCTGGGCGACCTCGACCGCCTCGTCGCCGCCCCCGACCAAGCTGGCCTGTCCGCGGCGCTGGCTGCCTCGCTGTGGGGCAACCGGGCAGACCTCGGCTTCCGAATGTCCGACCCAACCGCCCAGAACAAGGACCAGGTCGACGAACTCGTCGCCGACGACTCCGCGGACCTGTGGCGCCTCCTGGACGCGGGCACGCCGGGCCAGGTGCACCTCGTCGCGGACAACGCCGGCCGAGAGCTGGTCGCCGACCTCGTCCTGATCGACCGTCTCCTGGAGTCCGGGCGCGCCGCAACAGTCACGCTGCACCTCAAGCCCCACCCCTACTACGTCTCCGACGCCACCACCACAGACCTGCTCCAGGTGCTCCGCCGCCTGCACGCAGCAGGCGACACCGCCGCCAGCGTCGCCGCCCGACTCACCACAGCGATCAGCGACGGGCGGCTCCAGGTCCGCGCCCACGGGTTCTGGTGCAGCCCGCTGACCTTCCACGAGCTGCCGACCGACCTCGCCGCTGGGCTGGGCGAGGCGACCGTGGTGATCATCAAGGGCGACTTGAACTACCGCCGCCTCGTCCGCGACGCCCACTGGGACCCGACTACGTCGTTCCAGGACCTCACCGCCTACTTCCCCGCCCCGCTGGCCGCGCTCCGGACCCTCAAATCCGACGTCGCCGTCGGCGTCGACCCGGACCGCCTGGCACATCTGGAGTCCACTGCACCCGGATGGCGCACTGACGGCACACACGCCGTCATTCACGTGCGCCCCTGACCTCGCCGCTCCGAAGGCCCGTCCTCCCCCGTGGGAGGGCGGGCTTCGCCGTGTCGCGGGCCCTACCTGTTCGACGGTTCGCGGGTGTGTTCGACGTCCGTTCGACGGTGATGCACCGGCCGATCGTTTTTCGTCCGGGCCGCTGACACGACGCTGGTCATCACGACGACGCAACGTCGACGGCCCGGACCTCCGGGCGGCAGCAACCACTGGAGAGAGGGCGATCCGGATGGACAGCGCAACCACGTCAGAAAAGGTCGAGCGGGACCTCGTCGTCCTGCCACGATCCGCGACGATCATCGAGGCGTTCCGCAGCGAGAACGAGCAGAGCGACGGCCTGCTGCGCCTGGCCGCGCACCTGGCGCGTCAGCACCAGCGCCAGTGGGACGCCGAGACCATCAGCCGGGACACGACAGCCGCGGATGCGGCGGTCGCCACCTCGAAGCGGACGATCGACTCACTCAACACGGCCCGTGTCACCCTCGTCGAACAGGTCGACGAGTACGTCGCCTCCAGCTCCACGGCCCCCGACGACGCACCGCTGCACACCGAGACGGTGGGGTCCGTGATCGACCGGCTGGCCATCGCCTGGGTACGCGCGAACAAGCTGATCGACGCCGGAGCGAAGGACCGTGCCCGCCAGGCGCTGCACCAGCTCCGTGAGCTCGCCGACGCCTACGACGACCTGGTCCGGGACGTGGCGGGCGGATCGCGTCGGGTTCCTGGCTGGCGTCATCTCAAGCACTATCAGGCGGCGTCATGAGCGCGGCGGCCGTGGCACACCCGCTGAGCCTGTCTCTTAACGGGGTCGACAACGTCGGCAAGACCGCGCAGCTCTCCTGGCTCGCGCGAGCTATCGACGGAGCACACCATGTTGGCTCCGCCGACAAGTGGCACCGCCGGTGGGCCGATCTCGCGGGCGAAGGCTTTGCCCAGTGGTGGTTCGAGGATTCCAGCACCGCTGAACACACCGCCCTGATGTTCACCAGTCACGTCGCGCGCCGTGAGGCGAGCGGTCCGCTGGCACTGGAGGACCGGGGCCTGCCGATGATTCTTGCCGCGTGCGCGGCAACCTCCGCGGTCAAGGACGGGCTCACGCCCCAGAGCGCGCTCGACGAAGTCACGCGCATCACGCGTGACCTTCCCCAGCCTGCGCACCGGCACGAGGTGCACCTCTTGCTGCGGCGGCACAGCGACCCGGCGCAGGAGGCGGCGATGTCGCTCAAGCGGGAGTCCGAGACCGTCGGCGACCGGTACCGGGCCTATCAGGAGGCGCTGGCCCAGGTGCTCGCGCTCCAGGTCGAGCAGGGCGCGTACGACATGGTCGTCGACCAGCGGGACGCGCCGATCCTCGACGTCCAGCGCGCGATCCGTGCCCGGATCGCCGACATCGGCGTCGCGGTCGAGTCGTTGCCCGACCCGCAGCTCGAACGTATCTGGGTTCTGGGCGGGATGTCCGAGTCCGGCAAGAGCACCGTCGGTGAGCTGCTGCGTGACGAGCACGGGGTGGCGCGACTCAAGACCGGCTACCTCCTGGAGATCGCTGCGCTCCGGGCCGGAGTGAGCGACCCGTACGCCTGGTCCGAGGCGGAGCAGGCCGGCCGCCTCACCGAGGAGATCTTGCGGTTCGCCGCCGCGACGAAGGCGAGAGCGATCAGCCTGGAGAGCGCACACCGCTTCGAGCAGACCGTCAGCCTTCGCAACACGTGGGGACCGCGCTGCCAGGTCGTCTACGTGGACGCCGCCCCGGAGACCCGCGCCGAGCGCGCCGCCGAGAGCCGTGCCGAGCTGCGGGAACGTGACGCCATCAAGTCGAACCGGGGAGCTGGTCGCATCCTGGACGTCGCCGACCACGTCCTGGACAACTCGGGACCGCTCGGCAACCTCAAGTTCGCCGTCGAGTCCATGGTCCGCGGCGTGCACACGGCACTCGTGACGCCTCCGTCGTGGCGCCCGCGCAGCGACGACGAGTGGCTGCAGAAGGCGGCCCACATGCTCACCGACGACGCCGTCACGCTGGTGATGGCGACCGGCAGCACCGGGACCCAGCACTGGGTCGAGGGGTGGAGTGATGTCGACCTGCTCGTCGTGCGCGACGAGCTGTCGGCTGAATGGCTTCGTCAGGCCACGGCGCTGCTGACCCGGCCCGGGATCAAGGTGGCGCTCAGCGCCTTCACCGTCGCGGACCTGGCAACGCACCGTGTGCCGCCAAGGGTCGTCCATTCACTCCGGGGCGCACGGACCGGCGCGGGCGTCCTGTACCGGCGCCGCGACTACGCGATCCCGCTGCCAGCCTACCGGGAAGACGACGCGGCGAGCAGGGGCGAACTCGGCCTCGTCCTGATGAACACTCGACGCCTCCTGGCCACCAACGACCTCGACACACGGGCCCTCTACAAGCACCTCGTGATCGTCGGCCGTGTTCTGCTCCGTGCGGACGGGATCGACGCCCAGACTCCCTCCCAGGTCTTCGAGGCCCTGACCGACACGCACCCCCGCCTGCGGTGCACGCCGCCTTCTCTCGACGAGGTCGTCGCCGACCCTCACGGCACCGACGTCCGGGCGCGGCTCGCGCACGCCGCCGAGAACCTCCTGCGCTACGTCGACTCGATCGGAAGGACCGCCCCATGACCGTCACCGACTCCACCGCTTTCACCGCCCAGCGCGTACGCCGGCTCGGAGTACCCGAGCACGCCCGGGACGTTCGCATCGTCCACGACCTCGACGGGATCCTGGACCAGGTCACCCCCGATTCACTTACCGCCACGGGCGACGCCCTGTGGGACCGGTGGGTGCACGAGCCCGCGTTCGTCGCGCCCGACGTCCTGCTCGGCCTGGACGCCGGCGGCATCCTGCCGACCGTTGCGGTCGCCCTCGCCAGCAGTGTCCCATACCGGCTGGCGTGGAAGCTCGACCTCGATCTGCCCCACAAGGCCCGGTTCTCCGAACCGCACGCCCGTCGCACCGACGTCTACACCTACGGCGACCTGCACGGAAAGCGGGTCCTGATCGTCGACGACGAGATCACCACCGGACGCACCCTGGCGAACCTCATCGCGGTCCTGCGCGCGGGCGGTGCCGCCGTGACGGGTATCGCCTGCCTCATCGAGGACACGTCAGGTGACGCACGCGCCGTCATGGAACAACTGGGGGTGCCGCTGTGCACACTGACACGCATCTGACCACCATCTATCCGCCCGTCCCAGTGACGGCTTCCGGTGGACGCACGGTGGTGCGCCGGGAGGACGCTCCGCTCGGCCGAGTTCTGCCCTACCACCACGGCCAGCACACCACACTCCCCACCCGGGTCAGAGCCGAGGCACCAGGCTGGAGCGTCGACCTCGGCACTGGTGGGCTCGGAGACGTGCTGCTCGCCCTGGGCGCCGTCACCGCGTTCGCGGACGCGTTCCCCGCCAGCGAACCGACCTATCGCGGTCCACGGCCGGAGCTGTTCGCACGATGCCGCTTGCCGCTGCGTACCGTGCCGAACAACGGTGGTAACACGGTGGGCGCCGAAGGCCCTGGGCAGTACACGTTCGACGCCGTCCCGGAACGACCGCCGACCTGGCTCGACCTGCGGGATGACGACCTGGTAGAGGTGCACGCTGCCCTGCCCATGCGCTACTACCTCGAGGTCGAGCAGCGCCTGGGCCGTGAACTGCCTCGAGCGTCCGCACCACTGCCGACGTTCACGGGTACCGGCGCGCTGGATCCGTGGCACGTCGTCTTCATCGCGGCGACAAGCATGCCCGGCCGTAAGGACTACGGACCGGACGGGTTTGACGAGATCGCCCAGTATCTCGCCGACGCCCGCCCCGGCCCGTGGCGCTTCACCCTCCTCACCGGCAACGGCGCCTCACCAACACAGGTATCGACCGGCCTCGACGTCGTTGCCGGTCTCGACGCCACGGACTGCCTTGACCTGTTCGCGACCGCAGCACTGGTGATCGGCAACGACACCGGCCTGACCCACCTCGCGGCCCTCACCGAACGCCCCGACGGCACGTCCCCACAGGTGATCGGCTTGTACGGACGGCACCCGTACACGAAGTGGACGACAGGGCGGAGCAACCACCACGCGGTAGCCACACTGTTCTCCCAGATGCTCGCCCACGCCGACCGATGCCCCGTCCGTGACCAGCTCGACGACACAGTCTGGGGCAGCGCATCGGACCTGCGCCAGATACCACCTGCCGAGATCGCCAGGTTCGCGCTGCAGAAGCTGGACAGGAGGTGACATGCATGCTCCGGATCTCGAACCATCGTCGCTACACCCACAACCACACCTGGCACCTCGACGCCGCGGGCTGGCCGCTGTTCGTCAAGGTCAACCCCAATCGCGCCGAGGCGCGTCAAGAGCTCGCCGGGCATGCGGCGCTCGACGCCTACTACCCGATTCCGGCACTCCGCTGGGCCGGATCACTGGGTCCCTGGGCAGTCCACGTATTCGACCGGTCGCTGCACCAGGACGAGGGCGGCAGCTTCCTCGTGGACGAGATCTCGCGCGCCGAGACCACGCGAGACTGCGCGCGTCTCGACCTGTTCCTGGACGACCTCCTGACCTACTACCGAGACACCCTCCTCAGCACTGCCAGGCACATCCCCGCCAGCCGCGTCGTCGGGAAGCTCTACGGAGAGCGCCTACGCCCCGGCGGACGCATCGACCAGTACTACGGCCAGGGCTCGCCCTGGCCGTTGTCCACCGGCGACGTCTTCCCCGCCAACCTTCGCGCAGACGTGAACGGTCGCCCTTACGTCGTCGACCTGCCGGCCATCGTCGGACGGCTCCGCGCCGACTTCGCCACCGACAACCGCGTGTGGGCGGCCGTCGCACAAGGTGACCCGACCGACTTCAACATCGGCTGGTCTCCGCGCTCAGGACCCGTGTGGTTCGACTACGACACCGGCGGCCTGAACGCCGTCGCCGGTGAGTTCGCCTGCTTCCTGATGTACCAGGTGCTCCACGGGACATGGCTCACTCCGCGGTACGACCGCAACGCCTACGAAGACCACGCCGAGGCACTGCATCGCTCCATGTTCCGCCGCCCGCGGGTCTACGCCGAGCAGTCGGCCGCCGGCCTGACGATCACCTACGCGTTCACCCCCGGACCGGTGCGGGCTCACGTGGTCGGTCGGTATCTCGCCGAGGTTGCCCTGCCAGTCGCGAAAGCGCTCGGCATCCGGGATCTCTGGGCGTGGCTCCGCCCCTACCTCATCGCACGAGTCCTGGGCGTATACGACATCACGCGCCTCGACCGTATCGACGCCACTTTGTCGCTCGCGCTTCTCGCACAGCTCGCCGACGACGACGTCAGTCCCACCATCCCGTTCCCCTGCTTCGCCACGACATCCACAGGAGCGACCCGATGAGCGCACTACGACCAGTCGCGATCGTTACCGGGGCGGGTAGCGGGATCGGCGCTGCGATCACTGCCCGGCTTGCGCCGGACTACGACCTGATCCTGACCCACCTCAGCGACGATGCCGACTTCGCCCGCATCACGACCGAGGCGCACTGGCACGGTGCTGCGGTCAGCACCGTCATGGGCGACCTGACAGATGTCGTCACGGTCGACCGATTGCGTGCTCTTGTCTCCGAGCACCACGACCGGGTCGTCGTGCTCGTGTCGAATGCCGGTGCCTATCCCCGCATCCCGTGGGCCGAGCACGACGGCGAGGCGTTCCGCCGACAGATCGACGTCAACCTCACGACACACGCAACCGTCGCACACCTGGCCACGCCCGCCCTGCGCACCAATGAGGGGGGACGGATCGTCGCGATCTCATCGGTCCTGAGCCAGCTCGGCCGCATCGACCTCGCCGGGTACATCGCTGCGAAGGCGGGGCTGGAGGGTCTGACCCGCGCGCTGGCCCGCGAGCTCGGGCCGGATGGTGTCACCGTGAACTGCGTGCGGGCCGGATCGATCGAGGTACCCGCCGAGCATGGGGTGGTCGCCGATCACGAGGCGATGGTCGTGCGTCAGCTCGCTCGCCAAGCAATCCAACGACGAGGCACACCGGACGACGTCGCCGGCGCAGTGTCGTTCCTGCTCTCCGAGGACGCCGCCTTCATCACGGGGCAGTGCCTCACGGTCGACGGTGGGTGGCATCTGTCGTGAGCGCCACCATCACCTGGATACGACACGGAACCTGCGCCGACGGCTTCCACCGCCCGGAGGCGCACGCCCGTCCACGAAGCCTGCTTACCCGCCTCGGAGCACGACAAGCGGAACGCGCAGCGCAGACTCTGCGAAAGTCCGGGTTGACCAGTGGCGTGATTGCCTCCAGCACTCTCCTGCGTGCTCGAAGCACGGCCCGGATCGTCTCCGAGCTGACCGGCCTGACGCTGTCTCCTGCGGACTCCACGTTCGACGAGTGGCGCGCACCGACCTGCGTACTGGGCAGATCACCTGCGCAGTACCCGGACGCCTACGTCGAATGGCGCAGCAGAAGAACCACAGACCCGAAGAGCGCACTGCCCGGCGGCGAAAGCCTCGTCGAGTTCCACGGACGCGCGCGCCGGGCGATGGCCGCCGCCGAGCTCCTGGCAGAGGCCGGTGCGCCCGTCGTCGTCGTGTCGCACCGCCTCCTGATCGGTGCCGTCGCAGCAATCAGCGCGGGCACGGACGATCCGGTGGCCGTGTTCAACCACGCACGGCACTTCGAACTCCGCCCCGCGGAGGCATGGACCCACGAGAAGAGAGGCACTCCCTATGCACCAGCGTGACGAGACCCTGCTGCCCCACGAGTCTCCCCGTGAAGCCGAGACCCGCAGAGCCCTTGCCGAACACCTCGCGACCACCCCGATACCACCCGACGAACTGGTCGACAACATCGGGCTCTACCTGCGGCGACGGCCCCTGGCCGATGTGCTCACCATGGACGCCTTGTACCGCATGGCTCGCGACGTCCCCGGCGTGATCATGGAATTCGGCGTCCACCGCGGTCGGCACATCGCCACGCTCACCGTGCTGCGCGGAATTCACGAGCCGTACAACCCGCACCGCAGGATCATCGGCTTCGACACCTTCACCGGATTTCCGGACGTCAGCGCCCACGACACCCCCCAGAGCGCCGTGCCCGGCCGGTTCGGGCTCGGCAGCGACTACCCCCACCATCTGCGCACCGTCCTGGACGCTCACGAGAGCGACGAGCCCCTGGGACACATCCGCCGCACGCTGCTCGTCCAGGGAGATGTTCGCGAAACGCTGCCGCGCTACCTGGCCGACAACCCACAGACGGTCATCGCTCTCGCGTACTTCGACCTCGACCTCTACGAGCCGACCCTGGATGCGCTCAAGGCAATCCGGCCCTACCTCACCCAAGGCAGCATTCTGGCGTTCGACGAGCTGGCCCACGCCAAGTGGCCAGGCGAGACATCCGCGCTACGCGACTGGCTCGGCACGGACGTCTCAGCCCTTCGGACCATTCCCGGGTTCGCAACTCCGGCCTATCTGAGATGGGAGAGCCAACGTCGGTGACCTGTGCCCGCGCGCGGGCTCTGCCGGGATGAGTGTCAGGCGGCGAAACCAGCCTCAGCTAGCAGTGCATCACGATTCGCGAGCACGAACTCCTTGAGCACCGCGGGCTTAAGATCGATCGCCTTGAGCGAGTCATCGCTCAAGGGCACGTAGTCCAGGTCGTATCCGCCGCGCTCAGGCTTGGTGAACTCCGACCCGTACCGCTCAGTCAGGTTCAGCGACGTCAGCCGAGCGACGAAGAAGTGCTGGATCGCCACACCGACGTCTGTAGGGTCCGAGGCGAGAAAGACCTGCTGGTAGCCGTCAGCCGTCGCACCAAGTTCCTCAGCAAGCTCACGACGCAACGCGGCCTCGACGGAGGCGTCGAACGCCTCGACTCCGCCGCCGGGAGAAGTCCAGTACGGGTCGTGACCGGGCTTCGTCCGCTTGATCAGGACCATCCGCCTCTCGTCGTCGATGACGATGCCTCGCGCCCCTCGACGCCCAACTGCAACAGCCCCCGCAGCACCCATGTGCGATCTCCTTCTTCATCGGCGGGTGACTCTCGCCCCGCCCACTGACCTGGCAGGCAACAACGCTATCCGCGCGGGGTCCCCCGAAGCCGATGCGGAACGTGGTGTGCGTCAGCGGTTCGACACACGTTCAGCACGCTAGCCCTCCAGACGGGAGTCCGGGCTATACCGTTGATGGCGCGGTCGGACACACGATCGACTCACAGGGCCCACCTGGATGGGGCCGCATAAATCCCGATGGGAAGGTTCACGCGTGTCTGACGTCGTGGCGATCAAGGACCAGGTGGAGGCGGCCGTGCGGGCCGCCCTGACCCGGGTGCTCCCGGCCGAGCTGGCCGGCACCGACCCGGTGGTCCGACGATCCGACCGCGCCGACTTCCAGGCCAACGGCACGCTCGCGATCGCCAAGAAGGCCGCACGCCCGCCACGAGACATCGGGGCCGACGCCGCCGGGCATCTTGACGGGTTCACGGCCAAGGTCTCGGGTCCTGGATTCCTGAACATCACCGTCCGGGCTGGAGCTGCTCGGCATCCCGGCACCCCAGAGGATGTGACATGTCGGTAGGGAACGCAATAGTGCCACCACCCCAGCGATACATCGGGCAGATCACGCTGAGGCCAGGCAGTTACGACGCGCTTCGGGCCGCCTCTTGACCGGGCAGGTCAGGGCCGCTCTGAGCGCCGCTATGCCGACGTTCGGGCTCCGCATCCGGTGGGACGACCTGGAGCTGCATCTGCCCGACGATGCCGAGGCGCTCGCACTCGCCGACCTCGCCGCAGATGGTGTGCACGACCCCGAGGTCGCCTCGTTCTCCTGGCCGTGGACCCGCGGGACACGCCAAGACGTCGTGCGGCATGTGCTCGCCCACCAGTGGAAGAACCGTGCCCGGACCGCAGCCGACGACTGGACGCTGTCGCTTGCTGTGTTCCGGAGCGGCGAAATCGTCGGAGAACAGCAAATCTCGGCGAAGAACTTCCAGGTCACCCGCTCGGGACTTACCGGGTCCTGGCTCGGGCTTCGACACCACGGCCAAGGCATCGGCACCCGGATGCGACTCGTGGCGCTGCACCTGGCTTTCGAAGGGCTCGACGCGGCGGAGATGGTCAGCGAGGCGTACGAGGACAATCCAGCCTCGAACGCCGTGTCCCGCCGTCTCGGGTACACGGCAAACGGGTCGCGAATTACCGCCCGTGAGGAGCGCTCGGTCATCGAGAACAGCTACCGGATGACCCGAGCGGTATGGGACGCCCGGTCGGTCGGTCTGCGTGCCGAGATCGCGCTCGAAGGTGTCTCATCGGTCCGCCAACTGTTTGGGATCGATCAGCCGAAGCGACCAGCTCCCGAGGGGGACACATGACGCAGACCGATGCGCAGATCGACAGCCAGTCCGAAGCGATGTCGAGTTCAGAGGCCTTGCGCGAGCGGATGGTTGCGGAGCTCATTGAGTCCGGGGTTCTCACCGACCCGGCGATCGAGGCCGCGTTCCGTGCCGTTCCACGCGAGGTGTTCGCGCCAGCCGGCACTCCGATCGAGGTGCCGTACGCGATCCATGACGCACTGCGGACGCGGTTCACGGACGACGGCAGGGCTCTGTCCTCGCTGTCCGCACCAGTGATGCACGCGGGTAACTTGACCCAAGCCCAGGTCCAGTCAGGTCAGCGAGTGCTGGAGATCGGGTCCGGCGGCCCGAATGCCGCCATGCTTGCCCACCTGGTCGGCCCCACCGGCACGGTGGTCAGCGTCGACATCGACGAAGGAGTGACCGCCCGCACCCGCGCAGGCCTCGAACAAGTCGGCTTGGCCGACCGCGTCGAGGTGGTCACGGCCGATGCTGCTGAGCACCTTGGGCGTGGTGTGTTCGACCGAATCATGGTCACCGTCTCTCCCTGGAGCCTGCCCCCAACCTGGGTCGAGCAGCTCGCACCCGACGGGATCCTGGTCGTCCCGCTCCAAGTCGCTCCAGGTCTGCAACGCATCATCGGGTTCCGCAAGCAGGACGGACGGCTGATCTCGGAGTCGACCGTGCCAGGCGGCTTTGTTCCACTGCAGGGCGTGGGGCTGTTCAATCCGCCGTCGGTTCTGCTGACGGGCCCCTCTGGCAAGCCGGTCACGTTCAAGTTCACCGACGAGATCCCCAAGTCGTTCGGTGTTTCGGACCGTGTCCTGGCCTCCGACCCGGTCGAGGCATGGTCCGGCGTGATCTACAAGAACCGCACCATCTGGCTCGACCTGCTCACCTACCTCCTGGTCCGGCCGGACGCCTGCGCGATGGAAGCCGAGGACCCCGCAGACCGCGGCTCGGACATGTCGTTCTACCCGGCCCTTGCCGATGGGGCATCGTTCGCTGCCCTGCACCGCCGCCCCGCCACCGAGACCACGCTCGAGGTCGGCGCGATTGGCAAGGGCCCCGACGCGACCAACCTCACCCGACGACTCGCGGACGTGATCGCCCGCTATGGTGCCCACCACCGCGGCGCCGAACCGCTCTTCCAGTGGTGGCCCGCCGGTACCGAGCCAGACGACGATGCCTCATCGTCACTGGCGATCCTGCCACGCTCAAACGGCACGCTCACGATCAGCTGGCCCGAGACAAGGCACCAGTAACACGCCGAGCCGTCCGCGGGCGGGTGACCATCACTCGCGCAGTCCCAGCTCGCAGTGCTGCGCGGACACTCCTCGAAAAGGCCCGCGGTGGCGCCGAGAGGTCCACGACCCGGCCGACTACCTCACATCCCACATTGACCTTTGGCCACGGCGGCAAGGCTCTCATGATCGATCTCAAATCTCGGCCGGGCCGCCTCGCCGATAGGGTCCACCAGCACAAACTCACCACTGACCTCAGGAGCAGCAGACGACCATGACCCGCCTCGCCCAGTCCGTCCAGACCGCCACCACGCTACTGCGCGGAGCGGACCTGGCCGGCTATCAGGCGGTCACCGACCTGCTCACCGAGACAACGGCCCGCCGCACGATGGACCTGTCGGACCTCTCGCCGACCGAGCAGGCCGAGCTGATCGCAGCCCGCACGCAGCAGCTCCAGCCGTCCACGGCCTCGCTTGCCGAGCGCGTCGCCAAGGCCGCTGCCGAGAACCGGAAGTTCATCGCGAAGTTCGGCATCGACCCGACCGGCTCCGAGGTCCACCTCGGCCACTCCGTACCGATGATGCTGCTGTCCCGCTTCCAGCGGATGGGTCACCAGGTCGTCTTCATCGTCGGTGACGTCACCGCGAAGATCGGCGACCCCTCGGGGCGGTCCGACGAGCGCCCGGCGCTGACCGACGAGGACATCGCCCGGAACCTGGCGACCTACAAGGATCAGGTCACCCCGTTCTTCGACTTCTCGCACGCCCAGTTCCGCTACAACGGCGACTGGCTGCGCGACGTGAAGCTTCCGCAGATCATCGAGATCCTCGCGAAGATCCCGGTCTCGATGCCACTACAGCGCGAGGACTTCCGCAAGCGGCTCGAGGCCGGCCAGGGGCTGTCGATGGCCGAGCTCATCTACTCCGTCGTCATGGCCCTGGACTCGGTCGAGATCAACAGTGACGTGGAGATCGGCGGGATCGACCAGTTCCTTAACATGCAGATGTGCCGCAAGGTCATGGAGATCAGCGGCCAATCCCCCGAGATTGTCGCGGCCACCTCGCTCATCGAGGGCACCGACGGCACGGGCGCGAAGATGTCCAAGTCGCTGGGCAATTACGTGCCTGTCGCGGCCCCTGCCGGCGAGATCTTCGGCAAGCTCATGTCGGTGCCGGACCGGCTGGTCGAGCCGTACTTCTGCGCACTGTCCGAGTGGACCGATGCCGAGCTCGCCGTCGTCACCGAGCGGCTCGAGGCCGGGACCCTGCACCCGATGGACCTGAAGAAGATCCTCGCGGGCGAGGTCACCGCTGCGATCCATGGCGTCGACGCCGCGATGAAGGCCCGTGAAGAGTTCACCGCCCAGTTCTCGAAGCGCAGCTTCAGCGACGTCTCCGACCTCCCGGTCGTGGCAGACCTCGGCGCATCGGTCACCGAGATCGTGAAGAGCCTCGGATTCGCGAAGTCGAACGGCGACGTGCGTCGCGTCGCCGAACAGAACGGACTGCGGATCGTCGTCGAGACCGATGGTGGGCAGGAGCAGACAACGCTGACGCCGGACGACGCCCGCGAAAGCTTGGTGACGGTACTCGCGGGGATCGACACGACGGCCGGCGAGGTCTTCCTCAAGGTCGGACGCAAGTTGTCCAAGATTGTCGGCTGATTCCATGGTCGGCCGTGCCGAGGAGAGGTTCCGGGTGGTCGGCTTCAACCTTTCGGAACCCTGGCCGCAGCACCGAGCGTTCCCGCGGGCCGCACGCATGGCTCACTCATCGAATCACCATGACACCTGGCCCAAGATGCGGCGGGCCCCGTCGGTGCGCACACCATGGTGTGCGCACCGGTGGCTCTTGACTCTCTCCGCGCGTCGCACACGACGAAGAGCACGTCGTAGGCCCAACGGGTCTACCGGACCATGCGGATCAAGGCGAAGTTGAGGTCATCCGTGAACCGGGCACCGTCCGGCGTGAAGCCGTGCTTCTCGTAGAACCGTCGGGCACGTGGGTTGGCGTCGGCGACCCAAAGTTCGGCGGGCACCGTGGGCGGTAGGACGGTCTCGAGCAAGAGCGCGCCGATCCCGGTCCCGTGGCGCTCGCCGAGCACGTAGAGCGCCCAAAGCTCATCGGTTCGGACTGGTGGCGGGACGTTCTTCTTCCTCCGCGTGGGGCCAGCCTTGACGAAGGCCACCACCTGTTCGTCGACGACGGCGACCGCGAGGTTCCCCGGACCGTCGGACAGCCGTTCGTGCCACCGCTGCGCGCGCCGCTCGACGGTATCGCTCTCCCAGTGCTCCGCCGGGAGTAGATCGGAGTACGTCTGCACCCAGGAGGTGTGGTGCACGTTGGCGATCGCCTCGGCGTCGTCGAGGACCGCGGGTCGCACCTGGGGCTCACTCATCGGCTCACGATGGCACCCGACTGCCCCTGCCCGCGAGGCTTTTCGGGAGCATCCGCCGACGAATTGGTGTGCAGGCCCTGACCAGGACGTACGCGCTGCACACCGGCAGGTGTGCGCCTGGTGTGCGCTCCAGGGTGTGCGGAAAGCGTGCGGCCGATCGACACAGTGGCCCTATGGACAAGAAGCCGCACGTTCCCCCTGGCGGTCCCGCTCCGCTCGGCGACCCGGGCACTCAGCCCGGCCCACGGCCGCCGGCCCCCGCCACCAATTTGCACGAGTTGGGGGACATCAACGACCCGTGTACCGGCCTGCGCAAACGTCATCTCCCCCGGTCGCCGGGGGCGCAAGATTCGCGCTCGGGTGGACGTCACGGGGTACCTCGACAGGTACAGGCGCATGTCACGGTGCACAACATGAACACCACCGATCTCACGATGCCGACGCTCCCACCGGATCGACCGGCCGGGCCACGGGGATTCGCTTCACCGGAAGGCCTACGTCAGCTCCTGTTCCGGCTGCGTGATGCAGGTCCGGATGCCTGGGCCACCGACCCGGAGGCGGAGGCTCTGCTTGACCACTGCGCCCACCGGTTCGGTGCGCTGGCTCGTCGCTACCGACAGTCTTCGCACGACGCCGCCGTGGCCGCGTTCGAGGTGCTGCGCGCCGCTGCGACGGCGCGTGCCGTCGACCCGTGGGCGGCGGTGACCAGAGCGGTGCAACTGACCATACAGGCGAACGAACGCGCCGACGCTCTGCTGTGCTCCACCGGCAAGGCTCGACGTCTGATGTCCGGCGGGCACCATGATGTGGTCCGGTTCGGCGAACGTGAGGACGGCGAACGCTCCTGGACGGACCACCTCGACACGGTCACTGCTGTTGGACGTCGACCGCCCGATTACTCATCCACCCGCGCGAGCTCGGTGAACGGTGTTGCCCCCGGGGAGATTCCGGTAGCCGTAGCGAACGTCGTCGAGCTGCTCGTCGCGCTCGGCTGGCCCCGCTCCGTCGCCACCAACGGCCTGGACTACGTCTGCTCCCGTCTGGGCGAGGCCGGCAACCCTGCCACCGCGTTCGAGTACCTACGTCGCGACCCGACGCCGTTGACCCTGCTCGATATTCCACACCGCTCGTGGACGGCCCTGTGCCGCGTCGTCTTGGGACCAGACGACGGCCTCGGTCACGTCACCGGCCTCCTTCGCCGCATCCTGTCCGGCGAACCGATCTCCGCTCTCCTGGCGGACCAGCGGCTTGTGAACCAGATCGTCCGTTCAGCGCCTCAAGGACACGGGGCTGCGACCCCCGCAGCAGATCAACCGATCACGACGAGGACGGTGCGCAATGCCTGACGAAACCAGTACCCCGGCTGGGGCTCTCACTGTGACTGTCGACTCGATCGTCGTCGGTGCCCGACACCGCAAGGACCCCGGCGATCTGGATGCGTTGGCCGCGTCGATCGCCCAGCTCGGCCTGCTGCAGCCCGTCACCGTCACGCCGGACCGGGTGCTGGTGTGCGGGTGGCGGCGTCTGGAAGCCGTCAAGCGCCTGGGCTGGAAGTCGATCAAGGTCTGGGTGCGCTCCGGGATCTCCGACCCGGTCACGGCTCTGCTGGCCGAACGCGACGAGAACGCTCAACGCAAGGACTACACCCCGTTGGAGAGGGAGGCCCTGTATCGCGAGATCAAGGAGCTACTCCGCGAAGACGCCGCACGTCGTCAGGCCGAGACCCGGTTCGGGGGTGCACGGCGCAACGAGAATAGGAAGACCGGCAAGACAGGTGCCGCTGGTGGAGTCCACCGGACCTCACCGGTGCGACCCGACAACCTGATGGAGGTCGCGCAGGATCACGCTGGGCAAGGCAAGGTCCGGGAGCAGGCGGCGCTGATCGTCACCGGCCGCAAGTCGCAGAACACCCTCGAACGCCTCAGCATGCTCGTCGACCTCACCCAAGACGCTACCCAACCGGACCACATCCGCGACCTCGCCGCCGAAGCCCTGGCACGGATCCAGGACGGGCACCCGGTCTACCCCGAGTACGAGGCCGTGCGTGCGACTCTCGCCGCTAACGACCCCGACCAGCAGACCATCGAACCCGTGACAGCCGCCGACGTTCAGGAGCTCCTGGCCGCGGTGAGGAAGAACGAGAATCGCCCTCACACCTCAGACAACGGCAAAGGCGGATGCAAGGACCGCGAGACCGGTCATCCCAACGACAGGCGGCGCGCTGGCCTGGCCAGCCTGCGTCAGTGGGCCGCGATCTGGCCCGGCCTCAAGGGCTGGACCAACCAATACGACCCCGCTGTCATTGCCACGAACGCCTCCGAGACTGACTGGACCACCTTTCACGAGGTACTCGCCGAGAGCAACGCGTTCGCCCGGCGAGCGCTGACCGCACGAAATGTGAACCGGCAAGCGATCGATGCTCATGGCGACCAAACCCTCTTCGACTCCGTCGACGCGTCGGACCACGAATGAGGATGAGGGCGATGCACAGGCAGACCATCACTTGCTGAGGCCCGCCGAACAGTTCACCGTCCCGACACGGCCCCGCCCGACGGTAACGGTAGGGCTCGTTGTGAATCGCGCCTTACTGGTGGCCCTGGCCGAAGGTCAGCAGGTCGGTCCGCATCTGCTGGGTCTCTGGTTCCGGCCCGTACGTGCGGTCACGGATGTCCAGTGCTCGCAGCACCAGAGCACGGTCGGCCTCGCCGATCTGGCCGGTCAGCCGTAGCAGCACAAACCCTGCGCTAATGACGATGTCGTTCAGGTCGACGTCGTCCTCATTAAGGTCGGCCGGCACCAGTGGAGCGTCCTCAAACCACTCGGGCGCAATCTGCGTCAGCGTCGAATCGCTGTCCAGCTCGTCGGCCCGCTTCACCCACTCGGCCAATAGGTCCCAGCCCTCGTCGTTGCCGAAGGGTGCGAAGTCGTCCGCTGGATCGTCGTAGATCGGATCCCGGAAGTGTGCGGCGAAGTCCGGGTGCTTCGGTCCGAGGTCGGCGTCCTCGTCGCCCACATCCGTCGTATCCATGACACGCATGATCGCACCGTCGGCATTGCCGTTGTGAACGAACGTGCTGATGTCGTCGAGAGCGTTCGCGGCATTGCCACGAGCCTCACTGCCTTCGAGAAGGTCGCGCAAGACAGGCGTGACCTCGTCAAGGTCGATCTGCCCGTGCACGCGAGCAAGGTGTCCGACCGCCAAGGCCGCAATCGAGCGGACCGAGCCGTCTGCATCCCGCATTAGCTCGACGAGTTGACTTTCCATCCATTGCCGATCCGGCTCGGTCAAGGCGAGCGCGATCGCCGCTTCGCAGATGATTGGCACGTCATGATCCGCTCGTGCCTGCTCAAGGTCATCTCGACCGAGAGGAGTCGGCTGACGGTAGACGCGCTTCACTGGATTGCCCTTCAGGACGCCCGGGCACAGCGGCGTGTCACTGCCATTTGCTGCACACATTGAGAGAAGCCGTCGAGGCGCAGCGACCGTCCTCGTCAAACGGGCAGCTCCACAGCGCGGCCCTGAACAGGGCGACCAACACGGCGTGGTGTCCAGGGACGTACTCGTCGGCCCAGCCAGCTAGCCGGTCGAGGAAGCCTCGCAGATCGCTCTCGACATCGACCATACGTTCGCGCATCTCTGCTTCCGACGTGTTGATGTACCCGGCCTCGGGACGTTCGTCGTCGACATGCAGCCGCAGGACGCCGCCGCCGATGCGCTCAGCGGAAGGGCTCGGGTCGTGTCCGTGGAAGCCCCAGACGCGCCCACCAGCGAGGAAGTCGTGGACGCACGACAGGATGTCGAGGTCCGCGCAGCATCCCGGCAGGACTACCACTCCGGTCCGGCTGTCGGTGATGCGCAACCCACCGTCCACGGAGGGAACGTCATCCTCTGGGTGCCGGGTTGCGAGGGCCAGGCTCACGTACTCCTCGGGTGTGCGAGCCTTCGTGGCGGACTGGAAGTACCAGCTCGACAGGAACGCCTCCACCGTGGCCCCGACCTCGGCCTCGAGCATCTCTCCGGAGGCACGGAGGTACGGACCGCCGGCGGATACCTGCGTCGGCCACAGGTCGAAGTCGGCAGACGTGTGGACCTCGAAGACCACTTCGACGGTCAGCGGCGTCGATCCCGCCGTCACCGCATCCCTCCTTCCCTCAGGGTGGCCCGCGCGGTAACCGGACCTACGAACGCCTTGTCGTGAGGCGACAGGTCACCGACGGGAGCGGCTGCGCGCAGGATGACGTCGAGCGCAGCGTCGACGTCGGACAGGTAGATCCCTAGCGCCCATGCCGCGTTGGCTTCGATCACCACGAGCCGGTCGTCGAGCATCCCGACATCCACGACGATCGCCGACGGCAACGTCTCAACCACCTCGCCGATCAGCGCGGCCGCAGCGGGGATGAGCTCGGCAGGCAAGGGCCCCAGATGCAAGCAGCCGTGGACTGCGTACTGGCTGGAGGCGTGCATCATCCCGTCCAGGACGTGGAGTCGAAACTCCGCGGTGAAGGAGACGATTTCGGCCACCAGGACGAGCGTCTCCGGGTCGACGGCGTCGACGCCGGGTAGGCGGGTGCCGTCGGTGTAGGCCATGGCCCGCAACGTCTTGTCGTTCGGAGCTTTGACGAACGCCGGGTAACGCAGGGCCCAGGCGTCTCGGATCGGCATCGCGGTGATGGTTCGTCCGACGACGTCGTAGGGAAGGTCCGCCAGACAGGTCGGCGGCGCTTCGAGGCACGCTATGCCTGAGGCCGGCGCGATCGCGTCGGCGAACGTCGGGCCGGCATGGAGGTGGTGGGCCACCAGGTCGTCGGGGAGGTGCGCCGCCGCCGGTTGCACCGTTGTCAGGCCACGCGCTTCGGCGGCCGCGCGTACGGCCTCTGCCGACGCCGTCAGACGAGAAGGAAACACCATGGTCCGGAGCACCCGCCGAGGGTGCCACATCACGAGGTCTGGGCGCCCGGTCTTTCGGCGCCGAGGCGCGCAGAACCGTTCGCAGAAGCCAGCACCGTTCGGGGCCAGCGGCGGTAGTACGCGCTCCAGCCAAGTGATGCGGCTGGTGCTACGCCCGAGTGTCGATCACGACCACGATCGCTGTGGGCGTCCCGGCCGCGTCGAGCTCCAGGCGCACGGCAAACTCACCGTCGCCCACCGATGTCATCGCCATCATGACGTCGGCGCCGCCGACCGAGATCGTGCCTACCTCGTGCTCGTCCGCGCGGACCTTGGCCATCGCCTGCCAGTGGTGCGAATGCGGCCGGAAGTCGAAGTTGAACATCGGCTGCTGCCCATTCGATCGCCGTCGCGAATCCAGGTCGAGCGCCCGGTTCAGCGCGTCCTGGAACGGCAGGTCCACCCAGCCGTAGCCGACGTCGCCCGGGTCGGTCACGCGCGGCGCGTCGAGCTCGACCGCGAGCTGCGCCTCGTCCCGACCCCAGAACACGACGTCGGCCAGGCCATCGATCGGGTCCTCGTGCACCCATGAGCTGAGGGCGTCAGCGTCGCCGATCATGAGGCGGGCATGATCGACGCGCAGCTGGCCGAGCTCCCGGGTCTGGGCTGTCGGTGCGTCTATGAGCACGATGCGGATCTGTGTCCAGGCCCAGTCACCGGCGGTCGCGGTCACGCGAAGCGTGCTGCTGGCGGAGATTCCGCCGACGGAGATCACCGGTACACCGAAGTTCAGGAAGGTGTGATCACCGCTGGCGATCGCGTGCCGAACCCGCTCGCGATGCGGGAACTGGTGCGGCAAGACCTGGAGGCCGGCGTCGAGCCCCGCCTTCTTGCAGTGCTTGGCGAATGCATCGGTGATCTCCTCGACGCCGTGGGTCGGGATGTCATAGAGCCTGGTCCCGGGCTGCCGATCGAACGAACGTGCCGCGGCACTGGCATCGGGTCCGACGATCTCCATGTCCACGGCGGGACCCGGCCGCGCCGGGACGTCCTCGGGGCGACGGTCACCGGACCATAGGCTGAGGTAGCCGCCATCGGTCAGCACGAGCTGTCCCGAAGGGCAGGTGATCTTCCCGAGTTCAACGTCAGCCATGGTCCGGGAGTCTAGGGCTCATCGCGGTATCCCCAGGCATCCCGGGGCAAACCACTCAACATCACAGCCATCCGCGGTCACGCCGAGCTCAGATTCGCTCATGCCGGCGAACCACCAGTCACCGACCGTGACCAGGGAGCCAAGATGTCCCTCACAGATGAGCGCGATTACCGAGCCGCTCTTTCGACGAGATCACCGACCGAGCTCCCAGCGTTCAGCGGACCCTCCATGTCTGCCGGCCAGGGACTGTCAGTGACTGCGGGTACCGTCCACGGCACGAGCCCGGCTCGTACGAGGCCAGTGGGTCGATGATCGACATGAGGCGAAAGGCTTGGTGGCGGGGATGGGATTTGCGGATATTAAGGATCTGGTCGAAAAGCTGTCCGGCACTTCGTGGGATCGGGTCCTGGCTGGGTTCGTCTACGGCCTCGCCAGCGGCTGGTTCTGGTGGGCAGTGCTCACGTCGACTCGTCCGAGATCTCCTCTCGACGGCTTGACCCGCCTGCTTGAGACCCTCGCGATCACACCTCCCGCATGGATCAGTGGTGCCGCGTCCTGGATAAGTCACCCCGGACGTGCCGGTCTCGTCTTCGCCATCGCCGTCGGTGCCGGGCTGGCCGCCACGATCTACACGGGGATCAAGGGCACCGGCTCAGCGGCGGTATGCGTGATCCTCACCATGGCCGCCCTCCAAGGCGGAGGCGGAACCGCGGTCATGATCACGCTGGCGACCATAGCAATCCCAGCGGGGCTGTCGGCGCTGCTGGCACTCGTGCAGAATCGCGTGGGGGTTTCCGCGGAGGTTCGCCCGTTCGAGGCGCTGCTCGGTCATCACACCGGGCCGGTCACGGTCCAGGTGACGCTCACGTCGTTGTTCCCCTTGTTGTTGATCCCGTTTGCACCGCTCGTTCTCGTCGTTATCGTGATGCAGCGTCTGAGCGCCGACCGCCCCATCGACGAGGCCGCAGCGCTGTCCTACAGTGCGCTTCACCGGGTTCACACGGGCTCGGCCGAGGACCAGCGGGTGGCGGCGCCTGCACTGATCCTGGCCGGGGCCCTGTTGACCGACCCACACGACAATGAGGCCCGCCAGGCCGCTGCTAGCAGCCTTCGCAGACTGTTCACCGGGCCGACCGGCGCAGCCCCGGTACAGCCGCCTCCCCGAGTATGACGATGCGGTGGGGCCAGGGCGTTCGGCACTGGACCGGCGTCGGCTTCCCGCGCCGGGATACGCCGAGCTCCCCGGGACCGCAGACTCCAGCTCCAGGCCTCAGCGCTGTGGTACTCGTGCGCACGCGCTCGGTTGCGAATCGATACCCCGTGAGCTCCTTCCGATTTCTTGTGCCTCGTCGCCGGAGTTCGCTGCACACCTGTGGCGTAGAGCCAGGACTTCCGAAAGGAGCCACCATGCCGCACACCAGCCCAGCACCCCCCCGCCCCACGCGCCTGGTCCCGCTGGCCGACGCCGCCGAGTACCTTCACGTGTCCGTCAAGACGCTGCGTCGCCGAATCGCAGATGGCACCATCGCGGGCTACCGAGTAGGCCGGCTCATCCGGGTCGACCTCGATGAACTGCCACAGAAACTTGTGGTCACGATCCCGTCAGCCCGTTCTGTGTGAACCCCAGACCGATGGCGGCATCGCACACCTCGCAATCAGCGTGGCTGGACCTCCGGATGAGAGAGGTCCAGCCACTTGAGCATCAAGCGGCCCTGTCCCCTTCAGACCTTGCGCGCTCCGTCTCCAGCCGGATCTCCTCCCCCGCCGTCACACTCATCCGCGCCGCGAGCTCGATGTCTCGAGCCATCGTCGCCTTCTGGTACCGCAGCACCACCGTCACGTCAGAGTGTCCGCCACGACGCATGAGCTCGGCGAGCGTCGCCCCCTCCTGCGCGATCCGCGTTAGCCCCGTGTGTCGCAGGTCGTGGAACCGGTAGCCGTCCGGAAGCCCCGCCACCGCACCCCGAGCGCCCGCCCAGATACCGTTCCATCGCGACGCCGACAGGTACTGGCTACCTCGCACTGCACCCGGCACCACCGGCGCCGTCCGTCCCCGCCCCACGTACTGGTCGAGGTGCTCGCGCAACCGCTCAATCATGAGCGGTGGAACGGACATGGACCGGCGGCCACTGTCCGACTTCGGGTCCGTCAGCTTGCCCGTACTCCCGTTCTTCTGCCGCCGCACGTGCAGGATCGCCGCGGTCCGGTCGCTGTTCCAGACGATGTCGTGCCGCTGCAGCCCCAGCACCTCCCCGCGTCGCAGCTGGCACCACGCGGCGAACAGCACCGCGATCCGCCAGGGCTGCGGCACGGCCTCGTAGAGCGCGTCGACCTGAGTCGGTGTGGCAACGTCGTCTTCCGGGGTGTGAGAGTCGTCGTGCCGCACGGACTTGCGGGTCGGCGTCGGCACGTCCGGCATCTTCGCGAGCAGCCCGTCACGCACCGCCGCCCGGAGGATCATCTTCAGCACGTCAACGGCGTCGCCCGCGATGCCGTTGTGCTTGGCGTCCTCCTTGAGCACCGAGGGCATGGCGACGAGCTTGATCACAAGCGCACGCACCCGCTCCGTGTCGATCTCCCGGACCTTCACGTCCCCGAGCGGCGCCATGAGGTAGTTGCGCACCCGCCCTCGGTACGCGAGCACGGTGCCCGGCCGGCGGAGCTTGCCGCCCTTGCCGGGCTCGATCGCAATGCGCTCCAGCCACCGCTCGGCGTACTCGCGGAAGGTCACGTCCCGCGCCGCTGCAGCCTCGGCGGCGGCCCGGCGCCGTCGGACAGCCTCGGCGGGCGGAAGCCACTCCCCTCGGCTGATCGCCGCGTGCACCCCGTTGAGCCACTCGCGGGCGTCACCCTTGGTGAGGAACGTCAGTGGCTTGTCGTCCTCCGTCCGCGCCGAGTAGGTCTTGTCGTCCGGCCCGGTGTAGCGAGCCTGCCAGCGCTTCGAGGGCAGCTTCCGCAGGCTCCCCCACGCCTCGCGACGCTGCCTGGCCGTCGTATCGTCCCTGGTCATTGCCATCGGTCAACCTCCTGGTTCGTGTCCGTCGTCGTGCCATCCCCGTGCCATAAGTGGCGGGAATTTCGGACCGTTCACGTCCATAGGTGTCCACGACACCCCGGCACGCGAAGAGGCCCAGATCCGCGGAATTCCGCGGATCCGGGCCTCTGACCAGGTTCGACTCCCGAGAAACCGGGAGACCGGTCTCAGAAGTTGATCATGTGCCCCGCAAGCCCATGGATCGACTCCTGCACCGACTCCGACAGCGTCGGGTGCGTGTGCACGTTCCGCGCCACCTCGTCCGCCGTCAGGTCCCACTTCTGCGCCAGGGTGAGCTCCGGCAGCAGCTCGGAAACATCCGGCCCGATCAGGTGCCCGCCGAGCAGCTCGTTGTACTTCGCGTCGGCCACGAGCTTGACGAAGCCGGTGGTGTCGCCCAGGCCGTGCGCCTTGCCGTTGGCCATGGTCGGGAACGAGGCGACCTTCACGTCGTAGCCCTCGTCGCGGGCCTGCTGCTCGGTGAGGCCGAACGAGGCCACCTGCGGCGAGCAGAACGTCGCGCGCGGCATCATGCGGTAGTCGCCCAGCGTCTGGGTCTCGGCCCCGGCGATGGTCTCGGCGGCGACGACGCCCTGCGCCTCCGCGACGTGCGCCAGCATGAGCTTGGCGGTGACGTCACCGATGGCGTAGATGTGCGGCACGTTGGTGCGCATGTAGTCGTCGATGTCGATGGCGCCGCGGTCGGTGAGCTGCACGCCCGTGTTCTCCAGGCCGAACCCGCTGACGTTGGGCGCGAAGCCGACGGCCATGAGCACCTTGTCGACCACGAGCTCGCCCGGCTTGTCGTCCTTGACGCCCTTGTACGAGACGGTCACCGACGAGCCGTTGTCCTTGACGGTCTGCACGGCGGTCGAGGTCAGGATGTTCACGCCGAGCTTCTTGTACTGCTTGGCGATCTCCTTGGAGACGTCCGCGTCCTCGTTCGGCAGCGCACGGTCGAGGAACTCGATGATCGTGACGTCCACGCCGTAGTTCTTCAGCACGTAGCCGAACTCCATACCGATGGCGCCGGCGCCGACGATGGCGATCGACTTGGGCAGGTCGCGCGTGAGGATCTGCTTCTCGTAGGTGACCACGTTGTCCGAGAGCTCGACGCCGGGCAGCAGGCGCACCTGCGAACCGGTCGCGATGATCACGTTGTCGAAGGTCACGGTCTCGCTGCCGCCCTTGTTGAGGGCCACCTCGATGGTGTTGGCGTCGCGGAAGGTGCCGCGACCGTCGTACTCGGTGATCTTGTTCTTCTTCATCAGGAAGTGGACGCCCTTGACGCGGCCGTCCGCGACGGTGCGCGAGCGGTCCCAGGCCTTCCCGAAGTCGAACGAGACGTCCCCGGCCATGCCGAAGAAGTCCTTCTGGTGGGTGAAGATGTGGGCCAGCTCGGCGTTGCGGAGCAGAGCCTTGGAGGGGATGCAGCCCACGTTGAGGCAGACACCACCCCAGTACTTCTCCTCGATGATCGCAACGGACTTGCCGAGCTGGGCAGCGCGGATGGCGGCAACGTAGCCGCCGGGGCCCGCGCCGAGGAGAACGACGTCGTAGTGGGAAGCCATGGGTCAAGGGTATTAGGGCGCGCCAATCGTGGTGACGTGACGTCGGTCTCGTTGTCCGGACGTGCCCCGACCTGCGTCAGCGCACGCTGTCGACGCCCTTGTTCGCCAGTGCGTCGGCCCGCTCGTTGCCCGGGTCTCCGGCGTGGCCCTTGACCCACACCCAGCTCACCTGGTGCTCGGCCACCTCGGCGTCGAGCGCCTGCCAGAGGTCCACGTTCTTGACGGGCTGCTTGCTGGCCGTCTTCCAGCCGTTGCGCTTCCAGCCCGCGATCCAGGTCTTCATCCCGTTCATCACGTACGACGAGTCGACGTGGATGATCACGGTGCTCGGCCGCGTGAGGGCACGCAGGGCCTCGACCACGGCGGTGAGCTCCATGCGGTTGTTGGTGGTGACCTTCTCGCCGCCGAACAGCTCCTTCTCGTGCTCGCCGAAGCGCAGCAGCGCACCCCAGCCGCCCAGGCCGGGGTTGCCCTTGCACGCGCCGTCGGTCCACATCTCGACGGTGCCCCGCAAGGGGGTCGTGCTCTCGCTCACGCTGGTGCCGTTCTTCTCGGCGGTGCTGGTCACGGCCTCACCCTAACCATGTCAGTGGTGCCGCGTAGCGTGGTGGCAGACGTCGGAGGACCAGCCCCAGGCCAACGGAGGAACAGCATGAAGTTCGGGTTCATCAGCAGCTTCGGCACGATCGACCAGCACGTCGCGCTCGCCCGCGAGACCGAGGAGCACGGCTGGGACGGCTTCTTCACCTGGGACGCGATCAGCATGGACGGCGAGTGGGCCATGCCGGTCTACGACCCGTTCGCGGTGCTGGCCGCCGCGGCAGCCGTGACGGAGCGCATCAGTCTCGGCGCCATGGTCTTCGCGGTCCCCCGGCACCGGCCGTGGGAGCTCGCGCAGCGCGCCCTCACGGTGGACCGCCTGTCGGGCGGCCGCCTCGTGCTGCCGGTCGGCGTGGGCGTGCCCGACGACCGCGGCTTCACCTCGGTCCCCGGGCAGAGCACGGACCTGAAGAACCGCGCGGCCCTGCTGGACGAGACACTGGATTGGCTCGAACGCTCCTGGTCGGGCGAGGACTTCGAGTTCGACGGCGCCCATCTCACCACCGGCCCGTTCCGGTTCCCGGAGCGACCCGTCAACGGCCGCATCCCGGTGTGGCCGGTCGGCGTCTGGGACGCGGAGCGCCCGCCCGCCCGGAACCTGCGGCGCACGCTGAGCTGGGACGGCATCGTCCCGCAGCTGCGCGGCAGCGCCGACGACCTGACGGTGGACGACATCGCCGGCCTGGTCGCCTGGCTCACCGAGCACCGGTCCGAGGTGGAGCGGCGCAGCGGTGCCGACCGGCCCTTCGAGGTGATCCTGCAGGGCAAGCTGTCGGCCGACCGCGAGGAGGCAGCCAAGCAGGCCCGTGCCATGGCCGACGCCGGGGTCACGTGGTGGATCGACTCCTGGTGGGACCCCCAGAGCGACACCCCGGAGGGGCTGCTGGAGAAGGTGCGCCAGGGACCGCCGAGCCTCTGAGGTCGACAACGGCAGGACAGCTCGCAGAACAAGCAGCCCGTAGAACACACAGGTCGAGCCTGCCCGGACCCAAAGATCCCGACAGGCTCGACCAGCAGCAGACGCTCGGCTCCGGGCGACAGCAGCCGCCCCGCCGTCAGACCGGCCGCGCCGCCTCGATCTCCACCGACGGCAGGTGCCGCGCCGGCAGCGTCTTGGGCCGCCACGCCGCGCGGGTCTGCTCGAACGCAGTGATGTCGGCCTCGTTCTGCAGGGTGAGACCGATGTCGTCGAGCCCCTCCATGAGCCGCCAGCGCGTGTAGTCGTCGATCTGGAAGGGCACCGTGACGTCGTCGGCCGTGGCGGTCTTGGCCTCCAGGTCGACGGTCACCTCCGTGCCCGGCTTGGTCTCCAGGATCTTCCAGAGGATCTCGATGTCCTCGGGCGAGACGATGCCCGTGACCAGGCCCTGCTTGCCCGAGTTGCCGCGGAAGATGTCGGCGAACCGCGAGGACAGCACGACGCGGAAGCCGTAGTCCTTGAGCGCCCAGACGGCGTGCTCACGCGAGGAGCCGGTGCCGAAGTCGGGACCGGCCACGAGCACGGAGCCCGCGGAGTAGGCGTCCTGGTTGAGCACGAACGACGGGTCGCCGCGCCAGGCGGCGAACAGCGCGTCCTCGAACCCGGTGCGCGTGACCCGCTTGAGGTACACGGCGGGGATGATCTGGTCGGTGTCCACGTTGCTGCGCCGCAGCGGGACGCCGACGCCGGTGTGGGTGGTGAACTTCTCCATGGTCAGCAGTCCTCTCAGCGCGCGACGGGCAGCGGCAGGTCGACGACGACGGTCTCGCCCAGCGGCGACGCCCCCACGCCGTCGAGCGGCGTGCCGTCGAAGGTGGTGATGTCGACGTCCTCGGGCAGGTCCAGGTCGCCCACGCTGGACAGGGTGCCCCGGATCGCCGTGGCGGCAGCGACCAGCGGCGAGACCAGGTGGGTGCGCCCGCCCTTGCCCTGGCGGCCCTCGAAGTTGCGGTTCGACGTGGAGGCCGACCGCTCCCCCGGCGCGAGCTGGTCGGGGTTCATGCCCAGGCACATGGAGCACCCGGCGTTGCGCCACTCGGCGCCGAACTCCTTGAAGATCACGTCGAGGCCCTCGGCCTCGGCCTGCAGCCGCACGCGCGCCGACGACGGCACCACGAGCACCCGCACGTCGCTCGCCTTCTCGCGGCCCTTGACGACCTTGGCCACCGACCGCAGGTCCTCGATGCGGCCGTTGGTGCACGAGCCGATGAACACGGTGTCGACCTTGATGTCGCGCAGCGGAGTACCGGCGTCCAGGCCCATGTACTCCAGGGCCCGCTCGGCGGCGACGCGCTCGGACTCGTCCGAGATCTCGGCGGGCACCGGCACGGCCGCCGACAGCGGCAGGCCCTGGCCGGGGTTGGTGCCCCAGGTGACGAACGGCTCCAGGTCGGCCGCCTCCAGCACCACCTCGGCGTCGAACTGCGCGTCGTCGTCCGAGCGCAGGGTCTTCCAGTACTCGACCGCCTCGTCCCAGTCCGCGCCCTCGGGCGCGTGCGGGCGGCCCTTGAGGTACTCGAAGGTGGTCTCGTCCGGCGCGATCATGCCCGCGCGGGCGCCGGCCTCGATCGACATGTTGCAGATGGTCATGCGGGCTTCCATGGACAGCGCCCGGATGGCCTCGCCGCGGTACTCGAGCACGTAGCCCTGCCCGCCGCCGGTGCCGATCTTGGCGATGATCGCCAGGATGATGTCCTTGGACGTGGTGCCCGCGGGCAGCGTGCCGTTGACGGTGATCGCCATGGTCTTGAACGGCGCCAGCGGCAGCGTCTGGGTGGCGAGCACGTGCTCCACCTCGGACGTGCCGATACCGAACGCGAGCGCGCCGAACGCGCCGTGCGTCGAGGTGTGCGAGTCGCCGCACACGACGGTCAGGCCCGGCATGGTCAGGCCGAGCTGCGGCCCCACCTGGTGCACGATGCCCTGGTCGGCGTCGCCGAGGCTGTGCAGGCGGACGCCGAACTCCTGGGCGTTGGCACGCAGCGTCTCGATCTGCGTGCGGCTCGTCGCGTCGGCGATCGGCCGGTCGATGTCGAGCGTGGGGGTGTTGTGGTCCTCGGTGGCGATCGTGAGGTCGGGCCGCCGTACCTGACGCCCGGCGAGGCGGAGCCCCTCGAACGCCTGCGGGCTCGTGACCTCGTGCACCAGGTGCAGGTCGATGTAGAGAAGATCGGGCGAGCCGCCCTCGCCCCGGCGCACCAGGTGCGCTTCCCAGACCTTCTCTGCCAGCGTGCCGGCCATGGCGGTTCGCCTCCTCATCAGAAACAACTTCGGGCCTCGACTTGCAATCTCACGTTCCGAGACGGCAATATCGCGGTATGGACGATACTAGCGGAGTCGGCGTCTTGGACAAGGCGGCGTCCGTCCTCGGGGCACTCGAGGCCGGTCCGGCCACCCTGGCGCAGCTCGTCTCCTCCACCGGCCTGGCTCGCCCGACGGCGCACCGCCTGGCGGTGGCCCTGGAGCACCACCGTCTCGTGGCACGGGACATGCAGGGCCGTTTCGTACTGGGCCCGCGCCTCAACGAGCTGGCCACCGCAGCGGGTGAGGACCGCCTCCTGGCGGCCGCGAACCCGGTGCTCATCGCGCTGCGCGACCACACGGGCGAGAGCGCACAGCTCTACCGCCGGCAGGGCGACCACCGCGTGTGCGTCGCCGCCGCCGAGCGCCCGGTGGGCCTGCGCGACTCCATCCCCGTAGGGGCCACGCTCAGCATGAGCGCGGGCTCCGCGGCGCACGTCCTGCTCGCCTGGGAGGAGCCGGACCGGCTGCACCGCGGCCTGCGCGACGCCACCTTCACGGCGACCATCCTCTCCGGCGTCCGACGCCGCGGCTGGGCCCAGTCCGTCTCGGAACGTGAGCTGGGCGTGGCGTCGGTGTCGGCGCCCGTGCGGGGCCCGTCGGGCCGGGTCGTGGCCGCCGTCAGCGTGTCCGGACCCGTCGAGCGGCTCTCCCGCCAGCCCGGCCGGCTGCACTCGGCCGCAGTCGTCGCCGCGGCGAACAAGCTGACCGAGGTGCTGCACCGCTCCGGCGAGTGACGACGGCTCCGGACCGCTCGCGGTGCACACGGGGTGTGCGGTCCGTGAGCGGTCCGTGAGCGTTGGCCCGCCACGCCGAGGGTGGTGATTCCCCAGGTCCCGCCTGTGTCAGTAGTGTCACCCGGGACGTGTGCACACCGGGTGCGCACGCACCTACGTCGGAGGAATCTGATGCCGCCTAAGGTGAGACTCATCATCATCTGGGTCGTGGTGATCTTCTTGCTCTACTCGGTCATCAACGACCCCGAGCGCTCCGCCGACGTCGTGCTCGCCCTCTGGGACGTGATCTGGGGTGCCATCGCGAACATCGGCACCTTCTTCGAGGAGCTCTTCACCGGGTCGATCGGCCGGTGACCGCGTAGGGTCGGCGACGAGAATTCCGACCGCATCCTCCGGGGAGGCCGCCATGAGCACGACAGCGGACTTCGTCCCGAACCGTGCCCTGCGGCGGTACATCCTGGCGGACGAGCGCATCGTCGTCGCCACCCACCGGCACTGGGCCAAGCTCTGGGAACCCATCCTCACCACCGCCGGTGCGTTCGTCCTGGCCCTGGCGCTCCTGGTCGCCGTGGACCCGAACGTCCGCGACGACATGGGGTGGGTGTGGCTGCCGTTCCTCGTCCTGGGCGCACGGCTGCTCTACAAGTGGCTGGACTGGCGGGCCGAGTGGTTCGTCATGACCGACCGTCGCCTGCTGCTGCTCGACGGGTTCCTGGTGCACCGGGTGGCGATGATGCCGTCCGAGAAGGTGACCGACCTCGGCTACGAGCGCACCCCGATGGGCCAGCTCCTGGGCTACGGCACCTTCATCTTCGAGACGGCGGGGCAGGACCAGGCCCTGGACCGGGTCACGTGGATCCCCCGGCCCGACTCGCGGTACCGCCTGATCATCGCGAACCTCTTCCACCCGGACGCCGCCGACGCCGAGGCCGCCGCCCAGGGCGGTCCCGCCGCGGCGGCACCGGCCGCACCGCCGGTGGAGGTACCGCCCACCACCCCGCCGCCCGCGCTCATGCCGCGGATCGGACGGCGCAGCAACCCGCCGACGCAGCGCATCGAGCTGCCGGTCGCCCGGATCGAGAGCGGCGTCGCGGACACACCCGCGGACACCACTGCCGATGACGAGAACCTCCGGCCGACGGCGGGCGGGCTGCCGGGCATGACCGGCGCGCCGGCGTACGGAGCACCGGGCGGGGCGTCCGCCGGGGCGGCGGCGTCCGGCACCTTCGGGGGCACGACGCCGGGCGGCTCGGACCCCGCGCCCGGCACGCCCCGCGACGGCGCCCACCGCGACGCAAGCCACCGCGAAGCCGGCCACCACGACGGCGGCCATGTACCCGGCGGGCCCACCGCCGCCACGGACGACCCGGAGCTGCGCCCCAAGCCCTTCATCGAGGGCGGCGACCCCAAGATCCGCTGAGTCCCGCCCGGCCCGACGGGGCGAACGTAGGGTCGATCGCGGCATGAGGCACCAGAGGGCGACGAGCTCTACGTTCGCCCGCAGATGCCTGCCACGGTCGCCACATCGGGTGCGCGCCGGAGACACCGCGCCGGAGACACGAAGAAGGCCCGGTCCGCGTGAGACCGAGCCTTCTTGCTGTACCCCCAGCGGGATTTGAACCCGCGTTACCGCCGTGAGAGGGCGGCGTCCTAGGCCGCTAGACGATGGGGGCCTGAACTGATCCGCCGGCCGGAGCCGGAAGACCTGCGTACCCCCAGCGGGATTTGAACCCGCGTTACCGCCGTGAGAGGGCGGCGTCCTAGGCCGCTAGACGATGGGGGCCTGAACTGTTACTGCAACGTGCGCTGGGGTACCAGGACTCGAACCTAGACTAAGTGGACCAGAACCACTCGTGCTGCCAATTACACCATACCCCATGGGGGTAACGGCCCCGAGATGCACCTGTCTCCGACAGGCGTTCCGTGGACCCCTTACCGCTGGAGAACATTACCTGACCTCGGACGGTGCGCAAAACGCAATGGGCGTGCCGTCCGTCACCCGCGCGTGTCCCGGTCCGGTCCGGGCCCCGTCACCGCGGTCGAGCGGCCGCCGGACCGTAGCCGAGCGCCGCCGGCAGCTCGGCCAGCGTCCGGATCACCAGCACGCCCGCCGCCCGCAGAGCCTCCGGATCCTGCGGGTCCCGGCCCCCGTCGGAGGGCCCGCCGTATCCGGGACCACGCCGGTGTCCCGCCCGGTCCAGCCAGACGCCCGTCAGGCCGGCCTCGCGGGCCGCCAGGGCGTCCACGGTGGGCTCGTCGCCCACGTACGCGGTCCGCACCGGATCGGTCCCCAGCACGCGGGCCCCCTCGAGGAACACCCGGGGGTCGGGCTTGCCGAAGCCCAGCGTGTCGACGCCCACCAGGACCGGCAGGTCGGCCAGGCCCGCGAGCTTCAGCTTGCGCTCCTGCAGCTCGGTGGCGGCATTGGTCACGACGCCGACGCGCAGGCCCGCCGCGACGGCGTCGTCGACCGCGGCACGGGCGTCGTCGTGCGCCGTCCACGACCGCTCGAAGGTGCCCCAGAACAGGGCGTCCCAGGCCTCGAACGACGCGGCCGTCACGGGCGGGCCGCCGAACGTCTCGTGCAGCCGCACCGCGCGGTACCGGCGCTGCGTGTCGTGGTCCAGCTCGCCGCGCGTGTAGCGGGCGTAGTAGCCGCCCGGGTCGGTGCGCCAGTGCGCCAGGATCTCCGGGTCGCGCTCGGGCGGCACGTGCGGCAGGTACTCGGCCCGGATCGCCTCCAGGGCCACCGCGAAGGCGCCCTTGGTGTCGACGAGGGTGTCGTCGACGTCGAACAGGATCCCGTCCGTGGTCATGCCGTGCCTCCGTTCACCGGACCGGCGGCCGGCCCCGCGGTCGTGACTGCTGCCGGGGTGGGTACCGGACCCGCCACGGGCCGCGGCGCCGGGTCGACGACCACCACGGCGGGATCCCGGCGTCGCGCCCACCACAGCACCACCGCCGTGGTGACGAGCGTGACGCAGATGCTGACCGCGCCCTCGGCCGGAGCCACCTCGGTGATCAGGAGCGACTCCGCGAACCCGTCGTAGGCGATGGCCAGCCCGAAGGCCAGCAGGTTGTTCGCCACGTGCAGGGCGACCGCGAGCTCCAGCCCGCCCGTGCGCCAGACGATCAGGCTCGCGACCAGGCCGAACACGAGCCGGTCCGCGAAGAGCCAGGGGCTCTGCGCACCGTGCGCCAGCGCGAAGAGCACCGCGGTCACCACGGCGGGCACGACGACGGCGAGCCACCGCCACCGCAGCAGGCTGCCGAGCCACTGCGACGCCCAGCCGCGGAAGAAGTACTCCTCCCCCGCGGCCTGCAGCGGTGTGGTCAGGAGGATCACCAGGCTGAGCGCCAGCCAGCCCGACGCCGGCGTCAGGGGCCACAGGCCGTCGTCGGACCCCGGGGAGGCGTCGCCGGCCAGACCGAGCTGCGACACGAGGACGCTGCCCGCCAGCGTGAGCGGCACCAGGAGCAGCAACGACACCCCCAGGCCGCCGAGCAGCAGGCGCCAGCGCACCCGGCCCAGCACCGACGACACCAGGCCCGCGCGCCCGGACTGCGCCCAGGTCGCCACCAGGGCGACCGGGATGCCGAGCGCGAGCCCGAGGTTGGTCACCAGCATGCCCGCCGGCGAGACGAGAAAGGCGTCCGACGCCGGGTCCGGCAGCTGCGCGCCCACCGCCTGGGCGAGCACGAACCCGAGCGTGGCCAGGAGCACCATCCCGAAGACCACCACCCCGGAGCCCGCGACCGCGAGCAGCCCGAGCAACGGACGCCACCACCGGTACCACGGCCCCCGCAGGGCCTGCGGATACTCGCGCGGTCCCGTGGCCGCGACGGGCGGCTCCCAGACCGACGGCGTCGGCGCAGGTGGTTCGGGTGAGGGCGGCGCGGCGTCAGGTCTCATGGCGTCGGTCACGTCTCACACGCTACAACGTGGGTGATCTGGGGGTTCGCGGGGACATCGCACCGGCCCGGGCAGGCGCGTCGCCTCCCCGGGCCGTGGCGTCACTCGGCGGTGGCGGGCACCTCGGCGTCGGACGGCGTCGCCGCCTGAACGAGGCGGGCCAGCGCCGCGTCGATCCGCACGAGCGTGCGCTCGCGACCCAGCACCTCCAGCGACTCGAACAGGGGCAGACCGATCCGGCGACCGGTCACGGCGACCCGGACCGGGGCCTGCGCCTTGCCCAGCTTCATGCCGTGCGCCTCGCCGACCGTGGTGACGGTGTCCTTGAGCGCCTCGGCCTCCCAGGCGACGTCGGCGAGGGCGGCGCGGACGTCCGTGAGGAGCCCGGCGGCGCCCGTCTTCATGGCCTTGTTCCAGGAGTCCTCGTCGATGATCGGGGCGTCCAGGAACAGGAAGTCCACGTTGTTCGTGATCTCGGACAGCAGTGCGACCCGGGAGTGGGCGAGCGGCGCGACGGCGTCGAACACCTTCTCGTCGAACTGGTCCGGGGCCCACGGGGCGGCCGGGGCCTGGAGCCACGGCGCGCAGGCGGCGGCGAAGTCCTCGACGCTCAGGGCGCGGATGTACTCGCCGTTGAAGGCGGTGAGCTTCTTGACGTCGAAGAACGCCGAGGAGGAGTTGATGTCCTCGACGCGGAACCGGCGCACCAGCTCGTCGAACGGCAGGATCTCCTCGTCGTTGCCCGGCGCCCAGCCGAGCAGCATCAGGTAGTTGACCATCGCGTCGGGCAGGATGCCCTCGGCCAGGTAGTCCTCCAGCGCCACCTTGTCGCGGCGCTTGGAGAGCTTCTGCCGCTTCTCGTTGACGATCACCGGCATGTGCGCCCACTGCGGCGGCGTGTGGCCCAGCGCCTCCCACAGCAGCTGCTGCTTCGGGGTGTTGGGCAGGTGCTCCTCGGCGCGCATGACGAGCGTGATGTTCTCGTCGATGTCGTCCACCACGTTGGCCAGCAGGAACACCGGGGAGCCGTTGCCGCGAGCGATGACGAAGTCCTCGAGGTTGGCGTTCGGGAACGTCGGGTTGCCGCGGATCAGGTCGACGACCTGGGTCTCGCCCTCGTCGGGCGTACGGAACCGCAGCGCCCGGCCCTCGGCGTACTCCAGGCCGCGGTCGCGGCAGAACCCGTCGTAGCCGGTCTGCTGGTTGCCCGTGCGCGCGATGAGGGCATCCCGCGTGCAGTCGCAGTAGTACGCCTTGCCCTCGGTGAACAGCCGCTGGGCGGCATCCTTCTGGATACCCGCGTTCTCGGACTGGTAGTACGGGCCCTCGAACGCCGGGTCGTCCTTGCGGATCCCCAGCGCCTCCATGGCCGACAGGATGCCGTCCACCCACTCGGGCTGGTTGCGCGAGGCGTCGGTGTCCTCGATGCGCAGCACGAAGGTGCCGCCCTGCTGCTTCGCCACGGCCCAGTTGAACAGGGCGGAGCGCGCACCACCGACGTGGAACATGCCGGTCGGGGACGGCGCGAAGCGGACACGGGTCGAAGAGCTGCCAGGAGCGGGAGATGTCACGCCCCAAGCCTAGGCCCACCACCGGCCCTGAGCCGCGGCCACGGTCACCCCGCCTCGTTCCGTGCGGCGACCACCCGGTCCCGTCGGCCCAGAACCAGCAGCCCGACGGCATAGCCCAGCCAGGCCGGTACCGACGCGACGGCGGAGCCTGTCACGTACAGGAGGTTCCATCCCTCGTCGTCAGGGGGCAGCGACGCCGCGACGAGGGCATAGGCAACCGTCGCGGTGACGACGGCCAGAACGCAGGCCGCGCCCAGCACGGCCCAGGCGTTGCGCACGCGCAGCAACCGGAGCAGGCCCGCCGCGGCGAGGATCAGCACGAGTACCCCGGCGGTCACCGCGAGCGCCGTCAGGAGGGCGATCCCTACCGTGGCGAGCGAGAGGTTGCCGGCCGTCATGAGCGGCAGCAGCACTGCTGCGGTGATCGCGAAGGCCGCGGGTGTCAGGACCAGGAACCGCCGGATCGTCTCCATGCGTCCATGGTGCGCGCGGGAGGCCCGGACCGGCCACGAATGTGCTCGCCGGGGCGCCCGCCACCCGCGTCGCCTACCTCCGTGCCGGCACCGAAGGCTTCACCGGACGATCCCGCCCGGTCATGCTCCTCCGACACGGGTCCGGGCCAGAGCCACGAGCTCCGTGAGGTCCGGGTCGGGGAGGGCGTCGGCGGGCCACCAGCGCACGTCGAGCGACTCGTCGGAGACCACGGCCTCGGCGCCCGGCGCCGCGACGGCGACGAACCGGACGTCGAGGTGGTGCACGGGTCGGTCGGGGTCGCCGGTGCCCGGCCGGCAGAACGGTACGACGTGCTCGTCCAGGTGCACGGCCACCGGGTCCACGGTCAGCGCGAGGCCCGACTCCTCGCGTGCCTCGCGCTGCGCCGCACCCGCCAGCGTGCGGTCCCCGGGTTCCAGGTGCCCGCCGAGCTGGAACCACCGCTGGGCCTTGGCGTGGAGGGTGAGCAGCACGTGGGCGCCGTCGTGGGAGAGCACGACGGCCGACGCCGTCAGGTGGTCCGGCACGGACTCCCGGAGCACCCCGGCGCCCGGGTGCGTCGCGGGGTCGTGGGCCTCGAGGTGGCGCACGTACCGGACGCGGAGCCGTTCCTGCTCGGGCGTCGGCGCCGGCCAGCCGCGCAGCGCCTGCAGCGCGTCGGCGCGCAGGGCGTCGCCGGGCACGACCGGACCGGACACGACCGAACCAGGCACGGCCGACCCGCCGCGCACGGCTGCCTCCGTCACGTCAGTTCCGCCGCAGCACCGGGTTGGACAGCACGCCGAGCCCCTCGACCTCGCACTCGACGCGGTCGCCGTGGTCGATGGTGCCGACGCCCGCGGGCGTGCCGGTGAGGATGACGTCGCCGGGCAGCAGGGTCATCGCCTCGGAGATGTAGGACACGAGGAACGGCACGTCGAACACCATGTCGCGGGTGCGGCCGTCCTGGCGCAGGTCGCCGTTGACGCGCGAGCGCACCCCGACGTCCTCGGGGTTCACGTCGGTGTCGATCCAGGGACCGAGCGGGCACGACGTGTCGAAGCCCTTGGCCCGGGCCCACTGGCCGTCGGTGCGCTGGGCGTCCCGCGCGGTGACGTCGTTCGCGACGGTGTAGCCCAGCACGTAGGACGGCGCGTTCTCGGGCGTGACGTCCTTGCACACCTTGGAGATGACGACGGCGAGCTCGGCCTCGTAGGAGACCTCCTGCGTGAAGTCGGGCAGGACGATCGGGTCGTCCGGTCCGACGACCGCCGTGTTGGGCTTGAAGAACAGCAGCGGCGTGCTCGGCACGTCGTTGCCCAGCTCCTTGGCGTGGTCCACGTAGTTGCGGCCCACGCACACCACCTTGGAGCGCGGGATCACCGGGGCGAGCAGCCGGACGCCGTCGCCCAGCTCGATGCGCTCGCCGGTCGGCATGGCCGGCATGTAGAGGGGGTCGCCACCCAGCACGGCGAGGAAGGTCTTGCTGCCCTCCTGCTGGACGAGGGCGAAGCGTGGGTCGTCTCCGGTGGTGAATCTCGCGATACGCACGGGCTCAGGGTATGCCGACGCCGCGGTGGGCGGCGCGCACGCGGTGCTCAGGGACACCTCAGGGATGGTTCAGGGCCTCGGCCCAGGTGATCCCCGATGCCCGGGACCCGTGCCGGTCCCTAGCGTGTCGCACGAGACGCCCGGCCGTGGCGGCGGGGCACCGACGAGGGGCTCGTGACGATGATCGACCGGACCAGGACGCGACGACCGGCGGGCGTGCGCGGCGTGCTCGTGACGGCGGCGGTGGCCGTGCTCGCGATGGCACCCGCGCTCCCGGCGGGGGCGACCGTCCCGGCCGCGGCCACCAGCCGCGCGGATGCCCTCACCTCGAACGACGGGGCGGTCGACCGGGCGGTGGACGACGGTCTCGACGAGTACGTCCGGGTTCACCGGACCCCGGGCCTGGCGCTGGTGACCCTCGTGGGCGGCGAGGTCCGGGTACGCGTGCACGGCGTGACCGGGGACGGCGCACCTGTCGACGAGAACACGCCGATGCGCATCGGCTCGATGACCAAGGCGTTCACGGCGATGGCCGTGCTGCAGCAGGTCGACGCGGGCCGGCTGGCGCTCGACGACGCGGTCGCCGAGGTGCTCCCGGAGCTGCGCCTGGCCGACGAGCGCTACCGCGACATCACGGTGGAGCACCTGCTCACCCACCGGTCGGGCCTGGCCGCGACGGAGCTGGAGTACTCGGCCGACCCGGCGCGCAGCGCCGCCGAGACCGTCGCCCGGCTGTCCGGCGAGGAGCTGGCGAGCGACCCCGGCACGGTCACCCTGTACAGCAACGCGGGCTATGACGTGCTGGCGCGCCTCGTGGAGCGGACGGCAGGCGTCGCCTTCGACGAGTACCTGGCCGAGCAGGTACTGACGCCGCTCGGCATGGACGCCACCCTGGTCACGAGCCGGTGCGACGTGTCGCCCGCCGGCCTCGCCCGGGGTTTCTCGCTCCTGGGCCCCGTGCGGGTCGCCGTGCCGGAGCTGCCGCAGGCCTGCACGGGCAGCGGCGGCATCGTGTCCACCGCGCACGACATGGCGGCCTGGCTGCGGTTCCAGGTCGGGGACGGCACGACCCCGGACGGCGAGCGCCTGCTGCACCCGGAGAGCTTTCGCGCCTTCCACGACGTGCCCACGGACCCCGCCGGCTACGGGTTCGGCTGGCACGGCACGGCGTCCGACGGGGAGACCGCCCCGCTCGTCGGGCACGGCGGCACGCTCGCGACGTTCGCGTCCGGCATCGAGTTCTCCCCCGTGACGGGCACCGGCGCCGTCGTGCTCGCGAACGCGGCCGGGGACCCGATGGCGCTGACGCATGACGCGATCGTGGCGGCCGACGGCGGTACGCCCCGCGGCACCACGAACCCGTTCGACCCGTTCAACGCGGTGGTCGTCGGCATCGCCGCGCTGGTCCTGGTGGCCGGGGCCGTGGTGGTCGGGCGCGCCCGTCGCTGGGCCGCCCGCCGTTCCCTGACGTCACGGGGCAGGATCACACTGCGACTGCTCCCGCTGGCGCTGTTCCTCCTGCTCGGCCTGGCGCTGCCGTGGCTCGGGGCAACGCTCATGGGCCTGACCGATCCCGCCGCGGCGTACCGGGTCGTGCTCTGGCTCTACCCCGCCGTCGTGCTGCTCGGCGCGGCGATCGCGCTTGCCGCGGGCGCCGGGCTGCTCGCCCGGCTCGCACGGCTGCGGGCCGCACGGCGTGGCACCGCACCGCACAGCACCGCCCGGCCCGACGACACCGGGGTCAGGCCCGCGCCAGCACCTCGCCGTTGAGCACCGCGAACCAGCCGTCCGGGGCGGCGGCCCACTCCCGCCAGCCCTGGGCGAGCTGTTCGAGGGCGACGTCGTCCGCGAGCGCCGAGTCCTTGGCCTGGACGGCGAAGTTCGACTCGGTGCACCGCTCGGCCCACAGGCCGCCCCACCAGGTGCGGTCGTCGGGGGTGGCGTAGCACCAGACGCTGGCGCCGGGTTCGATCGTGGCGGGGTCGAAGCCGGCGTCGCGCACCCAGGAGGCGAGGCGGCGTCCGGCGTCGGGCTCGAAGCCGTAGGTGTGCGTGACCTCGTGGTAGAGCATGTTCCACTCGGTGAGCTCCGGGGACTGGGGGTACCAGGCCATCGCGGCGTAGTCGGCGTCGCGGACGGCGACGAACCCGCCGGGCTTGGCGACGCGCCTCATCTCGCGCAGGGCCGCCACCGGGTCGGAGAGGTGCTGCAGGAGCTGGTGGGCGAACACGACGTCGAACGAGTCGTCCTCGAAGGGCAGCTCGTAGGCGTTGGCGTGCTCGAAGGTGATGTTCTTCGTGCCGTGGGCGTCGGCGAGCCCGCGGGCCGACTCCAGCACGTCGTCGGACGCGTCGACGCCGACGACGCTGCCCTGGGTGAGGCGTTCCGCGAGATCGACGGTGACGGTGCCGGGGCCGCAGCCCACGTCGAGCAGCGTCATGTCGGACAGGAGGTGCGGCAGCAGGAACGCGGCGGAGTTGGCCGCCGTCCGCCGTCGGTGGGAACGCAGCACGGACTCGTGGTGCCCGTGGGTGTAGGACTCGGACTCCTTGGTCAGGTCCTTCACCGCGCCGGGGTTGTTCTGGTCCTGGCCGCTCAGGCGGGACAGGCTGCTCGGCGCGTCCACGGCGTCGATGGGGTCGGTCCCGGCGGGCTGGTCGGAGCCGCGTGCGGCGTCCGGGGCCGGGCCGGGGACGGGCTCGCTCGTGGTGCCGCCGTACGGGTGGCGGGGCGTGTCGCTGCGGGCCGAGTGGTACTCGTTGGCGCTGCCGGTCATGGCGGCACTGTATGTGCGGGGTGCGGGCGCGCACACCTGCGTTCTCATCCCTCGGGACGGCTGTCCGCCGGCCGGGCGGGCGGCGTGGCCGCGCGCGCCGCGGACGACGACGCGGAAGGATGCCCGCATGTCCACGATCGCTCAGCCGTCCGACCGGTCTGCCGCGACCCCGGTCCGGGCCTCGCACCCGGGGCGCCGCCCGCTCGACCGGGTGGGTCGCAACCTGCTCGGCGGGCCGGGCCGGGTGACCGGGGCGGACCTTGCCCGGGGCATCGCGGTGCTCGGCATGTTCGCGGCGCACGTCGGCATCACCTCGGCGGACCTCGGTACTCCGGAGGGCTGGCTGGGCCTGGCGCACGGTCGCTCCTCGATCCTGTTCGCGACCGTCGCGGGTCTGTCCCTGGCGCTGGTCACCGGTGGTTCGACGCCGCTGGCGGGCACGGCGCTGCGCACCGCTCGCGGCCGGATCCTGGTGCGGGTCGTGCTGCTGCTGGCGCTGGTCGCCGTGCTGGACCTGTTCGGCACGCGGGTGCTGCTCATCCTCGGCTTCTACGCCGCGTACTTCGTGCTGGCGCTGCCCTTCCTGCGGGTACCGCCCGCGCGGCTCGCGGCGACGGCGGTGCTGATCGCGGTGATCGGGCCGTTCCTCGTGTACTACGGGCCCGAAGCCCTGGCCCGGGCCGGGCTCCGCGCGCCGCACGACGGGTCCGGGGCCGCGACCGACTTCCTCCTCACCGGCCACTACCCGGCGCTGGTCTGGATGGCGTACGTGCTCGCCGGGCTCGCCGTGGGGCGCAGCGACCTGCGGTCGCCCACGTTGCAGCTCGGCCTGGTCGCGGGCGGGTTCGGGCTGGCCGCGATCTGCTCGCTGGCGTCGTCGGTGCTGGTGGCCGGGGCCGGGGGCACGGCCACGATCGAGGGGCAGGTCGCCGTCACGTCGTCCGCGTACGTGACGCCCGCGCCCGGCTGGTCCGACCCGTGGCCGCCGCTGGCCGGCCTCTACCTGGAGGGGCCGCACGACGACACGATGTTCGAGGCCCTGGGATCGGGCGGGTTCGCGCTCGGGGTGCTGGGCCTGTGCCTGCTGCTGGGCCGCGTGGTCGACGCCGGCGCCCGGCCGGGCGGCGCGGAGGGCGCAGGGGGTGCGGGCGGCGCAGGGTGGTTCGGCCGGGCCGCGCGGTGGGTGGTGCTCGTGGTGGTGACGCCGCTGGCCGCCGTCGGCGCGCTGGCGCTGACCATCTACTCCGCGCAGATCATCGCGATCTGGTGGTGGACCCGCACCTACTGGGACCTGCTCGATCCCCCGACGAACGAGCCGCTCGGCTGGATGGTGCTGATCAGCCTCGTGGTGGCGACGCTGTGGCGGGCGCTGCTGGGACGCGGGCCGCTGGAGCGGCTGTTCGCCGCGGTCGCCCGGAAGGTGTTCCCCGCGGGGACGGGTCACTCCGCGTAGACAACGTCTACCCGGAGTGACCCGTCCCCGCGAGGGACACCGGGTCAGAGAGAGCGCCGGGCCGCACGCGACGCCCCCGGGTCACGCGTGCGGCCCAGGTCAGAGGCCGACCTGCCCCGCGATGGTGGTCACGGTGTCGCCGCCCACCCAGACGGCCCCGTCGGGCAGCTTCTCGACGTGCACACGGCCGGCGCGTCGCAGCACCGTCCCCTGCGCGGCCACGTACGACGCCGGCAGCACGTCACCGGCGAGCCACTGCCCGAGGCCCGCGTTGAGGCTGCCGGTCACGGGGTCCTCCCCGTCCCCGAGAGACGGCGCGAAGGCCCGCACCTCGACGGCGGGGGCGTCGGCCGCCTGCGGGCCGGCGTGGTCACCGTCCCCGACCGGGTACGCACCGACCACGCCGACCTTGAGGTCCCCCATCGCGACGTGGTCCGGTTCGAGCGCGAGCACCGCGGCGGCGTCGCGGAGCTGGACCGCGACCCAGCCCGGGCCGTTGTCGACCCAGGCCGAACGGACGACGTCGGCCGGCTCGATGCGCAGGGCGCGCGCGATCCGGGCGAGGTCGGCGTCGTCGACCGGCCCCGAGCGCGCCAACGGCGGCGCCGCGAACGCGAGGCGCTGCCCGTCGCCGACGGCGTCGCGCCGCAGCCGCACCAGGCCCACGCCGCACTCCTGGACCACCTCCGAGCCGCCGGGGACGCCGCCGGACTCCAGCCACGCGTGCGCGGTACCGAGCGTGGGGTGCCCCGCGAACGGCAGCTCGCCGCCCGGGGTCCAGATCCGCACGCGGTAGTCGGCGCCGCCCGCGCGCCCCTCGGGCGTCGGGGCGAGCAGGAACGTGGTCTCGGACAGGTTGGTCCAGCGGGCGAAGGCGGCCATCTGCTCGTCGGTGAGCCCGTCGGCGTCGTGCACGACGGCGACGGGGTTACCGCCGACCGGCAGCGGCGAGAAGACGTTGACCTGGTGAAAGGCGCGGTTCATGCGGCTCACGCTACCGACCCGGTCAGGCCGGGAAGATCTCGTCGAGCTCCGCGAGGTCGTCCGCCGTCGGCGTCCACGTCCAGGCCTGGGCGTTGGCACGCACCTGCTCCGGCCGGGTGGCGCCGGCGATCACCGAGGACACCTCGGGCCGGGACAGCAACCACGAGAACGCCACGACCGTCTCGGTGGTCCCGCGCTCCCGGCAGAACGCCGCGAACCGGTCCAGTGCCGCCCACGGCGCCGTCTCCAGCAGGTGCCGCTTCTCGTTCACGAGGCGCGTGCCGTCGGGCCGGGCACCGCCGGAGTACTTGCCCGTCAGCAGGCCGTCGGCCAGGGGGAAGTACGGCAGGAAGCCGATGCCGTACGCCCGCGCGGCCGGCAGCACCTCCCGCTCGACGCCGCGGGCCAGCAACGAGTACCGGTCCTGCGCGGAGACGAACCGCGTGCCGCCGGCGGCCCGGGCCACGTGCTCGGCGTCCGCCATCTGCCAGCCGGGGAGGTTGGAGTGGCCCACGTAGCGCACCTTGCCGGCGCGGACGAGGTCGTCGAGCGCGGCGAGCGTCTCGTCCACCGGGGTCTGCGGGTCGGGCGTGTGCAGCTGGTAGAGGTCGATCCAGTCCGTGCCGAGCCGGCGCAGCGAGGCCTCCGCGGCCCGCACCACGTACCGCCGCGAGCCGCGCGCCCCGAAGTCGGCGCCGTTCACGCCGCGCATGTCGAGGCCGAACTTCGTGGCCACCAGCACGTCGTCGCGGCGTCCCTTCAGCGCGGCACCGAGCAGCTCCTCCGACAGGCCGGGGCGCGCACCGTAGCGGTCGGCGGTGTCGAAGAAGGTCACGCCCGCGTCGATGGCGGCGTCGACCACGGCGGTCGCGCCCTCCTGCGTGGCGGTGGCGGTGCCGGTACGGCCCAGGTTGTTGCACCCGAGACCGATCACCGGGACGGACAGGCCGGAGCGCCCGAGACGGCGCAGGGGAAGGTCGGACATGGTCGCACCCTACGTCGGCGGGCGGGGCGGACGTCGCCGCCGCCTTACCCTGGAGCGGTGACCACAGTCCTCGGCGAGACGGCCGCTCCCGGTGCGCACGACGCCGTCGCGCACCCGGGCGAGCCGGCGACCACGCGGATGCTGCTGCCCGAGGAGTGGGCGCCGCGGGCCGCCGCGCACGCCGAACGGGCCGACGCCCTCACGGCCGTGTGGCGCGAGGCCCGGGCAGCCGGGCGCAAGCACGCGATCGAGGACTTCCTGTTCACCTACTACCCCACCCGGGTCACGCACCTGCGGCGCTGGCACCCGGGGGCGGGCACCGCCCTGCGGCTGCCGGGCACCGACCCGTCGGCCGACGACGCCGCCGGCCGGGCCGAGACCGACCCGGACGACCGCACGGCCTGGCGCTGGCACACCGTCCTCGACACCGCGCCCGACGCCGCGCCCGTCGACGTGCCCGACGACGCGCCCGACGACGCGCCCGTCGTCACGCTCGACGTCGGCGCCTTCCTCGCCGACCGCGGCGACACCGTCCGCTACGTGCGGGACCTGCTGTCGGCGACGGCGTCGCGCCCCGGCACGTTCGGCTGCTTCGGGCTGCACGAGTGGGCGATGGTCTACCGCGACCGCGAGGCGGGTCGCGACCACCGGCACCCGCTGCCGCTCCGGCTGGGCCACGCCGGGACCGACGCCGTGGTCGAGGCGAACCCGGTGCGGTGCTCGCACTTCGACGCGTTCCGGTTCTTCACGCCGGAGGCGACCGGGCGCAACCTGCTGCAGCCGACGCGCGCCACGCAGGTGGGCCTGGAGCAGCCGGGCTGCCTGCACGCCACCATGGACCTGTACAAGTGGTGCCTCAAGCTCGGCCCCGCCGTCCCGGGCGACCTGCTGCTCGACACGTTCGAGCTGGCCCGCGACGTCCGCTGGACCGACATGGCCGCCTCGCCGTACGACGTGTCGGAGTACGGCGTGGCCGCCGTCCCGATCGAGACGCCGCAGGGCAAGGCGGAGTACGTGCGGCGGCAGCGGGCGTTCGCCGAGCGGTCGGCGCTGCTCCGTGCGCGTCTCCTCGACGTCTGCACCACGCTGCTCGCCGCAAGCCCGGCCGGATAGCTCTCCGGACACGGTGCGGGGCCGGGCCGCACGCCACGCAGGAGCACCGCCGTCCACGACGCTCCGCATCGATCACGAACCGGCCACGTAGGTACGTAGTTGCCCTACTTGTCCCCTGCCCACACGGGTTTCTAGCGTCAAGGGGTCCGACCCGAACACTCAGGAGCACTCCAGGAAACATCCAACTTCACACCCGAGGTGAGCCCCATGAGAATCACCGCACCGCGTACATCCGCCACCAGGGTCCTGCTCGGCGTCCTCGCCGTCGTGGCCCTGACCCTGACGGCGCTGGTCGCCGCACCGAGCTCCATGACACCCCGGGCCGAGGCCCACGGCTGGGTGGTCTCGCCACCGAGCCGCCAGGACCACTGCGCCAAGCGGACCGTGAGCTGGACCTGCAACGGCGTCGAGTGGGAACCGCAGAGCGTGGAGGCCCCCAAGGGCTCGATGCTCTGCTCCGGCGGCAGCCGGTTCACCACCCTCGACAACAGCTCCCTGGCCTGGCCGCGCACCACCATCGGCAGCACCCACACGTTCCAGTGGACGCTGACGGCGTTCCACCGCACGGCGAGCTGGGAGTACTTCGTGGACGGCCGGCTCTTCAAGACGGTGAACGACAACGGGGCCACGCCGCCGCCCACCGTCACGCACACGCTGACGGGCCTGCCCGCGGGCAACCACACGATCCTCGCGCGCTGGAACGTGTACGACACCGCGATGGCGTTCTACGCCTGCATGGACGTGAACGTCGGCGGCACCGCGAGCACGGGCGGCCACCTGGCCGCCAGCCCGCTCTGATCCCACCTGCACCCAGCGGCGAGGTCGTGACCCCACGGCCTCGCCGTCGTGCTGCCGGGAGGGTCGCGGATACGGGGAAGCGCGTACGAATTCACCCTCATTGTCAGCAAAGCTGACATTTCCTAGGTTCGATGCCACCGATATTTCACCCGCTCGCCAACGGAGGCATCACCGTGAACCGTGCACGCACCGCAAGCCCGCCCAGCCGTCTCCTGCTGTCCGCGCTCGCCGCCCTCGCGCTCGCGGCGGCGTTCCTCGTCGCCGCGCCCGGCGCCCTCCTGCCCCAGGCGCAGGCGCACGGCTGGATCACCAACCCGCCCAGCCGCGCCGACCACTGCGCCACGGGCACCGTCAGCTTCGACTGCGGCGGCCTGCAGTACGAGCCCCAGAGCGTCGAGGCCCCGAAGGGCTCCATGGAGTGCTCGGGCGGCAGCGGCTTCACCGTCGTCGACGACGACTCGCTCGCCTGGCCCCGCACCACCGTGGGCAGCGAGGTCACGTTCCGCTGGCAGATCACCGCCCGGCACTCGACGTCCACCTGGGAGTACTTCGTGGACGGTCAGCCGTTCAAGACCGTGGACGACGGCGGCGCCCAGCCCGGCGCGACCGTCGAGCACACCCTCAGCGGTCTGCCCGCCGGTGACCACACCGTGTTCGCCCGCTGGAACATCGCCGACACCGTGAACGCGTTCTACCAGTGCGTCGACATCACCGTGGGCGGCGCTGCCGCGGCCGGTCCCGTCGCGCCGCAGGGCCTGCCGGGCATCCTGGCCGCACCGGGCGTCCGCAGTGCGGTCTGAGGCCGCTCTGACACTCCTCTGACACCGTGGGAGACCACGGGGCCGTGTCGGCCGGTGCCCTCGACCACCACGAACCAGGAGCACTTTTTCACCCGCTCCGTGGGACGATGGTGGGGTGTCGAGCGCACTGGTCGGCATCGGTCCGACTCCCGTCGAGGTACCGCCCGTCGTACACACCCTGGCCGCACGGCTCCGGTCCGGGGCGGCGGTCGTTCCCGTGTGGCGCAACGAGTACGGCGGCCTGACGGTCCGGCTGGGCTCCATCCCGGCCCCGCCCCGCACCACGAGCTCGTACCTCAAGTGGGTCCCGGAAGACTCCGCCTGCCCCGACCCTCTCGCCGAGGCCGACCGGCTCGTCTGGGCCGGCTCGTTCACCCGCGTGCCCCACGTGCTCGACGCGGGCCGTGACGCGCACGGCTCCTGGCTGCTCACCGCGGCCGTCGAGGCCGACGGCGACGTCGCGACGTCCGCCGTCGAACCGCGCTGGCGGGCCTACGCCGAGCGGGCGGCGATCGCGATCGGCGTGGGGCTGCGCCGCTTCCACGACGCTCTCCCCACCGACACCTGCCCCTTCGTCCGGACGGCGCGGATGCGTGTCGACGCCCTCACCACGGACGAGACCGCACCCCTCGCCCATGCCGAACGCGCCACGATCAGCGCCGCCCTGGGCGACCCGCCGCCCGTCGACCGGCTGGTGGTGTGCCACGGCGACGCCACCGTGCCGAACACCCTCCTGGACCAGGTCGGCCGGTTCGCCGCCCACGTCGACGTCGGGGACCTGGGCGTGGGCGACCGGTGGTCCGACATCGCGGTCACCACGCGCAGCGTCACCCGGCGCTACGGCGCAGGGCTGGAGCCGCTCGTGCTCGCCGCCTACGGCGTCGCCCCGGACCGCGAGCGCACCACCTACTACCGCGCCCTGTGGGACGCGGAAGAAGCGGTCCGCGCCCGTCGCACGTCGCCCGCCCACTAGGCGGCCGATGCCGCCCGGTCCACCCGCCGGGAGTCGTAGACCCGGTGCATGAGCAGCTCGATCGGGCCGCGCGGCCAGCGGCGCAGCCACAGCGGCGCCGCAATCATCAGCACCGCGGAGATGCCCGCCCAGAGCGCGACGACCTGCCAGGTGGCACCGCCGGCGAGCCCCAGACCCCAGTCGTAGCAGAGCACCGACGCGAGCACGTTCTGGAGCACGTAGCAGGACAGCGCCGTCCGGCCCACGGCCTCGACCCCGCGGCGCAGCAGGCCCGGCGCCCGGCCGGCCCGCACGCGCCCGACCAGGGTGGTGCCGAGCGCGAGGATGCCCACCGCGACCAGCGGCGGCACCAGGTAGCGGTCCACGAGCACCCAGTCGGGCCCGGCCCACGTGGTCAGGGCGTTGAGCGGCACCCCGGCACCCAGCCCGACCCACGCGAGCCGGCGGCGCAGGCGCGCACCCTCCGGGGTCGAGGTGAACAGGCCCGCGCGCACGAGGCGGGAGCCCACGACGAACAGCACCAGGGCCGAGGGGACGATGAACAGCAGCTCGATGCGGAAGACGGCGGCGTGCTCCAGCCGCACCAGCACCTGCTCCGGCCAGCTCGCGGTCGACGGGAGCGGCACGGTGCCCGCTTCCCCGGACGCGGGCGAGGCCGTCACCAGGAGCGCGGTGACACCGGCGATCACCAGCACGTAGACGGCGGCCACGACGGTGCTCCAGGCCCGCACCACCCGGTCGGAACGCCCGATGAGGTAGGCGGCCAGCACGGACGCGATGGCGTACCCCATGAGCACGTCGAACTCGAAGACGAGCACGTAGTGCAGCAGGCCCTCGACGAACAGGATCGCCGCCCGCAGCCCGTACCGGCCCGGCCACCGCAGCCCGCGCCGGACCATGGACCGGTACTGGAGCTCCAGCCCCACGCCGAACAGCAGGGTGAGCAGCCCGAGGAACTTCCCGTTGGACAGTGCCTGCAGCGCCGTCCGGACCGGGTCGTCCGTCACGAACCCGCCGGAGAACAGCGCGGCAGGCCCGCCCGGCATCGTGAACAGCCAGATGTTGCTGGCGAGGGTGCCGAGGATGGCCACCCCGCGCAGGACGTCGAGGGCGGCGATCCGGCCGCCACGGGGACCGCCCGGCGCGGCGACGGGTGCGGTGGTCGCCGAGGTGCTCGCTGAGGTGTGTGCGGACATGGTCCGACCCTGCCGGTGCCCGGCCCTCGCCCGCGTCGGCCGTCCGGGCGATCTCTGGTCCGCGGCGTACATCCTTCGACGGACCCGCCCCGACGCCGGCCGGGGGGCCGGGCGCCCGCCGCACCGGCATCGCACGACACCGCCCGGCACCGCCCGGCACCGCCCGGCACCGCCCGGCACCGCCCGGCACCGCCCGGAGCGAAATCAGATCGTGGCCGCGCCGCCCGGTCTGCGACGCTGGGCCCATGACGATCCCGACCGAGCCGGTGGCGGTGCCCGATCTCGTCCGTGAGCTCGCCGGTGCCGGTGAGCTCACCCTGGCCTGGCGCAACGAGCTGGGTGGCCTCACGTTCCGCGTCGACCCGCCGGACCCGGCCGAACCCGTCACGTTCGTGAAGTGGTCGCCCCGCACGGACCGTGCCCTGACCGAGTGGATCGACCTGGTCGAGGAGGCGGCGCGCATGCGCTGGGCGGAGCCGTGGACCACCGTGCCGCACGTCCTGGAGGCCGGCAGCGACGGCGAGGTGGACTGGCTCGTGACCACCGCCCTCGACGCCCGCTCCGCCGTCGACCCGCGGTGGCTGGCCGAACCAGAGACCGCCGCCCGTGCCATCGGCGTGGGCCTGCGGGCCATGCACGACGCCCTGCCCGTCGACCGGTGCCCGTGGACCTGGAGCATCGAGGACCGGATCGCGGTCGCGGAGGACCGGGCGGCCCGGGGGCACGCGGCCGCCGGCTGGTCGGCCGAGGCCCGCGCCCGCCTGGCGGACGCGCCGGACCACGACCGGCTGGTGGTCTGCCACGGCGACGCCTGCGCTCCCAACACCCTGCTGGCCGACGACGGCACCTGGTTCGGCCACGTCGACCTCGGGTCCCTGGGCGTGGCCGACCGCTGGGCCGACCTCGCGGTGGCGACCTACAGCCTGGGCTGGAACTACGGCCCCGGCTACGACCACCTGGTCTACGAGGGGTACGGCATCGACGAGGACCCCGAGCGGGTCGCCTGGTACCGCATGCTCTGGGACCTGGGATGACGGACGCCGCGACCCTCCTGGTCGTCACGGGGCCGCCCGGCTCGGGCAAGTCGACGGTGTCCGCGGCCCTGGCCGAGCTGTGGGAGCCGAGCGCGCTCGTGGAGGGCGACGCCTTCTTCACGTTCCTGCGCCGTGGCTACGTCTCGCCCTGGCTGCCCGGGTCGCACGCCCAGAACGACACGACGACCCGTGCGGCCGCCGCGGCGGCCGGCACCTTCGCGCGCGGCGGCATCCACGTGGTGTACGACGGCGTGATCGGCCCGTGGTTCCTGCCCGGCTTCGCGGCCCTGACCGGGCTGGCGGCGATCGACTACGTGGTGCTGCTGCCGCCCGTGGAGACCTGCCTGCACCGGGTGGCCACGCGCACCGGGCACGGGTTCACCGACCTGGGGGCCGCCCGGCACATGCACGAGGAGTTCGCCCGGGCCACGGCCCAGATCGCACCGGGCACGGCGCCACCCGCCGACGACGACGCACCCGACGCCACGCCCGACGCCACATCCGCCGGCACCACATCCGCCGGCACCACGCCCGGCGTCGTCCTCACCGACCTCCCGGACGACGTCGCCGGGGTGGCCGAGGCGATCCGCGCCGCCGTGGCGTCCGGGGCGACGCGCTACACCGTGGCGGGCTGACCCGCCCGGTCCGCCTGCCGCGCCCGGTGGGCGGCCTGGGCGTTGCGGTTGCCGCACGTCGTGGAGCAGTAGCGGCGGGACCGGTTCCGGGAGAGGTCCAGGACGATCCCCGCGCAGTCGTCGTCGGCGCAGACGGCGAGGCGGGAGTGCTCGTCCTCGCGGACGACGTCGATCATCGCCATCGCGGTCTCCACCAGGACGCGGGTGGCGAGCGGGGCGTCGGCCGGTACCGCGTGGACGTGCCAGTCCTCCGGCGGGTGGCGCACGAGCCGGGGCACCGCACCGGCGTCGGCCAGCATGTCGTTGACCAGGCCGGCGGCCACGTCGCGGTCGGCCAGCAGGAGCTCGCGCAGGCGCGGCTGGAGGGCCAGGACGTCGCGGAGCTCGGCCTCGGTGCCGTCGTGCCGCCCGGTGTAGCCGTGCCGCGTGAAGAACGCGTCGAGGTCGGCCACCGTCGTGAGGGTGACCGGTGGCTCGGCGGCGTTCACGAGCGCGACGGCGGCCTGCAGCGACTCCTCGGTGTCATGAGCGAAAACCACGTTGACACATTACCCCGTCACCCCTAGCGTCAGGACCCATGGGCGCAGTGACACCTGACACCGGCGGGTCGGCAGCGACCGGCCCCCTGGCGGCCGGAGCGGGCAGGACCGGAGCGGGCACAGCCGGAGCAACCGTGGCCGGAGCAGGCACGACCCCTGCCCGCCGCCTGACGTCCGGGCTGGTGCTCGCGGGGGTCTCCGCCGCGGCGTTCAGCCTCTCCGGGGTGTTCGCCAGCGGGCTGCTCGACACCGGCTGGAGCCCCGGCGCCATGGTCCTGGCGCGTGTGGCGATCGCGGCCCTCGTGGTGCTGCCGCTCGGCATCGTCTCGCTGCGGGGCGACTGGGGACCTGTGCGGCGCAACCTGGGGCTCATCGCGGTCTACGGCGCGGTGTCCGTCGCGGGCTGCCAGTTCGCGTACTTCTCCGCCGTCCAGTACATGCCCGTCGGGCCCGCCCTGCTGATCGAGTACACGGCACCGGCCGCGGTGGTGCTCTGGTTCTGGCTGCGGCACGGCCAGCGCCCGACGGTCGCCACCGTGCTCGGCACGCTCCTGGCCGCCGTCGGGCTGGTGCTCGTGCTGGACCTGACCACCGGTGCGGGTGCCGGGGCCACCGATCCGGCCGGCGTGGCCTGGGCCCTGGTGGCGATGCTCGGCGTCTCGACGTACTTCGTCATCAACGCGAACGCGGAGACCGGCCTGCCGCCGCTCGCGCTGGCCGCCGGTGGCCTGACGACGGCGACCCTCGCCCTCGGCCTGCTCGGCGCCACCGGCCTGATGCCGCTGGACTACAGCACGGCGGCGCCCGTCTACGCGGGCACGGCCGTGCCGTGGTGGCTGCCCGTGATCGGCCTCGGCATCGTGACGGCGGCGCTCGCCTACGTGGCCGGCATCGCGGCGGGCCGCCTGCTCGGCCCGCGGCTGTCCTCCTTCGTGGGGCTGTTCGAGGTGGTCGCCGCGATCGGCTTCGCCTGGCTGCTGCTGGGCGAGCTGCCCCGGCCGGTCCAGCTCGTCGGCGGCGTGCTGATCCTCGCGGGGGTGGTGGCGGTCCAGGCGGGCGAGAAGCGCACGCGCGGCGACCGGCCCGCCGGCTGACCGCCGACCTCACCCACCCCCGCACCCGCCTGCAAGAATGGGCGGACCATGACGGCGCCCTCCTCGACCACCGCGACCACCTTCTCCTCGACCAGCCAGCCGGGTACCCCGAAGCCCGCCGGCACCCTGATCCCGTACCTGCCCGCACCCACGGGCAAGGACCCGGACCCGGACGTCCTGTTCGAGAGCTTTGGCGAGTGGGCCGCCGCAGGCGGGCGCGCGCTCTACCCGCACCAGGAGGAGGCGCTCCTGGAGGTCATGACGGGCTCCCACGTGATCCTCGCGACGCCCACGGGGTCCGGGAAGTCGATGGTGGCCATGGGTGCCCAGTTCGCCGCGCTCGCGGCGCACCGGTCGGGCCGGGGCGGCCGCACGTACTACACCGCGCCGCTGAAGGCGCTGGTCAGCGAGAAGTTCTTCGACCTGGTGGCCGCGTTCGGCTCGAAGAACGTGGGCATGATGACGGGCGACTCCGCCGTCAACCCGGACGCCCCGATCATCTGCTGCACCGCGGAGATCCTGGCGAACCTCGCGCTGCGCCGGGGCAACGGTGACGGCGGACGGGGCGCGGACGCCGACGAGGACGCCGTCGCGCAGGTCGTCATGGACGAGTTCCACTACTACGGCGACCCGCAGCGCGGCTGGGCGTGGCAGGTGCCGCTGCTGGAGCTCAAGGACACCCAGTTCATCCTGATGAGCGCCACGCTCGGTGACACGACCCGCCTGCGGGAGGACCTCGAGGAGCGCACCGGCCGGCCGGTGGCCGAGGTAGCGGGCGCCGAGCGCCCGGTCCCGCTCACGTTCTCCTACGTGGTCGAGCCGCTCACCGAGGTGATCCAGGAGCTGGTGACCACGCACCGCGCCCCGGTCTACGTGGTCCACTTCACGCAGAAGGACGCCGTCGACCGCGCGCAGTCGCTGCTGTCGATGAACGTGGCGAGCAAGTCGGAGAAGGAGGCCATCGTCGCGGAGATGGGCGCCTTCCGCTTCGGCACCGGGTTCGGCAAGATCCTGAGCAAGTTCCTGCGGCACGGCGTGGGCGTGCACCACGCCGGGATGCTGCCCAAGTACCGCCGGCTCGTGGAGCGCCTGACGCAGAAGGGCCTGCTCAAGGTCGTGTGCGGCACCGACACGCTCGGCGTCGGCATCAACGTGCCGATCCGCACGGTCCTGCTGACCAGCCTCGTCAAGTTCGACGGCGAGCGCATGCGCCACCTGAGCGCCCGTGAGTTCCACCAGATCGCCGGGCGGGCGGGCCGCGCCGGGTACGACACGGTGGGCGAGGTGCTGGTCATGGCGCCCGAGCACGTCATCGAGAACCGCAAGATGCTGGCCAAGGCCGGTGACGACCCGAAGAAGCTCAAGAAGGTGGTCCGCAAGAAGGCGCCGTCGGGCTCCGTGAACTGGACGGACGCCACGTTCGAACGTCTGCGGGACGCCGACCCCGAGCCGCTGGTGTCCCAGTTCCGCGTGAACCACGCGATGGTGCTCAACGTGCTGGCGCGCGCGTCGGCGGGCACCACCGACCCCGTCGACGCCATGCGCCACCTGCTGACCGCGAACCACGACACGGAGACGCAGCAGGCCGAGCACGTACGCCAGGCGTTCCGGATCTACCGTTCGCTGCGGGTCGCGGGCGTGGTCGAGAAGGTCCGCGTGCCCGACGCCGCCGGCACCCTGCGCCCGTCGGCCCGCCTCATGGTCGACCTGCCGCGTGACTTCGCGCTGAACCAGCCGCTGTCGCCGTTCGCCCTGGCGGCCATGGACCTGCTCGACGTCGAGAGCCCGACCCACGCGCTCGACGTCGTCTCCGTGATCGAGGCGACCCTGGACGATCCCCGCCAGGTGCTCATGGGCCAGCAGAACAAGGCCCGCGGCGAGGCCGTGGCCGCGATGAAGGCCGAGGGCATCGAGTACGAGGAGCGGATGGAGCTGCTGGAGGAGGTCACGTGGCCCAAGCCGCTGGCCGACCTGCTGGAGCCCGCGTTCCAGGCCTACCGCCGCACCAACCCGTGGGTGGCCGACCACGAGCTCTCCCCCAAGTCGGTGGTGCGCGACATGGTCGAGAAGGCCATGACGTTCGCCGAGACGGTGAGCGTGTACGGGCTGGAGCGCACCGAGGGGGTGGTGCTGCGGTATCTCGCGGACGCCTACCGGGCCGTGCGCCAGGTGGTGCCCGAGGAGCACCGCACCGAGGAGGTGCAGGAGATCGTCGAGTGGCTCGGCGAGCTCGTGCGCGGCGTCGACTCGTCGTTGCTCGACGAGTGGGAGCGCTTGGCCAACCCCGTGGACGATGATGCCGACCTCGTGACCGACGGTGAGCTGGCCGACGCCGGCGCCGAGGCACCCGCCCGGCCCGTCACCGGCAACCCGCGCGCGTTCCGCCGGCTGGTGCGCAACGCGATGTTCCGCCGCGTCGAGCTCGCCGCCCGCGAGTCCTACCCGGCGCTGGCGGCGCTGGGCGGCGGATGGGACGCCGACGCCTGGGCGGACGCCCTGGACCCGCTGTTCGAGGAGCAGGGCGACGACGCGATCGGGATCGGCCCCCAGGCTCGCTCGGCCGCCCTGCTGACCATCCTGGAGCCGGGCGCGGAGCTGCCGGGCGCCGCCACGCAGGACGGCGGCCGCGTGGAACCCGGCACCTGGTGGGTACGACAGGTGCTCGACGACGCCGACGCGCACCGCGACTGGGCGATCACCGCGCAGGTCGACCTGGCGGCGAGCGACGAGGCCGGTGAGGTCGTGCTGACGGTTCTGGACGTGGGTCAGATCTAAGTTTGCCGATCATTTACCTTTTTCCGGGATTGGCGTAAACTCCTTTTATTAGAGTTCCGGTCAGCAGTGCCACCGGCACTGCCTGGACACAGGAGTGCCAATGACGACGCACCTGCGAACGCTCGGCCACCTCACCCTCGGCTTCCTCGCCTCGCTCGCCCTCGTCGCCACCGCGACACCGGCCACCGCAGCGGCCCTGCCCGCCGCACCCCTGCCCACCGTGCCGCTGTCCACCGCGGCCCTCTCCACCACACCGTTGCCCGCCGACGGTCCCGGCGTCGGGACGCCCTGGGTCGTCACGCTCGGCGACTCGTACATCTCCGGGGAGGCCGGCCGCTGGGCCGGCGCCTCCAACAGCGACTACCGCCGCGCCGACGCCCTGGGCCCCACCGCCTACTTCGACAACCCCGGCGGCACCGGCGAGCTCATCCCCCGCTGCCACCGTGCGTCCTCCGCCGAGGCCTACATCGGCGGAGGGACCAACGGCCTCAACCTCGCCTGCAGCGGGGCGACGACCGCCACCTCGGCCGGCTCCCCCTTCAAGCCCGGCATCGACTTCTACTCCAGCGGCGGGAACAAGGGTCAGGCCCTCCTGCTGCAGGAGGCCGCCGACACCCGGAACGTCCGCATGGTCGTGGTCTCGATCGGCGGCAACGACTTCGAGTTCGCGAGCGTCGTCCAGACCTGCGTGGTCAACTTCCTCACCTCGCCGTCCTGGTGGAAGAACTACTGCCACGACGACAGCTCGGTCGCGGCCAACTTCACCGCCGCGAACGTCGCCGCCGTCCGCGCCCGGGTCACCACGGCGCTGCGGAACGTCGCGACCGCCATGAGCAACGCCGGCTACCGCACCGACCAGTGGACCCTCGTGGTCCAGACCTACCCGTCGCCCGTGCCGGACGGGTCCCGGTTCCGGTACGCCGAGTCCGGGTACACCCGCCAGTCCGTCGGCGGCTGCGGCCTCTGGAACCGGGACGCCGACTGGGCCAACTCCACGGCGCTGCCCACCATCAACGGGGCGCTGCTGGGCGCGGCCTCCGACGTCGGGCTGCCGAACGTCCGCACCCTCGACATGACGCACGCGTTCGACGGCCGACGGCTGTGCGAGAGCGGCGTCGGGCTGTACGAGGAGGTGGGCCTGCCCGACTGGCGGTCGGCGGGCGCCGTCGACCGGACCGAGTGGGTCAACCAGATCCGGACGGTCACCACGATCGGCGACTCGCCGTACTACGTCCAGGAGTCGCTGCACCCGAGCTACTGGGGACAGCTCGCCATGCGCAACTGCCTGCGGCAGGTCTGGAACGGCGGAGCCCCGCGCAGCGGGAGCTGCACGGTCGGCAACCTCGGGACGGCCCGGCTCACGGCGTCGGGCGAGCCGGCGATGGTCCTGGGGCCGCTCGACCAGGGGTGAGCCGACGGCGGCCGGGTGTCAGGCGAGCAGGCCCACCAGCCCGCGCGTCAGGGTGGCCAGGCCACCCACGTAGGCGAGCACCACCAGCACCTTGCGGGTGGCACTCGCCGACACCCGGCCCGCCAGCAGCTCCCCCGCCCAGACCCCGCCGGCCAGGGCGGCGCCCACCACCAGCCACTCCCACCAGTCGAGCGGCGGCAGCACGACGTCGGCCACGGTCACCTTCGCGACGATCGCCGCCACCGCGTTGGTCATGAAGAAGGGCTGGGCGGTCGCGGCGAACGCCCGGGGATCCCACCGGTCGAGCACCGAGTAGACCGCCAGGGGCGGGCCGCCGATACCGGCGGCCACGCTGCCTAACCCGCTCGCGACACCGGTCAGCAGCAGCGGCCAGCGGGCGCGCTCCGCGAACGGCCGGCGAGCGCCCCGCAGCCGGTTGGTGACCAGGGCGAGCGTCATCGCCACGACGATGACCAGCCCGACCACCAGCTCCAGCGCGGCCGAGCTCGCGTCGCGCATCAGGTACGCGGCGGGCACGCTGGTGGTGACCGACGTCGCGACCAGCCACCCGTAACGGCGCCAGTCGATGTGGGGGAGCATGCGCCAGAGCACCACGAGCGCCATCACCGCGCCGACGACGTTGACGAACAGGACGCCCTCCCGCGCCCCGAGGAGCAGGACGATGAACGGGCCGGCGACGAGCCCGAACCCCATCCCGGCGACGCGTTGCAGGGAGCCCCCGACGAGGATGGCGAGGACGAGGAGTACGAGCACGCCCCCCACGCTAACGGCGTAGATTCCGACCGGGTTGGCCGGGTTTCACCCGCCCGGCGGGTCCGCACCACGAAATTGCTGCGCCCCTGGCCCGCCCGCACGGCACAATCGCGTCGTGGCCAAGAACTCGAAGTCCGCCCGCGCCAGCCACGGGACGCCAGCCGTGGTGGCCCTGGAGAAGTCCGGGCTGCCGCACACGCTGCACCCGTACGAGCACGACCCCGCCAGCGACCTTGGCTTCGGCCTGGAGGCGGCCCGCGCCATCGGGGTCGATCCGCCCCAGGTGTTCAAGACGCTGCTCGCCGACGTCGACGGCAAGCTCGTGGTGGGCATCGTGCCGGTGGACCGCAAGCTGGACCTCAAGGCCCTGGCCCGCGCGGCGGGCGGCAAGAAGGCGGCGATGGCCGAGCCCGCGGCGGCCGAGCGCGCCACCGGCTACGTGGTGGGCGGCATCTCGCCGCTGGGACAGAAGACGCGGCACACGACGGTGCTGGACGAGTCGGCGCAGGCGTACGACGTGGTCTACGTGTCCGGGGGCCGACGCGGGCTCGACGTCGGCCTCGCCCCGGCCGACCTGCTGACCCTCACGGGCGGGACGACGGCGCCGATCGCCCGCGACTGAGAGCGCGGGCGGGCGCCGACGGCGCAGGGCCCGACAGCGCTGCGCCCGACAGCGCTGCGCCCGACAGCGCTGCGCCCGACAGCGCTGCGCCCGACGGCGCTGCGCCCGACAGCGCTGCGCCCGACGGCGGCCGTGCCCGACGGCGCCGGCGGCGCTGGGCCGAGCGCCGCCGGCGACGGGGCTCAGGCCGCCGCGCCCTGCTTCCGGTACGTCGGCAGCAGTGCGTCGCTGGAGACGATCTGCTTGCCGAGCGGCATCAGCGACACCGGGATGAGCTTGAGGTTGGCCCAGGCCATCGGGATGCCGATGATCGAGATGACCAGCGGGATCGCGGTGACGACGTGGCCCAGGGCCAGCCACCAGCCCGCGACGATCACCCAGATCACGTTGCCGATGAGCGCGAACGCGCCGGAGCGGGGGTGCTCCACCACCTCACGCCCGAACGGCCACAGGGCGTACCCCGCGATGCGGAAGGACGCGATGCCGAACGGGATGGTGACGATGAGCAGGCAGCAGATGATCCCCGCGAGCATGTAGCCGACCCACAGCCCGAACCCCGCGAAGATGACCCAGATGATGTTCAGCAGCGTCTTCATGGTTGCATCCTTCCGCAGACCGGGAGGCTCGCGGTACCAGGAACCCCCCTGAACCGACCCTGAACCTCCCGCGGCGGACACGCCACCCGGGGTACCGACGGGCCGAAATAGACTCGCCCCGTGCCCGAGCAGCTGCAGTCCCCCTCCTCCGTCGTCGGCCGTCTCGCCGTCGTCCGCGAACGGATCGCCGCCGCCGCGCGCGCCGCCGGGCGGGAGCCCGGCGAGGTGCGGCTGCTGGTCGCGACCAAGACGCAGCCGGCGGAGGCCGTGCTGGAGGTGCTGACGGCGGGCGTGGACCTGATCGGCGAGAACCGCGTGCAGGAGCTCGTCGCGAAGGCGCCGGCGGTCGCGGACCGGGTCGCGGACGGCACGCTTCAGGTCCACATGATCGGTCACCTGCAGCGCAACAAGATCAACCAGGTGCTGGCCACCGCCACGGGCCTGGAGACGCTCGACTCGCTCGACCTCGCCCGGGCGATCTCGGACCGGTGCGTGCGCGACGGCCGCACGCTCGACGTGATGGTGCAGGTCAACGTCACGGGTGAGGCGAGCAAGTCCGGCGTCGGGCCCGAGGACGCCGTCGCGCTCGCCACCGCCGTCGCCGCCCTGCCGGGCCTGCGGCTGACGGGCTTCATGACCATCGGCGCGCCCCTGGAGGGTGCGACCGAGCAGACGGTCCGGGCCGGATTCGCCCGGCTGCGCGCCATCCGTGACGAGGTCGTGGCGTCGGCCGCCCCGGGCACCTCGGCCGCGCAGGAGCTCTCGATGGGCATGACGAACGACCTGGAGCTGGCCGTGGCGGAGGGTGCAACCGTGGTGCGTGTGGGCACGGCGGTCTTCGGCCCCCGCCCGCCCCTCTGACCGCGGCCCCGGCGGTCAGGGTCGGCAGCCCCGCTCGAGGTCGGCAGCTCCACTCGAGGTCGGCAGTTTGCTTCGAGGTCGGCACAGGCCTGTGCCGACCTCGAAGCAAACATCCGACCACCCCCCCCGGCGGGGGGCATTATTCAGGATACCAAAGACCCCGGGGGTTGTGTTCGTACAGGCG